>JAUNSR010000004.1:31287-138161 GCA_030539115.1 Bacteroidales bacterium
AGGCACTTTTTTTATTTTATAATATAAATGCAGTCAGATGAAGTTTGAAAAGAAACATCTAAAACATTTTTGGCAGAAAATCAGATTTAAATATAGACTTACGTTTTTAAATGAAAGTACCTTGGAAGAGGTGTTTTCATTCAGGCTGTCACAGTTGTCTGCGATTATTGCATCAATGATTATATCTGTTATTTTTATTGTAATAATCATTTCTTTATTAATAGGGACTCCATTAAAGACTCTTCTTCCCGGTTATATGGATAATGATTTGCGTTCAGAATTAATTGACAACAACATTAGGATAGATTCTCTTGCCGAACAGAATTTAAGAAGGGAGCTTTATTTAGAGAATATCAAGAATATTTTAAGCGGGAATGTAAGTTTTGACTCTATTATGCCTGTAGATTCTGTTTTGAATATATCATCCGATTCTATTGTTAAAAATGAGATACTTGCCAAAAGAACAGAGCGAGAAAAGCAGTTTGTCGACAAATTTGAAGAGGAGGAAAAATACAATTTGACTATACTTTCTTCATCCTTGCCAACAGATGGATTGATTTTTAATGCTCCGGTAAGGGGGGTGATTTCTCAAAAATTCGATCCTTTAAATAATCAATTTGGACTTTCAATACTTTGTGCTAAAAATTCATCCATTTCGACTCCTCTTGACGGTACAATAGTTTATATTGGCTATACAATAGAAGACGGATATGTTGTAAATATTCAGCACAGCAATGATTTTGTATCAATTTTCAAGAATCTTGCCGAGCCAATTAGAAAGATTGGAACACATCTCACCGGAGGAAGTGTTTTTGGAAATGTTGCAAGTGATAAACTTTCACAAGAACAGCCGAACCTTAATTATCAGCTTTGGCATAAGGGCATTCCGGTAAATCCGGAAGAATATATTAATTTCTAAAATATTATATGAAAAAACAGATAGCCATACTTGGTTCTACCGGTTCGATTGGAACGCAGACTTTGGAGGTAATTAATGAACATCCCGATAATTTCGAAGTTTATTTGCTTACAGCCAACAATAATGCCGACTTACTTATCTCTCAGGCTAAGAAGTTTCTTCCTGATTCGGTAGTAATAGTAAATGAAAAACATTATAAATATGTAAAAGACTCATTAACTAATTTCCCAATAAAAGTCTACACAGGAAAAGATGCGGTTTGTCAGTGCGTTAAATCTTCTGTTGTTGATATTGTAGTAACTGCGATGGTTGGTTATGCCGGACTTGAGCCTACTATAGAGGCAATTAAAGCAGGCAAAGTGATTGCTCTTGCAAATAAAGAGACTTTAGTGGTAGCCGGTGAGTTAATTAATGATTTAGCAAAGCAATATAATACACCTATATTGCCAATTGATTCAGAACATTCTGCAATTTTTCAATGTTTATCCGGGGAATTCCATAATCCTGTTGAAAAATTAATTATTACAGCATCAGGCGGTCCATTCAGGACATTAAAAAAAGAGGAATTGGAATATGTTACCGTGAGTGAAGCCTTAAAACATCCTAAATGGAAAATGGGAGCTAAAATCACTATAGATTCAGCCTCTTTGATGAACAAAGGTTTTGAAGTTATCGAGGCAAAATGGCTTTTTGGTATCGACCCCTCAAAAATAGAGGTTGTTGTTCATCCTCAGTCCATTGTTCATTCCATGGTTCAGTTTGGTGATGGTTCGATTAAAGCTCAGTTAGGAATGCCTGATATGAAAGTTCCTATTGCTTATGCTCTTTCATATCCAAATAGAATGGAAAGTAGGATAAATCAGCGTCTTTCCATTTCTGACTATTCCTCTCTTACATTTGAAAAGCCTGATTTAATCAAATTTCCTAATCTGCAATTGGCATATGATGCAATGAAAAGCGGAGGAAATCGTCCGTGTATTTTAAATGCTGCAAATGAGATTGTAGTAGATGCATTTTTAAATGGCAAATGCAGGTTTATGCAAATGCCTTTAATTATAGAGGAAACTCTTGCTAAAATATCGATGATTAGGCAACCGTCTTATGAGGATTATGTTGCTACAGATAAAGAAACAAGAGAATTGGCTAAATCGTTACTTAAATAAATATTATTAACATATCATTGATATATACATTTTTATATCTTTTGAAAAATTTTAATCTTGATGGAGACAGTCTTAATAAAAGCATTGCAACTTGTGCTTGCATTATCTATTCTGGTAATAGTTCACGAATTCGGGCATTTTATTTTTGCCAGAATATTTAAAGTCAGAGTAGAGAAATTTTATCTTTTCTTCAATCCTTGGTTTTCGTTGTTTAAATTTAAGCCTAAAAAGAGTGATACAGAATATGGTATTGGCTGGCTTCCATTAGGAGGCTATGTTAAGATAGCCGGAATGATAGATGAATCTATGGACAAAGATCAAATGTCTCAACCGGCAAAGTCTTATGAATTTAGAGCCAAAGGAGCTTTCCCGAGACTTATGATAATGATTGGAGGAGTTCTTTTCAATTTTATTCTTGCAATGGTTATATATGCTGCCATTGCTTATCACTGGGGAGAAACTTATCTGCCATTAAAAAATGCCAAAGCAGGAATGGAGTTCTCCCAAGTAGCACAACAGGCCGGCTTCAAAGATGGTGATATAATTCTCGCTGTTGACGGAGTCCCTATGGAACTGTTAAATGTTCAGACCATCGGAGAAGCAAAGAACGTTACAGTTTTGAGAAACGGCTCTGAATTGACACTTGAGATGCCTGTCGATTTCATGCAGAAAATCATTGCATCAAATACAATGTTCGCTTCCGAAATTTTCCCTTTAGTTATTAAGGAAGTCACTCCAAAAAGCAGCGCAGAAAAAGCAGGATTAATTGCAAACGACAGTGTTGTTGCTGTAAACAATATTCCTACACTTTCTCAGCCAAAGGTCAGTCAACAATTGGCTCTAAATAAGGGCAAAGAGATTGAACTATCTTTCTATAGAAACGGTGAATTGATGCAATTGCCTGTTATGGTAAATGAAGATGGCATGACAGGTGTAAGAATCAAAAATGTTTCCGAGATGTTTAACTTGGTAACAAAAAAATATTCTTTCTTCGAGGCTATTCCTGCCGGAATATCCAAAGGAATTGACCGTCTTGTTGGATATGTAAGTTCATTAAAATATATTTTTACCAAAGAGGGGGCTCAGAGTCTTGGCGGCTTTGTTGCAATAGGCAATATTTTCCCATCTGTTTGGAATTGGTATGATTTTTGGAACCTTTTGGCTTTTCTTTCAATCATGCTTGGTTTCATGAACATCCTGCCTATTCCGGCTTTAGACGGCGGCCATGTGTTATTTCTTCTCTATGAGATAATAGCAAGAAGAAAACCAAGTGAAAAGTTTATGGAATATGCTCAAATTACAGGAATGGTTATTCTTTTTGGATTAGTAATTTTTGCTAACGGGAACGATTTGTTCAAACTCTTTTTTAAATGATTATGACAAACTATACTAAAATACAATTAAAACCAGGCAAAGAAGAGTCTTTAAAGAGATTTCATCCTTGGGTCTTTTCGGGAGCTATCGCTCGTTTTGAAACTCAGCCTGAAGAGGGTGACTTTGTTGAGGTGATTGATTCGAAGGGCAATTTTATTGGGATTGGGCATTACCAAATAGGAAGCATTGCAGTTAGAATTCTTTCTTTTGAAAAGGAGGAGATAAATGATGACTTTTGGAAAAAAAGACTTCAAGTAGCTTTTGATTTAAGAAAAACTCTTGGTCTTGTAAATGGAGAGTATAACAATACTTATCGTCTTGTGCATGGAGAGGGTGATTATCTTCCCGGATTGGTAATAGATGTTTATGCCCACACTGCAGTTATGCAGGCTCATGCTCCTGGTATGCACTTTGTAAGAGAGGCTCTTGCCAAAGCTTTAGTTGAGGTTGCCGGTGCCGAGATTGAAAATGTTTATTATAAATCTGAAACGACTCTTCCTTATAAAGCCGAGCTTGGTGCAGAAAACGGATACCTTATCGGTGGTGTCAATCAGCTTGATGTTGCTGTTGAAAACGGTCTTAAGTTTCATGTTGACTGGCTCAGAGGACAAAAAACAGGCTTCTTTGTTGACCAAAGAGAAAATCGTTCTCTTCTTGAGAAGTATTCAAAAGGTAGGTCTGTTTTAAATATGTTCTGTTATACCGGAGGCTTCTCTTTTTATGCTATGAGAGGAGATGCCAAGCTTGTTCATTCTGTTGACAGCTCTGCCAAAGCAATTGATCTGACAAATAAGAATGTAGAACTCAATTTCCCGGGTGATGAAAGACATGAGGCTTTTGCTGAAGATGCTTTTAAATATCTTGATAGGATGGGCGACCAATATGACTTGATTATTCTTGATCCTCCCGCCTTTGCCAAGCATAAAAATGTACTTCGCAACGCTTTGCAAGGATATAGAAAGCTTAATGCGAAGGCTTTTGAGAAAATCAAGCCTGGTGGCATATTGTTTACTTTCTCCTGTTCTCAGGTAGTTACTAAAGAGAATTTTCGCCTTGCTGTCTTCTCTGCTGCCGCTCAATCGGGACGAAGAGTAAGAATTATTCATCAAATGACTCAGCCTGCCGATCATCCAATCAATATTTACCATCCTGAGGGTGAATATCTTAAAGGTTTGGTTCTATATGTTGAATAATAAATTATTTGAAATAAATTTTTTAAGCTCAGATATATTATATATTTTGCATTGATTCACTTATAATTAATAGATATAAAATTCTGATGAAATTTATACATACTGCCGACTGGCATATTGGTCAAAAGTTTTATGATCATGACAGAACGCAGGAACATATAAAGTTTTTTGAATGGCTTAAAACAACAGTTAAAGATAATTCTCCCGATGCTCTTTTAATTTCGGGGGATATTTTTGATGTTGCAAATCCATCTTCCGAATCACAATCTTTATTATATAATTTCCTTGCTCAGGTAACTTATGAAAATCCTTTCTTGCAGATTATAATTACTGCGGGAAATCATGATAGCGCATCACGTTTGGAGGCTCCTTCAGATGTGATGCGTCTTATTAGGGTGCATATTGTAGGAAACGTAAAGAAAGATTGCAATGGGCAGGTGGATTATGATTCTCTTATTGTAAAAATCAGAGACAACTCTTCAAAAGTGATAGGATATGTTCTTGCTGTGCCATTTCTTAGACCTTCAGATTATATCGGTACTTTGAATAACTACAGTTATGAAGAGGGAATAACAAGTTTCTATTCAAATCTCGAGAAAAAGATAAATGAAATTAATAAAGATTCACTTCCTGTCATAGCTATGGGACATCTTCATGCAGGAGGTGCTGAAATATCCGATTCTGAAAGAGTGATCCGAGGAGGTCTCGAAGTCGTTGACAAATCCATATTTGCAAACTCTTTTTCCTATACAGCTTTAGGCCATATTCATAAAGCCCAAAAAGTTGGGAACTGCGACAATGTCAGATATTCAGGAAGCATTCTTCCTTTATCCTTTTCAGAAATAAACTACAGTCATAAAATTTTGCTTGTTCACACCGGTGAAAAATTGGATATAAAAGATATTTCTATTCCAAGATTTATTGATTTAATCAGAATTGGCACCAATGACAACCCAATGCCAAAGGAAGAGGTGCTTTCGCAAATTGATAAACTTCCTAACAAGGATGATAGTTTAATGCAGCCCCCATATTTGGAGATAAACATATTATTCAATTCTCCTGATCCAATATTTCAGAACGATATGATAGAGGCTTTAAAGAATAAGAATGTCCTTTTCTGCCGTGCAAAGTCCTATTATCCTGATTCTGAAAATCAAGACAGCGGGCAAATCGTTCATTTGGATAAAGTTCTTGAAATCACTCCGGAACAAATGCTTGAAAAAGCATATTTTTCTAAATGGAATACTGAGCTGCCCACTGATTTAAAAGATTTGTTCTCCCATGTTGTAGAGGATGTTACGCTTCTCGATTGATTAATTAGTTTTATATTGTTTTCTATGAAAATTTTAGCCATTAGAGGAAAAAACATTGCGTCATTGGATGGTGAATTTGAAGTTGATTTCACAAAGGAACCTCTTTTATCGAGCGGTATATACACCATATCCGGTCCAACGGGTTCAGGCAAGTCCACAATTCTTGATACTCTTTGTCTTGCACTTTATAATACAACTCCACGATTGAAAAGCGCAGTCAATAAGGCTATTAAGGATGTCGACAATCAAGTCATATCCTCTAATAGTTCTGTTACATTGCTTAGAAGAGGCTCTTCTGAGGGATATGCCGAAGCGGAGTTTATTGCCGTTGATGGTGATTCCTATAGAGTTAGATGGATGGTAAGACGTTCAAAAAATAAGCCTAATGGCAAAATTCAAAGCGTAAACTATTCTATTCATAACATTACCAAGAGCAAGGATTTGTCTTGTGGTCTTTCTGAATCTTTAAATGTTATTTCGGGCTTGGTCGGTTTAACTTACGATCAGTTTTCAAGAGCTGTCCTTTTAGCTCAAGGCGAATTTTCTGCTTTTCTTAAGGCTGACGACTCCTCAAGAGCATCTCTCTTGGAGAAGATTACCGGCACTGAAATCTTTGCCGATATTTCACGTTATGTCTTTGAGAAAAAAAAAGAAATACAGTTGTCGTATGATATTATAATTGAAAAGATGAATGATCTTCATATACTTCCAAAAGAGGATTATGAAGCACTTCTTTCAAATCATGCTGACTCAAAAAAACTATTTGATAAGACAAAAAAGGAGATTGAGGAAAATGGTGAACAAATTAAATGGTATAAAAACAAAAAGGATATTCAGGATAAAATAGATAAATCTCAAAACGAGATAGAGAAAATCAATGCTGAAATTGAGGCTGAAAAAGATATATTCTCAAAAATTGATATACTTAATGAGATAAGGGAGTTTCAAAATATTTACATTTCACGAAATAACTGTTTATCAGTCATAAAGGAAAATGAGAAATTTATTTCCGTCAATAAAAATAGAATTGAAGAGCTTCAGAATAAGATATCGGTCCTAAATAATGATATTATTTCAGCCAATAACACTTATGAAGACTTTAATAATAAAAAGTCTGCTATCAGCAATGACATTAAGGAGGCGGTAATACTTGAAAATAATATACTTTCTCTTCAGAATAATTATGATTCCTCAAAAATAGATCTTGATAATAAGATTAAAGAAAGAGACATTAATAAAGACATACTTGACAAATCGTTAAAAGCCTTTGATGATCAGCAAAAAGAACACCGTGCTTGTGCCGAATGGCTGGATAAAAATAAATCTTTAAAACCACTGTTTGAAAATCAACAGACAATTATTCAAACTCTTTCACAGCTTTTTAAACAAAGAAAAATCTTTGACGACGCCAAAAGTAAATCTGAAAAATATTTGAGTGAGATTGATTCTCTAAACAAGAATGTCAGCTCGTTGTGTAATGAATTAAACAGATTAGGCAATATTATTAGAGAAAATGACAACAAAATATCCAATCTTCAGACCGAGATTAAGGAGCTGGACTTCGATGCCTTAAATAAACAAAATAAGGATAATGAAGTTTTAAAAGATTCGTTGATAGCTCTTTTGGATATTTCAAAGAGTATCGATAATGAGAAAGGTGAAGTCGAGGAGAATAACAAGATTATAAACAGTGTTTCTCAGCTTATTATTTCTCAAGAGAAAGAGCTGGTATTATTGTCTGAACAGAAGATAAAGGAAGATATAAAACTTGAACAAACAGAGACTATAGAAAATGAAATGCGTCTTAGAATAGGGAAAGATGTAGAATCATTAAGAGCTCTTTTGAAAGATGATCAGGAATGCCCGGTTTGTGGTAGTAAAATTCACCCATTCTCATCATTGGAAACATCTGTATTTCATTCATCTTTCGATTTTTATACCCAAGAAAAGAAAAAACTGCAAATATCAAGAGAGGAGATTATATCAAAAATAAATTCTCTATCGTCAGAAATTTCTCACAATAAAGAAACTGTTAAGGAAAAGAATGAGAATAATGAAGCCTCTAAAATAAAAACCGATTCACTATTTAGTGATTTGAGAAAGTCAAAAAGTTTTTCATATTTTGAGACAATTGATATGAGTGATCTCACAACCAATATTTCGAATAAGATTGCTGAAATCAGAAAAATAAATGAAGAGGTAAGTTTAAAAATAGATCTTCTTAACAAAACAAATACTGAAATATCAAATATCAAAGAGAAAAATGATGAATTAAAAAAGAATTACAGCAATATTGAAAATCAAAAAAATATTGACAATAATAATATTTTAAACATAAAGGTAAATATTGAGCAGAACAATATTGTTTATAACAATTCAGTCTCTTCAATAAAGCAGTTACGTGAAGATATTCAGGTTTTCTTTGAAGATGATAACTGGTGGGTTCAATGGAAATCAAATTGTGATGCTTATCAATCCGATTTTGTCAAAAATACTAATAATTGGAATCAATATTTTATTAAACATAACAATCTTGCAAATGCTATCCTTATTACCAATGAAAAGATAAAAGGAGATAAAACCGGCTTTGAAAACTCTGAAAAGTTAGTTAAGAATAGTGCAGAGGCTTTAAGCCTGATAGCAAAAAATATTGAAGAAGTTAAAGACAAAAGGTCCAAATATTTTGACAATAAGCCTATTTCAAAAGTGGAAGAGGAGTTGGCAGCCAGAGAAAAAGAGCTTAAGGCTGACATTGAAACCCGTAAAGAGGCTCTTTCATCTTTTGAAAAGACCATTGGCATTGCCTTGTCGGATGAAACAAATGCAGAAAACCGAATTGCAGAGTCTAAAAAGTTGGAAATAGACTATTGCAGCCAAATTAATATGTTTATAGATAAAATAAATATTACTAAGGACTTGAATATTGACTTTGATATTGTAGATGAGATATTCTCAATTCCAAGTGATGCTGTTAAAAGTTGGGAGAAACAAATAAAGAAACTGTCAGATTCCTTAATAGCTGAAAATTCCTCACTTGAAACTCACAAAAATAATTTAAGTGAACATCTAAAATCCGTATTTGAAAATCTAAAGTCCGAAGAGGAACTTTTTGATGATAAAGTTGAATTGGAGAAAACATTGGAGTCGATTGAAATCAAAAAAAACGAGTTTGAATTTAAAATTAAAGAGCAGCAAAACAAAGAGTTGGAAAGAAATAGACTTGATGAGGAATTGAGCACTAAAAGGCAGATTTTAGATCGTTGGGCTAAATTGAATGATACTATTGGCTCTGCCGATGGCAATAAATTCAGGATATTTGCTCAAGGCTTTACATTGGATGTCCTTTTACAGAATGCCAATTATCATCTTAAGGATATATCTCCAAGATATATGCTTCAAAGAATACCCAATCAACTGGCTTTGCAGGTTATTGATAGAGATATGTGTGATAATGTGCGCTCTGTTTATTCTTTATCAGGTGGAGAGACATTTCTTGTTTCTTTGGGCTTAGCCTTAGGATTATCCTCTCTTTCCGGAAAGCACATGAATATAGAGACTCTTTTTATCGATGAGGGTTTTGGCTCTTTAGATCAGGAAACTCTTTCTGTGGCTATGGATGCTTTGGAGTCGCTTCGTCTTCAAGGAAAAAAGGTTGGAGTTATAACCCATGTCAAAGAGATGACAGAAAGGATCTCTACAAAAGTCCTTCTTGAAAAGATAAACAATGGAGCATCATCAATATCTATTCAAGGGTAATTGGTTTTTTTGGAGAGGAATAAAACAAACTTTTACAATAAATAACCCATTAAAAGGAGATTATGTTTTCCATGTTATACACATATCGTTTTTAATCGGTTAATATTGTAATATAGCCAGTGAAAACTTAATTTTTAACCGAACCGGCTTGAATATCAAAGGCGAAAATAATTAATGCCAAATATGTAAAGTGAAATCGATAAAGAAAATTTGAAAATCTTAAATCGAAAATTTTCAAATGCTTTATATGATTGATAATCAGTCGATAAAAAATTTTGCCTGTTTATATGGTCTGAAAAATTGCTTGTGCCAAATTTGTAAAGTGCAAAAAATAATGATTTATCAAACATTTGAAACGATAATGTAATATACTTAAATTAAATTATTATATTTCAGTCATAAAAGATGAATATAATGCCAATGAATCGCATCAAGTCAATATCGGGAATTAAAGCAAAATTACATGATTTAATATTCCTATTCAGTTCAAAAAGAGTTTCGTTTAACAACTTTATACTATTTGTTATTTTAAGCGTTGTTACACTTTGCTTCAATAAACTTTATGCTCAATCTCTTATCCTTGAAGTTAAAAAATCTACCGGAGTAAAATTGAAGTCAATAGGGGCAGAGTTTGATCCTCATTTCTTTGCTCAGAATTTGATAAGGAATGATGGCTCTAAGAGTGAGGATTGGGACAATATCATTGTGAAAAGAGTAAAGGATATGAATCTTCAAAGCTTTCGTGTAATGGTATTGCCTCATTGGTTTGAACCTGTAAATGACAATGATGATCCGTATGTGACAACAGAAGTGAATTTTACTTTTAATTCAATAGAAATGGAATCCCTTTACAAGGTACTGGATTTGGCTGAGAAGGAAAATATAGATGTCACCATAGTATTATGGGGCGCATCGCCGTCTCATTTCCTTGGTAAGGGAAATTATGGAGATTGGATGGTAGCTGCCAATGACTATAATGAATGGGCTGAAAATTTTGCAGCCCTTGTCAAGCATCTTGTGTTAAATAAAAAATATACATGTATTAAGGAAATAACACCGGTAAATGAGCCCGATTGGGCATTTATTGGAAAAGGAAAAGTCAATGGTGTTGGTGAGTATATAAAAATGTGCCAAATACTTGATGACAGGTTTAAAAAAGAGGGACTTCGTAAGAAAATTAAGTTCAACCTCTCCGATAATTCAGATGGTGGAGTTGGTGCACATTATTTTTTAGACAGCTGCAGCCATAAACTATCTAAAGCAGCCGATATTTTTAATTCTCATACTTATATTTTTGGATACGATACCCCAAACAGTGATATTATTGCATGGGAAAAGAAAAATATAGAACTTGCCGCATTATGTGGAAAACAGCATTATATTGGTGAATTTGGAAGTAACCAATGTGATGGAGCTTCAAGACAAAAAGATATAGATTTATATGAAAGAGGTGTTTTAATGATTAGAATTGCCTTAAATCTTCTTAATGCGGGAGCATGCGGCATCAGTTATTGGGGCTTGTTAGACCAATATTACTCCAAAAATGATGATTATAAAGCAATGCAGCAATTAGGTCTTTGGAAATATGTGAAAAATGAATATAATGATGAACCATATTTTGATTCGATAAGCTGCGATTATGAAGTTAGACCCCAGTATTATTCTTATTCCCTTATGACAAGGTTTTTACTTCCAAAGTCTGAAATATATCCAATTAAAACGGGATATGAATTTTTAGCAGCTTCAGGGTTTAAACTTCTTAATGGCAAATGGGTATATGTTGTAGCCAATCAGGAGGATGAAAGTGTTGATTTAAAGATTGTAAATCACAGAGATAAAATTAAAGGTAATTATAAAGTTTATAATTATTCAAAAGATTCATACCCTAATGATGGAACTCAAATTGAAGCATTACAAACTATAGATTGTAAAAACAACAGTTTAAGATATTTTGTGCCATCTAACAGCGTTATATTCTTTTGTGAATATTAATTTATAGATTTACATTCTCACTTTTTTATATTATTTTTGTGATAATTAATATAGACTTTTTAGAAAGAAAAATAATTAAATTAATAATAATAAATATACTTGCCTTATGAAATTTGTAATCTCAAGCGGTCTGTTCCTGACTCATCTTCAGGCAATAAATCGTGTAATAAATTCAAAAAATACGATGGCCATTTTGGATAACTTTTTGTTTAATCTAAAAGGTAATACGCTAACAATGACAGCATCAGATTCAGACACTACAATGGTAACATCTGTAGACTTGATTGAGGCAGAGGGAGACGGTTTGTTTGCTGTACCGGCAAAAAATCTTTTGGATCCTTTGAAAGAGCTTCCTGATCAGCCATTGACATTTGAGATTAATGATGAAACATTAGAGGTTATTTTATATTTCCAAAATGGTAAATATAATTTCATGGGGGTAAATGGAGAAGAGTATCCACAGAAAAAGTCTATGAGCGAAACATCTGAAAGATTTTCAATAAATCCTCAAGTATTGCTTAACGGTATTAACCGCACTGTTTTTGCAACTGCGGATGATGAACTTCGCCCTGTGATGAATGGTATATTTCTTGATATTTTTCCTGAAGAGATAGTATTTGTAGCATCGGACTCTCACAAACTTGTACGCGCAAAAAACACATCTGTAAATGCAGGAATGAAAGCCTCTTTTATATTGCCGAAAAAGCCTGCCAATCTTTTGGCTTCGGTGCTTCCTAAAGAGGATAACGATGTCGAGGTTATCTTTGATGACAAGAATGCAATGTTTAAGCTTGCCTCTTCTGAGATTACCTGCCGCTTAATTGAGGGAAGATTCCCTAATTATGCCTCTGTCATTCCTACAAATCATCCAAACAAGGTGATTATTGACAGAGTACTGTTTATGAATGTGCTTAGGAGGGTTTCCGTATTCTCTAATCCTGCAAGTTCTCTTGTTAAACTTCAGCTTTCAGAAAATCAGATAGTAGTCTCTGCTCAGGACATCGACTTTTCAACTTCTGCAATAGAAAATATATCAGTAAGTTATGACGGTACACCGATGAGCATAGGTTTTAAAGCAACATTCTTGATAGAAATATTAAAATCTATTTCTTCAGATTCAGTAATATTGGAATTGGCAGATTCTTCAAGGGCAGGTTTGATTTTACCTGAAGCAAACCAGGAAAATGAAGATATTCTAATGTTGTTGATGCCTATGATGCTTACAGATTTCTAAAAATATTATTGTATTGATTGTTTATAAATAGAGTTTCTTAATCAAATGTTCTTGTCACTATTGTTTGGGAAACTCTATTTATTATTAATAAATATGAGAAAAATATTTTCTCATTTTTTTAACCTGACTTAAAATGCAGCTAAAATTAAAAAATCCAATAGTTTTCTTTGATTTGGAAACTACAGGAATAAATATTACAGCAGATAGGATTGTAGAAATATCATATTTGAAAGTTTACCCCAATGGTAAGGAGGTGACGACAACGTATTTAGTCAATCCTGAAAGAGAAATACCGGCAGAGGCTACCGCAATACATAAAATAACCAATGAGATGGTTGCCGATAAACCAACTTTTAAGGAGATAGCAAAAAATATTGCCAACGATATTGAAGGTTGTGATATTGCAGGATATAATTCGAATAGATTTGATGTGCCTTTGCTTATGGAGGAGATTCTTAGAGCGGGTGTCGACATAGATCTGCGTCAGAGAAAATTTATTGACGTACAGACAATTTTTCACAAAAAAGAGCAAAGAACATTGTCGGCGGCTTATAAGTTTTATTGCGGAAAAGAATTGGAGGGTGCTCATGGAGCTCAGGCTGATACTTTGGCAACTTATGAGGTTTTGAAAGGTCAGCTCGATAAATATGATGATTTGGTTAATGATGTGGATTTTCTTGCTGAATATTCAACACAAAATAAAAATGCAGATTTTGCCGGAAGAATTGTTTATGATGATAAAAATGTGGAAATTTTTAATTTCGGAAAATACAAGGGCAAACCTGTATCGGATATTTTAAAGAATGATCCGGGTTATTACAGCTGGATGATGCAGGGTGATTTTGCTTTAAGTACAAAAAAAGTACTTACTGAAATTAAACTAAGAGATTTTAATAAGTAAAATGGAAATATTTCGCTAAGTGATTTTTTTGATTAATTATTGCATTTTTCTGCTTTCTCATTATAGGAAAGAAATGATTATTTGCAATAACATCTAATAAAATCTATTAAAGTATATATTATGAATATAGAGGAAATTAGAGAATATTGTCTGAGCAAAAAGGCTGTAAGCGAATGTTTCCCTTTTGACGAGGTAAATCTTGTTTTCAAGGTGGTTGACAAAATGTTTGCATTAATCAACTTAAACAATCCTGATATCTTAATTTTAAAATGTGATCCTGAATATGCTTTAGAATTAAGAGAAAAATATTTAGCAATAGATGGTGCTTTTCATTTTAATAAAAAATATTGGAACCAAATAGATTTATCCAGAGATGTGAATGATAAATTAATATATTCTTTAATTGATCATTCTTATGATGAAGTGATAAAAAAATTTCCAAGGAAAAAAAGATCGGAATATGAAGGATAAACATATAATTTTAGGAATCACCGGAAGTATTGCAGCCTATAAAGCTGCTTATCTGCTTAGAGGATTGATTAAAAAAGGATGTGAGGTTCAAGTTGTTATGACTCCTGCCGCCAAAGAATTTATAACTCCTGTTACATTGTCTGCTTTAAGCGGTAAACCTGTCGTCAGTGAGTTTTTTACTGCCAATACAGGCTCATGGAACAGTCACGTAGATTTGGGACTTTGGGCTGATGCTATGGTTATAGCTCCAGCAACTGCAAGCACTATAGGTAAGATGGCTAATGGGATTGCCGATAATATGCTTATTACTACTTATTTGTCGGCTAAGGCGCCGGTTTTTGTTGCACCTGCTATGGACCTGGATATGTTTGCTCACCCTTCTACACAAAGAAACATTGAGCTTTTAAAATCTTACGGCAATCGTATTATTGAACCCTCTTCAGGTGAATTGGCAAGCCATTTAGTTGGTAAAGGTAGAATGGAGGAACCTGAGAGGATAATCGAAATACTTGAGGATTTTTTTAATAATAAATAGATGAGCAAAAAAATTCTTATAACAGCAGGCCCTACCTATGAGAAGATCGACCCTGTAAGGTTTATTGGCAATTATTCTTCCGGAAAAATGGGATTTGCATTGGCAGAAGAGTGTGCAAAAAGGGGATTTGAGGTGACTTTAATTTCCGGGCCGGTGAGTATTACCACAGAAAATAAAAATATTAAAAGAATTGATGTTGAGTCTGCTCTTGAAATGTTTGATGAGGTAAAGAAAAGAATAGAGTCTAATGATGCATTTATTCTTTGTGCTGCTGTGGCTGATTACAGACCCGAAGCAAAAAGTGATAAGAAAATAAAAAGAACATCTGAGAATTTGACAATAAATCTTGTTCCAAATCCGGATATTGCTGCTTTTGTAGGAAAAAATATAAATAAAAATCAGGTACTTATCGGTTTTGCTCTTGAAACTAATGATGAACAGGAGAATGCCTTGGGAAAATTGGAGAGGAAAAATTTGGATTTTATAGTTCTTAATTCCTTGCGCGAGAATGGTGCCGGTTTCAAATGTGATACAAATAAAATAACAATATTGGAGCGTAACGGCATTATTACTCATTTTCCTTTAAAACCAAAGACTGAGGTTGCTGAGGATATAGTAGATAAGCTTGCAGAGAGGTTGGAAAAGAGGATTTGAAAAAGAGGTTTGTTTATGGTTGTAACAATAGCTTTTTTATGGATTATATAATATTTGAATAGCTTTTTAATATTATAAGCAAGTATGAATAGGTCTCTTATAATTGTTGTTTTTATATTATTCTCAAGAATAACGATTCTTGGGCAGGAACTAAATGCCAAAGTATCTGTTAATTCGGAAAATATAGAGGGTACTTACACTCAAATATTTTCTTCAATGCAAAGAGATGTTACAGAGTTTCTAAATTCACAGAAATGGACGGCAAATAATTTTTTGAATAATGAAAAAATTGAATGTTCTTTTTTGATTAGTATAAAAAGTGTCCCATCTTCAGATAAGTATAGTTGTGAATTGACGGTTCAGGCAAGACGTCCGGTTTATAATTCATCTTATATGACATCGATATTTAATTTTATCGATAAGAATGTGGAATTTGAATATTTGGAAAATAAACCTCTGATTTATAACGAAACATCAATCGATGATAATTTAGTTGCTGTACTTGCTTTCTATTCATATATGATAATTGGATATGATTATGAATCTTTTTCACTTAAGGGTGGGGAGCCTTATTTTAGACTTGCTGAGTCTGTTGTAAACAAGAGCCAAAATCTGAATGAAAAGGGCTGGAAGCCTTATGAATCGCCAAGAAATAGATTTGCAATAGTAAATGCTGTGCTTGATAAAGCGGTTTCATCTTTTGAAAATCTTTGGTATGATTATCACAGATCAGGTTTGGACAATATGTCTCAAAATCCGGAAAAGGGAAGAAATAGAATTTCTTCTGCTTTGGAAACTTTAAAGGATATAAAATCGGCTTCTCCTCAGAGCGTATTGCTTGATAATTTTATAGACTCTAAGATTGATGAAATAGTAAATATATATTCAAAAGCAGACTCAAAGGAAAAGGAGACTGTTTATACTTTGCTTCAGGATATTTATCCATCATATACTGATAGATTGAAAACTATAAGAACTGCAGGAAATTAATTATGGTGATTTCTTTAAATATACAAAATTATGCCCTTATCGAATCTTTAAGTATCGATATGGAAAAGGGATTTTCAGTTTTAACCGGGGAAACCGGTGCTGGAAAATCAATTATTCTTGGCGCATTGTCGCTTATTTTAGGCCAGCGTTCTGATGCAAAGACTGTGAAAATTGGAGAGAATAAGTGTGTTATAGAGGCTGCCTTTGATTTGTCTGAGTACAATCTGAAACAGTTTTTTGATACCAATGATTTGGAATATGATAATGGTCATTGTATAATAAGACGTGAAGTTTATTCAACAGGAAAGTCAAGAGCCTTTATTAATGATACTCCGGTGAGTTTGAATCAGCTGAAAGAGCTTGGCGGTTCATTGATTGATATTCATTCTCAACATCAAAATCTTTTGTTGGGGGAAAATCTTTTTCAGCTTAAGGTAATTGACATTTTAGCTAAAAATCAAGATTTACTTCAAACATATAAATCAAATTATGATGAATATCGTCATTTAAACACTGAACTGAAAATCCTTACTGAAAAGATTAATAAAAGTAAAGAGGAGGCAGATTATCTGAGATTTCAATATGAACAGCTTTCTGAAGCAAAATTAAAGGTAGGTGAGCAGTCTGAACTTGAAAGTGAAATAGAAATGCTGACTCATGCAGAGGAGATTAAAACCACTCTTTTTACAGTTAACGGTTTACTTGACGGGGATCAGGATTCAATACTCTCTTTGATTAAGGATGCAAAATCAAAACTGGCGTCTATAAATAAGATTTATCCAAAGATATGTACTCTTTTAGAACGTTTGGAGTCTGATTACATAGATTTAAAAGATATTGCAATGGAAACAGATTCATTGCAGGAAAATATAAGTTTCGATAATGAGAGGTTGGTTTGGGTACAGGACAGACTGGATTTATTGTATAGATTGGAACAAAAACATAACGTCTCTTCTGAAGAGGATTTGCTGGCTGTATTGGAAAATGTTTCATCAAAACTTTCGGCAATTGATAATTCGGATGAGCAGTTGGAGACTTTGAAAGGTAAAATAGAGAGTTCTTCATCTCATTTAAAGGAACTTGCGGGATTGTTGTCTTCCAATAGAAAGAAGACTTCCAAAAAATTTGCTGAACAATTGGTCCAAAAAATGAAAACTCTTGGAATGCCAAATATAAAGTTCGATGTGGAATTTACACAAAGACATGCATTTGACGAGACAGGATTGGATGTTCTGAATTATATGTTTGCGGCAAATAAAAATCAGCCATTGATGCCTGTGGCAGAGATAGCATCAGGAGGAGAAATATCAAGGTTAATGCTTGTGATAAAATCATTGATTGCAAATGCGACGGCTCTTCCTACCATTATCTTTGATGAAATAGATACAGGGGTCTCGGGAGATATTGCCGATAAGATGGGAAATATAATGAAAGAGATGTCAAATTATATGCAGGTTTTGACAATAACCCATTTGCCTCAGGTTGCAGGAAAAGGGACTGTTCATTATAGAGTATATAAAGAGGATACTGAAAATTCTACAGCATCACATATTGTCAGGCTGAACAAAGAAGAAAGAATTGAGGAGATAGCACGAATGTTGAGTGGAGCAAAATTGACGAATCAAGCTATTGACAATGCAAAGGTTTTGCTTGGTATTAATTAAACTAAACCGAAGCATTTGGGTGTTGTTATAGTATTACAACTAAAGAAATATTTAAAGAAACATATGGAAAAAAATGAAATGATTTTTGGTATCCGTGCTGTTATTGAAGCTATTCAAGCAGGAAAGGATATAGATAAGGTGATGGTCAAAACGGGCCTTGAAGGAGAGCTTGCAAAGGAATTGTTTACTGCTTTAAGGGGCACAGGCATTCCGATGCAGAATGTTCCGATGGAGAGACTTAATAGAATTACAAGAAAAAACCATCAAGGAGTTGTGGCTTTTCTGTCGGCTGTTACCTATCAAAAACTTGAGGATATTGTACCCAACCTTTATGAGGAGGGAAAAGTGCCTTTTATTGTTATGCTTGATGGAATTACAGATGTAAGAAACTTTGGGGCGATTGCCAGAACCTGTGAATGTGCCGGTGTTGATGCAATAGTTATTCCTGAAAAAGGAAGTGTGTCTGTTAATGCCGATGCAATCAAGACTTCTGCGGGAGCTCTTCATCATATTCCTGTTTGTAGGGAAAAAAGTATTTATCAGGCAATCAGATTTCTTCAGCAGTCAGGCTTTAAGATTGTTGCAGCCTCTGAAAAGGCTTCTCAATCGTATACCAAAATAAATGATTATAAAGACCCGGTTGCGATTGTTATGGGCGCAGAAGATACAGGTATCAGCAATGAAAATATTAAGATTTGTGATTCTTTGGTTTCTATTCCTCAATTTGGAGAAATTGGCTCTCTTAATGTTTCTGTTGCTGCCGGAATACTTCTTTATGAAGTAATCAGACAGCGTACCGGTGCTTAGTTTCTTTAAAAGAACCTATATTGTTTTTATATTCATATTCTTATTTGCTGTAATTATTATTGTTGCTTAATAATTGGACTTTATATTCTAATCTTTCGTAATAATTAATTAGTTAAGAAAATGATACTTAAAAAATTGATAGTATAATTGATTGTTAGAAAATAGTATGATTATCGTAAATCCGGATAGATCAGATATCCTTGTCGATTCTTTGACAAATCTTTGGAAGACAACTGTTAGAGCTACTCATCATTTTCTTAGCGAAGATGATATTCAAAAACTTACCAAATTTGTAAAGATTGGATTGTCTGGGATTGAAATTTTAATAATTGTAATTGATAATCAAAGGCCTGTTGCTTTTATTGGAATTGAAGCCGGTAAAATTGAAATGCTTTTTGTTTCACCTGATTATCTTGGCAAAGGAGTTGGTAGGGAGTTGGTTGAACTTGGTATTTCTCAATACAATGTACGGTTTGTTGATGTGAATGAGCAAAATCCTCAAGCAACAGGATTCTATCTCCATATTGGATTTAAAATATTTGAACGTAAAGAGTTAGACGAACAAGGTAATCCATTCCCGATATTAAAAATGAAATTAAGTTGAATAATAAAACAATATGAAGATTATATAAGTATGTCGGTGGAATTAGACAAATGATTGTCTTAAAAAGGTTATAAATATTATTAAAGTTTAAACAAATAATCAATTATATTTTTTTGCTTAAATATAAATTTGATAAAATTCAAACATTTAACATGAAAAAAATTATTGCAACAACAAATGCTCCTGCAGCTATAGGTCCTTATAGCCAAGCCGTAGAGGTTAATGGAATGTTATTTATTTCTGGACAACTTCCTGTTGATCCTGCAACAGGTGAGTTTGCTCCCGGTGGAATTACTGAACAGACAACGCAATCGTTCAAAAATATTAAAGCTATCCTTGATGAAGCTGGATATAGCTTTGATACTGTTGTTAAAACAACAGTATTTCTTGCTGATATGTCTCTTTTTGCGGATATGAATGCTGTCTATTCAAAACAATTCGGAGAAACATTCCCTGCTCGTTCTGCTTTTGCAGTTAAATCTTTGCCTAAGAATGCTTTGGTTGAGATTGAAGCGATTGCTGTGAAAGGCTGATTTTTTTAAATCTATATCACTGCTGTTCTAAAAGTTTTTTAGAATAACAGATGAATTGATATTTTTTATTTGACTCTTATTTGAATATATCCATTATTCAAGTAAGAGTCATTTCTTTATGTAATCGATTGACAGAATACTATTTCCACTTTTATGCTATATATGTTTTTAAACATTATGACAGAAGTGAAAGATTTATTAACGTTTTATATTTGATAGTCAATAAAATACTATATTTACATTAATTAATGTAGAAATGTATTTAATCTGTATTTGCTGTTTTATGTAATGAAAATTATAGTTTGTAAATACAGAATAATAGTTAATGTCGTACAATTATTGAAAATAACTTAAATAAATATAACTATAAGAAACTTTAATCGATTAATTAATCTTTTGTAAAACTATTACTACAAATAAAGATTTTGTTAAACTATCATCAGAAAGCCATTTGCCAAGATGATAAAAAATGAATGAGATACACATTATTGAATCATTAAAACTGCCTGACATTTTATACCATGAACATTTATATCTATCAGTAGTATTAATGAGATATTTTAGATAACATATAGATACCTTAATCAAATTTTTTTTATTATGAAAAGAAACTTAATCTTAAAACTCTTTGCCATTGTTGGACTTTTGTCTTCCTGCTCGGAAGATAATGTAAGAGAGGTCACTTTAAAACCTTATGACCCGGGGTTGCCGACAAAAATTACCACCTTTATGCCAGATTCAGGAGGAATAGCAACACAGGTCATAATTAATGGTTCGAATTTTGGTACTGACAATACTAAATTGAGGGTCTATTTTAATAAGAAACGGGCAACAGTTGTTAAAACAATTGGTGATTTGGCTTATGTTTTGGCTCCCAAATTACCCGGAGATACTTGTAAAATATCGGTGGTTATTGGAAATGATTCATTGGTTTATGATAAGGAATTTTACTATAAAAAACAGGTTATTGTATCTACAATAAGCGGCACTAATCAAGATGGAGCTACGGTTGACGGCACACTTTCTGAAGCCCGCTTTTATAAACCATATTATTTGGTTGTAGATAAGGAAAAAAATATAATGATAGGAGAATTTACTTTCAGGGCAAGACTCCTTAATGAAGAAAAGAATTCAGTTACAACTTTATTGAATGTCAATTCAAGCGGTTCTGTTGTTTCAGGATGTACTGATGCAAAGAATGAGGTTATATATTTCCCGGTTTATTCTCAACCATATTATTTTGAATTCGACCCGGAAAAACAATGGACGCCAAGAAGAGTGAGTCCAACAAAGGTTAACCCAAAGGACGAATATGATTTCGGAGGAAAATATTCTTTGGCTATGTGTCATGTAGACAGTATGCTTTATACTATTACCACAAATGGAGAATTGATAAAAATTAATCCTAAAGCTAAAACAACAGAATTGGTTATGGAGGGCATCTTGAAAGAGGAGGTTCCGGGGGAGCTGCAAACATATCTTTGCTTTCATCCTACTGAAAAGAACATGCTTTATTTTGTTAACCCCTCTTCAATGGCGCCAAACGATGGACCTATTGTTGGTACTGATAAGATTTACAGGATTAATTTAAATAATCTTAGAATTGAGGAATATGCCGGCTCAGGTATTAAAGGACACGAAGATGGACCAAAGGATTTAGCTCAGTTTAATAATCCTTGTCAGATTTGTTTTGACAAAGACGGAGTTATGTATGTTGGCGATACAGACAATTATTGTGTAAGAAGTATATCTACAGATGGTATCGTTTCAACTGTTGTAGGTATACCGGGTACAAAGGGTTATCTTGACGGCTCACCTGATGTAGCTCTTTTTGATCGTTTTTGGGGAATGAAAATTGATGAAGACGGTACATTATATATTGCAGATTATTATAATTACTGTATTCGTAAGTTAACCATAGAATAGAATATCATGAGAAAAAACATAAAAAACAGGAATGTATTTAATTATACTAAATATATTTTTTCTTCGCTATTTTTCATTTTGTGTTCTTTACCACTTATTGCGCAAAATGAAAAATCAAACAATAAAGACCAACTTATTATTTCCGGTATTGTATATGATGATTTAGGAGAGCCTCTTCCGGGAGTTAATATTTTTATAAAGAATAAACCGGGTATAGGTTGGATTTCTGATGAAAAAGGAAAGTTTTCCATTAAAGCTGACAAAAAGGACCAAGTTATTTTTTCTTTCATAGGTCTTGAGGACTACATTTATGATGCAGTAAAAAGCATAAATAACTTGAAAGTTGAGCTCAAACCTTCAGAAAATATGTTGGAAGAGACTGTCGTAATTGGTATGGGTACTCAAAGAAAGGTCAGTGTGGTTGGTGCAGTTGAAAATGTTGAGGTGAAAAGCTTACAAGCTCCTGCTACCTCCTTGAATAATATGCTTGGAGGTAAAGTTGCCGGCGTCATTGCAATGCAGAATAGTGGTGAACCGGGAAAAAATATTTCTGAATTTTGGGTTCGTGGTATTGGAACTTTCGGAGCAAGCAGTGGTGCCTTGGTTTTAATTGATGGTTTGGAAGGAACATTAAGTCAAGTTGACCCTGCTGATGTTGAATCATTTGCTATCTTAAAAGATGCCTCTGCAACAGCTGTCTATGGTGTAAGAGGTGCTAATGGAGTTGTGCTTATTACTACTAAAAGAGGTGAAGAACAAAAGCTTAAAATCACAGGAAGGGCCAATTTAACTATGTCCTATCTTAATAAGATGCCTGAGTACCTTGATGCCTATGATTATGCCAATCTGGCAAATGAAGCATCTGTAGTTTCCGGTAAACAGCCTTTGTACTCCGATATTCAAATGAATATTATTAAATATGGACTTGACCCTGATTTATTTCCAAATGTTGATTGGCAAAAGGAAATTTTGAATAGAACCTCTCTTCAACAGACTTATTATTTAAGTGCTCAAGGAGGTGGTAGCGTTGCAAGATATTTTATTAGTCTTGGTATGTCAAACGAAACAGCAGCCTACAAACAAGATAAAAGCAGTAAGTATCATAAGAATGTTGGTTATAACACATACAATTATAGGTCTAATCTTGATGTTAATGTAACAAAAAGCACTTCAGTTTATTTAGGAGTAAATGGTTATATTTCAATAAATAATATGCCTGGTATGGCAAACACTGATTGGTTATGGTCATCTCAGGCAAAACTAACGCCACTTACTGTTCCAACAAGGTATTCAACCGGCGAATTCCCGGCTTATGGAACAAATGATGAAATTTCTCCATACGTTTTATTAAATCATACCGGTTTAGCTACAGATGAAAGTTATTCCAATTTGGCAACTATCGCAGTTAATCAGGATTTTGGCAGTTGGGTAAAAGGTCTTACTGCATCTTTACAAGGGGCTTTTGATAATAGATCATATTTTACAGAAATAAGGTCTAAGATGCCTAATCTTTATAATGCTTTGAGAAGAAATGCCGATGGAGTTTTATTGCTTGTAAAGAAAATCAATGCTTATGATACAAGATACAGCAAAACTCAATCTCAATGGAGAAAATATCATTTTGAGGCTAAAGTGAATTATGACAGAGTCTTGGGTAATGACCATAGAGTAGGAGGTTTACTATATTATTATATGAGTAGTGAAAGTTCAACTTCCTATTCAACAAGTATGACAGCAATACCAAAAAGATACCAAGGATTATCCTCAAGATTGACTTATAGTTATAAAGACACTTATATGATTGATGGAAACTTTGGTTACACAGGTTCTGAGAATTTTAAAAAAGGAGAACAGTTCGGTTTCTTTCCTTCAATTGCTGTTGGATGGATTCCTTCCAATTATCAATGGATAAGAGACAATATCCCGGCTCTTAATTTCTTCAAAATTAGAGCATCTTATGGTACTGTAGGTAATGATAGAATTTCTAACGACCGTTTCCCTTATTTGACTATTATTAATACTAATGCTGCCGGCGGTTGGGGCGGAAGCGGTTTAATAGAGAGTGTAGTTGGAGCAAATAATCTAAAATGGGAAAAATCAAAGAAAGCAGATATTGGACTTGAAGGAAGATTCTTGAACGATAATCTTTCTTTTGTTGTCGATCTTTTTAATGACAAAAGAGAGGGTATTTTTCAAAAACGTACACAACTACCGGAATGGGTAGGAGCTGTAACGATGCCTTATGGTAATGTTGGTTCAATGAGAAGTTATGGAGCTGATGGTAATGTTAGCTATACTCAAAAAATTAATAAAGATTTAACTGCTACGATAAGAGGTAATTTCACTTATTCTACTAATAAGATTCTTAACTGGGAGCAACCTTATCAGAAATATGATTATCTATCATATAAGGATAAACCATATAATGTTTTGAGAGGTTACAAGGCAATAGGTCTTTTCAAAGATGAACTTGATGTGACTAATAGCCCAACTCAATTTGGTAATGTTCGTCCCGGCGATATTAAATATAAAGATGTTACAGGTGATGGCGTGATTACTGAAGATGATAAAGTGCCATTGTCTTATTCTCCAATACCAAGACTTATGTATGGGTTCGGTGGTGAAGTTAAATATAAAGACTTTACTTTGGGAGTATTGTTTAAAGGAACAGGCCGTACTGATTTTTATATGAATAATAATGGTTATGGGTATATACCGTTCTATGGAGGAAAAACAGGGAATGTTTTATCAATTGCAAATGAAACAAGCAATAGATGGATTCCTGCTTGGTATTCTGGTGATCCTTCAACAGAAAATCCTAATGCCCGTTTCCCAAGATTAAGTTATGGCTACAATCAAAATAATTCAGTCTATTCTTCTTTCTGGCTTGGTGACAGCAGATATTTAAGACTCCAAGAGGTTACTTTAAACTACAACCTACATAGCTCTGCTTTAAAAGGTTTGTTGGGAGTCTCCTCTGTTGATCTACAATTGGTAGGATATAATCTTGCTGTTTGGGATAAAGTAGATATTTGGGATCCTGAATTAGCAAATTATAATGGATATGCCTATCCAATTCCGATGAGATTTGCTTTTCAGGTTTATGTAAATTTCTAAAAGAGTTATTATGAAGAAAATTAATAAAATATTTTTTAATACAGTTCTTTCATTAACACTGTTAATGAGTTCCTGTAATTTCCTTGATGTAACAGATTATTTTGAAGATACTTTACACTTGGATTCTGTTTTCCAAAACAAGATATATCTTGAGAAATATCTTTGGGGAGCAGCCGCACTACTTCCTAATGAAAGTAACATTTATGAATATGCCTATTGTCCCGGAGTCCTTGGTAGTGATGAAGGCTACACAATGTGGGAAGATTACTATGCTCCTCAGCAGTTTCTTATCGATCAGATTACTGCCGACCATCTTGGAACAATGAATATTTGGAGCAATTGCTACAAGGTAATCAGAAAAGCCAATACAATATTGCAACGTATCAACGAGTGCAAGGATCTGAAAGCTCAGGATAAAAAAGAGATTGTAGGATATGCCCATTTTATGAGAGGTTACGCCTATTACCATCTTCTTTTAAGCTATGGTCCTCTTTTAATTGCCGGTGATGAAGTTTATAACACAAGTTTGGCTCCTGAAGCCTATCAGAAATATAGATCTACCTATGATGAGAGTGTAGATTATATTTGTGATGAATTGGAATTGGCCGCCACTTATATGCCTGCCGTTGTTCCAATTAATGTTTATGGCCGTCCAACAAGAAATGCAGTTTATGGTTTAATTGCAAGGTTAAGAGTCTATGCTGCAAGCCCTTTGTTTAATGGAGGAACAGCTGCCAGACTTTACTTCTCAGACTTCAAGAGACAATCAGACAATGTCAATTATATCTCTCAGCAGCCTGACGAAAAGAAATGGGCAATCGCTGCTGCGGCTTGTAAAAGAGTTATGGAAATGGACTTCGAACTTCACACAGTTGAGGCCTCTCCAACAACACCTGAACTTCCAAAGGGAATAACTTACGACCCTAACTATTACAAACAATGGCCTGAAGGAGCTGCCGGCATTGATCCTTATAAATCCTATGCCGAGATGTTTAATGGCGAGACTATGGCATTTAAAAATAAGGAGTTCATCTTTGGACGTTCTTCCTCTTATGTAAAAGGAATGACAAAGATTTGTTTTCCTATTCAGTTTGGTGGATGGAATGGTTATTGTGTTCCACAAAAAATCATTGACAACTATAAAATGGTTGATGGAAACAATATCAACAATTCAAGTTCATTGTATCCTTACAAGGAAACAGATTTTACCACTACTGATGTAAGTTTTTCCGGCTACACTATTAAGCCTCGTGTAAACAGCATGTATGTAAATCGTGAGCCTCGTTTCTATGCAAGCATTGGCTTCAGCGGATGTCTTTGGACAATGAACTCTACAACAGAGAATGGAAAATTTATGCAGCAGGTCTTTTACAGTGTTGATGGCAATGCGGGCAAGAGTGCAACCTTAGCAACTGATTCAAGGTCCTATCCTATAACCGGATATGTTAGTAAAAAATATATTCATCCTGATGATGCGTGGGGTGGAGCTAATGCCTATGTTTTAGACAAAGCTTTCCCAATTGTCAGATATGCCGATATATTGCTTATGTATGCTGAATGCCTTAACAATCTTACTCAAAGCCATACAATTGCCGATGCTGAGGGAAACAATCAGACTTTCTCGAGAGATGTTAATGAAATGGCATCAGCTTTCAACAAAGTCAGATACAGAGCCGGACTTCCTGGCTTAAGACAGGAGGAGCTTGCATCGAAAGATGCTTTCTTCGAAGCATTAAAGACAGAACGAATGATCGAATTCCTTCATGAAGGGCTTAGATATTATGATATTAGAAGATGGGGTATTGTAGCTGAAGAGGAAGGCGAACCTATAATGGGCATGGATACTGAAAAAACTGAAAAAGGTGGCTATTTTAATAGAGTAATATGTAATTACTCTACTGTAAGAAATAGAACATTTAAACCTAAGATGGTATTATTGCCTATAGATAGACAGGAAATAAGAAGAGTTACCACATTGGATCAAAATCCTGGTTGGGAAAAATAATTTTAAACTAAATATTATGAATAATATTCTCAAATATATCGCACTTAGCCTTTTTGTAATAGGCTTTTATTCCTGCGAATCTAACTTGATGGATGAGGAACACTATAAGAAGGTTATTTATTTGAAATCTTCCGATAACAATATTTTTACCTATTCTCATCCTTTTAATGATTCAATCACTACCGGATATGTTACCGTTGGCAGTGGCGGTTCAATGCCTTTGGATAAAGATGTGACAGTAAGCATTGATACCAATATTATGGTGTTGAACGAATATAATTACAGAAATTTTGATTTGAATTACGACAAATATGCCAGAATGCTCGATAAATCAAGATATTCTTTCCCTTCAAAGGAGATTGTAATTAAGGCAGGCAATATTAATGCTGCCACATTCTTTCCTGTAGAGGTTGATGTTAACGGATTGTCTCCCGACTCTACATACATGATACCTTTAAAGATTAATGCTATAAGCGATTATGAAGTTAATCCCGAAAAGGATTTTGTATTGTACACTATTTCTTTAAAGAACAAGTACAGTGAGGATGGCCTTAACATTTACAAAATGAAAGGTTCAAAGCAACCTGAAGGTGGTAACATTTCTGCTGTTACTACCACTAAAAAATTGCTTCCTTTATCTTCTAATAAATTAAGAATGTTTCCCGAAAATATTATTAATTCCACTTCACTTGAAGATATTGAAGACAAAACATTTGTAGTTATTGTGAATGACGATAATACACTAAAGCTTAAATCATATAAGAATCTAAAAATTGAACAGTTGGAGAATTGTTATTATGATTCAGAACTCGAGATTTTTAATCTTAATTATAAATACCGTTTACCCAATAACAATGTTTGGATTTTCGTTAAAGAGATTCTTACAAGGGTTAAGTAATTTATAATGAAAGTGAACAATTATTGTTAATTATAAAAATTAATGAATATGAAAATCAGATATTTAATAGGTTTCCTATCCCTGATATTGTTTTTTGCCTGTTCTGACGAGGAGACAATCATTGAGGATAATGAATTTTACCTCTCTCAAACTAAAATTGACTTTAGCAATGAGAAAGCCGATAAAACAATTGAAATATTTAACGCTGAGAAAAATGTTTCTGCCAAGGTTGTCAGTGAAAACTCCGATTGGTGTTCTGCCTCTGTAAATAACAATAGTATAAAGGTTTCTGTTGATGACAACATTCTTATAAAGAGCAGAACCGCTGTCGTCAGGGTTACTTTTGAGAATAGATTTATTGATGTCTTTGTCAGACAAAATCAGAAAATATTCACATCAATACCTGCTGTCAACAATTTAAAGGCTAAATCGGGAGCCGGTAAAGTAACTCTTTCATGGGATATTCCAACTCAGGATAACTTCTCTCATGTTATTATAAATTACAATAAAAGAGGAGAGGATTATTCTCAGACACTTGAACCGGGAATAACTGAATTTACTATCAATGAGCTGTTTAATGCTGATGGTGAATATATTTTCAACGTTCAGTCGGTAGATAAATTTAATGATTTGGGCGAGACAGCTTCCGTAAAAGAGAAAGCCGGCAAACTTGTTGCATTTAGATTTAAATCTCAGCCTAAACCTCAGTGGCTAAGCTATTATTTGAGAACTTCAAATACATACAATGCTTTGCTTTATGTGGGAAGCTCTGAGTTTAATGAAAATGAAGATGTTACTATCTCTTTTGAAATTGATAATGAAGCTTTGGCTGCCTATAATGACGCCAATGGAACCAATCTGCAGATTATTCCTACCGAGGCATACACTCTTCCAAATGATTATCTCTACGACAGCCATGTTGATTATCAGGAGTTAAACATTCCAATTGATCAAACATATCTTCAGGACAGACAAAATTATGCTCTCCCTATTAAGATTAAATCAGTTTCTTCGCAGGTAATTAATGATATTATGAACAGTGTTATCCTTATTTACTCTGTTGATGATTTAGCCGGATGGTATACTGTTGACAGATTGGATAAATGTGGTGAAGGTGCAGGTCAGTATCCTTCGAATATCAACGATAGAAGAAGATTTATCAAAAGATTGGATGATTACAATTGGGTAACAGGATATTTATTTAAAGCTTATTCAAAGAATGAAACTCAGGATGGGTCAGGCTCTGCTGTTCAATATATTACTTTAGATCCTGATACTAAATCTCTTCATATCCAACAAGGTTCTTATGCTACCTCTGATGATAGAAACGTTTTTGATCCTTCAACCAATGAACTGACTATAGAATATCTTTATGCTGCATGGGCAGGATGGTGGACTCATGAGAAAATGTACAATAGATCTTTCGAGAGATAAAATTCTATAGATTTTCTAAAACTTTGTTAGTTGACAATTATTAATAAAAGCCCCAAAAATTCTGAAAAAGAATTTTTGGGGCTTTATAATTATTTATTCAATGCAAATAGCAATTAATCATTTAAAAAATGAAAGCTAAATGGATAAAATTCAAAAAACTATCATAAATCAAATCTATGATTAATACGCATTATTACTGTTTCAGAGCTTGATTGTTAATGACATTGAAAAGATCTCCAATGATGAAATTGCTGCCTCCGACAAATACAAAATCAGAAACATCGCTATCTTTAATGGCAGCATTGTATGCTTGCTCTACAGAATTAAAAGCTTTCCCCTTTAATCCATGCTCAGAGGCTTGAGCAATAAGCTTTTCTGCGGATAAGGCTCTCTCTACGCTGGCTTGGGTGAAGTAATAAACAGCATCTTTAGGAAGAATACTTAAAATTGCATCAATATCTTTGTCATTAACCATTCCGATAACAATCCTGAGTGTTGTGTAATTCTGCTCTTTAAGCTGCTCAACAATATATGTAAAACCTCCGATATTATGACCTGTGTCGCAAAAACAAAGAGGTTTGTCTCCGATCTTTTGCCATCTGCCCTGAAGACCTGTGAGTTCAACTACATTGGCAAAGCCTTTGTAAATATCTTTATCCTCTATTATAAATCCTTTTTCTTTAAGGGTATCGACAGCATTTAAAATCGTATTGCAATTTTTAATTTGACACTCTCCACCCAATTCGTCAATCAAATTATCAAGTTCCGTTGTTTGGAAAAGCCAGTAACTAATCTTGTTCTCTGATGCCGTGATTTTGTTGTTTTCCTCGGCAAAAACAATAGGTGCGCCAACCTCAATGCTTTTCTCCAAAAATACATTTTTAACGTTGTCTTTTGCCTCTCCAATAACCGCGGGAATATCCTTTTTTATTATTCCTGCCTTTTCATGTGCTATTGCTTCAAGAGTTTTGCCAAGAAACTGAGTGTGGTCAAAGCTTATGTTTGTGATAACTCCAATTTCAGGACTTATGATATTTGTGCTGTCCAGCCTGCCTCCAAGGCCAACCTCTATAACGGCAACATCAACATTTGACTCCTTGAAATAGCAAAAAGCCATCATCATGGTCAGCTCAAAAAAAGATGGCTTTATATCCTTTATGTTGTCAAAATTCTTTTCTACAAAATCTACAACATAATCTTTTGATATCATTTGACCGTTTACTCTTATCCTCTCTCTAAAGTCTACAAGATGAGGCGATGTGTAAAGTCCGACATTATATCCGGCACTTTGAAGTATTGCCGCCAATGTGTGAGATACAGAACCTTTGCCGTTGGTGCCTGCAACATGAATGGTTTTGTAAAAAGTATGCGGATGATTGAAATACTCATCTAAAGCTTTAGTATTGTCAAGTCCGGGTTTATATGCTGAAGCACCAATATTCTGAAAAACAGGAACCTGTTTATAAAGAAAATTTACAGTTTGCTGAAAATCCATAGTCTAATTAAAATAGTTGTGCAAATATCTCAATTTAATTCGATTAAAAGTAATCTTAACTTAATGTTCATTGTTTAAATAAATTAATTTATTTAATTTTAGGAAAGTTGAAACGATGTTCTGCTTTACTATGGGTTTGTTTTGTGTGTCACTTTACATTTACAAATTGAAAATAGATAGAACATGTTTATTAAATGAGATGTTAGTTTTATCAAAAAGTTATTACAGTCAATTAATCCGGTTACAACTATTTGCAACTGTTGGATGAAAAAAATATTTCAAGTATTAACCTCTAAACTTATTATTGATATGAAAAATTTTGTTCTTGACACTAATGTAATTCTTCACGATGCTCATTCCATTTACAATTTTCAGGAAAATGATGTTTACCTGCCTATTGTCGTTTTGGAGGAACTTGACAATTTTAAGAAAGGCAATGAACAAATAAACTTTAATGCAAGGGATTTTATAAGGGAATTGGATAAAATCAGTGATAAAGATTTATTTAAAAATGGCGCCTCGTTAGGTTCGGGTCTTGGCAGACTGTACATTGTCATCGGAAACCAATATGACTCAGATATTGTTAATGCATTCCCTGAAAAAAAGCCTGATCACAGGATTCTCTCAACAACTAAATGGATCAGCAGGCAACATCCCGACACAAAATGCATCCTTGTTACAAAAGATGTTAACCTTAGAATGAAAGCAAGGTCTTTGGATATTGAGGCTCAGGATTATTATTCTGACAAGGTGAAAAATTCCGATCAATTTGATAAAGTAAACAGAGTTTTTGAGATTGAAGACCCTGAAATTATTGACTGGATTTACAAATCGCCCAACGGACTTACAAAAAAAGAAATAGGAATAGATGAGGATATAGCTCCAAATGAGTACTTTACAATTAAGGGTGGCGAAGACTCTGTCATTGTAAGAAACAATCCTTTTACAAATAAGATACATAAAATAGAGAAATCTTCAAATTCGGGAATCAAGCCTCGTAATGCAGAACAAGCTTTTGCATTTGAAGCACTTAATGACCCTGAAGTAAAGCTTGTGGCGATAACAGGTGTTGCCGGCACCGGAAAAACCCTTCTTGCCCTTGCTGCGGCACTTAAGCAAGTCAAACTATATAAGTCGATACTCCTTATGCGTCCTATTGTTAGTTTGTCAAACAAGGATCTTGGCTTTCTTCCGGGAACAGAAAAAGAAAAGATCGCTCCATATATGCAGCCGTTATTTGATAACCTGAATGTTATTAAATACCAAACAGGAGGCAATATTAATAATCAGATTGAAGATCTACAAACTACCGGAAAACTTGCAATTGAGGCTTTGGCATTTATTAGAGGCAGAAGTCTTGCCGAAACATACTGCATTATTGATGAGGCTCAGAACCTGACTCCTCATGAAATAAAAACAATAATCACAAGAGCGGGTGAGGGTACAAAAATGGTATTTACAGGCGATATTCATCAGATTGATTCCCCTTATTTGGACTCTGAATCCAACGGATTGGCCTATATGATTGATAAAATGAAAGGTCAAAACATTTTTGCCCATATAAATCTTGTAAAAGGTGAAAGAAGCGAATTGGCTGAAATAGCAAGCAATTTGTTATAAAATGAAGTTAATTCCATTATAAAAATTTTTTTAAAGAAATAATAAATATATTTGTCATAAGAGTATTTTTACTTTTATGACAAATTTTTTATATATGTCTGCGGTAAAATCATTATTAATAATGAAAGCATTTTCTTTATTTTTTTAAAGAAACTATTTTTTACTCCTATTTAGTTAATTATTAAGTAAGCGATCTCATCTGTTGAAGGTGTGTTAAATTAATTAATCCTATGTATTCAAAAAAATATCTGTTATTTCTCTTGTTACCTATTTTTCAATCATTTTATTCATGCAAAGAGGATATAATCGAGGATCCCGAGGTAGGTTATATATCTTCTGATATAAAATGGATTTATAAAAACATGAATGAGTCATATTTATGGCAGGATGAGATAAAAGAAATTACCAAATATGATACTTCTTCCGATGCCGAGGACTTCTTTTCTCAGCTTATCTCTAAAAATGAGACAAAGAAACAAGCTGTAGGCCTGTTTTCAAATGGTGATACTTTGTTTGCAGAATACCACTATTCTTATATGGAGGAAAATCCAAACTATACAAAATCCTCAGAAGGAACAATCAATACTTATGGTATAGATTATCTTTTATACGGAGTTAAAGATTCCAATCCAACACAATATCTTGCCAGAGTGCTCTATGTTTATCCAAATTCGCCTGCCGAAAGTGCAGGAGTAAGACGTGGTATGTGGATATTGGATGTTAATGGAGAGAAACTCTCTGCAAGCAATTACAAAATTCTTGAAACCGGCGGCGCAACTGTCTGGAATATTTATTATGGTGATTTAAAAATTGGAGAACCTAATTTTACTGCCAATATTGAGGCTTCCGAATACATTGAAAACACCCCTATTATTGCACATAAGATTCTTGATAATGGCTCCTCTCATAAAGTAGGATACATTGCCTACAATCATTTCTCTACCGGAGCCGGAGGATTTGATGATAAGTCATGGGACAATAATTTAAAAGATGTTTTCACTGACTTTAAATATCAAGGAGTAAATGAGCTTGTCATTGACCTAAGATATAATCTTGGAGGATATCTTTCTTGTGCCCAGCTTCTTGCATCCTTGGTAATACCAAATGACAAGTTTAATGAAGTGTTTTGCCGTTTGACCTACAATGAATCTCAAAAGAAAAAGAACACTGCTGTTTATTTTGATAACTCAGTTCGTAATACTTCCAATTTAAATCTTTCAAGAGTGTATATTCTCACAGGTGAATGGACAGCCTCTGCAAGTGAAGCTGTTCTTAATGGCTTAAAAGGTTCCGGCATTATGAGTGATGTGATTCAAATAGGTTATACTACAGAGGGAAAAAATTTAGCCTCAGAGGAGATAAAAGATAATAACTACAAATGGATTCTTCATCCTATAATGGCTTATGTTGCAAATAAAGACTATTATGGCAACTATGCAAATGGAATAGTTCCTGAGGAGAAGTTTTTTATAGATGAAACCGACACCAAAGTTCATCAAAAGGCTCTTTGCGATTTGGGTGATGAAAACGAATTGCTTTTGAACATGGCGCTTTTGGACATGGGGTATTTAGATTCTTCTTCCGATAACGGCAGCGAGACAAAGGCTATATCTGTATCCAATAATGCAAATATGTTTCCTGTATATAACTCTGTTTCGAAAAGACGGGTTAAAGGAACAATAATCGGCTTTTAATCTCTTGTTAAAAAGGCGACTATTTCCTTTTACCGGCAAGTGCATTAAATCTTATTGTTTTATTATAATATCCTTTGGAGCAGTTGTAACCTTATATCTGCACTTCAAAAGTGTTGAAATCATTATTGCTATATTTATTTGTAGTCATGATGGTGACATCTTTGCTCGATTAATAAATTGATACGCTAAAATGAAGAGATTTCTAATTTCACTGTTTATTATTATAACTCAATTAAATGCTTATTCTCAAAGGGTGGGACTTGTCTTAAGTGGTGGAGGAGCAAGAGGTATTGCTCATATTGGTGTTATTCAGGCTTTGGAGGACAATAATGTTCCAATAGATTACATTGCCGGCACATCAATGGGGGCTATCGTTGGTGCTATGTATTCAATGGGTTATTCCACTGATGAGATGATTGCACTGCTTTTATCTGATGAATTTAAATTGTGGCAAAGCGGTAAAGTGGATCAAAATATGATTAATTATTTCAAAATGAACGATCCTACTCCCGACTTTTTCAAAGTTAGAACTTCATTTTCAGATTCTGTATCAATAAAAAGAAAAATACTCCCTCAAAGCCTCATCGACCCTTTGCCAATGAATTTTGCATTCATGAAATTGTTTGCCTCTTCAACAATAAGGGCAAAAGGAAGTTTTGACAATCTCTTTGTGCCATTAAGAACTGTAGCATCCGATGTTTACAATAAAAGACCAATTATATTCAACGGCGGAGATTTGGGCGATGCCGTTAGGGCGTCTATGACATTCCCTTTTGTTTTTAAGCCTATTGAGATTAATGGAGTTTTGGCTTATGACGGGGGTATATACAACAATTTCCCGGTCGATGTGATGAAGAAAGACTTCAATCCCGATTTTATTATAGGAAGTGTAGTTTCTGAGAATCCTGCTAAGCCGGACGAAGATGATCTGATGAATCAGATTGAAAATATGGTAATGCAGAAAACCAACTATGATATTGATTCTATTGATGGTGTTTGCCTGAAATTCAAGCTTGACAAGATTACATTGCTCGATTTTTACAAGGCAGAGGAGATCTATAAAATAGGCTATGAAAAAGGTATGGAGTATATGGATACCATAAAGGCGAGGGTCTTAAGGGAGATGCCTAAAGAGCAGCTTGCTCTTAACAGAAGCGTATACAGAGGCTCTGAGCCGGAAATAATGTTTTCTGATGTGAAAATATCCGGTGGTGACAAATATCAAACAAGGTATATTAAGGACCAATTTATTAGAAATGACGGCAAAAAGCTCTCGATAGATGATGTTGAGAAAGTTTATTTCAGCCTTACTTCCGATTCAAAGATTACAGAGATAATGCCTAAAGTTGAACTCGATGACCAGGGTAATTATGACCTTAATCTTAAAGTGAAGTTAAATCAGGATTTGGAAACATATATTGGGGGATTTGTTACCTCGATGAACTCCAATAGAATAGCAATTGGCGCGTCATATAGAATGCTTAATCTTTATGCCTCTGATATGGGTGTTGATGCCCAGTTTGGAAAGTCATATAATACTGTCTCTCCTCATATAAGAATTGATCTTCCTTTGATCGTGCCTTTTTATTTGAAGGCAAAATACGCTTATATAGGACAAAAATATTATGAAAGTGATAAGCTCTTTTCTAAAGAGGACAGACCGTGCTTTATAGATCAAAGAGAAAATTACGGCCTTTTTGAAATTGGAATGGGTTTGAGTCCAAGGGCAAAAATGGTGTATGGTGTCGGTTACGCCCATTTAAGAGACGCTTACTATCAAAGTAAGTACAGCAATTTCGGTGAAGATAGAGCTGATGCAAGTCATTATTATTTTTTTAGTGTGAAGGGGGGCGGTGAGATCAACAAAATAACATCAAAAGATTATCCCATTAAGGGCTACCGTCATAAGATTCAGGCAAAATATATATTGGGTAATGAAAGGTATGTGCCATCAATTACTCTCGATCAGGAGGATGATAAGATTGATTTGACTACTGATTTTTCCCGTTGGCTGCAGATTAGATACAATACTGAATATTATTATAGTCTGTCTGAAAAATTTATTCTTGGCTGGAGTGCAGAGGTTTTTGCTTCTGACAAGCCTTTTTTTGCAAATTATACCTCTACAATTCTTCAGGCACCCGCTTTTCAACCAACTCCTCACAGTAAGGTTGTGTTTAATGAAAATTATAGGGCAATGAATTATTGCGCTTTGGGTATAAAGCCTATTTTTAAATTTAACGACTTATTCCACATAAGGGCAGAGTTCTATGGATACCAGCCATTAAGAAAAATTGTTTCCGGAGAGCAGAATAAAGCGGCTTACAAGCCATTTAAATTTGCTCCCGAAACTATTTCTGAACTATCTGCTGTTTTCAATCTCCCATTTACAAGCATAGCCATTTTTGTAAACAACTACAGTGCTCCGAAGGGGGAGTGGAATTTTGGTATTAATATTGGCTATCTTATCAATACACAGAGATTTGTTGAATAGGCAGATCCTTACATAAGCTAAGCTTCGCCTCATCAAACGCATCTTGAAAGCTTTCTCTTTCAAATGCTTATTGAGTTTGGCTTGCATTATCTTTGAATAAGCTAAGCTTCGCCTCATCAAACGCATCTTGAAAGCTTTCGCTTTCAAATGCTTATTGAGTTCGGCTTGCATTATCTTTGAATAAGCTAAGCTTCGCCTCATCAAACGCATCTTGAAAGCTTTCGCTTTCAGATGCTTATTGAGTTCGGCTTGCATTATCTTTGAAAATTCTTTTATGTTTAATTTAAGTCTGATTAAATTCTTTTTTGTAAGTGGAATTTAATCAGACTTATTTTTTTGCTATACATTAAGTTATTTGTTCATAAATTTATTTTCATTGTTGAATTTTTAATTTTGGACTAATAAAAAGTCAATAAACGGCAATATTGTTATAAATATATTAAAGTAAAAAATATAAAACATTATTGTGTATTGCTTAATATACTCTAATGTTTTAAAAAAAATGTCAGTAGAAAATTATAAAAGATCGGTAAAAAATAAAATTTCAATAAGAGTAATTACATATTATTACAGTCTTGGAGCCTCATTCTCACCTTCAAAAGCAAAAGAAACCATATAAGTGCCGGTAATGCTGTTGAAAATAAAATTATCGTCATTTATAAATTGGAAGTAGCCTGCACCACCGTTGCCGTATTGAGTTTGAGATCCGAAAATGATTTTATTTATTAGGGTTCCAGTTTCCCAATCAAATCCTTTTACAGACCATCCCTCAACAGAGTTTCTTGAATCGAAGCTGTTGACAAAGACCATTTTCTTGTCAAGGCTTACCTGTGGCTGCATTGCTGTGCATCCGATTTCTGAATTTGACCAAATTGAAATCCATTTATTTTCTTTAGTATCCCAGGTGAACTTTTCACCACCTTTTGCAGTGGGAAATAATGATCCCAAAAGAGCATAGTCAAGAAACATCGTAGGAGTAGGGTAGCCATTGATTGTATTTGCGACAAATGCTCCATATCCCAACACCGGTATCGAGTGAAATGATTGAATATATTGAGGAATATTTTCCCCTTTGGCTCCGCATTTAATAGGTATTTTACCTGCTATTCTTTTGGATGATTCTCCATTTAATAAGACAGCGTCATCAGGAATTTTATCTCTCCAAAATGCAATAAGATTGGCTTTTTTTGCTCCATCGGTGATGATAACCAGTTTGTCGCTGTCGTTGCCGTATCCCATGAGGGCAGGAGCGCCCAATATTCCGCCACCATTGTTTAAAAGAGCAGAGTCGTTGTCGTATGCAATAGGATAATTCCAAGATCCTTCGCTTTCCATAAGTGAAAGATTAGTGCCATTCCAAACCATTTTTATCATTAAGGAATCTGAAAGGACATATATTCCATTGTTTTTATCTATTGCTGCAGGAGCAAAGAACTTTTGAACGGGAACAATTTGAAGCTGGTTTTTAAGCTCCAATGTTTTTCTGGTGAGAACGCAGAAGTGTCCCATTTCTGTGTTTGCAATAATATAGCCGTCGAAAGTCATTTGTATTCCAACAACATAATCTTCCTCAGAGATGCATTCGTTGAATGAATATTCTGCAATTTTGGATATTCCTTTTGTGGGATCAGTTTCATCGTTTAATTTAAAAGCAAGAAGTTTCCTGTCGTAGATAGAATAGAAAATATTGTCATTGTCCGATAAGCTGTACTTTCCATTTTGAACTCTTGTTTCACCTATTTTTCCAAAGACCTCTTTTACTTTATTATCCATATCGGTTCCTGTGGTATAATAAGTGTTGGCAAAATTCCTTATTGTCGCCGTGTCTAATGGCATTTCAGAAAGCTGCATCTTTGACAATAGAGTCAGCTTATGCCCCTGAGTGCTTATATAATATATGTTGTTGTAATCAGCAAGCCAATAATGAGAGTCATCCTTGCCCTCAACGCACATTACAGGCATTATTCCGGTAAGAATGCCTCTTAATCGGTCAGTGTAAATCTGATAGTTGTAGGGTTTGATTTTTTCTTTAAACAGGCTGTTTTGATTGGACCCAAGGTAAGGTGAGACATAATCTCCCTTTGAAAGATATGGATTTACATCCTGAGTATATATTTTCTCACTGTTTAATGTTTTGCTCTCATCTGTTGCTTTTTCCTTTTTTGAACTGCATGACGCAAGAATTACGGTGCATGCAATTAATCCGATAATTCTATAATTTGATCTCAGTCTCATTGTAATCTCTGCTTTTAAGTTAAATCGAAGAGTGTTATATTCAATTGCAAATTGCAGCTTGTCATAGTTGCCGTCTTTAAAGACAAAACTGTTTGCAATTTTATAACAAGTTTTTTTAATCAATTGTTGATAAAAATAGAGTTGCCGATCAATATTATAGGTTGTTAAATATTATTGATAATTAGATGGTTAAATGAATATTTTAAATGGTGAAAATTATTGAAGAGATATTACTCGCTTCAAATAAAACCAAATAAGGAAGAAGCAGATTAAATAATTATCTCAAAAAAAACGGATCATGAGTTTTGATAATGGTGAAAATATAGAGGTAAAAAAGAGAAATTTATTCTTTTACAGCATTTTTAAACATGTCATATCTTTTTAGAATAGCATCAACATGCTCGATTGTTGTGTAGCCCGGAAAATATCCCAACTTAACGATAGAATCGTTGTAATATTGAGGATTGCTTTTTAATGTCAGGCAAGTAGCCACATTCCTTTCCCATTTGTTGGGATTGTAACCGAATTTCTTTGCCAAGGCAATGGCATCAACAATATGCCCCACGCCGGCATGAAAAGATCCGAGAACAAAATTCATTTTTTCAGTCTCATCATCTATGCCGGAGAATTTTTTCTGAAGAGAATCAAGGAGTTTCATACATGTCTCAACATTGAGCAACGGATCGTTGAAGTCAGAGGCTGAAAGGCCGTAGTTTTCAGCAGTATTTGGCATTAACTGCATTAAACCTCTTGCACCTGCCCAAGAAATGGCGCTGGGGTCAAACTGCGATTCTTCATAAGCTATTGCCGCAACAAGTCGCCAGTCCCAATTGATGGAAGATGCACATTTTTTAAAAATATCATCATATTGAGATATCTTGCCATTTTTGAGATATACTTTTCCAATTGTGGTGGCGGCTTTGCTCTTTTCAAAATATCTTTTTGAAATTACGCTGTACTCCGGCTGCTTTATTTCATTGGCAAACCATTTGTCTATTTCATTTGATAAAGAGTCTGAGACAGCATTGACAATCCAGGAAGAGCGCTGCGAAAAACTCACTTTTAGACTGATGTTAAGATTTTTGTAGTACGTCTTATTGACTTTGGCTACATTCTCATCAGCCAAAGTATAGTCTATTTCTCCTGAAGCCACCTTATAGATAAGATCCTCGCTTGTTAGAGAATCTTGTTTAACGGCATCGATTATTATGCCTCCGCCTAATTCTTTATTAAGATTCTCTAATCTCCTATGGTATTTTGTTCCCTTTTCAACAGTAATTGTTTTGTCAATCAATTGAGTGACATCTTTTATGCTTGTTATGTTTTTTGATGCCCTTTGCACTAATACCTGAGATGTGATGTTCTCATCGCCGCAATATTTTATTGGCATTTTACTGTGATTGAGCTCCCTTGGGATAGGGTAGGCAACAACATCCCCCTCACCGTTTAATAACTTTTCAGTAAGTTGATGAATGTTTGATGCGACAATAATATTTGGAAAAAGCCCCATTGAATGAGCAAAACTTCTGGCAAGTTCAAATTCATAGCCCATTTCTTGACCTTTATAAATAAAATAAGATGTTGAGCTGTATAAGGTAAGGATGTTCAGAGTGTCTGAATTTATAATATCACTATATGACCTGATATGATGATGGTATTTATTGTCGGATGAATTAATGCAACCAACAAAAAGAAGAAAAAAACATCCGCCGATAAATACATTCTTCATTTACTTATAAATATAATTTGAATTTTTTGAGTAGGTTTAAATAGCAAGCTTGCTGCTGATAAAGTTTGTCAGGATATCTATTGCAACTTGGTTGTTGCCACCCTGTGGAACGATAAGGTCGGCAAAGCGCTTGGTCGGCTCAATATGCTGGTTATGCATCGGTTTTAGAACCTTTTCATACCTGTCAATAACCATTTCAACGGTTCTTCCTCTTTCAATGCAGTCTCTGTTGATAACTCTGATAAGGCGGTCATCGCCGTCAGCATCTACAAAAACCTTAATATCCATTAAATCGCGAAGCTTGGGGTCAGTCAGCACAAGAATACCCTCAACGATAACAACATCTCGTGGTTTAACAAGAATGGTGTCTTCTGACCTTGTACAAGTAAGATAAGAGTAAATAGGCTGGGCAATATTTTTCCCTTGTTTTAATTGATTGAGATGTTCTACTAATAGATCCCACTCAATAGCACCGGGTTCGTCGAAATTCAATTGAAGTCTTTTCTCCAATGGCATTCCACTGTTGTCTTTGTAATAAGAATCCTGAGGAATGACTGCCACTTCGTTTGGTGGCAGACTTTGAATTATTTTTCGTACAACTGTAGTTTTTCCGGAACCTGTACCTCCGGCAATGCCAATAATCAACATAATATAAAAGGGAGTAAATAAAATTATTCTAATTTTGCTGTGTCAATTTAATGACGACAAAGTCCTTGTTTTTGAAAATTATAAAACAAAAGTGATTTCAAACACATAAAAAAAGGTTTATACATTTATTTATGTTCAAATATTGCATTCATTTTTTTGTTTGACTACAAATATAATAATTTAAAAGCTATCCAAAATGATTAAACATGTGCTATTATTTAAGTTACGTGAAATGGAGACTCCTGAGGAAAAAAATAAAGTTGTCAAAACCATTAAACAAAGGTTGGAAGCACTTAAAAATGTAGTGCCTTCGTTAGTTAAAATAGAGGTCGGTTTAAATGAAAATCCATTAGAAAGTTTTGATATTGCCCTTATTACAGAGCATAATGATTGGCAGGGACTTTATGATTATAGAGATCATCCTGAACATGTAGAGGTGTCGAAATATATAAAGGCAAATGTATCACAACGTTGTTGTGCTGATTTTGAATTTTAATATTTATACTTTATGTTTTGAATTTTTGATGTGTTTTTTTGAGAAAGGCTATTTGAAAATTTTAGAGTTACATTAAAATATTAGATTTATAACATAAAAACATAGGGTCTTTTCAATATATCATCATTAATTGAATAGTCCCTGTGCTTTTGTTTTTAGTAATGTCGGCATATATAAAAAGAGGGTTCAAAATGAACCCTCTTATACAGTCTATCAAGTAAACATTGACAACTTATAGATTGAAATTATAAATATATTGCAAAATTAAATAAAAACAATAAACTTATAAAGTTTCTTATTTAATATTTAAATATGAATCTTTAAAGCCAAGAAAATATAACACCCCCTCCAATCCAATAGTTGAGATTGATTGTTGAGCATTTGCCTTGACTTTAGGCTTTGCATGAAAAGCAATTCCAAGACCTGCAGTAGAAAGCATCGGCAGATCATTTGCTCCGTCACCAACAGCTACTGTTTGTGCGATGTCGACATTTTCCACCTGGGCGAGCAGTCTAAGTAATTCTGCCTTTCGTTTCCCATCTACAATATCGCCAACATACTTTCCGGTGAGTTTATTGTCCTGAATCTCAAGTTCGTTGGCATAAACGTAATCAAATCCAAGTTTGTCTTTAAGATATTTGCCAAAATATGTAAAGCCTCCCGATAAAATTGCGGTCTTGAATCCCATTTTCTTGAGCACACGCATCATTCGTTCAAGACCTTCGGTGTAAGGAAGATTTTTGGCAATATCCTCCATGACATTTACATCAAGTCCTTTCAAAAGAGCTATCCTTTCCTTGAAGCTTTGTGAAAAATCTATCTCACCTCTCATTGCGCTTTCAGTTATTGCTCTTACTTTGTCGCCAACACCGGCTTTCTCGGCAAGTTCATCGATAACTTCGGTTTGAATAAGAGTGGAATCCATATCAAAGCAAATGAGACGTCTGCTTCTTCTATACATATTATCCTCTTGAAATGAAATATCGAGTTCCAAATCCGTGGAAAGTTTCATGAAGTCGGATTGCATCTTTTCCTTGTCAAGAGGTGTGCCCCTTACAGAAAGTTCAACGCAGGATTTAGTTTGCTCTTCATCCTCATCAAGAGCAGGTCTTCCTGTCAATCTTTGAATTGCATCTATATTTAACTCCTGCTGTGCAATTATTTTTGTAACATCGGCAATTTGTCTTGCCGTTAGTCTCTTGCCAAGCAGCGTAATGATGTATCTGTTTTTGCCCTGACGCCCTACCCAGTCCATGTATTCGGCATCTGTGACAGGTTTAAACTTGATATTTACATCAAGTTCGTAAGCTTTAAACAAAAGCTCCTTCATTATTTCGCCGCCGTTATGCTCTGTGGTGCGAAAAAGAATGCCAAGAGAGAGATAATGGTGTATGTCAGCCTGACCGATATCAAGAATTATTGCATTGTGAAAAGCAAGAATTTCGGTAAGGGCAGAGGTAAGGCCCGGTTTATCAGGTCCTGATATGCTTATAAGTATAATTTCTGAATTAGAGCCCATAGAATAAAAATTTTAAAGACAATCTTTAAAAATGATTGTTACACAAGATTATTTATTAAATATGTTTCGAACAATGCTGATAATATTTAATGTTTTGAGCATTTCAAAAGTTTATGTAATAGTTAAAAAGTGAATCGATTATTACTTCTAATTGAAAATTTGAATTTTTCACAAAGGTAATTAATAAAGGAATATATTAATTAGCAATTATATAATGATTGCTTGGCTTTTAATATTATTATGAGTTTTTGAGGCAAACTATTTCTATATAGAAAATTAGCCATTCCTTATATTTTGCTTTAGTATATGAATAAATGCAACATTGCAGGCAAATAAAAATAAAAAAACCATTCCTTGGATTTTGCTCCAAAGAATGGTTGATATTTAAACCAATAATAATAAAACTATAATAATAATCTTATAATATGATTGTTGCATGTTTGCTTACTTTGCTTTAGGCTCATCTTTTTGAGGAAGATATTCGTTTCTGAAGAATAAACCATTGGTATTTGCATCTACAATGATAGGTTTTGACTTGTCGATAGTATTTGCAATCAAATCTTTTGAGAGTTCATTCAAAACATATTTGTGAATTGCTCTTTTAACAGGACGGGCTCCGAACTCAGGGTCATAACCCTCTTTTGTAAGAAACTCTCTTGCAGCAGGAGTGATTGTTAATTTTACATCATTGTCGGCAAGCATCTTTTCAATACCTTTCATTTGAAGCTCTACAATCTCACCAATTTCTTTTTCAGTTAGAGGAGAGAACATAACAACTTCATCTATACGATTTAAGAATTCAGGTCTGATCTGCTGCTTAAGCAATCCCATAACCTCGTTTCTTGTCGTCTCAATGATCTGGTCTCTATTGTTGTCATTAATCTTGGCAAAATTGTCTCTTATTAAAGGAGAGCCCATATTGGAAGTCATAATGATAATAGTGTTCTTAAAGTTGATAAGCCTGCCTTTATTGTCGGTCAAATGCCCCTCATCAAGAACTTGAAGAAGTACATTGAATACATCTGGGTTAGCTTTTTCAATTTCATCGAACAAGACAACGGAATAAGGCTTACGTCTTACAGCTTCAGTAAGCTGACCACCCTCTTCGTAGCCAACATATCCCGGAGGTGGACCAAATAAACGGGTGACACTGAATTTCTCTTGATATTCGCTCATATCAATTCTTGTAAGCATCTTTTCATCGTTAAACAGAAACTCAGCCAAAGCTTTAGCTAACTCGGTCTTGCCAACACCTGTGGTGCCAAGAAACAAGAAAGAGCCAAGAGGTCTTCTTTTATCGGCTAATCCTGCACGGCTTCTTCTAATAGCATTTGAAACAGCCTCAATTGCATCTTCCTGACCGACAACTCTTTTATGAAGTTCAGCCTCAAGGTTAACAAGCTTTTCCTTCTCGCTTTGAAGCATCTTGGTAACAGGAATTCCTGTCCATTTGGAAACGATTTCTGCAATATCATCAGCATCAACCTCCTCTTTAATCATTGCAGATTCCCCTTGCATTACATGAAGTTGTTCTTGAATTTCTTTAATCTCATCGTTCTTTTTTACAAGTGATGAGTATCTTATTTCTGCAACTTTACCATAATCGCCTGCAAGTTCTGCTTGTTCAGCCTGAAATTTAAGGTTTTCAATTTCAATCTTATTGGCTTGTATTTTGTCAATCAAGTCTTTCTCAGATTGCCATTTAGATCTTAATTTCTTTTCTTCCTCTTTAAGATTTTCTATATTTTTGGTCAAATCGTCAAGTTTAGGCTTGTCGTTTTCCCATTTAATAGCTTCCCTTTCTATTTCAAGCTGCATGATTTGACGGGTGATTTCATCAAGTGCCTGAGGTTCAGAGTCTCTTTCCAAACGAAGTTTTGCAGAAGCCTCATCAATAAGGTCGATAGCCTTGTCGGGAAGGAAACGGTCGGTTATATATCTGTCAGAGAGTTTTACAGCCTCGATAATAGCATTATCCTTAATCCTTATTTGATGATGGTTTTCATACCTTTCCTTCAAACCTCTAAGAATTGATATGGCGGTCATTTCATCCGGCTCGTCAACCATGACAATTTGGAAACGACGTTCAAGGGCTTTGTCTTTTTCAAAATATTTTTGATATTCATCAAGAGTAGTTGCACCAATTGAACGAAGCTCACCTCTTGCCAAAGCAGGTTTTAGAATGTTTGCAGCATCCATTGCTCCGTCACCCTTTCCTGCACCAACCAGTGTATGGATTTCGTCGATGAAAAGAATAATCTCTCCATCTGCGCTTTTGACCTCATTGACAACAGCTTTCAGTCTTTCCTCAAATTCTCCTTTGTATTTAGCCCCCGCAATTAATGCTCCCATGTCAAGAGAGTAAATTTGCTTGGTCTTTAAGTTTTCAGGAACATCACCTCTTACAATACGATGAGCAAGTCCTTCAGCAATGGCTGTCTTACCTGTGCCCGGCTCGCCAATTAATATAGGGTTGTTTTTAGTACGTCTGCTTAGAATCTGTAAAACACGCCTAATCTCCTCGTCTCTGCCAATGACAGGGTCGAGTTTGCCCGATTTTGCCATATCGTTTAGATTGGTGGCATATTTATTAAGTGAGTCGTAAGTATCTTCAGCAGATTGAGAGTTAACATTCTGTCCTTTCCTTATGCTGTCGATAGCCATTTGCATATCTTTTTCAGAAAAGCCTGCATCTTTCATAATAGTTGAAACTTCTCCTCCTCCCAAAAGAAGTCCCATAAGCATTGCCTCAAGGGAAACAAATTGATCGTTGATTTTCTTTGAGTAATCCGCAGCCTTTGTAAGAGCGGCGTTAGCCTCACGGCTTAAATAAGGCTCGCTTCCGCCACTAACTTTAGGATAGGATTCCATTTGTTTGGTAACAATAGTTTTAAAATTAGGAATATTTACACCTAACTTTTGAAGCAGGAAATTGGTGACATTCTCACCAACCTCAAGAACGCCCAATAATAAATGAGCAGGCTCAATAGCTTGTTGGTTGTTAGCTTGTACAAGATTGATAGCCTTTTGAACTGCTTCCTGCGATTTAACTGTGAAATTATTAAAGTTCATAATGATTCTTTTTTTAGTTATTATAAGAACACGATTAACGAGTTCTTAGTTCAAACCACAAATCTTTACACCTTTGACAAGCATTGTGCCAAAAAATATTTTAAGAAAATAATTGCCATATTTACTACCTTTTATAAAAGTTGTGCCTTTTTGGCAATAATCCTGCCAATGCTTCCCTCTATTATTTTATCTTTGCACAAATTTTTTATAAATGGAATTCGAATTATTACATACCGACATTAACTCTTCGGCAAGGGCAGGAACAATAACAACAGATCACGGAAAGATAACTACTCCGATCTTTATGCCAGTAGGAACTTTGGGTTCAGTAAAGGCAGTTCACATTCCTGAACTCCGTACTGAGGTTAAAGCTCAGATAATTCTCGGTAACACTTATCATCTTTATCTTCGGCCCGGGCTTGATGTGCTTGAGCAGGCAGGAGGTTTGCATAAATTCAATGGCTGGGACAGACCGATTTTAACAGATAGCGGAGGCTTTCAGGTGTTTTCTCTTTCAGATAATAGAAAGCTAACAGAAGAGGGCGCTCAGTTTCGTTCACATATTGATGGCTCGAAACATCTTTTTACTCCTGAAAGAGTAATGGATATAGAGCGTATTATCGGCGCTGATATAATGATGGCATTTGATGAATGTCCTCCTGGTAACTCTGATTATAATTATGCAAAGAAGTCTCTTGGTCTGACTGAAAGGTGGCTTGACAGATGCATTAAGCGTTTTAATGAAACAGAGGGCAAATACGGCTATCGTCAATCGCTGTTTCCAATTGTTCAGGGGTGTACTTATCCTGACTTAAGAAGAGCCGCAGCTTTAAATATCGCAGAAAAAGGTTGTGACGGCAATGCAATCGGCGGCCTTGCCGTAGGTGAGCCTACGGAGAAAATGTATGAAATGATCGAGGTGGTAAATGAAATCCTCCCTCACGATAAGCCTCGTTATCTTATGGGTGTTGGAACTCCAGCAAATATTTTGGAGGGAATTGAGCGTGGTGTTGATATGTTTGATTGCGTGATGCCTACAAGAAACGGAAGAAACGGAATGCTCTTTACTCGTCATGGGATAATGAATATGAGGAATAAAAAGTGGGCAAATGATTTTTCTCCTATACAGGAAGATGGCGCATCGGATGTTGACCGTATCTATTCAAGAGCTTATCTTCGTCATCTTTTTATTGCAGATGAAATTCTTGCCATGCAGATAGCATCTATTCATAACCTTGCTTTTTATGTTTGGCTTACTCAAGAGGCAAGAGAGCATATTATTAAGGGAGATTTTAAGGATTGGAAAAATGAAATGCTTATTAATGTTACAAGAAGGTTGTAAAAACAAATAAAAATTAAAGTCAAAACGCTTTGTTTGTTTATCTTCGCATTGGAGAAAAATTGCATTACTTAACATTATGCAAAGCTTAAATACTATTGAATGTTACAACGTATTGATATATATATAATAAAGAAGTTCCTTGGAACCTATTTCTTTGCTATTGCACTGATTCTTGCAATTGCTGTTATTCTTGATATTCAGCAGAATCTGGATTATTTTCTTAAGAACGAAGCTCCTTTGAGGAAGATTGTCATGGAATATTATTTTAATTTTATTCCCTACTTTGCCAATCTTTTCAGCCCTCTTTTCGTTTTTATTGCTGTGATTTTTTTCACCTCAAAACTTGCAGAGAATTCAGAAATTATTGCAATGCTTGCCAGTGGGATGAGTTTTAACAGGCTTATGCGACCTTACATGATTTCTGCTGCAATTATCGCGTTGTTTACTTTTGCACTTAACAGCTTTGTTATTCCTCCAGCAAATAGAATAAGAAGAGAGTTTAGTAATAAATATATAAAAAACAAGGCTACTACATATTCCAGAAACAATCAGCTAATGGTTGAGCCCGGAGTTATAGCTTATGTTGAGCGTTACGACAGTCCTTCAAAAACAGGCAACCGTTTTTCTCTTGAAAAATTTGAAGATAAAAAGCTTACTTCAAGACTTACTGCCAAAAGAATTAAATATCAGGGAGATTATAAATGGGAGCTTTCTGATTACATCATCAGAAATTTTGACGGATTGAAGGAGACTATTACTAAGGGAACAAAAATTGATTCTATTATAAAATTTGAACCCTCTGACATACTTATTTCCCGATATGAAAGCGAATTGATGAATACTCCTAAACTTGGAGCCTACATTTCCAAACAAAAGGAAAGGGGAGTTGCAAATATCAAAAACTTTGAAATTGAATATCATAAAAGATTTGCCGCAATTGGCGCATCTTTTATCCTTACAGCAATTGGTTTGTCGCTTTCTTCCAGAAAGGTCAAAGGCGGAATTGGTTTGAACATCGGTCTGGGGCTTCTTCTTAGTTTTTCTTATATTCTTTTTCAGACAGTCTCAGCTACTTTTGCTGTTAGTGGAAGAACTTCTGCCTTTATAGCTGTATGGATTCCTAATATTGTTTATACTTTCATTGCAATATTCCTTTATAGAAAAGCTCCTAAATAGTGCTTTGTGAATATTTAAAATCTATCAGATTGGAGGAAAGATTCAAAAATCGGATCAAGTCCTGAGCTTTTTTAAATACATAAAATATCCTTTACAACCTGAAAATGCAAAATGTTATAGACTTATTAATGTCTCATTATATACCAATGAACGTATAAAATATAAAAAAGGCGATTCAATACAAATTGAAGCGCCTTTTTCGAGTTTAAAACTTATCGCTGCAATAATGGATAAGAATTAAATAATACCATCTAAAAATTGTTCGACAGTTCTTTAAGCTTGTTAAAATCAGGATTGACTGCTATTATTACCCCGTCTTTGTCGATGAGAAAAGCATTTAATCCATCTTTTAAATGGTAATTGACGATGATATCATCATTATTACCCTGCTTTAAATAGTGTTGGGTATCAGGATTAAGATTGTCTATCTTTACAGTTTCAGAAAAAATTACTTTATCCGAATCATTGTTAAAGGAGACAACCTCAATTTCGCCGGAATATTTAGTCAGTAAAGCATGAGAAAGAGCATTATAGGCTCTTGAACGGGCATCTGAGGTTGCCCAAAAACTAACTAAAACTTTTTTACCAGAGTATTTCTGAAGATTAAAATCTTCTGTCTGGATTAAAGGTGCTGATTCTCCCTTGGAAAGTCCTATTCCCGGCTTTGCATTCTTATCCATAAAAGAGGTGAATAAGAAAACAACCGATACCGTAACCACAACCAGAATGTACTTCATACAGTTGTTTTACGATTGACATTATATCTTTTCTCTATAGAAAAGACCCGCTGATTTTCAGCAGTTAGACATTAAGCAAGCATTACTTTAATATCTCATTTTGTTTTAAAACACCGCAAAGTTATCAATTTTAATCAATATTACAAAATAATAGCCTTTTGCCTATGGTTTACAAATCTTTGTCAAAACAAAGGAGTTGTAATAATTGTTTCTGCCACACTATAAAATTAAATTATTTTTATTTTTATTTCTTTTTTGAGTTCTAAATCGATTAAACTGATTCTATTTTTTAAGATTAATTGGAGTATTTATATAAAATAAACAATAAGGGCTATATTTGGCAATTATTCACATTTATGCAAATCAAATTTTATGAAAAAAGAGAGAATTGTTTTTATCGACTATCTTCGTTGGGTGGCATGTTTTATGGTTATACTTGTTCATTCGAGTGAAAACTTTTATGGAGCAGATTCTTCCGGCTTGGCAGGCAACGTTTCAATGCTTGCAAATGAAGGCAACCGCTTTTGGGTGGCTTTTTTTGATGGTGGATGTGCACGTGTTGCCGTTCCTTTGTTTATGATTGTCTCAGCTTTTTTATTGGTTCCGATGAGTTCCGGTATGAGCATGACCACTTTTTATAAAAAGCGTTTTATGCGCATTTTGCCGCCAATGATTATTTTTATGATAATCTACAGTTTTCTTCCTTTGCTTTGGAATGGAATGACAATTGAGCAGTCTATTAACGATTTTAAAATGTTGCCATTCAATTTCCCCTCAATGGCAGGACATTTGTGGTTTATGTATCCTTTAATAAGCATTTATCTTATTATTCCAATCATCTCTCCTTGGCTTGAGAAGGCAACAAAAAAGGATGAATTGATATTTATTGGAATATTTGCCTTTACCACTATAATTCCTTTTTTACATCGTTTCGTTTCTCCTGAGCTATGGGGAGAATGTTTTTGGAACCAATTTTCTGCCTTTTGGTACTTTTCCGGTTATATAGGATATTTGGTTTTGGCTCATTATATAAGAGTGCATTTAAATTGGTCTTATAATAAAAAACTTATAGTTGGCGCTATCTCTTTCCTTGCAGGAGCATCATTTACAACTTGGTCTTTCTGGTGGAAAGGAGTCCCTGGCGTAACTATAGAAACTCCTGCTCTTGAATGGGCTTGGGAATTCTGTACTTTAAATGTTCTTTGTGCTACATTTGGAATATTTCTTCTTTTCACATGTATAAAAAAGAACAAAACTCCACGCATTGTTGCTGAAATAGCAGACCTTTCTTTTGGAATATACTTAATGCATCTTTTATATCTGGGTCCAATAGCAAAATGGATTATAAATGGAGATGTTACTAACCCTTTAGTCCCTATATATTTTGCTATTCCGCTTATTGCTGTTCTGACTTTTATTTGCTGTTTGGCAACTTCAAAGGTTTTATCATATATTCCGGGAAGTCAGTATGTTATAGGCTATCATAATGACTTGGCAAAATTATATTCTCCAGGTCTTTCAACTTCTGAAAGCAATAAAGCAAACTAAGTCTTTTGAAAAACAAAATATTATAAAAGTATTCTTTCATTAGAGAAAATCTTTTTGTATTAATGCATTTAATAAAAAACTTGTATGTATTAATGTCTGAACTGATTTTTTAATAAATTGGATTTTCTATTTATAAATAATATTATTCTTAATATTTGGATAAAATATTGATAAAAGAGGAGAAGTTATTTTATATTTGTTCTTAGTTACAATGGAAGTTTTATAATAACAAATAACAAACATTATTATGAGTCAGCTTGAAGATTCAGTTTATGACGACCAAGACGCCGTTAAGTTTATTCAAAACAGTTTGCCACAGGAACTTAAAGGTAAGTTTACTGATGATGATATCGTTTATATAACAGATGTTATTTATGAGTTTTATGAAAGTCAGGGACTTTTGGATGACGATATCGAAGAAGACGAAGCTGAAGTGGATTTGGAAGATATTTTAGAATATGTAATGAAGAATTCCAAAAGAGACGGCTTCAAATTTGTTGATGAAGAAGTTCGTTGGGTTATCAATGGTGAGTTTGACTATGAAGAGTCTTTAGATTAATATTCAATTATTGATAAAACAAAATTATCTTAATTATCTTTTTAAGAAGATTAATGTAATTTATTCATCATTAGAGTCAGTCTCTATTTATTTGAAAGACGCAAAGAGTAAAAAGCTTACTCTCTGCGTCTTGTCATTTAATATTTATTATTTTTATGTAAATAATCCTCCTATTGTAAATAGCTGAAGCAATAATTTGCTTATTTTGCTATTTGTCAATCAAATAGTATTGAGGTTGTTTTTAATTAATAGTACTTTTGAAATTGATATTAATTAAAATATTCAGCTCAATAGTAAAATAGATATACAAGAAAAAACCATCGCTTTTTAAAAGATGAGAATCCACAAAAAGAACAAATACATGGCCAATTTGTATTTTAGTGTTTAAAACAGAATATAAACAAATGAAATCGCCATAACTCACCTAAAGAAGATATACCCAACAGAAGGTATATAAATGGCGCATTTGTACCTTAGAGGTAACGGTTATAAAAAAAAATTATATACAAATGAAAACTTTATTTATCAATATATCGCTTACATTATCATTAGTAATAATATCTCCATTTTCATTACAAAGCCAAGCTCTGCAGAAATTAAATCCAAAGAATTGGAATAAAAAAGAAATCGTGGAGGAAAAATCTTTTGAGCAATTAAAAGACAAAGCAATTGGTGGCAAAGAGGGTGAAAGAATAAAAAACTATATGCTTAAAGAGGCTCAAAGTTTGAAGAAAATAGAGGGTTCTATCATTTCTATTATAAGAAACGGTGAAATTATTAAAGTTTCTATTCCTGCTTCAAAACTTTTCGACCCAAACGATACAATCCTTTTCTCAAATGTTGAGAATATCTTTTCTCCTTTTGTTAAGGAAACAAGAGACTCGTTGATTGATATTGTAATTACATCACATTATGATAATACAGGAACTCCTTTGTTTATCAATTCAATATCTTCGGCACGAGGAAATGCCGTATATGACTGGTTTTTAGCAAACGGTGTGAAAGAAAAACAAATTTCTCTTTATTGTTATGGCAGTGATCAGCCTTTATTTGAAAACTCTTCAATGGCGAATCGCGCTAAAAACAGGAGAATTACCATTTATCTTATTCCTACTCAGAAAATGTATAAAATGGCGAAAAAAAATAAATTAAATAAGAATAAATAACCATTATTTTTTAGCTCTTTAGTTTTTTGTTACGAACTATGATATTCTCTAAATGTTTTAAGTTTATAAACCTAAAACATTTATTATGAAATTATTAAAAAAAGGCAATGTGAGAATTGATAATACCAAGAACGCTGTTCTTAGTCATAAATATCAATTTAAGAAAGATGTAGATTTTGTTGTGTATGCCTTTATAACATTATTGTTCTTTCTACTTTTCTCATTAAATTCTTATTCTCAAAATCTAAAAGGAGAGGGGTTAAAATCTGCAATAGTTCAATATGAAATGGAAGCTGAGGGAAATACTATTCCAATGACTCAGTATTCCGACGATTATGGCAACTTGCTTTGCATGAAGATGTATATAATGGGAGTTGAGATAGCTACAATTACCACTTCTGACTCCGTTTTTATTATTAATTTCCCTCAAAAAAATGGAATAAAGTATGCAAGGCCCGACAGCGATGTCAATTATAACGCTCTTACTCCTGAAATCATTAAAAAGTATGATATAAAAGCGGATGGAACAGTCGAATTCCTTGGAAAGAAATGCACTGTTTATACAGGTCGCTTTGAAAATGAAGGCGAAAAGATTGAAACAGTTACTTGGGTGTACAAAGGTGTAGTCTTGAAGTCTGTTTCTACCACAGAAGATGACAAAAGTGTTGTCCTTGTTGCTGCTTCAATTGAAGAGAACGCTGAAGTTTCACCCGATACCTTTGTTATTCCTGCTGATTTTGAAGTAAAGGAGATGAAGTAAGTTATTTCTTGCCGGGGGAATAATTTTAATGGCTGTTTCTAAATCCTTTTTTTCGATAAGAAAGGTGGATGCTATGTAACATCTCTCTTTTTTGTCTATTATCATTATTTAAAATACAATGTTTATAGGTTGATATTGTGTGGTGATAGTTACAAGACAAGAATATGGAATGCGATGCAATGTTAACATAATATTATGGATTAATATAATATGGCTTTACTCTCTTTAATATTGTAAAAAGATATGTATCACATGATATAATGTTGCTTTTAAACAAATATTAAAAAGTTTGACGTTTAAAACACTCTTAAATTATAGACAGAGTCAGGTTTTGTGCCCGATTCTGTCATTTTTTTAATATCTTCCGTAGTGCTGACAATTATTATTTTGACTTACATAATATGTTTAAGATAACCTTAATTCATAAATAAAATTTAATCATGACTGATATTAATGAACTTCTTTTGTCATAGTTATGGTTTTTTGTATTTTTGCACGTTTATAAATGGAATGTTATTAAAAATAAAATATTTGATAATATATTTTATTGGCATTTCTATTTTGATTCTTGATATTATTAATCTTTAAAGAATATGGCAAAAGAATTGAAACAACTTACACCAAGAAGTGTGAGTTATTCTCAGTGGTATAATGATCTTGTAACTAAAGCTGATTTAGCGGAAAATTCAGCAGTAAGAGGTTGTATGGTAATTAAACCATATGGTTATGCTATTTGGGAAAAAATGCAGCGTCAACTTGATGATATGTTTAAAGCTACAGGGCATCAAAACGCTTATTTCCCACTTTTTATACCTAAATCATTTCTTAGCAAAGAAGCTGAACACGTTGAAGGATTTGCTAAAGAGTGTGCAGTAGTAACTCATTATCGTTTAAAAACTAATCCGGACGGTTCTGGTGTTGTTGTTGATCCCGATGCAAAACTTGAAGAAGAATTAATAGTTCGTCCCACTTCAGAAACTATAATTTGGAATACATATAAAGGTTGGATTCAATCTTGGCGTGATCTTCCAATCCTTTGCAACCAATGGGCTAACGTTGTTAGATGGGAAATGCGTACTCGTCTATTTCTTCGCACTGCTGAATTCCTTTGGCAGGAGGGTCATACAGCTCATGCTACCGCTGAAGAGGCTTTGGAAGAGACCAAAAAAATGATTAACATCTATGCTGACTTTGCTCAGAACTTTATGGCTATGCCGGTTATAGAGGGTGTGAAATCAGCTAACGAACGTTTTGCCGGTGCCGTTGATACATACACTATTGAGGCAATGATGCAGGATGGTAAGGCTCTTCAATCGGGAACATCTCACTTTTTGGGACAAAATTTTGCTAAAGCTTTCGATGTTACCTTTACAAATAAAGAGGGTAAACAGGAACTTGTTTGGGCTACTTCTTGGGGCGTTTCAACTCGTCTTATGGGTGCGTTAATTATGTCTCATTCTGATGACAACGGTCTTGTTCTTCCTCCCAAATTAGCTCCGATTCAGGTTGTTATTATACCAATTCATAAAACTGATGAGCAGCTTGCTCAAATCAATGAAAGAGTAGAGGTTATTTCAGCAAAACTTCGTGCTCTTGGTATTTCTGTTAAATATGATAATGCTGATAACAAAAAACCGGGATGGAAATTTGCTGATTATGAATTAAAAGGTGTTCCCGTTCGTCTTGTTATGGGAGGACGTGATTTGGAAAACAACACTATTGAACTATTCCGCCGCGATACTCTTGAGAAAAAGACTATATCTCAAGACAATATTGAGAATGTTGTTAAAGATCTTCTTGATGATATCCAGACTAATATTTATAAAAAAGCTTTGGATTATCGTACTAAAACAACAAAAGTTGTTGATACATGGGAAGAGTTTAAAGAGAAAATCGAGGAGGGTGGATTTATCCTTGCTCATTGGGATGGTACAACAGAAACTGAAGAATATATCAAAGATCAAACAAAAGCAACAATCAGATGTATTCCTTTAGAGGGTGACAAAACTCCGGGATTCTGTATGGTTACAGGTAAGCCCTCTGCTCAAAGAGTTTTGTTTGCAAGAGCATATTAAAAATTTTAAAGGATTATCTCTATATAAAGATTATTATCAATATAATGAAGTAAATTATATTCAGAATGAATATTTATATCCCTATTAATCTCAATATAAAGTCTATTATCCTTTAATATAATCTTATATAAACAAGCCACGTATTCATATTAATTTATGAAGCGTGGCTTTTTTTGATTCAATATTATAGATTACAAAGATTTTTTTATACTGATTGAATCGTCCTGTACAATAATCATTTTTCCATTATCAGTAGAGTCATTCATGTTCTCAAAATTGTTAAAATCACTTGAGATATTATTCTCTATTTCGTAATCTCTAATAGATATACAGTTTGTAAAAACAACTTCTCTACAGAATATAAAAACAAAAGGTGTAGCAAGAAGATATATAATAATTATTATTGCGAGTTTTTTTGTCTTTTTCATTTTTGCCTTTTTTTAATATTTGACACTAAGGTATATGTATGCCATTTTAAATACCTTTTGAATAGAAATTTATGATTCTTATCATATAATTTCTTACCTATTTATTGTAGTCTCTTAAATGTTTTATAAGTTCCTCTTCTGATATTTCAAGTAAATTCATCTCTTGAAATATCTCTGGAAGAGAAGTTTCGAAAAAGCTTTTTCTTCTTTCAGAGAGGATGATTTTTTTTGCCTTTTCACTGACAAAATAGCCTAATCCTCTTTTGTTATAAATAACCTCCATATTCTGAAGCCTTTCATAAGCTCTCATTACAGTATTTGGATTTACTTCAAGCAAAGAGGCTAATTCTCTTACAGAGGGGATTTGTGTGTCAACTATATACTCTTTCTTAATTATCCTCTCTTCAACATATTGAGCTATTTGAATAAAAATAGGTTGCGAATTGTTGAATGTCATTTTATTTGTCGTTCTTTAATTCTATAATAAAATAATTGAAATAAAAGTATTGTTGGAATCAACATTAACAATGCCGGCATCCATAACTCTATCACTTTTGGAGGATCAACAAAAATCTCTGAATTTGTATATTTTGATGCTGTTACTTTTATCACATACCAAACAAATACTCCGCAGGAAGCACTCAAGAGAAGCAATCCATTAATTATTCCATTTTTCCTAAATATTGTTGTAAAAATTAGAACTGAAATATATGAAAATACTAAAAGCATTATCAATGTAACTACTAAAGCAGATAAAGCATAATTGGGTAAAAATGAAATCTGAAAATCTACAAAATCTATTGCATCTGCTATTGTATATCTATCATTTGTGAATAAAGCAAAAATAATTCTGTCTATATATATTAGTATAAATGAAGCTATCGTCATTATTATATAAGTTATATGAATGACAAGATTTTTTTCAAGCATTGAGGCTGGCAGCATGTAATAGTAAGATGCATTTGTCTTATTTAAAATTTTGTCATGTATTATTGTGGTAGTAATAATCATTGCCGAAAATAAAATTATAATAACAGCTACCATAGACCATCCATCTATCTGGTCAATTAACTGTTCCGAGCTGATATCATACCAGTTGAATATTATTCTATAAAACATGTATGCTAAAAAAAACATGTTCATTAACAACTTAAGGAAGATTGTCCTTACATAAGTGCTCATATCGTATTTGAGCAAGTATCCTATGGTTTTTATATTTAAATTTTTCATTTGTATAATATTTATTTTTTTAACCGTTACCTCTAAGGTACAAATGCTCCATTTATATACCTTTTGTTTGGTATCTCATCTTTAGGTGAGCTATGGCGATTTCATTTGTATATTATTTATTTTTTTAACCGTTACCTCTAAGGTACAAATGCTCCATTTATATACCTTTTGTTTGGTATCTCATCTTTAGGTGAGTTATGGCGATTTCATTTGTGTGGTTTTCTCTTTATTTAATATTTGATTTTTTATTTAAATCATCAGCTTCAATAAGATGTTTGCAAAGGTTCTCCTGAAATAGCTTTTGATTTGAAACAGCACTATTAAAAAGCATTTCAAAATCAACGTTGCTTATTTCATCCCCTTGGTTTAATCTAACTCCGTAACAGCCTCTGACTGACTCCTCAAAATAAAGAAGTTTATCGTTCTTATCTATTTCACCAAAGAAAAGCTTATCCTCAATTTCATTTACCGAACTATTTACTATCACGCCCTCTGTGTCGAGGATAATTACATGATTGATTAGATTTTCAAGGTCTTTGACTTGATGGGTAGAGATAACAATCATCCTGTCATCATTTATCTCTGAAGAAATAATTTTTCTGAAAATACTTTTTGAGGGTATATCAAGACCGTTTGTTGGCTCATCCATCAAAATAATAGGAGTCTTGCAGGCAAGAGTTATTGAAATAAGAGCCTTTTTCTGCTGTCCAAGTGACATAGAGGTTAGAAGAGTATTTTTTGGTACATCAAACTCATTAAGACATTTTTGAAAAAGGACATTATCAAAATTTGGATAAAATGGTGCTATGTTTTTTGCAAATGCTTCAACTTTAAGCATTGGGGCATAAGGAGTTTCTGATAGAAGAATGATTTTCTTAAAAAAATCTTTCTCTCTTTTAAATGGATTATAATCATCAACCAAACATTTACCCTCAGGTTTAAGCAGCCCACTTAATATTTTCAATAGAGTACTCTTTCCAATTCCATTTTTTCCCATTAATCCATATATACTGCCCGGCTCCAAGTCAAAAGAGATATTTGAGAGAACATTGTTCCCTTTCTTGTATGAATATGTCACATTTCTTAATTCTATCATTTTAGTATTAGTTTTGTTTGTATTTAATCTGTGTTTTACCCCTTGGTATAATAATACAATTAATGTATTTTGTTCTTAACCACATTTGCTCATATAACATCTGTCTAAGAAAGAAGAAATACAATAAATGTACTTTGCTATTAACCTCTCATCTTTAAGAGAGTTTTGACAATCTCATTTTTATTTAGCTCTATTATAACATAACCTTTATTAGGCGAAGATGTTAATAAGTGCCATTACAATTGAATAAATAATATCCGTTACCATGATTCAAAATAATTATATTATTTATAATAAGATCACTCATCCACTATTTAGAAATTATTATTGAATTGATTTTAAAGTCATATTCAATGATAATTTTAATTGTTTAGTGTATTAGTTAAATAGTACACTGCAAATGTATAAATAGTTTTTATATTCTATTCATTTATTCCAAAAAAAAAAATTATTTTTTTAATAAGGTAATTTTACTATTTACAGATCCATTATTGATTTTCTTATTATTGATGATGACTTCTAATTTTTGATACCCAATATTTATTATGTGTATATAGAAACGGATTTTATAAAGAGTATATAATCAGTGTATTAAATGGTTTAAAAAAAACAATGTCTTGAATGTTTTAATTTTCTACTACAAAATTTCGATTTTGTACATCGAAAAATAGATTTTGTACATCGAAAAATTAATTTTCATCAGTCATTTTAGTTTTTTTATTTGCTACTATTTATTCTTGAGTATTATTAATGCGAAAAGAGAGGATGGAATGATTAAAAAGTGAGTTCGAAATAATAATTTAATTTTACATTATATATAAAAGCAAAAAAGAATGTCTTAAGTTTTTTATTAAGACATTCTTTCTATTAGTAGTATTATAAAAATATTGCTTTGTCTGTTATTCAGCAATAAGAGAAAACTCGCCTATAGAAGGAGAATTGTCATTTACAACTCTTGTTGCCTTGAAAACAACCTTCTTTGCATTGTCAATAGGTGCAAATTTTATAGTCTGACGAATAGGGTTGTTTTCAATATTAGAGAATTCACCAGAACTTACCACTTTACCGTCAACAATCAGTTCATAATTTGAAATATAACCACCGGCATCCCTGTTTTGATTTGGAGTATATTCAAATCCTGACACTTTTTTAGGAGAGGCAAGGGTTATAACTAAATTAGGCGATTTCTTTGAAAGATAAACAGCCGAATAGCCATTGTCATCAAAAAGATTTTCAGACTTTATCTCTTTTGGTTCACTGACTACATAATCGGATGCTGAAAGATAATAGCTTTTCGAAGCGGTATCGCTTATTTTTCCGGTTCTCTCATCATAAGTAACAGCCTTTACCAAAGTATTTGGCTCTATTTCAAAAGGTTCGGTATATTCCTTTGAATTTTTATTCGGAGAAGTTCCATCAAGAGTATAAAGAATTTTTGCATCCTCGATATTGCTCTTTAGGATAAGTTTATTATCCAAATTTCTTCTTATAGCAGGTTCTTCAAGCAAAAGAGGAGCTAAGTATGCTTCAACATTGTTTATAGTAAGAGCGCCTTTTGCATCTTTAAAATTAACTCTGAACTTATCTGATTCTACAGTTTTAAAGCGAATAATACGTTTGTACCCAACAGTAGAAAGAGTGTCAAATGGCTGAACGGCAATCCAATTGCCATCAACAGAGACCTCTATGTCAAAACTTTTCACTCTTTGTCCAAGAGGAATATATTCTTGAATTACAAATCTGTTTAAAGCTGTAGGTTCATTAAAAGAGAATGTCAGTGAGCCTGTTTTGTTGCCATCTTCAGTAGCCCAATAAGAATCATAATTTTCATCAAGAACATTTTTAGCAACATAGCCTATTCCTCTTGAAGAAGAAGCTTCAACTTTTGCGCCCTTTAAAAGATTGGTTTTAAAATCATCAGCAATTACTTTGCTCCAATCCATCACTCTTGCAGAGTCAATAGCGTGAATTCTTCCATCCAAGGCAATAGGGAAATTAAGAAGAAAGTTAGCATTGTGTCCCACACTTCTATAATATAGATCTGTCAAGCGGCTTACAGATTTTACCTGATGATCTTCTCTGTGATGATAAAACCATCCCGGACGAATCGAAACATCACATTCGCCTCCAAGCCAATCTGTTCCATCTTCCGCACCCCAAATGCTGTTGCGATAGCTGTAATTCATCTTTGGCTCAGAATAATATGTCGACCACTGAGTATCACCTGCCCATCCCTCTTCATTTCCAATCCAACGAATATCAGGAACGGTACCTCCAAATATCATTGCAGAAGGATGTTTTGATTTAATTATTTCGCGGGCTTTGACATAATTATAATATTCCTGAGGATTAATAGAGCGAGCCTCATCAGCTCCTCCATACCAACCATTTCCGCCATTGGCACCATCAAACCAGAATTCAAATAAAGGACCGTAATTGGATGTAAGTTCAGTAATTTGCTGATGGTAAGTATTTACATACTCAGGTTTGCCATATTCGGAATTATTTCTATCCCAAGGCGAAAGATAGAGGCCAAATTTTAGACCATGTTTTTTACAAGCTTCTGAAAGCTCTTTAACCATATCACCTTTCCCATTTTTGTAAGGCGAATTCTTTATAGAATATTCAGTTGTATTTGTAGGCCACAAACAAAACCCATCATGATGTTTGGCAGTTAGGATAACACCTTGCAATCCTGCTGCTTTTATGATTCTAACCCATTGTTCGCAGTCTAAATTAGTAGGATTAAATGTTGTGGCGGGAGTGTTTCCGTATCCCCATTCAAGGTCATTGAAAGTATTTAATCCAAAATGCACAAAAGCATATTTTTCCATCTTATGCCATTGTACTTGTTCCGGAGTAGGAGCAGGAAGAATTGCTTCAGGAGCAGGAGCATTTTTACAAGCCCCAAAACTTGTAAGAAAAAGGGCTAAATAAAAAAAATTCTGTTTTTTCATTAATAATAATGGTGTAGGGTTAAAGAAATTTTTTTGTTACAAAAATATGATGATATAATAAGATTAAAGTAACATTATTAAAAGTAATAAATTTTACTTGTCAAAAGTAATTTCTTTTAATTTTCATTAAGGCTAAAGTATAATCTTAATGATAAATAATAAAAATATTTATAATAAATAATAGTATTTTATTATTTATTCACCGCTGTAGTGTCTATGATGTAAATAATTTTTTATCCTTAATAGCTATATTTGTACTAATATATTGGTGTTATTTCACATTGTAAACCAAAATAAAATTTTATATATTAACATATCAATATTAATAAACGGCTAATGAAAATTACTCAAGAGCTTTTGGATTTTATTCATGACAATTTAGATACAGACACAACTTCTCTTATTTTTAACAGCAGGAAATATCCTCAATTGGACATGAATTTTGTTGTTGAACAAATTCTTTCAAGAAGACATCTAAAGTATAAATTGCCTGAGTGGTATGCAAATAGAGAGATTATTATTCCTTCAAGAATATCTTCCGAACAATGCTCTTCTGAACTTACTGCCATTTATAAGCAAAGGCTGATAAAGGGAGATTCCTTATGCGATTTAACAGGTGGAATGGGAGTGGATTCCTATTATTTTGCCAAGAAAACTAAGAAGTCAATATATATTGAAAGATTTGATAATTATTGTGAATGTGCCCTGCATAATTTTAAAGTTTTAGGCATTGATAATATTTCCGTTATTAATGCCAATTCACTTGACATACTCGATGATTTAGAGGTTGTTGATACAATATATATCGATCCCGCCAGAAGAAGTGATACCAATAAAAGATTGTTTGCCCTTAAAGATTGTGAACCAAACATATTAGATATAAAAGACAAACTTTTTCAAAAGTGCAAGAGAATTATAGTAAAGGTTTCTCCTATGGCAGACATTTCTGAGACTATTAAGCTTCTTGAAGAGATTTCAGAGGTTCATGTTGTTTCGGTTAACAATGAGTGCAAGGAACTTCTTTTTGTGTTGGATAAAGATTTCAGCATAAAATATGACTTGCCTGTCTATTGTGTTAACTTCAAAAATGGTAAAGAAGAAATTTTTAAATATATATATAATGAGGAAAACACAATAGAAAATGTTTACTGCGATAATATCGAGGGCTATTTATATGAACCTAACTCTTCTATTTTGAAAGCGGGTGCATTTAAGACAATTGGAAAGACTTTTTTATTAAAAAAGATTCAAAAAAATACTCATCTCTATGTTTACGACAAATTTGTAGAGAACTTTCCCGGAAGAGTTTTCAGGATTGAAGAAACAATTGATTTTGCCTCCTCAATTTTAAAAAGAATAGCCTCGGTTGTGCCAAAAGCCAATATTACTACAAGAAATTTTACAATGAGTGTTGATGAAATAAGGAAAAAGACCAAAATAAAAGAGGGTGGGGATGTTTATATTTTTGCGGTGATTGATAAGAATAATAATAAAGTGCTTGTAAAGTGCTGTAAATTGTAAATTTAGGTTCCATTCTTGAAAATAGTTGAAATTTCCACATAATTATTTGCCATGATTCTACTGTTGGTTATAAAAGTTTTATTATCAGTTAATCTTTTGTTGCCGGTTACACTAAATGCCGGTCGGAAGAATAATGAGTCTTATAGTTTTGATGTAATAAAAGATAAAAATTTCAATAATGGATTTGCTGTTTCTCCTTTAACTCCGAAAGAGGTTATAGAAAAAGGTGGTTTTAAAAATGCAAATATTGATACCTTAAGTTTACTACAGAGCAAAAAATCTCCGGATTGGCAGTTGTGCCAATGGCATAGTAAATTTCCTATTACCAAACATGATCTTTTTTTGAATAATGACAGCTTAATCATTTATAAGAATGAGGCAAAAGAGATAAGATATAATAAAAAAGACAGCAGTATTTTATTAAAGGTGTTTGCTTCAAAGGAATATTACCATCCAAGAACTGTAAATGAAGATTGGGTGCATTTGTTGATACAACAGGATTTTGACAAGATGCCCAATATTGAAAAATCTAAGCATATCTATCTTTCATTCAGCGTGAGATTAATTGAGTGTGAAAATAAAATGAAAGATGATGAATTTGACAGCAACATTCATACAGCTCAAGCTCCATTTTACCTTTATCTTAGAAATACAAATAAAAACAGTGTTGATTACAATCATGCTTTATGGTTAGGAATCTCAACGTTTGATTACAGATATCCAAATACCCTTGAAAATGATAATGTACATCTCGACAAGGGTACAAATACATACATATATACCACCTCTCAAACTGAATTTTGGGGCAATATAAGTTTTCAGGATAAAAAATGGCATGAAACAAGTGTGGATATTAAACCTATAATTGTCAAAGCCGTTGAAAAACTAAAGGGAAAAAATGTTTTTAATAATACATCTCTTTCCGATATAGAAATAACAGGCATGAATTTTGGGTGGGAAATACCGGGTACGTTTGATGCGGCAATCGTTATAAAAGCAATCAGTCTAAATATTATAGAATAACGTCATTTTTTATCACTAATATATTTATATTATATTTGTCCGAATTGGGTACCTCAATGAGGTTAAATTTTAGTGTGTTTTTATTAAATGCATTATACCCTTTAAAAATATAAAACTCCTGACTATTAATAATTTTTTCTTTTATTATCATATTAAATTAACTTATGTATTTTAAAAAACTGATTTTGCCTTTTCTTGGGGCAGTGTTGTTTTCTCAGGTAAAAGCTGATGAAGGGATGTGGATGCTCCCGCTTTTGGAGAAACAAAATGCTGAAATGATGAAAGAGCGTGGGCTGCTTCTTGAAATTAAGGATATTTACAATCCTGACTCTATTTCTTTGAAAGATGCTGTTGTTAGATTTGGCTCAGGCTGCACAGGAGAGGTAATTTCTCCGTATGGTCTTGTCCTTACAAATCATCATTGCGGATATGGCTCTATACAAAACCACAGTTCTGTCGAACATGATTATCTTACTGATGGCTTTTGGGCAAAAGATAAAAGTCAGGAACTACCTAATCCGGGACTTACAGTAACCTTTATCGATAAAATAGAGGATGTTACTGATTATGTAAATAAAGAGCTTGAGAAAGATGTAAAAAAAGACGTATACAGCTTTCTATCACCTTCTTATTTATATAATTTGGCTGTAAAACGCATTACTCAAAGCTACCTCGATGCAAATCCCGGTATAGAGGTTGAAATAAAACCTTTCTATAACGGCAATAAGTATTATATGTTTACCCATAAGGTTTATTCAGATATTCGTCTTGTCGGTGCTCCTCCATCTTCGATAGGCAAGTTTGGTGCAGACACCGACAATTGGGAGTGGCCAAGGCACACGGGTGACTTTTCGATTTTTAGAATTTATGCCGATCAAAATGGAAATCCTGCCGAGTATTCAGAAAATAATGTCCCTTTGAAGGTTAAGAAATTTTTTAATATATCACTAAAAGGCGTACAGGAGAATGATTATGCAATGGTTATGGGCTTCCCCGGTTCGACTTATAGATTTTCAACTCCAAATGAGGTAAGAGAAAGAAGGGATGTAGACAATGCAATTCAAGTTAGTGTAAGAGACATTAGACAAAATATTATGCTTGATGCAATGCTTTCAAATCCTAAAACGAGAATACAATATTCAAGTAAATATGCCTCATCTACAAATTCTTATAAGAGGTCTAAGGGAATGAACAAGATGATTAATATGCAGGATATTGAGGGATTAAAAAGAGCTCAGCAAAACAGCCTTATTGATTTTGCCTCTAAAAATAACAAAAATGAATATTCTGAGGCTGCCTCTAAAATAAATGAAATCGTTGACGGTAGAAAGGAGATCAGAGAGCATATCACTCTTATCAGAGAATCTTTCCTCTCCGGCATTGAGTTTATGAAGGTTCCTGTCAATACAGCTTTACTTGAGGTTGCTCTTGAAGAGAAAAATAAAGTCGAAATCAACAAAAATATTGATAAATTGAAGATTCAGTACAATGGTTGGGCTGATAAGAACTATGATTCTTCGTTAGATAAAAAGATTTCTAAAGCTTTAATCAAAAACTATATATCTATAATTGAGCCTAAGAAAAGACCTCAGGTCTTGAAAAATTTAAATATCAGTGAGATTGATGCTTATATAGATATGCTTTTTGAAAAATCTATTTATGGTAGTAATGAAAACTTCGAGAAATTCATTTCAAAGCCTAAACTAAATAGTTTAAAGAATGATCCTATGATCGTATTTGTAAAGTCGGTTAAAGAAAAAGCTAATGAATTAAATGTGGCTCTTTTGGATAAGAATGATAAGTATAATATCTATAAGAAAAGCTATGTAAAGGGAATATTGGAGATCTCTAAAGATATTGCCATGTATCCGGATGCGAACTTGACTCTTCGTCTGACTTATGGCAATATTGTTTCTTTAAATGCTGCCGATGCTGTTAACTATGATTACTATACTTCACTCGATGGAGTAATGGAAAAGGAGGATTCTACTAATTGGGAATTTGTTGTTGCCCCAAAACTCAAAGAGTTGTACAAATCAAAAGATTTTGGTAACTATGTAATGAGCAATGGTAAAATGCCTGTTTGTTTTATTGCCAATACTCATACAACCGGAGGCAACTCGGGAAGCCCTGTGATTAATGCAAAGGGCGAACTTATTGGCACAGGTTTCGATAGAAACTGGGAAGGTATTAGCGGAGATATTCAATATCAGCCAAAATATCAAAGAACTCTTGCTGTTGATATCAGATACACTTTGTTTATTATAGACAAATTTGCCGACGCCTCTTATCTTTTAGATGAAATGGTTATTGTGAGAGATTAAGCGATAATAAATGATTTTATAGCTTAAGTTTTATCCGAATAAAATTATTATAGTTTAGAATTAAACAATCAAAAATAGAAAAGAGGAAATTAGTTATGATTTACTAATTTCCTCTTTTATTTTATCATTGATTATTGTAGGTTTAAAAAAACTCTTTTTTGATTTTTTTTAGAGGGTATTTCGCCAAATAGATTTCACAATTACCGCTTTCATGTTGAGAATAATAACTTATCCAAACCTCTTTGCCAACTTTCAAAATGGAAGGGTAGCTGTTGTCTCCACCTGATGGAAATTCTACAAGTTCTTTTATATTTCCATCTTTGTTACCTAAATATAGCGCTGTCTTTGGTTTCGAATCATCTTTCAAACATCGGGAGCCAAGCAAAAAATTATTATTGTCTAAGAATATAAAATCCGGACCTCCAAGCTTTACATCTATTTGTTTACAATTCCATTGATTATATGGAGGCAGGCTTGAGCACCAATAGCCTTTTCTATCGCCTGCATCTTTTCTAACGATTACAAACATTTCATTTTTTTTGCTAAACCTAATTGTTGCTTCGTTTGGAAAATCCTTTAAATCAATTGATGAAACAATTTTATAGCTTATGCCATCAGATGTTTCCATAAGAAAAATTCTTGTATCACCTGGCTTTACATAATTATAGTTTATAACATAGCCTTTGTTCTTATGCCAAGTCAAATTCCAAAGCCAATTTTTGTTTCCAAGAAAATCATGGTCCATTTTTGCATCTATTGGGTTGGAAAAACTTTTTCCATCATCACTAAAGCAAATCTGAGTATAGGAAGCCTCAAGATTTTTATTCTTGTAAACAGATCCGCCCATAAGAAGCATTATTTTGCCCGACGGTGTAATTGAAAGTTTAGGATCTCTTAAATCTGTGCCCGGTTTAGTGATTAAAGCAACAGGTGTCCATTGCTCGCCATCTTTAGAACTAATTATTCTGACAGCGCCTCTTGCTTCTTCGTCCCTATCAAAAATATGAGACTCAGCCTCTCTAAAAGCACAATAATACACTCCTTTAAATTCTATTAAGGAGGTAAAAGCACAATACTTGTCATTGCTCCAAATCTTTTTAACTTTCAAATCATTTGCAGTCAATGTCTCAAAAACAGGAAACAATGTAAAGAAAACAACGATAATGGTTTTGAGTAGTGTTGTCATAATTGTAGATTTAATAATCTATAAATATAATACTTTGATTTGAAATAGATTGTAAATTATTAATGCAGTTATCAAGAAAGACAAAACACTTTTCGGCTTATCCCGTTATTTATTAATAACCGAAAGTTGTATTTAAATAACAATAATAACGGCATTCATATTTGTGAAAGAAAAAAATATTGTACCATTAACTGTAACTATTATATTTATTATATCATTTTTTTATTGCTCGTGCACAAAAAAGCAATACAAAATCGATATATCATCAAAACCGATTTTGTTATTTACAAATCATTATCCTTCTTTTATTAGCAATAATGCAAAAATCTTCATCAATGATATATCTCTTAAAGACTCTCTTTGCGAAATAAAAAGCAATTGGAGACCTGACAGGTATTTGCTTTCAAATTATCCTTTAGAGATGAACAAAGATTCTATCTATTATATAAAAGGATTTATAGAAATTAATCACAAATTTGATGCTGCTGAGTTAAGTGATTTGGGTATATTTCATGCCAAAAAAGATAAAAATATTTTTACTGTATCTATTCCAATATATTCCTTATGCAATTTTTTAAAACTTAACAATATCAATAGATTTGAGTTAGCTCGCAAAGGAAAACTTTTATTGAATGTGGGTCGTCCTGCCATTAATGCACAAAATATTGTTTACAGCGGATTTTTAAATCAGAACAGCAACAATTTAAATCAACCGATTTCACAAATACTCTATTCAGGCAAAGATGTTATAATAGGCATAGTAGATTATGGTTTTGATTATACGCATCCCAATTTCTACGATTATTCAGGGATTAACTTTAGAATAAAACAAGTTTGGGAACAATCTAATAATAATGGTGATCCTCCTCTTGATTTCAGTTATGGCAGTGAATTCTCCAATCAAGACGATATTTTAAATGCTCAATGTGATACAAGGCTTGAAACTCATGGTACAGTTGTTGCCGGAATTGCAGCAGGAAGCGGTGTTAAAACAGATTTCTATGGCTTGGCACCTAATTCCGAACTTGTTTTGGTCTCTACAACCTTGACCGATGCTGCAATCGCCGATGGATTAAGATATATTGCTGACTATGCTGAAAAAGAGAATAAGCCCTGCGTAATTAATTTCAGCATTGGTTCAACTATTGGTCCCCATGATGGAACTTCAGCTTTTGACAGGCTGTGTGACAGCATTATAAAACCCGGTCTCATTTTTACGGGTGCTGTTGGAAACAGCGGGGACTTGGATGTGTACTTTGAAAATCAATTTGGAGATGATGAATCTGATACAATAGTTAAGACCGTGATAATTCCAAACGCCGGTTCTTTAACACAAATTGCTGATCTTTGGGGCTCAAAAAATAGCAATTTCTCAATTGCCGTTGGCTTAATTGATACTATCTCAAAAAAGCCTATTATCACGTCATGCTATCTTAATGTTAATGAAATGAGAGACAAGGTCCATACATTTAAACTTGAATACGACACTCTTTTTTATATTGCTCAGATAGCATTCGAATATTCTCTTTACAATAATAAGCCATCTGCCATGATACAGATTACTTCCTCTGTAGAAAATAAAAATGTCATGCCGTATATTAAGGTTTTTTCGAAAGAAAAGATGAAAATTGAGGGGTGGAGCAGTCAGTCGTTCTTCTCAAATTTAAATATCTCTTTCCCTTTTATCTCAGGAAACACATCTCATACTATTAGTGAAATAGGTGGAACCGGAAAGAATATCCTTTCAGTAGGAGCCTTTTGTACAAAAAAATATTGGACCTCCTATCTTGGAAATAACTATGATTACGGAGCATCGGCTGTGGTAGGAGATATTGCTTACTTCTCCTCGAAAGGTCCGACCTCTGATGGAAGAATAAAACCCGATATTACTTGTCCGGGATATGGCGTTGTTTCTTCCTATAATAATTACTTTTATGCCTCTTATCCTCCTGATTATTATAAAACATTTACCGTTCCTTTCAACAATAACAATTTTTTCTTTGGTATCCTTCAGGGAACATCAATTGCCACTCCTTTTCTTACAGGAATAATAGCATTAATGCTTGAGAAAAATAGAAATTTAAATATAGAGCAGATTAAAACAGCACTCTTTAAAACAGCAATTCCCTCTTCGGCTATCCCCATTCCAAATAATGTTTGGGGCTGGGGTGTTTTAAATGCCGAAAAAGGAATTGAAAGCCTGCAATAGAATGTTTTATTTTAGAGCTGTTTTCTTTAAAACATCAATAAATCCATCTATATCCTCTTTCGTTGAATTGAATGAGGTCACAAGGCGTATTTCATTGTTGTCTTCGTTCCAAAAATAGAAGAAATATTTATTTAACATTTCATCAATCCAAGTTTTCGGCATCTTTAAAAATAAAGCATTTGTTTCGACTTTCTGAGTAAATTCTATTTCCGGAAATTCAGAAAGCGCATCTTTAAAGTATTGAGCCGATTGATTAGCTTTTATGGCATTTTCTCTCCAAATATTTTCTTGTAGATAAGGAATAAACTGACAAGACAGATATCTCATCTTTGAAGCCAATTGAGCAGACTGTTTTCTGATGAATTTTGCACTTGCGGCAAGATTCGGATTAAGCACAACTACCGCTTCACCAATCATTAAACCATTTTTTGTCCCTCCGAAACTTAAAATATCTATACCGCAGTTGGTGGTAATTGATCTCAAATCGGTGTTTAAAAATACAGCGGCGTTAGCCAGTCTTGCTCCGTCCATGTGTACATACATATTATATTTATGGGCAAATTCTGTCAGTGCTTTTAATTCCTCTTTTGTATAAACCGTACCAAGTTCAGTACATTGTGAAATATAAATCGTCTTAGGTTGTGAATGATGTTGGTCATTAAAGCCATGAAGATATGGTAATATTAAATCAGGTGTTAATTTTCCATCCTTAGTTGCTATAGGTCTTATTTGAGAACCTGTCATTTTACAGGGAGCTCCACACTCATCAACATATATATGTGCCGTTTCAGCACAAAGAATAGATTCAAAGGCTCTTGTCGCAATTTGTAGAGCAACGCTATTTGCGCCTGTACCATTAAAAACAATCAAAGGGAAAGTCTCTTCTCCGAAAGTGTCTTTGAAAAGTTTTTCTGTTTTGCGCGTCCACTCGTCATCGCCATAACCAAAAGCATCCTCATTGTTGGTTTGTATAATTGCATTAATTACACGTTCATCAATGCCTGAATTATTGTCGCTTGCAAAGGATTTCATATTATATGTCTGTTTTAATTTTAATTTTAAACTATACAAATGCATTTAATCAATTAAGATTTGTGCATTCTTGATTGCTCTCAAAAGTAAAGAATAAAAATAATACCGATATCAAATCACTTATTATTTGTTTCAATTTTAAAGAAAAATGCTTTCGGTCTTAAAATAGCCTTGTTTTAAATCACTTCAACAACTGTTCCTTAATAATGGACAAACAATAATGATGAATATAAAGAGAAATGCAGGTATTGAAAAAAATATTAAAATATAATTTTTTAACTAACTTCTAATATTCTATATTTACCAAATATTTTAGAGAACATAACTCACTCTTTGTAAAATTTTTAACGCATTAGCTTAAATTTGAAATAATTTTATTCTAAACAATACAAAAAGATGAAAAAAACACTTTTATCACTGCTTTTAATAAGCTCAGTCGGAATAGTTTCTGCTCAGGAAACTCCAATGTGGCTTAGGCAGAGTGCAATATCTCCCGATGGGACTACTGTAGCCTTTTGTTATAAAGGAGATATCTTTACCGTTCCCACCAATGGAGGCAAAGCACAACAGATAACTATGAATCCGGCTTATGATACAAAGCCTGTTTGGTCGCCCGATGGCAAAACAATTGCATTTGCTTCAAACAGAGAAAATAGTTTTGATATATATACTATATCTAAGGATGGAGGAATACCAAAGAGAATAACGACCTATGAAGGCAATGTTTATCCTCAGTCATTTTTAGGAAATGATACTATCATTTACATGACAATGATGATGCCCTCTGCCGAATATTCTCAATTTCCTGGTAGTTATGCCCAGCTATATTCTGTATCTTTAAATGGCGGTCGTCCGGAATTGTATTCTTCTCACCCAATGGAGAATATTAGTTTTAATAAAGATAAATCATTGGTGCTTTTTCATGATAAAAAAGGTTATGAAGATGAATGGCGCAAACATCATGTTTCATCTATTACAAGAGATATATGGAGTTTCAGCCCACAAAAAAATGAGTTTAAAAAAATAACTTCTTTCGAAGGTGAGGATAGAAATCCTGTTTTTGCTCAGGATGGAGACTCTTTCTACTATTTAAGCGAAAAGGATGGCTCGTTCAATGTTTATAAATCCTCAGTTTCTTCACCAAGCAATATAACTAAGCTTACATCCTTTACTAAAAATCCAGTCAGATATCTTAGCATTTCTGACAACGGCACTATGCTTTTTAGTTATGACGGCGAGCTTTACACAATGACAGAAAGTTCCGAGCCTAAAAAAATTGATATAAAAGTTTATACCGACCAATTGGAAAAAGAAAATCAATTCCAAAGAGTTGGCTCAGGTGCAAGAGATTTAGCTGTCTCTCCAAATGGCAAAGAGGTGGCATTTATTATAAGAGGTGATGTCTATGTTACCTCTATGGACTATGCCACAACAAAACGTATTACTAATTCAGCAGAGCAAGAGAGAGATCTTTCTTTTGGAGCTGACGGACGCTCTCTTTACTATTCCTCGGAAAGAGGAGGAATTTGGAATATCTACAAGACTGATATAGTAAAAAAAGAGGATAAAACATTTACATATGCTTCTGAGATAAAGGAAGAGCCTGTAACTAAGAATAATACAGCTTCATTCCAGCCTGTCGTTTCTCCCGATGGAAAATATTTGGCATATCTTCAGGACAGAACAACTTTAAATATTCTTGATTTAAAAAGCGGTAAAAGCAAAACTGTTCTCGGCGGTGAATTCAACTATTCATACAGTGACGGTGACCAATGGTTCAGTTGGAGTCCTGACAGCAAGTGGCTGCTTTGCAAATATATTGGTGTTGGTGGATGGAATAATGTTGATATTGCTCTTGTAAATGCAGAATCCGGTGAATTAACCAATCTTACCGAGAGTGGCTACAGCGATGGCAATGGTAAATGGGTTCTTGATGGAAAAGCAATGATGTGGAGCTCTGACAAGGCTGGTTACAGAAGCCATGGCAGCTGGGGTTCACAGTCTGACATCTACATTATGTTCTTTGATGACGAGGCTTACAACAAATTTACTATGAGTAAAGAGGAACTTGAGTTGTGGAACGAGGCAGATAAGGAGTATAAAAAAGAACAAGAAAAGAAAGAAAAGGAAAAGGCTAAAGACGAAAAGAAGAAAGAGGAGGGTGAAGTGCCTGTTGAGAAAGTAAAAGCCATTGAATTGGAGTTGTCTGGACGAAAAAACAGGACCCTTAGACTTACCCGCAATTCTTCAAATCTTGGTGACTCGTATCTTTCACAAGACGGCACCAAACTTTACTATACCAACTCTTTTGAAGGAGGAGCCGACCTTTGGGTTCAGGATTTGAAAGACGGTTCTTTAAGAATTCTTATTAAAGGTCTTGGAGCGTGGGGCTTTATCCCTAATAAAGAGGGTAATGCTCTTTATATGCTTTCAAATGGAGGTATAAAGAAAGTAGATATTCCTGCAGGCTCTCAAAAAAATATTGCATTCAATACTGTATTTGAATATAAACCTGCTCAGGAGAGAAATTACATCTTTGAACATGCATGGCAGCAGGTTAAAGATAAATTCTATGATAAAAATATTCATGGAATAGATTGGGAAGGATATAAAAAGACTTATGAGAAATTCCTCCCTTACATCAATAACAATTTCGATTACACTGAAATGCTTGGAGAATTAAATGGCTCCCACACAGGAGCCCGTTACAGAAGCGGTTCTTCAAACAATACAGGGTTCCTCGGCGCTTTCTATGATGAAAACTATAAAGGCGACGGTTTGAAAATCAAAGAGGTTATCACAAGAGGTCCTCTTGCTCTTGCAATGCCTAAAGTTGAGGCAGGTGCTGTTATTGAGAAAATTGACGGTAAAGAAATCAAGGCAAATGATGATTATATGCCATTGCTTTATCAAAAGATTGGAACTCCGGTTATCCTTACCATAAAAAGCGCTAAGGGTAAAAGGGAAGATATAAAGATTAAGCCTATCTCTTTGGGTCAGCAAAACGGACTTCTTTACAATAGATGGGTTGAACAAAGAAGAGATATCGTCGAGAAACTCTCTAATGGCAGGTTGGGATACATACATATTAAAGGAATGGACTCTGAAAGCTTTAGAGAAACTTATTCCGACCTATTGGGAAAATATAGAAATAAAGAGGCAATAATTATCGATACTCGTCACAATGGTGGTGGCTGGCTTCACGATGATTTGGTCACTCTTCTTAATGGGAAAGTTTATCAACAGTTTGCCCCTAGAGGTCAGTTTATTGGCAATGACCCTTTCAACAAATGGACTAAGCCATCATGTGTGATTATTTGTGAGGACAATTATTCTAATGCACACGGTTTCCCATGGGTTTATAAAGAACTTAAGATAGGTAAACTTATCGGAGCGCCAATTCCTGGGACAATGACTGCAGTTTGGTGGGAAAGTCAAATAGATCCTTCAATTGTATTTGGTATTCCTCAGGTTGGATGCCGTGATATGCGTGGCAATTATCTTGAAAATCAGTTGCTGATGCCGGATATAGAGGTTTATAATGATCCTAAATCTATGTTGGAAGGAAAAGACCTTCAACTTGAAGCTGCTGTAAAGGAGATGCTTCAAGAAGCAGATGCCAACAAAACAAAATAAATATTTATTCGATGTAATTGATAATATCCTTTAAGGAATATTTTTAAAAGAGCCGCAATAAGAATGATCAATTCTATTGCGGCTCTCTTTTTATTATATATGCAATCATTCGTTTATTGTAGAAAGAAAAATAAAGTAGTCTTATACCTATAAAAGCACATCAATTTTAAGACAATAACAATATATTGTTTCTGATGATTGACATTTTCTTAGCTCTTATTATGAATAACCTTCTTGTTTATTTTATATCTTCCATCAATTTTCAAATTTTACTCATCATTTTTTTATTATGACTTAAGTGTGTCATATGCATAACTTAAGTATGATGTCATGCTATCTTAAGTAATATATTAAACTATCTTAAGTAATTTAAAGATGTTACTTATGTTGCATTTTAATTTATCTAAAGTTACTTAAATGAATTGACAGTCAAAATTTTAAAATTATTGGTTATTAGCTTTAAATTAACAATATATCAAAGATATCCTCTGTGTTTTAATTGTCCTTAACGAATTATAATTAGGTTTCAAATTTTTCGACAAATAATTATCGGGCAAAAAATAGATATAATTTAACACAAATTTTTCTTTTGACTATTTACTTTGTGAAAAGTAAAAAATATTAATAACAGTTCATTTGTTTTGAAGGCATACAGGATGGCAGAACAATCATATTTTTTGATGTAGAGGAAAATATTTGTTATATGTAAAAGCAAACTACTGCAAATGCAATTATTCAAATTAATGAGCTTGGAGTTTTTATGGTAAGAGACGGTTATAAAAATATCAAGACCGTTTATTATTTATGACCTATCTATATGAATGTTAAAGGAGAAATATATAATTCTTATACAGCAATCTTTAATATGTGTAATAAGGAATCCATTTTCCTGAAATCTCAGGAAAATGGATTCCTTATTTTATATGGTCGGCATGAAAATGTTATTTTAATATTGGAATATTTGGATGATAATAAGTAAAATTCTTTTTGCTTACTTAAGCCTTGTTGATTGAGCTTATAATGGTGACAGTCTTTAAGATTGCTTATTTAATTTCTTTGACAGAGTAACGTCGTGGATAGCGGAATATTATAGCTAAAATAGCGGCAATACCCATTAAGAAAGGATAATAAAGATATTCGATGATGGATAGTGGAGATATCTTAGCAAGACTTGATGCAATAAGAAGCTGGGCGCCATATGGGATGATGCCTTGAACAAAACATGAGAAAGTGTCAAGAAGAGAAGCCGATTTCCTCGAATCTATTCCAAACTTGTCGGCAATGGATTTTGCTATTGGACCTATAGTAATAACTGCGATTGTATTATTTGCAGTGCAAAGGTTTGCAAAGCTTACTAATCCGGCAATACTGAACTCGGCAGCTCTGACAGAATTGACTTTGTTTGTTAGTTTGTCAATAATAAACTGAATTCCGCCTCCTCTTCTAATCAGTTCAAGCATTCCCCCAGCCAGTAGAGTGATAATTGAAAGCTCTCCCATACCGACAATTCCTTCTCCCATTGCGCCAAAGCAATCAAAAAAGTTTAAAGAGCCTGTTGTAATTCCAACAATTGTAGATGCCGCCATTCCTAAAAGAAGAACAAGCATGACATTCATGCCGGCAATTGCAGTGCCAAGAACAAGAATATATGGGATAACTTTAATCCATTCAACTTCTATATGAGAGTTAGCAACATTTACACCCAAGCCAATATATATGTAAATAATACACATGATTAGGGCAACAGGAAGCACGATCATGCTGTTAACTCTAAACTTATCTTTCATTTCACAGCCCTGAGTCTTTGTTGCAGCAATTGTAGTGTCAGAGATAAAAGAAAGATTATCGCCAAAGAAAGCTCCGCCAATAACAACAGCCATCATAAATGGCAGCTCTAAAGAGGCTTTCTCTGCAATACCCATGGCAACGGGAACAAGAGCAACAATTGTGCCAACCGAAGTGCCTACAGATAATGAAATAAAGCAGGCAGAAATAAAAATCCCGGCTATTAGAAGATTGTCAGGAAGAATGTTGAGAGCAAGATTAACAGTCGCATCAACTGCTCCCATAGATTTGGCAGTTTGGGCAAATGCTCCGGCAAGGATAAAGATCCAAACCATCAGCATAATATTTGGATTGGCTGCTCCTTTGGAGAAATGTTCTATTCGTTCGTTTAAAGTGCCTTTTGATATAATTATTGAAACAATAGATGAAATGACAAATGCAACAGTAATAGGTACTTTATAAAAGTCTCCAACAATAATTGAAGTTAAAAGATAGACCACTAAAAACACACCAAGAGGGATAAGCGCCCATCCGTTAGCTTTAAATGTTTGATTCATTCGTGTGAAAATAAGATAATGTTTAAACAAAATAACCTTTGCCATTTAATAGTAACAAAGGTTTGCAAAAATAGTCTTTTTGTATAGCTAATCACAGAATATATACTTTGTATTATAATAAATTGCTTTATTTAACTATTTAGAATAGAATGAATAATGATTTGTAAGTATAAGTATTAAATATATTTCAATTTGCAATAATTTAAAAAATCGGTTATTCCATTTAATTTGTTGTATGCTTTTGAGAAGAGTGACAATTATCAACAAATAATGATTCCGATATACTTACCAATTATTATAAAAACAATCGATCAAAAAAATATAATTGTAGAAAATAGTGTATAAGTATCAACTGAAAGTTTCCTTTATGATATTGACAAATTTGTCAAGGCTCATTTCCCCATAAACGATCTTTATATGTCCTTTTAATGGAATAAGAACAAAAGTAGGAGTTCCTCTTACATCATATATCTCAGCGAGCTTGGGATGCTCTGAAGCTTCAATCTTGTAGAAATCAATATCAGGAAACTCCTGTTCAGCTTGCTCAACTATTTTCCACATTGCCACACAGTGAGCACACATTGTAAGATAAAACTCAATAATTGTATTTCTTTTGATTTTATATTTGGCATCACTTCCATCTTTGTAGTCGAGAATCAATTCTCTGAATTGCTCAATGTCTAAACTTTTAATATTGTTCATATTTAAATTATTAGAGATGTACATAAATAAAACAACAATGCTTTTGTTTTGGTTCTCTTTTTTAAAGGGGGCTTTTAGAATATATGGCTTGAATAGAATAATTGCAGTATTGTACTCAATTTTTTGAGCCTATATGGCATTATTTAATAACAAAGAAAGTGAGTGTTAAAATAAAAAGGTTACTTTCGCACGGAAATTTTTTTTGTTGAACGTCTTGTGATAAGACATAGAAAGAAAGGGGGAAATATGGTTGATTTTCAAGTTTGCAACGGCGGATTTAATAAGACTAAAAACTGGGAGCCCGGATGTTGGGTTGAGGTTACTGAGCCTTCTCACAAAGAGTTGGTTGAAATACAGGCTAAATATGATGTGCCGCTTGAATTTATCAAAGATATTGAAGATGTTGAGGAGCGGCCTCGTATAGAGGTTGAAGAGGGTTGGTTAATGATTATATTAAGAATACCATATAAGAGAGAAGAAAGTAATTCTCCTTTCGGAACCGTCCCTTTCGGTATATTAATGAAAAATGATATTTTTCTAACAATTTGCCACTACAATACTGAAATGGCAAGTGATTTCAAAAAATACACTATAAGAAAGAATATTAAAGAAAAAAAGGGAATAGACCTTGTATTGTCTTTGTTTCTTTCATCTTCTGTCTGGTACTTGAAATATCTAAAGCAGATGAATTCCCAAATTAAAGGTGCTGAAAATCAACTTGAAGAGTCTATTAGAAATGAGGAACTTCATCAACTGATGAGATTTGAAAAATGTTTGGTTTATTTTATTACTTCTCTTCGAGGCAATGAAGTTGTGATGGCAAGATTAAAGAAATATCTTAGAACTTCAAATGATGAATTTGATGACGACCTTCTTGATGAGGTGGAGATTGAAGCACAGCAAGCTTACACAACAGCAAATATTTACAGCGATATTCTTGCCGGAACAATGGATGCTTATGCTTCAATAATTTCAAATAATTTGAATGTAATCATGAAGCAGTTAACTTCTGTTTCAATCATTTTAATGATTCCCACCTTAGTTGCAAGTTTATATGGAATGAATGTTCCAAACAATCTTGAGTCAAATCAATGGGGTTTTTGGATAGTGATTTTGGTCTCCTTTCTAATGTCTTTATTGGGAATATGGATTTTCTATAGACGTAAATTCTTTTAAATATTAATTGTTGGTATTATGTTTATTTGTCGTTACCGATCTATAATATGTATTGTATAAAGAGTAACCGTCAATGATAATATAAATTACATTGTTGTTATAGTTAATATCAAGATAAAAAAACCGAAAGTTGAAATAAAAATTCAACTTTCGGTTTTTTGTTTAATTAAAGATTAGGACTAATTCTGCTTTTTAATTATTTCTAATTGAGGTTTCATTTTATTTAAAACGTAAACAGCCTCTTCTACAGATTTAATATCTGAGATAAGCATTGACCGTTTACCTTTTAATTCACGAAGTTGACATTGTCTTGGATTATGCTGCATATAATTAAGAACATAGCCAAAGGCATCCGATTGATAGTATGATGATTTATCATCCTCAATAAAATAAAGATACATTTTATCCTGCTTAAGAGTGATTTTCTCAAAACCAAGCTCACGGCCAAGCTTTCTTAATGATACAACTCTTATTAATTCCATTCCCTCTTTTGGGATACTTCCAAATCTGTCTTGTAAACGATTGATAAACATTCTTATATCTTTTTCTTTCTCCATATTGTCAAGCTCTTTATAAAGAGATATCCTTTCTGAAGAGTTGGGAATGTAATCTGACGGGAAAAGAAGTTCAAGGTCTGATTCTATAATAGTATCACTAAGCCATGTTTTATCTTCTTTGTCATTTTCATTATCAATATTTTCATAAAGGTCATAAAACTCATCATTCTTAAGTTCATCAACAGCTTCCTTAAGAATCTTCTGATATGTCTCATAACCTAAATCGGCAATGAATCCGCTTTGTTCTCCTCCAAGAAGATTGCCCGCTCCGCGGATATCAAGGTCCTGCATAGCAATATGAATGCCGCTTCCAAGCTCAGAGAAGTTCTCGATAGCCTGGAGTCTTCTTCTTCCTTCCTGACTTAATGTGTTAAGAGGAGCAGCAAGAAGATAGCAAAAAGCCTTTTTATTGCTTCTGCCGACTCTTCCTCTTAATTGGTGGAGCTCACTAAGCCCGAAATTCTCAGCATGATTAATTATCATGGTATTTGCATTGGGAATATCAATGCCCGACTCTATGATGGTGGTTGCAAGTAAAACATCATATTCCTGATTGGCAAAGTCTATAATTCTTTTTTCAAGAATTTCAGGATCCATTTGTCCATGTCCCACAGCAACTCTTGCATCGGGTATAAGTCTGTGAATTAAGGATTCCAAATCTGCAAGCTGTTGAATCCTATTGTTAATAAAGAAAACCTGACCATTTCTGCTCATCTCAAAATTGATAGCCTCTTTTATAACCTGTTCATCAAAACGGTGAACTTCTGTCTGAATAGGATATCTATTTGGCGGAGGAGTGGCAATAACAGAAAGATCTCTGGCTCCCATAAGAGAGAACTGGAGTGTCCTTGGAATTGGGGTAGCTGTCATTGTCAGTGTGTCGATATTTGTTTTTAGTTGTTTAAGCTTTTCTTTAACAGCCACACCAAACTTTTGCTCTTCGTCAATGATAAGAAGTCCTATATCTTTGAATTTAACATCTTTGCCAATCAATTTGTGAGTTCCGACAAGAATGTCAATCTTTCCCTCTGCCAAATCAGCCAAAAGCTGTTTAACTTCAGAGGGCTTGCGGGCACGTGTTAAATAATCGACTCTTACAGGGAAATCTTTAAGCCTTTCTGTAAATGTTTTGTAGTGCTGAAAAGCAAGAACAGTGGTAGGAACAAGCACGGCAACCTGCTTGCCATCAGTAGCAGCCTTAAAAGCAGCCCTGACAGCAATCTCGGTTTTACCAAAACCGACATCTCCGCAGATAAGTCTATCCATTGGACGTTCGCTCTCCATATCTTTTTTTACATCCTGAGTGGAAGTCAGCTGATCGGGAGTATCTTCATAAATGAAAGATGCTTCAAGCTCTTGCTGAAGGTAGGAATCGGGATTGAAACTGTAGCCTTTTTCTTCACGACGCTTGGCATAAAGAAGAATAAGGTCACGCGCAATATCTTTCATCTTGCTCTTTGTCTTTTCCTTCATCTTTTCCCAAGCCCCTGTGCCAAGTTTGTTGATTTTAGGAGGTGTTCCCTCTTTACCTCTATATTTGGCGAGTTTGTGAAGAGCATGAATACTCACAAAGAGAATGTCATCATTCTGATATATAAGTTTTACAACTTCCTGCATTTTACCATTTACAGGAGTGCGGATAAGTCCCCCGAATTTGCCGACTCCATGGTCTATATGCACCACATAATCGCCAATTTTGAATTGATTAAGCTCTTTTAAAGAAAGGGCGATTTTGCCTGTGCGGGCTTTATCGCTTTTAAGATTATACTTATGAAAACGGTCAAAAAGCTGGTGATCGGTAAAATAACATGCTTTCATGTCATCATCGGCAAAGCCTTCATGGACGGTCTTTAGAACAGGAGTAAAAGAGATATTGTCACCTCTGTCATTAAAGATTGATTGTATTCTTTCTATCTGCTTTTGACTGTCGCTAAGAATATAAATTGTATATCCGTTGGAGATATAATCATAAAAAGATTTAGCAACTAATTCGAAGTTCTTATGATAGGTCGGTTGCAGTGAAGTATGAAATTCAATTGAAGAGGGGGAAAGGCTTGATGACTTTGTTCCAAATTCTATTCTTTTAAAATCAAAAATTCTCTTTTTGAATTCAAAAGGATCAACAATTTTCTTTTTAATATCCAAATCACCCTCTTCACTTATTAATAGCTGTTCTGAAATCTCATCATTAGCTATGGATTCGATTCTTTCACAAAGCCATGAAAGGTCTTTAAAGCCAAAAATTACATCAGAAGAAATAAATTCTAGAAAAGATATACCAAAACTTTCTCCTCTTGAAAGATTTGGAACCAATGAAATTTCATTAATTTTCTCTACAGAAAGTTGGGTGTCAACTTCAAAAGTACGAATGCTTTCAACTTCATCGCCAAAAAAGTCTATTCTAAATGGCATTTCATTCGAAAAAGAGAAAACATCAAGAATAGAGCCTCTCACAGAATATTGTCCCGGTTCATAAACATATTCAACTCTTTCAAATCCATATTCATTAAGAACATCTGCAACAAATATAGAATCCACTTTCTCGTTACTTTTAATCCTTAGAGTTTGTTTTGAAAGAGTATCGCTTTTAATAACTTTCTCAGCAAGGGCTTCTGGGTAGGTTACAATCATCAAACCTTTATTTAGTGATTGCAATCTGCTTAAAACCTCTGTTCTTAAAATCTCACTTGCTGAATCTATCTGCCCATATTTTATGGCTCTTTTATAGGAAGAGGGGAAATAATATATATTTTCCTCGCCTGAAATCTGAACCAAGTCATGATAAAAGTAGCCCGCTTCCTCTGCATCGTTAAGAACAAAAATATAATTCCTTGATGTCTCTTTTTTTAACGGAGCCATAAAAGTGGCTGCTGAGGAACCTTTTAAACCTTGAAGAAAAATAGATTCGGTATTATTCTCAATAAGATTCTTTAATGCATTGAATCTGGGCTTTGAAAGAATATAATTGGAAAGATCATTAGTTTGCATAAATCCTAAATCTTCTGTTTAGTATGTTTTTTGCAAAATCAATTATTTAACAAAAAATAGTCAACTCTAAATTGTATTTAATGTTTACATTTTGAGTTGCAAAGACTTTAACTATTAAAACCTTATTTTATTTCATAATCTGATTTTAATGCAAATTTAAACAGAAATATATAAAATACACCTTTGCAAGCCTGCTCATTATCTCTTTTTATAGTTATTGGCAGGTATTTTTAATGTATTTACACTTTAAATATACATCTTTTAAAAAGTCAATATAAAGTCATATTTAAACGAGTAAAACAAAAGTTTTAAATATAGTTTTGTACAACTCGAATAGATTGAGCTTTTAATAAAAATAAAAATTTTATATTTGAAATCTTAAATAAATAAATCCATTAAGATAAACTCATGAGTGAATTTGAAAATAATAATATAGAAGGTAATAAATCCCAATCAGACAATTTAATTAAAACTAAATCAGACAGTATAGTTATTATACCAACTTATAATGAAAAAGAAAATATAGAAAATATTATTCGATATGTCTTTTCCTTGCCTAAGGAGTTTTGTATACTTGTCATTGATGACGGTTCTCCCGATGGAACAGCCAATATTGTAAAGAAATTAATGAAAGAGTTTACTCAAAGACTTTATATTATTGAAAGAGAGGGCAAACAAGGGTTGGGAACAGCCTATATAACAGGGTTTAAGTGGGCTTTGGAAAATAATTACGGCTATATTTTTGAAATGGATGCCGATTTTTCTCACAATCCCGACGATTTAATTAAACTTTATAATGCATGTTCGGTTGAAGGAAATGACATGGCTGTAGGTTCCCGCTATGTAAGTGGAGTAAACGTAGTTAATTGGCCGATGAGCAGGGTTATTATGTCATATTTTGCCTCTAAATATGTTAGAATCATTACCGGAATGAGAATTTGCGATACAACAGCCGGCTTTGTTTGCTACACAAACAAATTGCTCAGCTCGATAGAATTGGATAAGATTAGATTTAAAGGATATGCTTTCCAAATAGAAATGAAGTTTACTGCCTATAAAATGGGTGCCAAAATTAAAGAAGTGCCAATAATATTTATTAATAGAGTTTTAGGCGTTTCCAAAATGAATTCCAGTATCTTTGGTGAAGCCGTTTTTGGGGTTATAAAGCTGAAAATCGATGGATTAACAAAACATTATACTAAACTTTAGAAAATATCTATGCTTTAAACAAAAAATAAGGATGTTATAATCTTCTTATTTAATATCTTATTATTAAAATATTCTTTTTCAAAAATTCCCAATATGATTTTAATTGACAGAGCAACCGTTATTAACGAGGATGAGATTTTTAAAGCATCGATACTTATAGAAAATGAAAAAATAAAAAAAATTTTCAAGGAAGATGTTCCCGAAAATATCAAAAATTTATGCAAAGAGATTATTGATGCTAAAGGAAAATATCTTATTCCAGGTGTCATAGATGATCAAGTCCATTTTCGTGAGCCCGGATTAACTCATAAGGCAGATATTGAAAGCGAATCAAAAGCTGCAGTTGCCGGAGGAACAACTACCTTTATGGATATGCCAAATACCAAGCCTCAAACAGTAACTTTAGATGATTTGCTCTGGAAAAGAGAAAGAGCCTCCAAGACTTCTGTAGCCAATTATGCTTTTTATATTGGTGCAAATAATACAAATATTGATGTTTTAAAAAATATCGACCCACATTTGGTTTGCGGTGTTAAAGTATTTATGGGTTCTTCAACAGGAAATATGCTTGTTGACAATAAAAAAGTGCTTGAAAGGATATTTGGTGAAGTTCCTTTCCTTGTAGCAACTCATTGTGAAAAAGAGGAGGTTATCAAGGCAAACATTCAAAAATATAAATCCCTTTATGGAGAAGATTTACCTATTAAATTTCATCCTTTGATCAGAAGCGAAGAGGCTTGTTATGCTTCCTCTTCAGAGGCTGCCGAACTTGCAACAAAAATGGGAGGGAGGCTTCATATTCTTCATCTTTCAACAGAAAAAGAGCTCTCTTTGTTGTCGAATGGAGAACTTGAGAATAAAAAGATTACCGGAGAAGTATGCGCACATCATCTTTGGTTTAATGATAGTGATTATGAAAAATTTGGTAATCGAATTAAGTGGAATCCTGCAATTAAAAAAGAAAGCGATAGAAAGGCTCTTATCAATGCTTTAAACAGTGGTAGAATTGATGTTGTTGCAACAGATCATGCTCCGCACCTTCTTTCAGAAAAACAGGGCAATGTTTTTACCGCAGCATCAGGCGGTCCTTTAATTCAGTATTCTCTTCTTGTGCTTTTTGAGAAGAGTCTTCAAAAAGAGATTTCATTAGAAAATATAGTTAAGAGAGCATCTCATTCACCTGCCAAGCTTTTTAAAATAATTGACAGAGGTTTTATAAAAGAGGGCTTTTATGCCGATTTAGTAATTGTTGATCCAAATCAAAAAACACTTGTATCAAAAGAAACAATCCTTTCAAAATGTGGATGGAGCCCTTTTGAAGGCTTTGAGTTCAATCATAAAATAGACTATACCTTTGTAAATGGTAGGTGCGTTTATCATAATGGCATAGTAGATGATTCTATAAAAGGTTATGCTGTGGATTTTGATGTTTAATGTTCACTCAACAATAAATCTGTTTAAATGATTCTAACTATTTTAATATCTTGCTTTTTTTCATCCCTTCTTGTTTATTTATTTCTTAGACCGGCTTTAGTGAAGTCAAAGGATTTTGAGAGTCGCCTAAATGAATCAATCTCTGAGAATAATGATTTAAAGAGAAATATTCTTGAGGCAGAAAAACAAATCAGTTCATTAAAAGCTTTGCTCGACTCTTCCAATAAGGAAAAAGATAATTTGAAAAATGATTATGATTTGCTTTCAAATAGGTATCAAAAGCTTTTAAGTGAACATGCCTCTCTTGATGCAAACTACTCTTATCTTTTAGAAAAACAAGAAAAGTCGGAAAAAGAACTTGAGCAGAAATATAAAACTATGGAGTCTGAATTTAAACTCCTTGCTAACAGTATTCTTGAGGAAAAAACTAAAAAGTTTACCGAGCAAAATAAAAATGAATTAAATAATATTCTTCAACCACTGAAAGAGAATATCTCTGCTTTTAAAGTTAAAGTTGAGGAGACCTATGACAGGGAATCAAAAGAAAGATTTTCTCTTCAAGATAGAATTAAAGAACTTGTTGCATTAAATAACCAAATCAGTGAAGATGCCAAAAACTTAACTAAAGCTTTAAAAGGCGATTCTAAAGTTCAAGGTGATTGGGGAGAAATGATTCTTGAAACTATCTTGGAAAAGTCAGGCCTTCAAAAAAATAGGGAATATTTTATTCAGGAGACTTTAAAAGATGAATCAGGCAATACTCTTAAAAGCGAACAGGGCAAACTGATGCGCCCGGATGTCATTGTTGCTTATCCTGATAAAAGAAATATTATTATTGATTCAAAAGTCTCTCTTACTGCTTACGTAAGATATACTGAATCGGATAATAACAATGAACTTAATCTTTCTCTTTCTGAACATCTTCGTTCGGTGAAGTCGCATATAGACGAGCTTTCAAAAAAAAATTATCAGGATTATACCTCTTCACTTGATTTTGTTATGATGTTTATCCCAAACGAAACAGCTTATATGCTTGCAATGCAGGCTGATCCTAATTTATGGCAATATGCTTATGAGAGAAGAGTGCTTATTATCAGCCCTACCAATCTTATTACTGCACTTAAACTTGTTGCTGACCTTTGGAAAAGGGAAAAACAAAATAGAAATGCTTTGGATATTGCAGAGAAAGGGGGACGCCTTTATGACAAATTTGCTCTCTTAGTCGATTCTATTAATGATTTAGGTGAAAAACTTAAGAGTGCTAACAAAACTTATGAACTGACTGTTTCTCAACTTTATCAGGGCAAAGGAAATCTTATCTCTCAGGTTGATAAATTAAGAGAACTTGGAGTAAAAAGCAAAAAACAATTACCATATAATGAAAATGAGGATAGTCTGTAACTTTAGGCTATCCTCATTTTGTAAATAATTCTATTGTATATTAAAACTGAAGATTGCGATTAATTTCTTGTCTTATATCCTTTATGAATTAATCTTTAGTGTAAGTGAAATGATAAATAATTAGAATAAAATATTATTCATTGTTTGAGATTGAATATTTACCGGAATTTAAAAAAACTATATAATATCTCTTTGAGCTGTCTTTCTTAGCTTTTACCTTTTCTCCATTAATATAAATCTTATCATTATTTGACTTGCAAGGAATATAGAATACTGTTGAGGTATTACTCGGCAATTCCAAATCAGCAATAAATTTATTTGAGTTATTATCCGAAACATTAAAGATAATATCTCCCATAATTGTTGGAACCTTACATTTAGCATGACTAATATCTCCGAGATGAGGTATGATTCTAATTTTCTTAAATCCAGGTTCAAGAGGTTCAATTCCCATAACTTTCCTTGGAATAATGTTGGCGGGAGCGGCACCCCAAGCATGATTCCAATCTTGATTGGGCTTATATTTATCATCCCAAGCCTCCATTGTAATTGTGGCTCCCTTATCTATCATGTTTTTCCATCCTCTGTCATCTTCTGCCTTTAACAATGACAAAGCATAGTCATCCATATTCTGGTCAAAAAGAGCTTCCATAAGAAACTGAGAACCATAAACACTGCAAGCCATTCCTCTTGTGCTCATATAGTCTTTTATTTTATTTAAATCATTCTCTTTCGGCAATTCAAAAAGAGCAGCAAACATATTTGAATGAAGGGATGAATGATCAGCGTCGAGATTGTCTCTGTAATTTCCTTGCTTGGAATTAAAATAATATTTATTAAAATTATTTCTAAAATTCTTTTTCTCTTTTTCAAGAATATTTACATCATTCTCTTTATTAAGTATTTTAGCTATACTTAGTAATCTATCGATAGCGGCATAATGCCAAGCATTAACAACACAATTATATTTTCCAAAAATATAACCATCGGTTTCTCCCCCTTTATCCTCGTTAACTCCTTTTCCAACACTTGGCCAATCTACTATATCTCTTATATTTCCTCCTTTAAATTTAATAGATTCAAGAAATTCAGGAGTCTGAAGTTTTTTATCTGCGGTTATAAAACCCAAAGAATCTTTTAATTCAAAAAGAGTTCTGTTTTTTAAGTTTGAATAATATTTATCAAGGGAACGATTATCGCCTGAATATAAATAATCATTCCAAGCTATAACTACAGATTGTAAAATCCATTCAGTTGGCCAAGTAGGATAATTAATCAGATATTCATGAGTATTTCTTGCCAATGTAAATTCATTATCTGTATAATAATAACTTAATTGATTAATCAGGGCATCAGCTTCATAAGGAATTCTTTCTCTATCACCATCTATAAATATACCTAAAGAACTGGTAGCTTTCATCGAATAAGATGAAATATCCCAAATTTTGTTTATCACAGAATCAGAACATTCAAAATAAGCTGCATTATCATTGAAAGGATACGAGATTATATCTCTTTTTAGATCATCAACTTTAGCTTTTCCATTCTTATTCTCTATTTCTACATATCTAAAAGGAACAACTTCTCCTATATAAGATGGTATCTTTATTGCAGCATTTCCCGTATTACGACTGTCCGGTCTTATTTTTACATAATAAGTATGAGTTCCTTCAATCAATGGAAGAACATATTGTTGATATCTTGTGCTTCCTGCAGGTTTTCTGTTAACATGATTGCCCTGTTTTCTCTCACCTAAATGAATCAATAAAGTGTCTTTATCATTATATGAAGTAACAGTCAATGTTAACTGAGAATAGGCATCCTTCCCAAAGTCATAAAAAATTGAACCGCCATTATCTATTTCATTTGTATAAGTTTGATTAGTCTTTACAAGAGAATATGTAGGTGAGGAGTAATTATTTTGTAAATCCTTTGCTGTTAAAAAGCTTTTTGAATTGCTCCAATCACTCTCATTATTATTGTTGTCACAATATTTTACTGTCCAATAATAAACTTGTGAGGGTTTAAGTTTATCTCCGGCATATTTAACACTTACATTATTTGCAGACTCAATTTCATGGCTATCCCAAACTATACCTTTTTTATCAGCCTTATCCTGATTATTTATTGAAATATAGCTTTCAAGATCATTTTTGTTTTCCGCTACAACTATCCTATATTTAGATTGAAATACATTATTACTATAATTAGGAATTATCCAAGAAAAGATAGGATTCATAGATTTTATCTCTGCTATCTGTAATGGTTCTATAGCTGAATTTATATCTTCGAGGGTTAGATTCGTAATATGACCATTTGAAAAAACTTTATCTGAATATTCTATCAAATCCGTTCTCAATTTGTCTGCTTTAGGAAGTTTTGACTGAGAATAAATCATCTGACTGCCAATACATACTATTGAAAAAAGGTAAAATTTTTTATTCATCTTTTATGGTATTAGTGTTTTATATATGTAAATGTATAAATTTATGTAAGTTTTAGAAACTCAGTTTCTTAAAAAGATCCTTTTTACTAAATTATATCATAACTTAACATCGGGTTTATAATCTGTGATAATTTTTTTTTCTATTTTTGATACACCTTTATTTTTTTATAATATGCGATTACTAATTACATATTTATTATAGAATAATTATCTATTCATCTAATTATTCTGTGATTTATTAATTCTACATAAAAGAATTACAATATTGCAGTTTAGATAATCTTAAGTCATTAGATAAATGGCATTAATATTTTTTTTATACACATAGATATATGGAAGAGTTTGACAATAATCCAATGATAATAGAAAAGTATAGTAAGAGTTATTCTGAAAACAATCTTCTTAAGAAGATACAATATGCAGCTAAAAGTGCCGGTGTAAAGATTATATATGCAGTAATGATTCTTTATTGTTTATTAATTGATGATAAGGTGCCTACCAAGGACAAAACTTTAATAATTGGAGCCTTTGGCTATTTTATACTTCCAATAGATATTATTCCTGATTTTCTTCCAGGAGGTTTTACAGATGACTTTGCTGCTTTGTTATGTGTTATTAAAATGGTTGCATCAAATATTACACCAGAAATAAAAGAAAAAGCAAAGAATAAAGTTGTCAACATCTTCGGACAAGTTTCAGACGATCAGTTTGAATTGTTTTAGTTATGTCTCATTGGCATATTAAAATAAAAGCTTTGTATTGAAAGCAATTAAATAATAGCTGTTAAATATTATAACAGCCATAATGTCTTTTTTTTAATAATGCTAACAGAGTCATTATTTATCTAAATAAGATATGTTTATTGGAAAGAACAAAAGAATGAAACAAGAAAAGGTACACTAAAATCCACAACAACACCATGAATAATTGATACTACGGCAAATTCTTTCCCGGAATTTGCAATAATAAAGGGCAATGTACTATCCATTGATGTTGCACCACCGCAACATATAGGAGCTAATTTGCCAAAATATCTTACCATTAAAGGAGCAAACACGAGGACGGAAACTTCTCTAATAATATTACTTAGAAGAGCTATTACTCCTAAATCGGTACCTTTTAATTCTGTGATTAAAATACTTGACAAAGAATAATATCCAAAGCCTGAGCCGACAGCCAGACAATCGGCAAGTGTCCTGTTAATTAGAAACGGAGAAATTAGTGTTGTCCCAATTAAAGTGCCTGTTATTGTTACAATAGGAATAAAAATCAGCTTAGGAGATTGTCCTTTTAATTTCTCTAAAAATTCTTCATCTGAACCGACACTGACACCAACGCAAAACAATAGTATATAAAGAATTATCATACCGGGGTCATTCTCCAAAACAAATTGGGGCACTAAATCCAAGAAACCTAAAATAACTCCTCCTAATAAAACAAGAATAATAATTATGGTACCTCTCATCTGGTGACCTCCTTACTCTTAAAGAAATATTTCCATATACAAAATGCGCCAATTAAAGTTCCTGTTAATGCGCCAAGTGTTATGATTAAAGCTTCCCAACCAAGAGTGGAAAGATTGTCCATTATAAGTTTATTGTTTCCAATGCTTATGCCCATGAAAAAAAGCAAAACCAAAACTATCGGGAATATTGATTTTGAAAAAATTCCGGCTTTTTTGTTCTTTCTAATTATTCTGCCAAAAATAATTCCTAAAATCATTGTTAAAATAAGAGTAACCATTGTAATCTAAATCTTTATATTTTTTGCGGCAAATTGTGAGTATAAATTTGCTAAGAGCACAAAAGTAGTTAAAAAAACAGACATCAAATTCATGAAATTTTCTCTTTCAATTGATTCCTCTGTTTTACAGTAAGATAAAAAAATAAATATTGAGCAATATAATATGTTGTCATAATAATATATTTAGAATATGGTATAATTGATACAAACCTATTCCAAGCTATAATAGAATCTGAAAAAACAAAAAGCATTGCTGCTATAATATATCCTGTATGAAATTTCCCTTTATATAAAAAGACACTTCCCAACATTGTGCTTATTATAACTCCATAGAGAGTTACACCTATCCTTTCGATAGGATTATTCACTGATGGTAAAATGGCAATAAATAAAAAAGCTAATAGAGATATTGGTATTAAGATGTAGAATAAGTTTTTAAGACTAAGACTACTTCCATCTGAAAGAAAATATACAATGTAGAATATATGCGCCAATGCAAAAAATAGCATCTGAAATATAAAATAATGCATAGCTCCCGTTGTATCGCCTATAAAAGACAGAAAAAGAGCCAACATTATTAATATCATTTTTCTTTCTTCAAAGAAAGACAATCCCAAAGTCAATATCAGTATCGGATACCCTGTCTTATAAGGAAGTGAAATATTAGGGAGAAAAAATGCCACGCCAAATATTAAAAATAATATGGTGGTAATCCACACTATAACTATGTTCTTCATTTGTGTCTGTTTTAATTTTTTGCTAATATATCATATCTTTAGATAGATTGATGTGATTTTATATTGTGATATTAAATAAACTATCAGCTTTATGTCTGTTATTTATTTGGATGAAAGCACTACATTTTTATAATGGATACTAAACTGACAAAATGTTCCCATTAGGAGATATTTTGACCGTAAAGCGGACTTTATTTCCATCTGATAAATCCCAATATAAAGTAATTTTTGGCAAAATGCCAATATTTTAATCTTGGCATGTAATTTGACAATACCCCGTTGAATTCGATTAACAATCGGGTTCAGAAATTAAAATGAATTAATAATTTAATCATAGGAGGACTTAATTATGATGCCTGTAAGAAGATCTCAGAACTGGTTGCCAAGTATCTTCAATGATTTCTTTGGTAACGAATGGATGGAAAAAGCAAATATGTCATCGCCTGCCATTAACATTATGGAGACTGCTGATGATTACAAAGTTGAAATTGCTGCTCCGGGAATGACTAAAGACGATTTTAATATTAAGATCGATGATGATAATCAATTGACTGTGTCAATGGAGAGGAAGTCAGAACATAAAGATCAAGATAAACAAGGTCGTTATTTGAGAAGGGAATTCAACTATACTTCTTTCCAGCAAAATATGATTTTACCTGAAAATATTGAAAAAAATAATATTCAGGCTAAAGTAGAGCATGGAGTGCTTAATATTGTTATTCCTAAAGTTAAAGAGGAAGAACATAAGAGCATTTCAAAACAAATAGAAATAAAATAATTTATCCCTTTATTTCAATCATTCATTCTCTGAATTATTTAATCTGAAGCAAAATAATCCGTTTGTAATTATAAATAAATAGATTACGGAAAAGGCTGAACATATCAATGCTCAGCCTTTTTGTTTTATGGATTTACAATTAGATAAAATCTTCCGAATCTTGATTGTCTTCAACTTTAGCAACTTTTCCCCATTGACTAAAAGCAAGAGAAACTGCTGCATCATAATTGTTTAGTTTGTTCGCTTTTTCGATTTTCTTACGAGTGCGTTTTTCCAATTCAGGAGAAAGATATTCCCAAAAAGCCTTCATCTTATCAAGAATTTGTTTTTCTCCCTGAAGAAAATCGGAATAATGTTGGAATAGAGTGTCATGAAACAATCTCATTTTCTTCTTTTTATCCGATACGGAGAGTTCACTGCCTGATTTATATTCCATTGCCAAAGCGGGGTTAGAGAGTAATCCTCTTCCAATGGTAACACCCTTTAAGTTAGGAAAGCGATTGAAGATATTGTCGATATCTTCTATAGTTTTTACATCACCATTATAGAAAAGCGGATGAGACGATGCATTATATATCTTCTCAAAACTATCTAAATCTGTTTCTCCGCCATATTGCTGCTTTCCAAGTCTGGCATGAACACAAAGATGAGAAATGTTTGAGTCATTAATTAATGAGATAAGATTTATAGCCTCCTCCGGTGAATCCCATCCAAGTCTTATTTTTAAAGAGAATCTAAGCTCCGGGATCACATTTACAGTATCAAGTAATGCTTTCACTTCATCATGATGAGCTAAAATACCCGAACCTTTATGTCTTCTTGCAATCATTGGAAATGGACATCCCATGTTGATATCAGCTTCTTTATATCCTTTTTCAATAAACAGGGCTGAGATTTTCTTTAATTCCTCACCTGTAGATGCAATAAGCTGTGGAATAAGATGCTCAACAGTGTTATTCTCAGGATTAATATCTCTAATTTCACGAGGACGATAAGTGTCACCCTTTTCAAGTCTTACAAAAGGTGTATAATAGGTATCAATGCCGCCAAAGATTTCATTATGGACATTTCTATAAAAATGATCAGTGTGACCTTGAAGAGGTGCAAAATGAATGGATTTATCGTTCTGAATATTCATGTTTATTTTTACTGGTGGATTAATTTTTCTATATGTTTTCTTTTACCTCATTTTCATATCCCCAATTTGAGAATGGGTTTGAAATGAGATTGGAGTTGTAATACAATGGATTCCCTGTAACTTCTTCTCCTATCCATTCCGGTTTTTCAAAAGATTCATTTTCTGAAGAAAGTTCTATTTCGGCAACTACAAGTCCTTTATTGAATCCTTCAAACTTGTCAACCTGCCAAATATGACCCATATATTCAATTTCATATCTGAATTTCTGTATAGTAGGCTTTATACACAAGTTTCCAAGCATTTCGTATGCATCATAAAGCGGAATCTCATATTCATATTCATCCCTTGTCATTCCACTGTTCCTGCCTTTTATTGTGATAACAGCTTTAGTTCCCTCAACCCTGACTCTTACAGTCCTTTCAATATCGGAGGATAAATATCCTTGATGGAAGTATAAAGGATTTGCCAATTGTTCGAAAGAATCGTCTTTGACAAGAAACTTTCGCTCTATTTCTTTAGCCATATATTTATTGGTATTTTATATAACGGCAAAATTAAATATTTTGAAATAGGGTACAAAATAAAAATAGGGTCGCCTAAGCAGCCCCATCCAAATATTGTTGCTATAAAGAAGAGATTTAATCGTCATCTCTTTCAATATATCTATCTAAATCCCTTACTCTTTTGCTGTACTCTTTAAAAGATTCTCCTCTGTAATGTTCTGATTCAGCAGGATTGTAAACCAACTCTTCATCAGCATCAAATTCATTTATGGGAGTGAGATCGAAAAATTCTTTTATGGCAATCCAACCATAACGACTGTGAAATATTTCCTCTCTCCCCTTAATATTTCTTTTTGTTCCGTGAGTCACCATAGTCATAAGAATTAAAGGTTTTATCAGAGAAACAAGTATATAAAGAAAATGTTTTATTTATTCAAGTTAAAGTATGAAATTTATATGCTTGATGCTAAGTTAAATACCCCGAGAGTTGCTGCCATCCATATAAAGTATCTGATAAATTTACCTATAAGCATGAAAGTAGAAACAGCATAAAAGTTTGACCTCATAAGTCCAAAAGTAACTATCATCAGATTGCCCAATATTGGAATAAAAGCAAACGAAGCAAGCCAAGTGCCCCTTTTGTCAAGCTTTTGCTGCATTTTATGGAGCTTTTCAGGCTTAATCTTGAGATATTTACTTATCCATTCAAGATTCCCCAGGTATCCCATATAGTAACATGTCATTCCTCCAAGAAGATTTCCCAAAGAAACAATAATAAGACATGCCCATTTATCCATTCCCAACAAAAGTGCAGCTGATAAAACGACTTCTGAACTTGCCGGAATTATACTGCCTGCAAGAAGCCCCGCAAAAAATAATCCGGGATATCCCCACATTGCTAATTCTTCCATACAATTAATATCTTTTTTGAATTGCAAAAGTAGATTTTAAACTCATACTTAACAATCTATTTATAAATTATTATAAATAAAATGCTATTAATAAGCCTGCCGCAATTTTCTTTTAAATAAAGTATGGATTAATATTTCTCTCTTTGGCAATGTTTGTTGCTATGTTAAAAATATTTTAAAGACATTCAAGAAACGATTGGTTTTATTTTTCAGGCTCAACATTGAGCCTTTCAATAAATACATCCGGAATTTTCCCTTGTTCTATATTGTCGAGTGCTATCTTGAATATAGTGATGCTCATCTTTTCTGTTAGTGAAAGCATCTTCTTGTAGGTTGAAGTTGAAATGTTTTCTTTTATGGCAGGAAAAATCCTGTCTCTTATAAACTGAGAGATGAAATCTTTATACCAATATTCAACACTTTTCTCATCTTTATCATTGATTTTTTCAAGAAGGGCCTCTGATAGTTCCATTTTATTTTCTTCAGCTATTTTTTTGCATATAGAAAGCATTTCATCCTGCTCGATATCTTCAATCGATATAATTGATTTTCTCTCTTCCATCTTATTCTGCCTGTGGTCATCCATATATGAATAGATTAATATGGCAATGATTGTTATATCAATAATAGTAAAAACCCACGCTGTTATTTTAAATGTGTCAGAAAAAACGAAGATAGCAGGTATACTTAGTGACAATACTACAATAAGAGCTGTTATGATTATTTTTTTCATTGTATTTTTATTATTACTCTATGATGTTTATCTGTTTACAACATAGAATTGCTTAAATTATATAAATGAATGACAATGAATGGCTGTTTTATTGTCATTCTTATAATCTTAATAATAAATAATAAGATGAAATGTTCATGAAAAATAGGAACTTAACAGTTTGAGCCCTATTAAAAATGGATTTTTTACATATAGTTTTGAAATGAATTAAGCGGGTTCTTCAATAGCTGCTTCTTTAACAATATTCTTCTTTTGCTCTTTTGGCGAAAAGATGCCAACAACATAAACTAAAGTTGAAAATGGCAAGGCAAACAAGATTGGATCTATCATATAAATAGGATAATTTTCAAAAAGCACGTCTCTGCCGAAGATAAACCTGCACAGTCCAAGAGATGCAGACTCTGCACGATGCACAAAGGCAAGAACAAAAAGACTTGCAATAATGCCCGTGTACATACTTGCCAATGCAGCATTTTTATTAACCGTCTTTATGTATAATGAGCCAAAATATACCGGTAAAAAGGCTGAAGCGCAGATACCCATAAAGATTGATGTGCCCCTTGCTATTATATTCATTGGAAGAGCATAGCAGATAATATAGCTTACTACTATTGAGAAAAATACTCCTATTCGTATTACAGAGTTTATGTTGCTTTCGTTCTTCCTTTTTGCAAGTGCATAGATGTCGGCTCCCACGGCGGCTCCCATTGTATGAAATTGAGAACTCATTGTTGACATGCTGGCAGACAAAATACACAGCATAAAAATAGCAGAAAACCATGCCGGCATAGCATTGTCTATAAAATATGGTATTATCTTGTCTATATCGGGGATTAACTCTGTTGCCACTTTACCTTGCGTTTTAAAGAAAAAGAGGTTGGACAATGCTCCGCTGTGATATATTGTACCAACTGTAACTATCAAAAATACACAGCCGATTGCAACACCTCGGTTTAATTGTTTTGTACTCTCTACAGTCATAAATCTTACTATCAATTGTGGTTGTGCAAGACAGCCAACGCCAACTCCTAAAATCAATGATGTGACAAGTGTGTACCATTGAGGAGATTGAAAAACCGGCATGCTGGTCCAGCCCTGATGTCCCAAATCATGATATTTGTTTGGCACTTGGTCTTTTAAGTTTGTGAGCGCTTCATTAGCCTGTGTGAAATTCATGTCAAGTGAAGAGTAAAGGCTAAAAAGCAAAAATGCCATGCATCCGAACATTATTATTGCCTGAAGAGCATCTGTGTACATTACCCCTTTCATTCCTCCCGCAATCACATAAGCCGCTATTACTAATGTGAATATTAATAGAGCGACATTGAAATCTATCTTAAAAATTTGCTCAATAAATACTGCTCCTCCCTTTAAAACAACTGCGGCATAAAGCGGCATACAAAGAAAAATCACAAGTGCTGCAAGCACTTGTATAGATTTTGATTTATAGTGCCTTCCAAGCAGTTGTGGAAATGTTGCAGCATTATATTTAACTCCAAGTTTCCTTGTTGGACGCCCAAATACAATAAAAGCAATAATTACTCCCATAAGCATATTTAGCATGCACAACCATTGTATTCCCATTCCATAGGCTGCCGCCACTCCTCCAAAACCAACTATTGCCGATGCTGAAATGAATGTCGCCCCATAAGATAGTGACATTACTATGGGATTCATACTCCTGCCGCCGACAAGATAGTCGCTTGTGTCGGTGGTCTTTTTATATCCTAAATATCCTAATGCTGTCAGTGACAGGAGATATAACACTACTATTAAACCGAGATAAAAGGTACTCATATTTTGTGCGTTTGGCTTTTCTTAATCTGAGATTCAAGAAAATAAAGATTATTTGTGTATATGTTTTGTTTGTCTCTATAATATTCTATTGCTTGTCATCATGCTTATATTCATCCATGGTCTTTTCTTCCGAATCAGATTTATAATCTTTATTCCAATGGGTTATTCCCCACCATATTGAAAACAATAGGCAGCAAACAGCTAATAAATAGGCAAGTATTATGCCCCAGTCATTTATACCGAACATTCTTTTGTAATTAAAATTAAGTTTAACAGATGCAAAAATAATTAAATTACTTAATTGTTTGTCAAAATAAAACCTTTTATAATCTATTTATAACAAAATGTTCTATAGTATTGCTGTATTGTACTATCCTGATCTAAGTTGACCATTCTTAATCTTATTACTTTAAATAGTTGACTCCGTCAACCGATTTTTTAAGCAAAATATAATTCACTTTCACAATTTTGACACAAGTTATTTATAATGCTCTTTGGATTAGTGAAAATTTTATATATTTGATTATCAAACATATAGAAAGTTAGAAAATTTTTAATTTAAGATTTTGATATTTTGACCGTCACAAAATAAATTTTTACCATCGGAAAATCGATTTCGACCGTCGAAAATTTAATTTTCATCAGTCTTTTTTGTTTTTAAATTTGACATAAAGAATCCATAACTATCAAAATGAACTTTTGATTGATTAAAATGAATTTTAGAAGAATTAAAATATGGATCTCTTTAATAGAGATTTTAAAATGGTTTGATGACCTGAATTATTGAAAGATTAACCATTATTACCGATTTGCTTAATGAAACTTGTGATATTCGAAACCACACTATATATTCACTTATTATTTACAAAATTGCTGAATTATTTTGTTATGATAAAACATATATAGATGTCATTATTCCTGATATCTTTTATCTTTTTATTGGCTTGTTAAAAAGACTCTGATATAATAGAAGATACTGCAAACAATGAAATATCAGATAACAACGGACCATTGGATAATGATGCAAACAATGTTATAAACAAATTTGATACGATAAAAAATAGAGGTAAACTGATATTGTTTAAATGTACAAATCCAACTTAACACAAAAAGAACTGAAAGAAATTTTAGGTGATGGAAATGTCACTGTTGTGTTTTCTTTATAGCAGCATTATTATAGAAATAATATTTCAATTATATTTATAAAACCAAAAAATAAATAGTTTGGTGATTTAGTGTTATTTGTATTAATAGATAGGATAATAAAAGTGAGAAAAATATTGATGTATACAATTGGTGCAATAATAATTATTATAGGATTTTCTTCTTTTTTGTTTTTAAATCAAAAGAGTTTCGGGCGTCAGCCTAAAGGAGAAAGATTGAAATTAATAAAGGACTCAAAGAATTATGTCAATGGGCAGTTTGTTAATCAAATTAATACCCAAATGATGACAGGTGAGGACAATATGTTTACCACAATGATTAAGTTCCTATTTAATGGAAATGAAGAGGTCCGTCCAAGAGAAAAATTTCTTATACAAAAATCGGATATTAAATCTATTCCTATTGATAAAGATTTTATAATCTGGTTTGGCCATTCATCTTATCTGATACAGATAAATGGTAAAAGAATATTGGTCGATCCTGTATTTTATAAAGCATCACCGGTAGCTCTGTTTAACAAGCCGTTTGAAGGAACAGATATTTTTAAGGCAGAAGATATGCCAAAAATTGATTTTTTGATAATAACTCATGATCATTGGGATCATTTGGATTATGAAACTGTTATAAAATTAAAAGACAAGACATCTAAAGTAATAGTGCCTTTAGGAGTTGGAGAGCATTTTGAGTATTGGAATTTTCCATCAGAAATGATGAGAGAATTGGATTGGTATGAAAATACTTCTTTTGATGGATTTAAGTTTTATTGTTTGCCTGCCAGACATTTTTCAGGAAGGGGTCTGAAAAGGAATAAAACACTATGGGCCTCTTTTATGATTGAAACATCACAGGGTGAAAATATTTATATAGGAGGAGACAGTGGCTATGGACCTCATTTTAAAGAAATAGGTGAAAAGTTCCCGAATATATCTTTGGCTTTTTTAGAGAACGGCCAGTATAATGAGAATTGGAGCAAAATTCATACACTACCCTCACAGTTGGGAAAAGCAGCAAATGAGATTGGAGCTGAAGAAACAATAACAGTCCATCATTCCAAGTTTGCGCTTTCTTATCATCCTTGGAATGAACCTTTGAAAAATGAAATTGATGCCTCAATGAATGATGGGTTTAAACTTAGAATACTTAATATAGGAGAAATAGAATATATTAATCGTTAAAAAAATCCCTCAAACTGAAACGTCGGTTTGAGGGATTTTTTATTATGTATAATAACTAAAAAGGTGTTGTCTTAATACTTTTAATATTCAGATAACCTTAAACTATTATTTGGTATTGCTGTTCTGAATCTTGTCATTAATATATTCTTTTAATGAAAAGGCATCAAATTCATCTTTTAGAGATAACATAAGCTCTTTTACAGACTGTATTTTTTCCGCTCTCCAAGCATTTGAACCGCAGAAAGCATACCCATTTTTCATATTGCCTTTGAAAGCATTGTAAAGAGCAAGCATTATGCAATAGGGCGATTTTTTATAGTCGCAGGTCTTGATGCAGTCGAAAGGACAGCTTTTTGGAGCTGCAAGCCCATCTTTAACCTTGTCAATAAAGCTGTTAATGATTGCTCTTCCGGGCATTCCGACAGGACTTTTAATAATTCCTATGTCATCCTTGGATGCATGAATATATGTATCCTTAAATGTTTGAGAGGCGTCGCATTCATTTGTAGTTACAAATCTTGTCCCTAATTGGACCCCGGAGGCTCCAAGTTGCATGATTTTGTAAATATCCTCTCCGGTATATATCCCGCCGGCAGCAATTACGGGAATAACCTTGTTGTATTTTTCTTCAAACTCCTTTACCTCGGCAACAACCTGAGGGACAATCTCTTCAAGCGAAAAGTTTGAGTCCTCAATTTGATTCGCCTTATAACCTAAGTGGCCACCGGCTTTGGGCCCTTCAACAACTATTGCATCAGGAAGATAGGAATAGTTGTGCATCCATTTCTCACAAATAAGTTTTGCGGCTCTTGCTGAAGAAACAATAGGAGCGAGCTTGGTTGTGCTGTCCTTTTGAAGAAAAGACGGAAGGTCGAGAGGCAGCCCGGCACCTGAGAAGATTATGTCTGCCTTTTCCGAGATTGCAGTTTTCACCATGTCAGCAAAATTGCTCATGGCAACCATAACGTTAACACCAATAATGCCTTTGGCTTTTTCGCGAGCTTTTTTTAATTCTTCTTTTAAACCGTAAATGCTTGCTTCACGATAGTCAGAAGAGTGACTTCTATACAAAACTCCCAGTCCTGCCGATGAGATAACTCCTATGCCTCCTTCTTTAGCTACTGCCGAAGCTAATCCGGAAAGAGAAATACCAACACCCATACCACCCTGTATGATGGGTAACTGAGCTAATAAATTTCCAATTTTTAAAGAATTCATTAAAACTAAATTATTAAGTAATAATTAAAATTGGGTCGAAATTACACAAAAATGTTTATTAGGTGCATTTAATCATAATAAATATTATTTTTATGTATATTTGAATAGTGATTTTAAAAATATGTGAACAAAAAGTAAGATTAAATGTTAAAATATTAAACTTTTATTTAGATGGATATATCTTCAGATAATATACTTTTGGTAGGGTCGTTGTTGTTGTTTACAAGCATTCTGGCGAGCAAGCCAAGTACAAGGCTTGGGATACCGATATTGCTTTTATTTTTGATAATAGGAATGCTTTTCGGTATTGATGGTCTTGGAATAAACTTCTCCAGTCCTTCATCTGCGCAATTAATAGGAAATGCAGCATTAATAATAATACTTTTCTCAGGAGGAATGGATACGGTATATTCAGAGATAAAAAAAGTAATGATTCCCGGCATTCTTCTCTCTACGTTTGGTGTGTTAATAACAGCGCTTATTACTGGTGTATTTATCTTTTATCTATTGAAAGGCAATTCAAATTTAACTCATTTTACATTCTTGGAAGCGTTGCTTCTTGCCTCTGTAATGTCTTCAACAGATTCAGCCTCTGTGTTTGGCATATTGAGAGGAAAGAACATTCAAATAAAACAGAAGATAAAATCGTTGCTTGAATTCGAATCAGGCTCTAACGATCCAATGGCCTATATTTTAGTAATATTGTTGATACAGGTAATTACAACCGATACCTCGGTTTCATATTTCTCAATATTATTGGACTTTTCAATGCAGCTGGTAATAGGGTTGTTGGCTGGTGGATTAGGAGGGTATTTGGTTGTAAAGTTGATGAACAAAATTGATTTAAGCAACCATTCTCTTTATGCAGTATTGCTTTTAAGCTGTGCTTTTATGATTTATGCCTTTACCAACATGATCTATGGAAACGGATTCCTTGCTGTATATATTGCAGGATTGTTTATAGGAAATAAGAAGTTTATCCATAAAAAAAGCATATCAAATTTTGTTGACGGATTGGCATGGCTATTTCAAATAATAATGTTTTTAACTCTGGGATTGCTTGTAAATCCTCACGATATGTTTAAATATACCATCATATCTGTTGTTATAGGATTGTTTTTGATTTTTATTGGTCGCCCCGCTGCTGTTTTTCTTTGTATGGGGTTAAATAAATCTTTTACAATTAAGTCAAAATTGTTTGTATCATGGGTCGGATTGAAAGGTGCGGTGCCAATAATTTTTGCAACCTATCCATTGACAGCTAAACTTGACGTTGCAAATGAAATATTTAATATAGTATTTTTCATTACGCTAATTTCTCTTCTGCTTCAAGGCACCTCAATACCTTTTGTAGCTAAAAAGTTGGGATTGGAGTCGAGTTCTGAGTCATCCTTAAATGCATTTAATATGGAGTTCCCGGATGAATATAAAAATGCAATGATGGAGGTTGAATTAACAGAGGAACATCTACGAAGCGGAAGCCTTTTAATGAATATTCCACTTCATGATAAAACATTGGCAGTTATGGTAAAGAGAAAAGATAAGTTCATTATTCCCAAAGGTAAGACCGAACTAAAACCGGGAGATAAAATACTCCTTATTTCTGACAATGAAAGTGAATTAAATGCAACAAAAAGAATGTTGGGGATAAAACTCGATAACGGAAATGATGACAATAAATAAAAATATTTTATTTGGTAAAAAAAAATAGCTATAAATGGCAGTATAAAAATTAAATAGGGAGCATATCGGTTTTGATATGCCCCCTTTATTTGTTATGTAAGAATAATTACTTTACAAATTTTGCTTTGTTTAAATATTCCTGACTTTTTTGAGCAGCTTTAAACACTTCGTCAGATATTTGAGCTTGAGAATATTTGCTTCCATCAGCATTTGTTTTTTCTCTTATTGATTTTGGAGTTTCAATCTCTACAACATAATCTTTCATTCCATTTTTGTAGAATTGTTTGAAAATGTTTTCAAAATCTATTGTTCCACTTTCACCAATCACAAAATCATCTTTTATGTGAAGAATTTCAATACGTTTAGGATATTTTTTTAGATATTCGACAGGATTTTTACCTCCTTTAGTACACCAATAAACGTCCATTTCAAAACAAACATATTTAGGGTCAGTATTTTCAACCATATACTCCCACATTACTTTATCACTGTCTTTTAGGTTTTTGTATTCATTTGAATGGTTGTGATACCCAAGTTTTAAACCATATTCGGATGCAATTTTACCTACACGATTGAAATAATCGCACATTTGTTTTACATCTTTTGTCGTGTAATCTACTCTATAGCTCGGTATTACAAAGTATTTTCCACCACAGGCTTTTTGGATTTCAAATAATTTTCTCCAGTTATTCATTATTTCTTCCTCTTTAGAGGTATCTTCTTGAATACCTGAATGAGTTGAAACAATTTTAGCTCCGTTTTTGGAACAAATATCTTTAAATTCCTCGGCAGAAAGACCGAATACTTTTTCATTTCCTCCCCATTGAACAAGTTCAAAGACATTATATCCCATATTGGAAAGTCTCTCGATAGAACCTTTAGGATCTTTGTTTACTGCATCCATCACTGAATACAATTGAATACCTATATTCTTTTTCTTTTTAGCAAAAGCAGTCTCTGGAGTGCTGATCATGGCGATAGCTGCAGTTGCACATACAATAGTCGCAAGCGAGTTGCGGCAAATTTTAAATAAGTTTTTCATAACCTTATAAAATAAAATGTGTTTAATTGATACTATGATTTTAAAAACCTTTTTAATTCTAATTATGACTCAATTATATAGTATATTGATTTAAGAAAAAATATAAAAACTCAATATTATAGCATTGATTTGTCAAATTTATTAAAAAATATAACATGAGACTTTTTAAATAAACAATTATTCAATTTTGATACTGCGATAATAAAAGATTTGCAACTGATTATTGCTATAAATGATTTTAAAATTTTATGTGGAATATGATATAAATTATGGGAATCTGTGTTTAATAATTATGTTTTTGGTCAATAAATGTATATAATAAGATTGAATACAAATAATATTATTTAAATTCAGTACAAATAATGTGTAAAAAACCTTTATTTGTATCTTTTTTTTGAACATCTTTGCATTATTAAATCGTACAGTTTGTTTAAAAGTGATTTAATAAAAGATGTGACTACTTGTAAAAATGTTATTTCAAGAGAAGTATTTTAAACATCTAATTAGAAAGTATAAATATGTTATTTAATTCTATATAATGATATTATCTGAGCTTAAAACAGGTGAAAAAGGTGTTATTGTTAAGGTATTGGGTCATGGCGCCTTTAGAAAACGAATAATAGAGATGGGATTTGTTAAAGGAAAAGTGGTGGAAGTTATTCTTAATGCCCCCTTAAAAGATCCTATTAAATATAAAATATTGGATTATGAGGTTTCATTGCGTAGAAATGAAGCCGCAATGATTGAAGTAATTCCATTGTCTGATTTGTCTGAGGGGTTAGATTATGAGGTGATTCCGGCAATTGAATCGGATGAGAAGTTTATTAATAAAGTTCAAGAACACAGTAAGTCAATAAATATTGCTCTTGTAGGAAATCCGAATTGTGGAAAAACATCTCTTTTTAATATCGCTTCCGGTGCAAAGGAACATGTTGGCAATTACAGTGGCGTCACTGTTGATGCCAAGGAGGGAAAGTTTGTATATAAAGGATATACATTTAATATATTTGACTTGCCGGGTACATATTCATTATCTGCTTATTCTCCGGAGGAATTATATGTTAGAAGGCATCTTGTTGAGAAAACCCCTGATGTTATTATCAATGTTGTGGCAGCTTCCAATCTTGAAAGAAATCTATATCTTACTACCCAGCTTATAGATATGGATTTGAGAATGGTCATTGCGCTTAATATGTATGATGAGCTGATAAACCAAGGCGCAAAACTCGATTATACCACTTTGGAGAAGCTTATCGGTGTGCCTATCGTTCCTACATCCTCAAAATATGAAAAGGGAATAGAAGAGCTTTTTGATCAGGTTATTCAGGTTTATGAGAGCAAGCATCCTGTTGTAAGACATATACATGTTAATCATGGCGCTCTTTTGGAGGAGTGTATTTCTTTGCTTAAAGACCGGATTAAACAGGATGAAAGCATTGAAAAACATTTTTCTCCAAGATATCTGGCAATAAAACTTCTTGAAGATGACAAGGAGGTGAAAAATATACTCAAAAATTCTTCACAATATGAAAGCCTTACCATCCTTCAACAGCAGCTTTCTAAGAGAATCCAAGAGTCCTTGAAAGAAGATGCCGAATCAGCTATTACAGATTCCAAATATGGTTTTATTTCAGGAGCATTGAAAGAGACATTGACCCCCGGACAGGAGGAGGAGAATAGAATAACAAAATCTATTGATGAAATAGTCACCGGAAAGCTTCTTGGTTTTCCTATTTTCTTTGCCGTTTTGTGGCTGATGTTCCAGACGACCTTTTCTCTTGGTCAATATCCGATGGACTGGATAGATGCTCTTGTCGGATTCATTGGAAATCTTATGTCAAAGATTCTGCCAATCGGTCCATTGCATGACTTAATTGTAGATGGAATTATAGGAGGAGTAGGAGGTGTAATAGTTTTTTTACCAAACATTCTTATATTATATTTCTTTATATCATTAATGGAGGATTCGGGATATATGGCTCGTGTGGCTTTCATAATGGATAAGGTAATGCATAAAATGGGATTGCACGGAAAATCGTTTATTCCTCTTGTTATGGGGTTTGGATGCACGGTTCCATCAATAATGGCATCGAGGACGATAGAGGATCCCAAAAGCAGACTAATAACAATGCTTATTAATCCGTTGATATCTTGCAGCGCACGTTTGCCAATTTATATTTTGGTAGTTGGAACATTCTTCCCGATGCATGCAACGCTGGTATTAATGAGCCTTTATATACTTGGAATAGTTTTTGCAGTCATTATGGCAAGAATTTTCAGAAAGTATTTGTTTAAAGGCGAAGATTCACCTTTTGTTATGGAATTGCCCCCTTACCGTATGCCGACATTAAAAAATACAGTCAGACACATGTGGGATAAGGCTAAGGCTTATCTCAATAAAATGGGTGGAGTGATACTTGTTGCATCAATTATTATTTGGTTTCTTGGATATTTTCCTCGTACTGCTCCCGATACTAAGAATTACAGTGATGCAAAAGCTAAGATAGAAGAACAATATGTGGCTCAAAAACCATTGTACAATGGAATAAGATTGGATTCCCTTCAGAACGATTATAATAAAAGTATTAATCATTTGAATAATCTTGAAGAGATAAGCCGTCAAAGAAATTCATATATTGGAAGAGTGGGTGTGTTTTTTGAACCAATTTTCAAACCTCTTGGTTTTAATTGGAAGATTAATATTTGTCTTATTTCAGGAATTGCAGCCAAAGAGCTTGTAGTGAGTACACTTGGGGTTCTTTATGCAGGAAATACCGGAGATAACGATGGGTCTTTGGAGCAGGAGGGAAGCCTATCAGATAAATTAAGAGAGATAAATCCTTCCACAGGAAAACCTGATTTTACGCCATTGATAGCTCTGAGTTTCTTGGTTTTCGTGCTTTTGTATTTCCCGTGCATTGCAACAATTACTGCTATTATTAATGAGTCAGGCTCATTGAAATGGGGAATATTTGCTATTGGATATACAACGGCATTAGCTTGGCTTGTTTCTTTTGTGGTTTACCAGATAGGAAACTTTATATTTTAATCAAATATTAATTATTGAAGAGTTTAATTTACTTTCAATATCGATTTTTAATACATTCTCTTGAATTATGTTTGCCTTTAATAATTAATAATTGATTTTTAATTAATATTTATGCAAAAAATATGACACAATTGATAATTGTACTGATTATTGTTGCCTTTGCTTTTGGGGTTGCATCATATAAAATTTATAAAAGAATATTTTCTAAAAAGGATAATTTGGATTGTTGCTCCGGGTGTTCAGGATGCGATTTGAAAAAAAAGATAATTGACCATCAAAAAGAGTGTCTGTGTGACAGAACGTTAAAAATGAATCGTTCTCAAAAGTATAAAAATTGATTATAGAGTATTGCAAAATACAATTTTTTGACTACATTTGCAACGCAATCGAGAAAAAAGGTCGGTTGGCCGAGTGGCTAGGCACCGGTCTGCAAAACCGCCTACAGCAGTTCGAATCTG
>JAUNSR010000030.1 GCA_030539115.1 Bacteroidales bacterium
ATAATTTTATTTTTATAACCGTTACCTCTAAGGTACAAATGCGCCATTTATATACATTCTGTTAGGTATCTCATCTTTAGGTGAGTTATGGCGATTTCATTTATTATTAAGCACATAAAGAGACACAAATAAACATTTTGAAAATTATTTATCTTAAAAATCTCTTTATAAATCATTACAGCAACAATGAGTCGCCCTAAAAAAAGAACGTAAAAATCGGTTTAGTGTTCAATAATGGTAGGATGCAGGCATGAATTAAAATAATTATTATTTGTTTACTAATAGTTAGGATTTTCAAATGCATCTAACTTTAGAATTATAAAAAACAAAAACATCCAAACAAAAAAGACACCTATTCTTATTTGTTTGGATGTTTCATTTATACAGAAAACAGGCATTACATTGCCAAAGAGATGCTCGGCAATAATTATTGAGCATCTAAAAACATATAATAAAGTTATTGAAAGGAATTACAAATACGATTCAATCTCTTTCACTGTCTCCATGCCTTTGCTTGGAGAGCCGGCAGCCATCGAGCCGATATTTCCATCCTTGTCGATAATGAGATATGTTGGAAAAGATGTGATAATAAATCTTCTCTCAAGGATTCTTTGCTGCTCTTCAGGCAAATTATAATGAACTACATTGTTGCCGACAATTCTGAACTCCTTGATAAAGTTTTTCCAATCCTCCTCTTTAGTTTTATTGGCAAAATACATAAAGACAACATCCTTATTTTCAAGATTTCGTTTAAGCTCAGCGGCAAAAGTCATCTCCTGTCTGCAAGGAGAGCACCATGAACCCCAGAAATCTATATAGATAACTTTGCCCTTATACGGTTCAATTAAAGATTTAAAAAGCTCATCATAAGTTTTCATCTGAGATACATTGTCGGTCATCTTAAGATTTTGAACATATTCATCGCTTTTTTTCTCTGCATTCTGGAAATATTTTTGTTTCTCAGACAAGTCATTTGACAAGAACTGGTTCTTGACATTATCCTTCAACAGTGCAAGAGTAGATTCAAAGACAGGCTTCTTTTGATTTTGAAAAAGCTCACAACTCTTTTTATAAATAAGCAACTCTTTAACATTTGGTTTAAAGCCGAGAGAATCAACATTTTCAACATAATCAAGGATGTCGTTATTTTGAACAATCTCCTCGCCCTTCTCAGCCCAGGAAGATGAAATAAAGTCTGTAACATTCTTTTGATCCAAGAGAGGCTGAATATTCTTTATATATTCATCATAAATCTGTGTTCTTAGTGCTATAGTTGAAGAATCGGCTCCTGAATATAAAAGAGAATATGTAACATCCACACCTTTTTGTGTAAGCAAAAGTTCTCTTTTTTGTTCTTTGGTAAGGTCAAACTCACCTTTTCTATTCCAATATTTGATAAGTTCTATGGTATTTACATTAATATTTACCATATCATGATGCTGCATATAATCGGAATAATTGTTTACAGCTTCAAGCAAATTGTCGTACATTAAGAAATTGTCAGGCATATTTTTAATGCTAAGCTTAACAATATCAAGATAAGTTCTCGGCAGTTCCTCGCTGTATCCGCTGTTTAAAGAAAATTTTCTTTTCATTAAAGCATTTGCCAAATCATATTCAACATTGCGGGTTTGAAAGTCAATAAACCGTGATGAGAGATTATTATTTTTTGCAATGTAAGCATCCAAATAAGCTTTTCGTCTTGTTGTTATATGTGTGCAAGTATCAAGATAAGCCTTATTACGACCTTTAATTTCATTATATTCAGGAATTACGCATTGTGAAGGAAGTTTGAAATTCTGCATTTCAGTATGAAAAGCCCAATTTTGCCCCATTATCCATGCCACTTCAGTTTTCCAGTCCTTATAGATGAAATAATTTTCGTTTGGTTCGATAACATCTTTAATCCTTGAATTTTTCCAGTCAATAGTAATATTTGATATACCAAACAGAGGTATTCTTATAGAGAAACGACCAAGAGAATCGATCTTTGCCTTAAAGGTTTCATTTTTAATAAACCCATTAACACAAACCTCGACATCATCATTCGTTATTCTATTGGTAAGCACACCTGACACTGTAGCAGAATCTATTTTGTAGCTGTCGGCAGCAAAATTTCTTGAATCAGATTTTGAAGGCAGAACAGGAAGTTTTCTTTTTATAAAATCACTTTTCGAGCCTTTTTCTGCTGAAATTTGACATATAGAATCACCATTGCTCAAAAACAGGAGGTCAATACTTTTTGATTTTTTCCCATTTTTTATTTTAATAGTTCCCTTGTTTGCCTTAATCTTCACATTATCATATTCCCAAAACTCATTGTCACACACTACAAAGTTTTCAAAAAAGCCATACTTCCACTCATTTGAGGACTTGTCGCTCCATTGCCCAAGTATGCGTTGGATTTTTGATTTGTCAATATCATTTTTTGAAGTATTATCTTTGGCATCTACATAGGTAAGAGCAAAGATCAACAGCATAATGGTAGAAAAAAATTTAGTTCTCATTTGTATATAATTTTTTTTATAACCGTTACCTCTAAGGTACAAATGCGCCATTTATATACCTTTTGTTTTGTATCTCATCTTTAGGTGAGTTATGGCGATTTCATTTGTATATATTAAATTTTTCAACACTAAGGTACAAATGCGTCATTTATAAACCTTTTGTTAGGTATCTCATTTTTAGATGAGTTATGGCGATTTCATTTATCAAATAATTCAATAATAGTTTTTTGCTATAGAAATCATATTCCACTAAAAAATGATATTATTCTTTTAATAGAGAGATTAAACAGCAAAAATAAAAAAGCATCGTCATATTTTATGTCAGCACTTTAATATGTAAGCCAAATGTACAAAGATTATTGAAAGAGATAGTATAGTAAGAAGATTTTGAAAGGTTGTTTTATAATAATAAACGAGTAAATTTATCTTGGCAATAGATATATGTTTAAATACAAAGACAAATAATTGCCAATATTTTACTAACATTGATGAATGAAATCATTATCTTTTTACATAAAAAAAGCATCAATAATATGATAAATAATGAGCTTTTAAATCCTGCCTCAATAATTGTTGTTGGCGGTTCAGACAATCTTCATAAACCCGGTGGCAAGATTATAAAAAATTTGAAAGATGGAAATTTCAAAGGTGATATTTTCATTATTAATCCAAAGGAGAATGAAGTACAGGGGATAAAAGCCTATCCCTCAGCCGAAGCGGTTCCAAATGCTGATTTAGCGATAATAGCCGTTGCGGCTGAATTGACTCCCAATATTATAGAGACTCTTGCAAAAGAAAAATCGGTTAAAGCCTTCATCGTAATTTCTGCAGGCTTTTCTGAAACAACAAAAGAGGGCAAAGAGCTCGAAAGAGAGATTGTTGAGACATGCAATAAATATGGGGCATCTCTTATTGGGCCTAACTGTATTGGCCTGATGAATAGGAATCATCACAGTGTCTTCACACTTCCTATTCCGGAATTTGACAAAAACGGAGCAGACCTTATATCAAGCTCAGGAGCCACAGTAGTTTATATACTTGAGAGTTCTGTTGCTAAGGGTCTTAGATACAATTCTATATGGTCGGTCGGCAATGCTGCCCAAATTGGGGTTGAAGATGTACTTGAATATATGGACAAAAATTTTGATTCAGAAAATGATTCCAAAATAAAACTTCTTTACATAGAAAACATTTCTAATCCCGACAAGCTTCTTCTTCATGCTTCATCATTAATAAGAAAGGGATGTAGAATAGCAGCCATAAAATCAGGTTCATCAGAAGCAGGCTCAAGAGCGGCAGCTTCTCACACGGGCGCCATGGCAAGTTCTGACCTTGCAGTTGAGGCTCTTTTTAGAAAGGCAGGCATAGTAAGATGCTATTCGAGAGAGGAATTGACAACTGTTGGAGCCATATTTACATTAAAACCTATAAAGGGCAAAAACATTGCCATTGTCACTCATGCAGGTGGTCCCGCAGTAATGCTAACCGATGCTCTCTCAAAAGTTGGGTTGAATGTTCCGCATTTTGATGATGCAGACTCTGAAGAGTTAAAAAAATATCTCTATCCCGGTTCTTCAACTGCAAATCCTATTGACATACTTGCCACCGGAACTCCGGAACAGTTGGGAATATCAATAGACTTCTGCGAAAACCATTTTGATAATATTGATGCTATTGCCGTAATTTTCGGCAGTCCGGGCTTGGTTCAGGTTTATGATGCCTACAGAGTTTTGAACGAAAAGATAAAAAGCTGTTCTAAACCTATCTTTCCTATTTTGCCATCTGTGGTTACTGCCGGTGAAGAGGTTAAAAGATTTATTAACTCAGGCAATGTAAATTTCGCGGATGAAGTGATTCTTGCCACAGCCATCGGCAGGGTTTACAATGCAGAAATTCCATCAAGCGGGAGAATAGAACTTGAAGGTATTGATGTGCCTCGATTAAGGAGAATAATTGACGGCATTAATGAAGATGGATTTGTGAATCATAATATTGTAAGAGAGATTTTTGCATGTGCAGAGATCCCTTTGGTAGATGAATTTGTCTCCTTAAACAAAATAGATATACTAAACAAAGCAAATCAATGGGGATATCCCGTTGTTGCCAAGGTTTGCGGCATTGTTCACAAAACAGATGTTGGAGGTGTAGTTACAAATATTCGCTCAGAACAGCATTTGGGCTATGAAGTTGAACAGCTGATGAATATAAAGGGAGCAACCGGTGTAATGATTCAGCCTATGCTCAAAGGCACAGAGCTTTTCGTTGGGGCAAGCTATGAATCTCGCTTTGGACATATAGTAATGTGTGGTTTAGGAGGCATATTTGTAGAGGTTCTTAAAGATGTTGCTTCAGGTCTTGCCCCTCTTTCAATGGATGAGGCAATTTCTATGATTAGATCACTAAGAGCATATAAAATTATCAAAGGTGTCAGAGGCAAAAAAGGTATTAATGAGTATCTGTATGCAGAAATCATTGTTCGTCTTTCAACAATACTTCGTTTTGCCACAGAAATCAAAGAGCTGGACATAAATCCACTTATTGCATATGACAACAATATTTACGCTGTTGATGCAAGAATAAGGATTGAGAAAAACGGAAATAATAAACAACACAGTTAAAATCAGTCAATAAAATATAGATATTAAGATGCATCCATTAGAAAAGTTTAAATTCTGCCCTATCTGCGGTTCAAATAATTTTAAAGAAAACAACGGCATATCAAAGAAATGCTTTGATTGCGGATTTACATATTATTTTAATCCAAGAGCTGCAACAGTTGCTATTATAAGAAATGAAAAGGGAGAGCTGCTCACTGCAAGAAGAGCTAAAGAGCCTGCAAAAGGCACAATGGATTTACCCGGTGGATTTATTGACAGCTATGAAACAGCGGAGCAGGGTGTGGCAAGAGAAGTTCTTGAAGAAACAGGACTAAAAGTTGACAATCAAAAATATCTCTTCTCTTTGCCTAACATCTATCCCTTTTCAGGTATCGATATTCATACTTTGGATCTATTTTTTGAATGTAAAATTATAGGAGATGCCAAAGTAAAAGCAATGGATGATGTTGCCGAATTGTATTGGAAAGATATAAAAGATATCAATCCTGAAGATTTTGGTTTAAAATCTGTAAGAGAGGGTGTGAAAATGTATAAAGAAATGATTATTAATAAAAAAACTTTTTAGTTCATTTACTTTTACTGATAACGGGGATAATTATCTTTGCATAAGATATGCGTCGCCTTATCAATAACATCCAAAAAGTTTTAGCTTTTTGATGTTTATTGAATTCGGCTTGCAATATCTTTGCATAAGATAAGCTGTATAGGTGCAAATCTTATTTTTGAAAATATAACTTTATTGTTTATAAAATCATATTATAACGTATTATACATCATATATGCACTCTTATCCCCTCAAAAATATTATTTAAATGAAAAAGTTACTTCTTCCATTATGTTTATTGGCAAGCGAAGCCGGGAATGCTGTCTTTGGACAGGTATCTTACTCTTCACAATTGCCGGAAGCTCTTTTTATTAAGGGCAAAGAGATGTATGAAGGTCGAAACTGGAATGGATGTGTTGATCAGTTAACCCGATTTAAGAAAGAGACAAAAAATACAGATCTGTTTCAGGAATCCGATTTTATGATTGCCTCTTCAGCTTTCGAACAGGGTAAAGAATATTCTCTAAAACTTTTAAAAGAATTTAAAGCTAACTATCCTTGGTCTCGCCATATTAAAGAGGTGGATTTTCTTATAGGAAGCTATTATTTTCTTAACGAAGATTATCTTCAGGCAATAGATTGGTTTGAGGGTATTGAAATTGGAGAGTTGCCTTTTGACAAGGAGCCTGATTTTTTTCAGCGTTTGGGAATTTCATATTTGAAAATAAAAAATATTGATGCTGCCAAACCTCTTTTCACGGTTCTTTCAAATATCGATTCTAAATACAATGAATCGGCAAGATATTATCTTTCATATATAAAATATACTGAGGGTGATTATAAAGGAGCTTATGAAGGGTTTGATTCTCTGCCAAGCAATGGAGAATATGCTCAGAGTGTTCCATATTATATGGCTCAAATATACTTTATTCAAAAGGATTGGAATCAGGCATTAAGGCTTGACCTTGAATTGCTTGATAAGAATCCGTCACCTGAACAGGATGCTGAACTAAACAGAATAGCAGGTGAATGTTATTTTGAGCAGGATATGCCACAGAAAAGCATCTCTTATTTAAAGAAATATGTTTCTCAGACTGACGCCCCGCTTCGTACAACTTGCTATAAGCTTGGCACAATGCTTTATAAGAATGGCGATGCAAAGAGCGCTATAGATTATCTTTCAAAAGTTCCTTCAGGAAGTGATGCCTTATCACAAAATGCTTATCTTCATTTAGGTCATTGTTACGTTCAGATAGGTGATCTTAAGAATGCAAAAATGGCTTTTAGCTCTGCATCTTCGACCGACTTTGACTTAAAAGTTAAAGAGGCTGCAATGTACAATTATGCACTTGCCGTTCATGAGGGTTCTTATGCTGCATTTAATGAATCGGTTGACGTATTTGAAAACTTCTTAAATACTTTCCCTAATTCTCAGTACAGCGATAAGGTCAACGATTGTCTTGTAGAGGTGTATATGACTACAAGAAATTATGAGGCTGCTTTAAAATCAATAAATAAGATTTCACGTCCCGGACAGAAGATTTTAGAGGCTAAGCAAAGGATTCTTTTCCAACTTGGAACACAATATGTTGCTAACACAGAGCTTGATAAAGCCTCTAAATATTTTACAGATGCTATAGCTTTGGGCAATATTAATGCAGAGATTAAAGCTAAGTCTTATTTTTGGAGAGGTGAATGTGAATATAGGAATGAGGATTACAGAACAGCTGAGAGTGATTACAAACAATTTCTTAATTCCTCCCCAAACACATCTGATGAGACTTATGCTCTTGGGAAATATAATTTAGCATATGCCTATTTCAAACAAAATCAGTTCTCAAATGCTGTAAATTATTTTGAGAGCTATGTAAATATGCCTTCAGAAAGGGGTAAAAACACTCATGCAGATGCGCTGAACAGAATAGGTGATTGCTATTTCTATAACAGACAGTTTGCTAAGGCTGAGGATTATTATTCTCAGGCCTCATCAATATCTCCTGCAGCGGGGGATTATGCTATATTCCAAAAGGCATTTATGGCAGGGCTTCAGAAAAATTATTCAGGCAAAATACAAACTCTTGACAAGCTTCTCTCAAGTTATCCGCAATCGGATTATGTTGATGATGCATTGCTTGAAAAGGGTAAAACGTATGTGATGCTTAATAATAATAACATGGCAATTGCTTCATTTACAAAACTTGTAAATGAATATCCTCATACAGCTGCTGCAAGACAAGCCGGTGCTCAATTGGGACTTATATATTTTAATGAAAACCGTCTTGATGAATCAATAGCAGCTTATAAAAACGTTATTTCTAACTATCCGGGCAGTGAAGAGGCTCGTACAGCAGCTGAGGACTTAAAAGCTGTATATATCGAGAAAAACGATATTCCTGCTTATTCAGCATATATAAACTCACTTCAAGGCAAAGTTCAGTTTGCTGCCGGAGAAGAGGATTCATTGACATATTTGGCTGCAGAAAAAGTTATTGTAAGAGGCAACAAGGCTGAGATTGAGAAAACATTAATCAATTATTTGCAAAGCTTTGAAAATGGGGCTTTCAGATTAAATGCAAACACAGAACTTGCAAGAATATATTTTGCAGACAAAGATTATGCAAGAGCTCTTCAATGTTATGGCGCTATCCTACAAAATGCAGATAATAAGTTTACCGAAGAGGCTTTAGCCCGTACGGCTGAAATTTATTTTATTGACGGTGAGTCAGAAAAGGCTCTTGAATCGTTTAAAGAACTTGCATTAAAAGCAGAAAGAGCAGATAATAAACTTGCTGCAAAACTTGGTATACTTCGTACATCTTCTGTACTTGGAAAGAATGACGATGTTATAGCAGCAGCTGGAGATCTTCTTAACAACGAAAATCTTTCTCCTGAGATAAAGAATGAGGCTCTTTACAATCGTTCAAAGACACTTCTTTTAATGAATAAAAAAGATGCTGCAGTAAAAGATTTGCTTGTGCTTTCTAAGGATACAAGGAATATTTTTGGTGCCGAGGCTAAATATCTTCTTGCTCAGACATATTTCGATGAGGGTAATTCTGACAAAGCTGAGAAAGTGGTATTTGAACAAATTGATTCTGCCACACCTCATCAATATTGGCTTGCCCGTTGTTTTATCCTTCTTTCAGATATTTATATTGCAAAGAATGATTCTTTCCAAGCTAAACAATATCTTCAAAACCTTGAAAACAATTACAAGGGTGATGATGATATTGAGTCTATGATTAAAGAAAGATACAGCAAAATTGAGAAATAACATTTTCAAAAATATTGAGATGAAAAAACAATACATATATATTTTTGCATTATGCGCCTGCATTTCAAACACTGTTGATGGAAATGCACAAAGTGCCAAAGACTCTACTCTCAACAGAGAACTACTGTTGGAGAAGGAGTACAATCCTATAGTAAGGGATGCAAATAAAATAAATAAACTGCCTGCTGTTGAGGCTCCAAAGGCAAATAAGACAAAGATTGTTTATTCTGATTACTCAACTTTCGCCTCTTCCAAGAACCAGATTAACAATCTACAGGCAGGAAGTATAATGAGTGATTATGAGTTTAGCAAGAAATTCGGTTATATCACTCTTGGTGGTGGAAATCTTCTTAATCTTACAGGAAATCTTGGAATAAAGATGCTTAACAACGACAATAATGTGTTGGGCATTGAGGTTTCTCACAATTCCACTAATGGCAATGTTGACTATACCGATAATATAAAGAGTTTGTCACGTACCGATGATACAAAACTTAAGATTAACGATAATCTTGTAAATCTTTTTTACAAAGGATATTTCAATTCTTTCAATCTAAGTACAAATCTTTCTTATCAATACAATCGTTTCAACTATTATGGCTGGAGAGAATCTTTTCTTGAAATTGCTCCTCCCGCTTTAATGGAAGATCCTGCTATGCAAACTAATCAAAGAATAAACTTTGATATTGCAGCCAATACTTCTGTAAATTCTCCTATTAAATATGAAGGGAATCTTGGATTTTCGATGTTTAAAATGGATGAACCCGGCATTAATGAACTTACTGTAAATCTTGGAGGCGGATTTTCAACAAGGCTTAACAGCGAAAATTGGCGCTTTGGTTTTAAAGCCGGTATGAAAGGGGTTCTTTATTCGGGAGATTATTACAACATTGACAGTTTCGAAAATATTGGTAAAGTTGAATTGCTTCCAAGTTTTATCTATGACAATGAAGATTATGTAAAGGCTGAACTTGGTGTCAAGGCTGATTATGCTTTTGGTGTGGGTCCTCATATTGGAATTGCTCCTGATGTAAACTTTGACTGGCAGTTTGTTGATAACTTCTTCCTTTATTCAACAATAAAAGGCGGTATTGATGTCAAGACTATCAATAACATAACCAACTTCTGCAGATATTATAATCAGTATGGAAATTTGAATAAGAACCCTTATACTCTTGCAGATTGGACTCTTGGATTTCGTTCAAATGCTGTGAATGGTTTTTGGTTTGATATTTATGGTGGACTAAGTCATACTCTTAATGAGTTTAGCTTTCAAAGTATGATTGAAAGTCAATATGATTCAAGCAAAGGTATAATTGCAGGTAAAAATTATCTTTCATCTTTCAGCGAAGATGTAACAAAATACAAAATTGGGACATTGCTAAAATATGATTATGGCTCGACTCTTGGGTTAAGTCTTAAGCTTCAGAAAAATGGCTGGAGCACAGAATCAAAAGAGGCTCTTTCTTATGCTCCGGGATTTGAAGCAGTATTTAATGCTGTTTTAAGACCAATTAAACAACTTGTATTTAATGTAAATTACAATATGTTTGCTCAAAGAAAAGCAAGAATTGGCATCCATAGATCTGAGTCATCAAATAGTTCTGATCCTTCAATCGAGATTGTTGATGAGTTTAAATACAGCATTGTTGATCTTGACAATGTAAATGATTTAAGCATCAAGGCAAGTTGGCTGTTTAACAATACTTTCTCGATATATGCTTCGATGAACAATTTAGCAATATCTAAATATGACATTTGGTACGGAATGCCTAATCAAGGTTTTAATTTCCTTGTTGGTGGAACAATCCAATTTTAAAAAGATATAATTCAAAAAAACAGGCTGTTTCTTAAAGAGACAGCCTGTTTTTATTTAAACATCTCAACTTATTTTTATAGAGCTTTAATAAATAAAAAATAATAAGGTGTTTTTATTTATCTGATAGTTATATTATAATCTATGAACAAGTAATTCTTAGATTATAATTTACTGATCTTTATTTCCATTCAACCTTTTCATTAAGGATGTTTCCATCTGCTGCATCCTGCTCTGTAAATGTATTTGATTTGTATTGAATGCATATCATTACCAATGGAGTATTGCCATTGTTTCTTACCGATCTTTTACCTTTTGGAGAAACTCGCACTACGCTTCCCTCAGAAATTGGGAATATATTATTATCAACCTGAAATTCACCATTACCTGAGATAAAGATGTAAATCTCTTCATGATTTTTATGAGTGTGAAAGAAACCGGTCTCAGAATTAGGAGCAAAACTTTGGAAAGAAATCTCTGCTCCTGTAGTATTTAAAGCGGTGCCAAGAAATACTTTCCCCGGTATCTCAACTCCCGGAGCAAGATTTAAAATGAATTGGCTTAATTCATTCATACTACCAAGACTTATCGATTTGAAATTTTCTCCATTTGCTGTTTCTACAATCTTTTTCATAATAATAACTTTTTTGTTGTTCTAAATTATATGGATAATTACTTTTTTATATTTCAAAAGTATATACCATTAATTGCAAAAACAAGTAGATACTTAGTTGTCAGATAGTTACTTTTGTGTTAGTAATATTGATTTTCAGAAAGAAAAAAATCAACATTTATGAAGTTTTTTTTCAGAAAGCATTTCACAACAAAGAAAAATCTATACCTTACAAATCAAAACAATAACTCCTTATATTATAAGGAGTTTGATTTGTATAAATTGAAATTCTAATTCTATTATTACCAAGATACACCATGTTAAACAGAAGAGATTTTATAAAAATTTCATTGGCTTCAGGGGCTTTGGTTTCCTTGGGCAATGGGGCTAAAGCCCGTCAGACTATAAATCCTATTATTCCTGATTCTAATTTCTGTCTTGAAAAGCAGAAAGATATTCCTGTAATTGAAGAGATGGATGTTGTTATTGTCGGTGGTACAATTGCTGCTGTAGAAGCGGCGGTGGCTGTTTCAAAACAAAGGAAGAGCGCTATGCTTATTACTTCATTCCCCTATCTCGGCGAGGATGCTTGTGGAACTCTGAATTTGTACAAAGGATATAATGATACCAAGGCCAATGATTCAGGCAATTCTGCTTATGTTGGAATTGCCGGTTCTCTTCAGACAAATTTATCTGTGAAACTTTTTGGAAAAGATGTTAATCCTCCAACTCCACTGCATGTAAAGTCAACTCTTGAAAATGAATTAATAAATAATAATATAAAATTCCTTTATTCAAGTTTTGTCACCAACACACTAAAAAGCGGAAATGACATTTGTGGTGTTGTAATATCAAATCGCTCGGGCAGACAAGCAATAAAGGCAAAAGCCGTAATAGATGCTACCCAAACAGCAGGAGTTGCCTCCATGGCAGGTGCAAAATTTAAAGAATCAAAAGGGAATAGGGATTATAAGTTTATTACTGCCGGCAATACGCCAAAAGAAAATCCCAAAATAAAAAAATCTGAAATTCTCGCTTTTCCTATTAATTGGAATGGAAAGAAATATCCGGTTACTGAATATACATTCTCAGAGGATATTAATCCTTATGACTATGGGCAGCTAATGAAACTTGAAAATGAGATAAGAAGCATACTTTGGGATCCTAATCAAGTTGACAGCTCAGATATCATATCTTTTGTTCCTGACGAAATTATCACTAAAGATAACAACTCAAAGATTGGTATTTCTGATATTTCTTTGATAAACTCTGATGTATTTAAAGTTGATAACCTAAATAATATCTGGGTTTTGGGACCTTCTCTGCATTTAATGAAAAAAGATAATATGGAGATAGGGAAAACTGAGATGTTTGTGGCAGGTCAGGTTTTGGGTTATAATGTTGCCAATAATATTTCTGAGAATTTAGCAGATAATATCTCGGTTTCCGTAAATAACAAAGAGGGATTGAATTATGGTGATGTAAACGAAATACTTAAACCTCTAAGAAATAATCTTAACAAAGGTGTTGTAAATGCTGTTTCCGGCGCAATTCCTATAATTGGAGAATATGATGTTGTCGTGCTTGGAGGAGGAACTGCTGGAGCACCCGCAGGAATAAGTGCAGCTTCAAATGGAGCCAAAACAATTGTATTGGAGTATCTGCATGGTCTTGGAGGGACAAGCACTTGGGGATTAATCGGCTGTTATTGGGACGGTTTTAGAGAGGGTTATACCTCAATAATTGATGAAGGAGTAAGAAATATGGCTCCTTTGGATCATCCTCGTCAGATAAAAGATTATAAGAGTAAGTCAAATGCAGATTGGAAGTCTGAATGGTACAGAAAGAATCTTATTAACTCAGGAGGAAGTCTTTGGTATGGAGTTATTGGAAGCGCAGCAATAGTTGAGCAGGGCAAAATAAAAGGAATCGTTGTTTCAACGCCTTATGGCAGGGGTGCTATTTTATGTAATATTTTAATAGACAGCACAGGCAGTGCTGATATGGCAGTTGCCGCCGGCGCAGATTATGAATTTGGCGCAAAGAAAAGTATTGCCCTGCAAGGATGCGGCCTTCCAAGAAAGAATCCGGAGGATTATTACAACAATACTGATTGGACATTTATCAATGATACAGATGTGCTTGATATAAGCAGAGTGTTTGTGCAAGGGAAAATAAAACATCAAGGGAGTTACGATATAGGCAAGCTTCCTCAGACAAGAGAAAGAAGAAGAATTAAAGGAGAATATACCGTTTCTGTCTATGATGTTATAAATCATAAGAGGTATGATGATACTATTTCATATCATAAGAGCTCGTTTGACACTCATGGAGTTACTATCGATCCTCTGTTTACTCTTATTCCGCCTGAGAAAAGACATATTATCTATGAGGCAGATGTGCCTTTAAGAGCTCTAAGGCCAAAAGGAATTGACAATATTATAGTTACAGGTTTGGGGGCAAGTGCCGATAGAGATGCCATGCCTGTTATAAGGATGCAGCCTTGTCTTCAAAATCAAGGTTATGCTGTTGGATATTTGGTCTCTTGTTGCATAAAAGAAAATAAGTCTCTTAACAAGATAGATATCAAAAAGATACAAAAGCATCTTGTAAATATGGGAAATCTCCCTAAGAGGGTATTAACAGATAAAGAGACTAAGCCTTTTAATGACAAAGAATTAAAAGGGGCTCTCTCTACCGTTAATGATAACTACAAAGGTCTGGAAATTCTTTTTACCGACAAACAAAAGTGTGACAAGCTTGCAGATAAAGCCTATCATTCTTCAGATAATGAAAATGACAAATTTATTTATGCATCCATTTTGGCTATGCTTGGCAACAATCGATATGGAGCCGATTTAGGAAAAAAACTTTCTCAAATAAAAGAATGGGATAAAGGCTGGCATTATACGGGAATGGGACAGTTTGGGGAATGTATGAGCCGTACAGATGCACTTATTATGGCATTGGGCAATTCAAGGAACAAAGATTATATAAATGCAATTAATGAAAAGGCTTTAATTTTAACTCCGAACTCATGTTTCTCCCACTATCGTGCAATTGCAGAAGCTATGGAAAATATCAATTCCCCGGAATTTGCAGATGTTGTTTATCAAATATTGATGCGTCCGGGAATGACCAATCATGAAATAGGATGCTTTAAAGATGCTCAAAGGAAATGCGTTCCGGGAGGCAATGATGTTTCAACAAGAAACAGGGCATTAAAGGAACTTGTTTTGGCAAGGGCTCTTTATCTCTGCGGTGATAAGAATAACCTTGGAAAGGAGACTTTGATTCGTTATGCAAACTCCCTTCATGGGCTTTATTCGGCTTTTGCTGTCTCTACTCTTGAGAACAAGGCATAAAGAAATCTGAATTTATAATGATAACAGAGTCACGGTCTGTAATGATATTTTTATTTATAAGGTCATGACTCTTTTTATTTTTTATGATTATTGAGTGATTATTGAATATCTCTGAGCCACATATAGATATATTACATTTCTCTGCTTCTTAATTTGTTATTATCTTTGCCGAATTAATATTTATATAAATAGACCTAACATAACTGTAAATTGAAATATCAAATTCGATATCTTAAATGAGAAAGATTAGATAGACAAAAAAATATATATGGAAAAAAATTTCAAACGCACTCTTATTACAACTGCTTTGCCTTATGCAAACGGTCCTGTACATATCGGTCATCTTGCCGGGGTTTATGTACCGGCAGATATATATGCCCGTTATCTTCGTTTAAAAGGTGAAGAGGTGATTATGATTGGCGGTTCAGATGAACATGGAGTGCCAATTACAATTAAGGCAAAAGCTGAGGGAATAACGCCTCAGGATGTTGTAGATAGATATCACAAAATTATTAAAGACTCTTTTGAAGAATTTGGAATTACTTTTGATATTTACTCTCGTACCTCTTCAGAAATTCATAAGAAAACCGCTTCAGAATTTTTCCGTAAGCTTTACGAAAAAGGCGAATTTATTGAAAAAACTTCTGAACAGTATTATGACGAACAGGCTGATCAATTTCTTGCAGACAGATATATAACCGGCACTTGTCCTCATTGCGGCAATGAAAAGGCTTATGGAGATCAATGTGAAGCTTGCGGAACTTCGCTTAATGCTACCGATCTTATAAATCCTAAATCTGCAATTACAGGAAACGTGCCTGTTTTAAGAGAAACAAAACATTGGTATTTGCCTCTTGATAAATATGAACCATTTTTACGCAAATGGATTCTTGAAGAACATAAGGAATGGAAACCGAATGTTTATGGTCAATGTAAATCTTGGCTCGATATGGGTCTTCAGCCTCGTGCAGTTAGTAGGGACCTTGATTGGGGCGTGCCTGTTCCTGTAGATGGTGCAGATGGCAAAGTGTTATATGTATGGTTTGATGCTCCAATTGGATATATCTCTAATACAATAGAACTACTTCCTGACAGTTGGGAGAAATGGTGGAAATCTGAAGATACTCGTCTTGTTCATTTTATTGGAAAAGACAATATAGTTTTCCATTGTATTGTATTTCCAACAATGCTTAAAGCAGATGGAAGTTATATTCTTCCTGATAACGTACCGGCTAATGAGTTTTTGAACCTTGAAGGTGATAAAATCTCCACTTCAAGAAATTGGGCTGTATGGCTTCATGAATATCTTAAGGATTTCCCGGGGAAACAAGATGTTTTGAGATATGTACTTACAGCAAATGCACCGGAAACTAAGGATAATGACTTTACATGGAAGGATTTCCAAGCAAGAAACAACAATGAACTTGTAGCCATTTTAGGAAACTTTGTTAATCGTGCCATGGTTCTTACTTTTAAATATTTTGAAGGTAAGGTACCTGCTGCGGGAGAGTTTACAGAATATGACAAACAGACTATTGCTGACTTCGAAAATGTGAAGACAGAGGTGGAACGTTACTTGGATCAGTATCGTTTTAGGGATGCTTTAAAAGAAGCGATGAATCTTGCACGTATTGGAAACAAATATCTTGCAGATACAGAACCTTGGAAACTTGCAAAGACAGATATGGCACGCGTTTCAACTATCATGAACATTTCTTTACAGATTGTTGCCAATCTTGGTATTGCCTTTGAGCCGTTTCTTCCTTTTGCCGCTAAGAAAATGCGCGATTTTGTTGCTCTTCACGATTTTAACTGGGAAGAACTTGGAAGAACAAATCTTTTAAAAGATGGCGACGTGCTTGCTCAGCCGACTCTTCTTTTTGAAAAAATCGAAGATTCGGAAATTGAGGCCCAAGTACAGAAACTTCTTGACACTAAAAAAGCCAATGAGCTTAAGAGCTATAAGCCAGCAGAGGTTAAAGAGGATACTTCATTTGATGATTTCATGAAGATGGATATCCGTGTTGGAACAGTGCTTGAATGCACAAAAGTTCCTAAGGCCGACAAGCTTCTTCAATTCAAAATTGATGATGGGATGGGTGGCAGAACAATTGTTTCAGGCATTGCAAAATATTACAAGCCTGAAGACTTGGTAGGAAAACAGGTTTGTTTTATTGCTAACTTCCCTACAAGGAAACTAAAAGGTATCGAATCTCAGGGAATGATTCTTTCTGCCGAGGATGCCGATGGTCGTCTTGTTGTTGTATCTCCTTCCGATCTTGTTAAGGCAGGTTGTCAGGTTGGTTAGTTTAATCAAAACTCAAAAATAATCAGTGCGTCAATTCTTTTTAATTTAGAATTTGACGCACTATTTTTTTTAGAGCCAATTTTTTATATTTTTATTCCTGATAATTATATTCTTTTTTCAAGCTATATTTAATGTATACGCTCTTTATCAGAGCCAACCGGTAAAAGAGTATTGAAAAAAAACGACTATAAGGCACTCATCCACAGCTCATATGCACATTTTTATATTTTAAAGATGATTAAAAAAACTATTATTTTCACTCTTCTTCTTTTTACCCTTGCTGCTTATGGTGAGAAGAAGCCTTTGGATCATTCAGTATATGACAACTGGAAAAGTCTTGGAGAACAATTGATATCACCCGATGGAAGATTTGTATTATACCAAATAAAGCCTCAAGAGGGTGACAATTTGATTGTAATCAGGGATCTTAAGAAAAACAAGGAAATTAAGATTGAAAGGGGCTATAATGCCACTATTACTGATGACAGCAAATTTGCTGTTTGTCTCATAAAAGCACCGTTTTCAGATTTGCGTGAGGCAAAAATAAAAAAGAAAAAAGCTGAAGATATGCCCAAAGATTCTCTTGCCATTGTTTCTCTTTTAACCGGCAATGTTGAGAAAATAGCAAATATTAAATCTTTAAAATTTGGCAATTCCTTTAATCTGGCAATAGCTTATACCATTGACTCAAAGTCTTTGACGAAAAAAAACAATGCGGTTAAAAATGACAGCATTAAGGTTAATAAAAAGGCTAAAGTCAATAATAAAAAGCAAGAGGATATATTGATTGTTCATAACCTTGAGACTTCCAAAGAGGATACTTTAAAGAATGTCTTGGAATATAATTTCAATTATTACGGCACCCAATTGGCGGCTGTTGTAAAAGGTGATTCTGCTGCAATAAAGGAGGTATTTCATTATTCTGTCAATGATGGTAAATTTAATAAGATAGCAAATGGACTAAGACAATATTCCAAGCTATCTTTTGCCAAACATTCTTCAGATCTTGCTTTTTTAGGAAGTGCCGATACTTCTATTTTATATTCAAAAAAGTGTGATTTGTTTATATATAACCCACAGAAAGCACAGGCTGAACAAGTTACTTTTGGAGAAAAGACAAAGGGACTTCCTGAAAACTGGAGCATAAGTGAAAATTTCCGCCCTATTTTTAGCGAGAAAAACAATAATATCTTCATTGGAATTGCTCCTATTACCCATCTTAAGGACACAACTCTTATTGACTTTGAGACTGCGGGATTAGATATCTGGCATTATGCCGATCCTCTAATTCAACCTATGCAATTGGCAAGAAAAGACAGTGAGTTAAAAAGGACTTATCTTGCTTCTGTTATTATCAACAAAGGTAATAACAATGGAAAAAATGACATTGACAATAAAAAAACGACAATAGTCCCTCTTGCTGACTTAAAAAGAAAAGATGCAGCTTTAATCGACACAGGAGATGCTGAATATGTCTTTTCTAATGACAACTCTCCTTATGAAATAGCCGTTCAATGGGAAGGCAGCGCAACTCCTTATGACATTTACATTGTCAATGTAAATGACGGTGAAAAGAAATTAATTGCAAAAGCAATTGACGGCAGGGCTTCGGCTTCTCAAAATGGCAAATTTCTAATATGGTTCAGCGGGAAGAATAAAGCCTACTATACTTATAATTTTGAAACTGAAAAAATTACACCTATAACAAAAAATATTGATGTTAACTTTTTTAATGAAGAGAATGACACTCCCGGAACTTCAAGAGAATACGGGTATGCTGGGTGGCTTGAGGATGATAAATATATTCTTATCTATGATGCCTATGATATCTGGAAGGTTGATCCAAAGGGTATCGAGAAAGCTGTATGTGTGACCAATGGAGAGGGACGTTCAACAAAAACTGTATTAAGAAATATTTGGCTAAACCGTAAAGAAAGGAATCTTAAATCTGATAAGACTCTTCTTTTGAGCGCTATCGACAAGAATACAAAAATGAAAGGGTATTATACTCTTGACATCAACAAAAAGAAACTTCAAAAAAGAATCATTGAAGGATATAACTACACCAATGTTTCAAAAGCAGAGTATGCAAATGTTTTTTTATTCCAAAAAGACAATTTCAATACCTCTCCTGAAATGTACATAACCAAAGATTTTTGGAAAAGTAATTTGAAACTCTCCGATATTAATCCTCAAATGAAAGATTATCTATGGGGAACATCGGAATTGTATAAATGGAAAACTTTCAGCGGCAAGGATGCAGAAGGTGTTCTTTATAAGCCTGAGAATTTTGACCCGGAAAAGAAATATCCTGTTATGATATATTTTTACGAAAGAGTATCGGATAATCTTTTCAACTATGTAACACCCGCTCCAAGCAGGTCGATAATTAATATTTCATTCTACACAAGCAGGGGATATATTGTGTTTACCCCGGACATCAGATACACGACAGGAGAACCGGGGGAATCTGCCTACGATTATATAGTGTCAGGCGCTGAAGCATTGGCAAAAAACAAATGGATCAATGATAAAAAAATGGCTATTCAAGGTCAAAGCTGGGGAGGCTACCAAGTGGCTTACCTTATTACCAGAACAAATATGTTCGCTTGTGCAGGTTCAGGCGCTCCAGTTTCAAATATGACAAGCGCCTATGGAGGTATTCGTTGGACGACAGGTATGAGCAGACAATTCCAGTATGAATTGACTCAAAGCAGGATTGGAGCTACCCTTTGGGATGGTCTTGATTTATACATTAAAAACTCACCTGTTTTCTTTGCCGACAAAGTGAATACTCCCTTGCTCATTATGCACAACGACAATGACGGGTCTGTCCCTTGGTATCAGGGCATTGAGTATTTTATGGCTTTAAGACGTCTTGGCAAGAAAGTTTGGATGCTTCAATACAATAAAGAGGAGCATAACTTGGTTAACAGACGAAACGCAAAGGATCTTGTTGTACGTCTGCAACAGTTTTTTGACCATTATCTTAAAGATGAGCCGATGCCTGTTTGGATGAAGGACGGTCTTCCGGCTACAAAAAAAGGATTAGAATTTGGATTGGAGATAAAAGATGAATATTATTAAATATCTTAGCAGTCGGTTTTAAATATAGAAAGAGCATTCTGTACTTTATTATTGGTGACAGTTGCTTTCTCTCCAACCTTATTAAAGCACTCTTCATAAAGCAAACTACAAATAACAATCTTAATTGACAGGAAATGGAAACAGTAAATCTTATTAAAGCCACATTGAGTGATATTAAAGATAAAAATTTTAAATTAGCTGTATTGCCGTGGGGAGCTACCGAGCCTCACAACCTTCATCTTCCTTATCTTACTGATTGTCTTTTAGCTCAAAGCATAGCTCTCGATGCCGCTGAAAAACTTTATAATGAAACAGGCATAAATTGTATGGTTCTTCCTCCTGTGCCTTTTGGAGCTCAGAATCCAGGCCAAAGAGAAAATACTTTTTGCATTCATACACGTTATTCGACCCAGTTTGCAATTCTTTCAGATATTGTTTCGTCACTTTATTATCAGGGAATAAGAAGACTTGCCATCATTAACGGACACGGAGGCAATACTTTTAAACCATTGATAAGAGATTTAGCCAACGATTTTCCTGATTTTATTATTTCCGTTACAGATTGGTTTGCTATTGTTCCGCAAGAGGAATATTTTGAAAACAAAGATGACCATGCAGGTGAGATGGAAACATCAGTTCTTTTACATTATCATCCAAATCTCGTTGATATGAAAAAAGCCGGCAAAGGTTCCTATCACCCTTTCAAGATGAAATCATTAAACGAAAAGATTGCGTGGGTTCCACGTCATTGGAATAAGGCGAGTGATGATACCGGCATTGGTAATCCAAGCAAATCAACACCTGAAAAAGGAGAGAAATATGCCAAAGAGGTAGTAAAGCGAATTTCTGACCTCTTTTATGATATGGCCGTTTCTGAACTTTATTAACAATTATAACAAGCAGAAATCATTTCTCCCTCATCAACAAAAGCAACAGTCTTAAAAGGATAAAAGACAGATAATAATATATGAAACCGCCATAACTCACCAAAAGAAGAGATACCTAACAAAAGGTATATAAATGGCGCATTTGTACCTTTGTGTTAAAAATTAAATTATATGCAAATGAACAAAAACCTCAAAGAAAAAACAATATATGCTTTGCTTTGGAGTCTGTTTGACCGCTTTGGCCAGCAGATTCTGATTTTCGTTGTAAATATTATTGTAAGTAATATCCTTTCAGTCGATGATTATGCGCTTACCGGCTCTCTTGCTCTTTTCACAGCCTTGGGAACAATAATGCTCGACAGCGGTTTTTCAAGCGCGCTTATTCAAAAAATCGATGTCAGCAAAGAGGAATACAAGTCTGTTTTTGTTTTCAATATCACAATAAGCATTATTCTTTTCATTATTCTTTGTTTAAGCACACCTTTAATTGCAAATTTCTACGACAAGAAAGAGCTGCTTTATATTGCCCCATTGGTTTTCCTTGCTCTTCCAATAAACTCTCTTGGCATTATACAAAATACAATATTGACCAAAGAGGTTAGATTTAAAGAACTTGCAAAAATAAATGTCATTACCACTTTTATCTCCGGGATAGCCTCCTTGACAATGGCTCTAAGTGGATTTGGTGTTTGGACTCTTGCCGTTCAGCCTTCAATCATTGCTTTTGTAAGAGTTATTCTTTTATGGAAGAGAAGTTCTTGGCGTCCTCAAGGAGAATATGGATTAAAATATATTAAGCCTCTCTTTAGCTTTGCATCACATCTATTGTTAGCCTCAACAATAAATACTGTTTTCAACAATATATATTATTTCATTATTGGTAAAGTATATTTTAGACAAGTTGGCTATTATAACAATGCAAATAAAATAAGTGAAATGGGAGTCGGCTTTTTACATACAAGCATTCAATCTGCAACCTATCCTATTTTCAGTTCAATACAGAATGAAACAGAAAGATTAATCAATGCATTTAGAAAAACTATACGTTTTACATCATTTATATCTTTCCCTGCAATGGCAGGAATAGCAATTATATCAACACCTTTTATTCATTTAATTTTAAAAGAAGAATGGTGGCCCTGCATTCCTTACATTCAAGTATTGGCAATAGGAGGTATATTCACTATTCTAACTGCTGTAAACAACAATTTTATTAAAGTAATTGGGAAATCAAATATTATTCTAAGAATTGAGTTCATTAAGATTATCTTGATTTTTACAGCAATCGCACTTACAATCAAAAGCTCGATTCTTGTTATGCTTGAAGCACAGGCGGTTGTGAGAATTATGGTATATATTATAAATATCTATTATTCCGGCAAATTTACAGGCTATAAATTTCATCTTCAGTTAAAAGATATATTTCCATACATAGTTTTAACTTTAATGATGACTTTCATTTCATTAATTCCTATCTGTTTTATATCATCTGATTTTCTTCTTTTACCTCTTCAAATAGTGTTAGGTATTCTATCATATTCTTTAGGAGCATTTTTAACAGGATCTAAAATCATGAAAGAATCAATTGATTTTATTCTAAAAAAGCGAACATAAACACTATTTTCAGAGTAACCAAGATTTAATATACAAGAAAATATTTATGGATAACAATTTCAAGGTCAGCATTCTTATGCTTACCTATAATCATGAAAACTATATAGATCAAGCCATTAGAGGAGTTGTGCTTCAGAAAGTAAATTTCCCTATTGAACTTGTTATTGCCAATGACAGCAGTAATGACAATACTCTTAATAAAGCAAAAATCTGGCAAAAAGATTATCCGTCAATAATAAAGATTATAGACAACAAGACAAATCTCGGTCTTCAACAAAATTTTATAAACTCTTTTAATTCCTGTAAGGGAGAATATATTGCAATTTGCGAAGGCGATGATTTCTGGATAGATTCTCACAAGCTTCAACGCCAAGTTGACTTTTTAGATTCTCATAAAAATTATTCCATTTGTGCCCACAGAGTAATAACCTACTATGAAGCTGACAATTCCAAGGCTATCAGCAATGGCATTATAAAAAAGGATCATGACATTCTGGATTTGGCAAAATCAAATTTTATTGTAAATGTTTCCGTGGTTTTCAGAAACAACCTTGTCAACAATCTGCCCCAATGGTTTGAAAAAGTCCCTACTTACGATTATGCCATTCATCTTTTAAATGCTCAATATGGTAATATATTCTTTATGAATCGGCCTATGGCTGTTTATCGCAACAGAGAAGATGCTATTTGGAGCACCGCCTCTGCCGATAAAAAATGGATTATTTCTCTTAATGTAAGAGAAATTTTGATGAATCATTTTAAAGATAACATTCCTGTTTATAAGAATCTTCTTTCTGCTTATAATAATATTGGTATTTCACTTATAAACTTTTACGATAAGCAAAAAGGGATTGAAAAAGTCAATGAATACACAGACCTGATCTTAAAGCATAATGAAAATTGGACTCTTGAAGATATAAATCATCGGCTGAAAACTCTAAACATGCCCCAAAAGGGAGGAATTAAGAATCGCTTTTTCAAAATGGCATCTTCTATAAGGCGTGAAATCTCAAAACACATATCTTTACCTCAAATCAGTTAATAAATTTCATATTAAGCATTTACAAGCGAGCATTATTCTGGGGAAAAGCTATTTTTCATCTATCTGATAAAGATATTGAAAAACAAAGTTTAAATTTACATTTCATAAAGTATTGCAAGTATATGCTTAATATCAATAAATTTATTTCCAAACATGTTACAGGCCGTTCAGAAAGTATGTTTCTGAATGATATAAATGTCAATAAAAGCATACTTTCAAAAGAGATTAAAGACAAATCTCTTTTGGTGATAGGTGGAGCCGGCTCTATCGGTTCATCTTTTATTAAAGCATTATTGCCTTTTCAACCATCTAAATTGATAGTTATAGATTTGAACGAAAATGGTCTTGCTGAACTTACCAGAGACCTTCGTTCCACCTATGGGATGTATGTTCCTGAGGAATATCGCACTTATACTATGAATTTTGCCGATCCTTTGTTTGAGAGGATTTTCAAAGAGGAGAATGGTTTTGACATTGTTGCAAATTTTTCTGCTCATAAGCATGTCAGAAGTGAAAAAGATAAATATTCAGTAAGAGCTCTTATTGAAAACAATGATATTAAAGCCAAACAACTTCTTGATCTTTTAAACCAATTTCCGCCTAAACATTTCTTTTGCGTCTCTACCGACAAAGCTGCAAACCCTGTCAACATTATGGGAGCAAGTAAGACCGTTATGGAGGAGATGATTATGGCTTATAGTAAGAATTTTAAGATTACTACCGCAAGGTTTGCCAATGTTGCCTTCTCAAACGGCTCTCTTCCTGCCGGTTTTATTGACAGAATAATGAAAAAGCAACCTTTGGCTGCTCCTTCTGATGTGAAAAGATATTTTGTTTCCCCTGAGGAGAGTGGTCAGATTTGCATGCTTGCCTGCATCTTAGGCAAAACCGGTGAGATTTTCTTTCCAAAACTTGGTGCAGAAAAGATGATAACCTTTTCATCCATTTGTTCTTCTCTTTTGGCTGAGCTTGGCTATAAGACAAAGGAGTTTGATAATGATGAGGATGCAAAAAAGTTTGCATTTGAAATGCCCGAAGACAGCAGTGTCTATCCTGTTGTCTATTTCAAAAGCGATACCACAGGTGAGAAGTCTTATGAGGAGTTCTTTGTAGATGGTGAAAAAATTAATAATAACAGGTTCTCGGCATTAGGTGTAATAGAAGAAACTAAAACAAAATCTATTCAGGAGATTGAAAGCTTCTTTTTAAAGTTGAATAATATATTCTCTAAAGAGGACTTCACCAAAGAAGATATTGTAAATGCCATTAAAGAGTTTATTCCCAATTTTGAGCATATAGAGTTAGGAAAAAATCTTGACCAAAAGATGTAAATAATATATGTATAATAAAGTAGTCAATTTCATCCACGAATTATTTCAAAGTGAAGAGTTTATACCTCTTCATGCCCCTCTTTTTATTGGCAATGAAAAGAAATATCTTAACGACTGCATTGACACAACTTTTGTTTCAAGCGTTGGGGCGTATGTTGATAGGTTTGAAAAGGATATTGCCAACTATACCGGGGCAACAAAGGCTGTAGTCTGTGTTAGTGGCACCAATGCTCTTCATATGGCATTGATGCTTGTTGGAGTTGAAAGAGATGATGAAGTTTTAACCCAAGCCCTGACTTTTATTGCCACATGCAATGCCATCAGTTACATTGGGGCTCATCCCGTTTTTATCGATGTTGATAAAGCCACAATGGGATTTTCTCCTTCCGCCTTAAAAGAATGGCTTGTTAAAAACGCTGAGATTAAAAACAATCAGTGTTTTAACAAAAACACCGGCAGAAGAATTAAAGCTTGCGTTCCTATGCACACTTTTGGGCATCCTGTATTAATTGAAGAGCTTGTAAATGTTTGCAATGATTATAATATCGAGCTTGTAGAGGATGCTGCTGAAAGTATTGGCAGTCTTTATAAAGGCAAACATACCGGAACTTTCGGCAAGATTGGCGCGATAAGTTTTAATGGCAACAAAACAATTACTACCGGAGGCGGAGGAATGCTTTTGTTTAAAGATGAAGAGCTTGCCAATTATGCAAAACATATAACCACTCAGGCTAAAGTGCCTCATCGCTGGGAATTTGTTCACGACAACATTGGCTACAACTATCGCATGCCTAATATTAATGCTGCCCTTGGCTGCGCCCAACTTGAGAACCTTGACAGATATATTCAAAGCAAAAGAGAAACTGCAAAGGCTTATGCCGATTTCTTTGAGAACATTGATGGGATAGACTTCTTTGAGGAGCCTGAAAATTGTTTTAGCAATTACTGGCTTAATGTTGTTTTATTAAAAGATAAGAAATCTCAACTTGACTTTTTGGAATATACTAACGACAACAAAGTAATGACAAGACCTGTTTGGGAGCTTATGAACCGTCTTCCAATGTTTGAAAAATGTCAGAATGACGGACTTAAAAATTCTTTGTGGTTTGCCGACAGAGTTGTTAATATACCAAGCAGCGTAAGAATTAAAGAATAATGAGAAATGTAAATATACTTTTTCTTGGCGGTGCCAAAAGAGTTTCTCTTGCTGAGCATCTTATTGAAAGCGGAAAGAATCATGATATGGAAATATCAATCTTTTCGTATGAACTTGACCTTATGGTACCTATAGCATCTGTTGGCAAGGTTATTTTAGGGCTTAAATGGAAAGACAAGTCAATATTTGAACATTTAAGAATCATAATAAAAGAGAATAAGATAAATATTGTTCTGCCTTTTGTTGACCCCGCAATAGAAATATGCTCTAAATTAAAAAATGAAATAAACGATATATTCATTCCAATTTCGTCTCCAGAGATTTGTCATACAATGTTTGATAAAAAGCTCTCTGCCGAATGGTTTGAAAAGCATGATATTTCTCAGCCCATAATTTACAGCGACATTGAGAATGTTTCTTTTCCAATAATTCTTAAACCAAGGAATGGGTCTGCCTCAAAAGGCTTGATAACAGCCTATAAAATTGAGGACATTGAAAATAATATAAATTTAGAGGATTATATTATTCAACAATATATCGGTCACAGAAAAGAGTTTACCGTTGATTGCTATGTGGCAAAAGATGGAAGAGCGGTTTCCATCGTTCCAAGAGAAAGGATAGAGACAGCAGGAGGAGAAGCAATAAAATCTATAACGGTCAGAGATGAAGATATTATCGATGAGAGCAGAAAGATTCTCTCTTCAGGCTGTTTTGAAGGGCCTATTACGATTCAGTTTATTAAAGATATTGACAGCAACAATAACTACGTAATGGAGATTAACCCACGCTTTGGAGGAGGAGTAGTTACAAGCATAGGAGCACGCTCCGGAATCTTGGATTTTCTTTTGGATGAGTATGAAAATAAAATGATCTTTCCAAAAGACAATTGGATTGAGGGTACATTAATGACAAGATACTTTAAAGAGGTAATTTTTTATGCAGATAATAGTTGATTTGGACGGCACTCTCTGTCAGGAGATGCGTCAGTTTAGCAGATGTCTTGCCAAAGCAAAGCCTGAGGCGGTTAAAACAATTAATGCTCTCTACGATGAGGGAAACACGATTATTATATATACTGCAAGAACTTGGGCAGAATATGAAATGACCATCGATTGGCTGAAAAACAACAATGTAAAATACAATCAGCTTTTTATGGGCAAACCAATTGGTGATGTCTGGCTCGATGATAGGGCGATGCCGGTGGAAAATAATTGGGAAAATATTTATAATAAACTTAGCAAGAAGAAAAATGGATAAAGTTATTATAATTGCTGAAGCAGGAGTCAATCATAATGGCAGCTATAAAATGGCTGAAGATATGGTTGTTGCCGCAAAGAATGCGGGAGTCGACTACGTCAAGTTTCAAACTGCAATTCCCGAACTGGTTATTTCTCGTTATGCCGACAAAGCTGAATATCAGAAAAAGAATACCGGCAATGATGATTCCCAACTTGAGATGTGCAGAAAGATACATTTATCTTTAGACAGCTATAAACCATTGAAAGATTTCTGCGATTCAACAGGTGTTAAGTTTATGTCTACACCTTTTGATATGAAATCAATCGATGTATTGGCTGAACTGAATATGGATTATATGAAAATTCCTTCCGGTGAGATTACAAATCTTCCTTATCTGAGAAAAATTGCAAAGCTTAATATGCCTGTAATTCTTTCAACGGGAATGTGTCGTCTTGGCGAGATAGAAGATGCACTTAATATACTCTCTTCAAATGGACTCACAGACGAGAAAATAACTCTATTACACTGCAACACTGAATATCCTACGCCTTACACAGATGTCAATCTAAAAGCAATGATTACTATGAAGGATTGCTTTGGATTGAAAGTGGGTTATTCAGACCATACAAAAGGTATTGAAGTTCCAATTGCTGCTGTGGCTTTGGGGGCAAGCGTTATTGAAAAGCACTTTACTCTTGACAAAACACTTCCCGGTCCTGATCATATTGCCTCTCTTGAACCTTTGGAGCTGACTCAAATGACAGCATCCATCAGAAACATTGAGCAAAGTTTAGGTTCTGCAATTAAAAGAGTTTCACCATCGGAAAGCAAAAATATAGATATTGCAAGGAAAAGCATTGTAGCTGCAAAAGATATAAAAAAGGGAGAGATTTTTTCCGAAGACAATCTCTTGGTAAAACGTCCCGGAAATGGTATTTCACCTATGTTGTGGGATAAAGTAATAGGACAGGAGGCAAAAACTGATTTTCTTGAAGATCAATTAATTATTTTATAAATGAGAAAAATTTGCGTCATTACAGGCACTCGGGCTGAGTATGGGATTATGAGTTCTTTGATGAGAAAGATTAACGATTGTGCCGATACCGAACTTCAGATAATTGCTACAAACATGCATCTTTCTCCCGAATTTGGCCTCACTTACAAAGAGATCGAAAGCGACGGCTTCTTTATAAACAAGAAAGTCGAAATGCTGCTCTCTTCAGATACAGCCAACGGCACAGTAAAATCTATGGGACTTGAAGCAATTGGCATTGCCGATGCTCTTGAGGAGCTGCTCCCTGATCTTATTGTAATTTTAGGAGACAGATATGAAATGCTTGTTGCCGCTCAATGCGCTTTAATTTATAAAATTCCTGTTGCCCATCTCTATGGCGGAGAGACAACCGAAGGTGCTTATGATGATGCCATACGTCATGCAATTACAAAGCTCAGCCATCTTCATTTCACTTCTACTGAAGAATATCGCAAACGTGTTATTCAAATGGGCGAAAATCCGGAAAAAGTTTTCCACGTAGGTGCTTTGGGTGTTGAAAATATTCTCAATGAGAAGTTTATGTCAAAGAAAAAACTTGAAGAGAGCATTGATTTTGAGTTGGGCGAGAAATATTTTTTGGTAACTTTTCATCCTGTTACCCTTGAAAATAATACAGCTTCTGAGCAATGTATTTCCCTTTTGAAGGCACTTGAAGATCATATCAATGAATATAAAGTTATTTTCACTCTGCCAAATTCAGATACGGATGGAAGAGTTATTATTTCACTTATAGAGGAGTTTACAAAAAAACATCCAAAAGAAAGTTTTGCTATTACATCTTTAGGAAGGAAAAGATATTATTCAGCAATTAAAAATGCTTGTGCCGTGATTGGCAATTCTTCAAGCGGTTTGGTTGAGGCGCCTTGCTTTAATGTACCGACCGTAAACATTGGAGACCGACAAAAAGGAAGAACTTCAGGTAAGACTGTTATTAATGCCAAAGCAAATTACAAATCAATAAGTGAGGCTATAAATCTTGCAACTGACAATAATTTCAGAGAATCAATAAAGGGGTCCATAAATCCTTATTATAGGGAGGGAACTCTAAACACTATTTTTGAGACAATCTCTGCCTGTCCTCTTGAGGATATAATTAAAAAGAGCTTCTACAATATCAATTTTGAAGATTAGACTATTATTAACAAGAGAGAATATATTTTTTAAATGAATAGGTTTTTATATATCATTCCTGCCAGAGGAGGAAGCAAAGGCATTCCTCATAAAAACATTAAGAGCTTTAATGGAAAAGAACTCATAAGATATTCCATCGAGGCTGCAAGGTTAATGACAGATGATGAAAACATTTGTGTCTCAACTGACGATGATGAAATAATAAAGGTGGTGGAAAACGCAGGTCTCCATGTTCCTTTCAAACGTCCTGAGTATTTGGCAACTGACAATTGCGGCACTTATGATGTTATTCTTCATGCAATAGAATTTTACGAAAAACAAGGCAAAGAATATGATGCCATTGTTCTGCTTCAGCCAACTTCACCGTTTAGAAAGGTTTCTGATATTGAAAACTCAATAAGTCTTTACAATAACGATTTAGACATGGTTGTAAGTGTGAAGGAGTCATCATCAAATCCATTCTTTAACGCATATATTCTTGAAAACAACAAGTATCTTTCAAGTCTGTTAAAAGAGAAATTTCAAAGACGTCAGGATGCACCCCCGGTATATGAATATAATGGAGCTGTATATGTAATGAATATCAGTTCTCTTAAAAAAAATACAATGAAAGACTTTTCAAAAGTTGTGCCCTATGTTATGGATGAAATCTCTTCTTTAGATCTTGATACCCCTCTTGACTGGGCCATCGCTGAAGCTATTGCTGAAAAAAAACTAATTTGATACTATTATGAATATATCTCAATATACAATTTACTCTTCTGAAACAATTTTAAGCGCTCTTATTTCACTCAACAAGTTAAAGGGCGACTCCCTGACTTTATTTGTCGTGGATAAAAACCTAAAAGTTGTCGGCACGATTACCGATGGTGATATAAGAAGAGCTTTAATTAAAGGAATCAGCACAAATGATAAAGTAGAAAATGCCATGAACAGCAATTTCCGCTTTTTCAGGAAAAATAATATTGGGATTAAGGAATTTCATGATTGTAAGGCAAAAGGCATTATCCTTATGCCGGTATTAAATGAAGATAATAAAATAGATGAAATAATAAACCTTAACTGTTTTATCAGCAAACTTCCTATTGATGCTGTTTTAATGGCAGGAGGCAAGGGCGAGAGATTAAGACCTCTAACTAATGAAACCCCTAAGCCTTTGCTTAAGGTGGGAAATAAGTCTATAATTGATTATAATATCGACAGCCTGATAAGCTATGGCATTGAGAATATTTCTGTCACTGTCAACTACCTTAAAGAACAGATTGAAGAGCATTTTACCAAAAGCTATAAAGGCATTAAGATTAATTGTGTAAGAGAGCCTAAGTTTCTTGGCACTATCGGTTCCATAAAATTTGTAGACAAATTTCATAACGACACAATACTTGTGATGAACTCAGATATATTTACCAATATAAATTTTGAAGAGTTCTATCTTGAATTTAAAGAACAAAATGCCGACATGGCAGTTGCCTGTGCCCCATACACTATTTCAGTTCCTTATGGCATCTTTGACGTCGATGGCAATGAGATAAAGGGTATCAAAGAGAAGCCAACCTACAATTATTACATCAATGCCGGCATTTATCTCATTAAAAAGGATTTATTAAACAAAATTCCTGATAATGAATTTTTCAACGCAACCGATTTTATGGATAAACTCATAACAGAAGGATTTAAGGTTGTCAAATTCCCTATTATCGGCTACTGGCTTGACATTGGTAAAATGGAGGAATACAGCAAAGCTAAAGAGCTTGTTAAACACATATTCGGCAGCAATTAATCTGTCGGATTAAACTGATTGTTTGCCGAGAGATTTATAAAATTAAAGGAAAAGAATTGCAACATCTGAAACTATGATGAGATTCTTTTCCTTTTCTTTTTATAAAAGCAGCGATTGCTATTTATCCACTTTTCTTCTTTCAAAAGCATCTATATAAGAGCCTTCAGTAATATTATAAATCTTTACTCCTCTCTTTTTAGAATAATCCTCAACTTCAAGATAAGATTTAAAGGCTACACACATTCCCTCAAGCGTCTTATAAAGCGGCCTGTCTAAGATAACGGTATGAGGATTTCCTTTGTCATAGAAATGCGACAAATCTTCGTGTACTCGGTTTTCATCATCCACCCATAACTCCTGAAGCCAAGAGTGGTCGGCACCGCCAAGCCAAATAGTTTTATAAGGGAGCTGCTGAAGAGCAGTCATAAGGCAGGCAACAAGCACATTTCTCGGGCGTGGCATTCCCAAAGCCAAGTCATACAAGAAAAAATTAATATTCCTTATACCCTCTATAGGAGTGGGATTGAAAGGCTGGATTTTTATATTCTTATTAGAAGCAATCATTTTCTGCCAATCGGAGAATCTAAGTGCATAGGATGAAACAAAAAGAATCATCTCCCAGTCAACTTTTTCAACCATACTTCCAATGGCTTTATCCCTATTTTTTTCATCTGTGAAAAATGCGGGATCCATTAATAAGTAATATTCCGGCTTTATAATTTTAAAATCATCAGAAAGAGAAGCGAAGTTAACAGCCATTTTATCCTTGCCATTGAGAAACTCTGTATCCTGCTTAAGAAGCTTCTTTAATGATGGTCCATTTCCAAGTATAACTAACTCAGGATTAAAACAGAGCTTGTTTAGTGCAGGTATTTTTTTGTGAAGCACTGCTATTTTCATCAGGCTTAAAATACTTTTACCTAATTCCCCAAGTCTGTTATATATTTTCTCAAGATTGCTCATCAAATTATTATTATCATATCATTTTATCCTCTTTACAGGCACTCCCGCATATATTCCTTTCTCAGTTATATCACCACACACTGCACCGCCCGCTCCAACTACAACATCACTGCAAATAGAAATATATTGGCCTACAACACTCCCGCTGCCTAAAAAACTTCTTTTACCGACTTGACTTCCACCATTAAGCATGGCTCCGGTTGAGATGTGACAGAAATCATCAACAAAGCAGTCATGTTCTATGTTTGCAAATGTATTTACTATTACATTGTTTCCAACTTTTGCCTCAGCATTAATGCAGGCATTGTGCATAACTATTGTTCCCTCTCCTATTTGAGCATGTTTTGAGACATGTGCAAAAGGGGATATTATTGTTGCCATGCTGCCGCCGCTTTTTATTATGTGATTGTAAATATCTACCCTTACGTCGGCATTTTTTATATTTCCTACAGTAATTAGAAATAAATACTTGTCAACATATTGAGACAGATCATCATAATTGCCCAAAACAGGATATCCAAGAACACTCTCCATCTCATCTGCCCTTTTATCTAAAATTCCGGCTATAACTAATCCTGCCGACTCGATTACTTCTATTGCAGACTTGCAATGACCGCCGCCTCCGATAAGAATAATATCTTTCATTTGTAAATTTTTTATTTTTAACACTAAGATACAAATGCACCATTTATACACCTTTTCTTGGGTACCTCTACTTTGAGCGAATGTTAGGTGATATTATATTTTAATTATTTTTTTAATTGGTTGATTAATTATTGCTATTTTCTTCAAAATTAAATAATTTATAAGGAATTATGCCATATCTATAATTTCAATATCCAATTAATGGACTGATTTTATTAATGTAATTGAGATTAACAATAAGAACATAGAATCAGAAAAAAATATTTAATACTGAATTTAATTTTATATAATTTATATCAAAAGCCAAAATTGCCATTTTATATTCTTCTTATTAGGAAAGATTGATATTTAATAATCATACTTTTTTCAAATGTCTTAGCAAACATATAAAACAATAATATTCAGCAGGATTAAAACATCAAATAGATCATAAAAAAAAGAGGTAACTTCCCAGCCACCTCTTCTCTATTTAACCTAAACCTTAACTATGAAAAAATTTTCATTTTTGTTTGCGTTACAAAGAAATTAAATTTTGTTTTTTTAAACAAATATTTTGGTAATATTTTTTCACTTAAATTCATCAAATGTGCATATAATATTGATTAAAATTTAAAAAAAGTTCATTTATGGGATATTTTTCTGATAATTTATTAATGTTGAGATATCTTTAAACAAGATAAGCGGCGCCTGAGCAAAGAATTTGACTTTTTTCGCCTATATCTTGTTGATAACCCATTTTCCGGAGTTTCCACCTTCACGCTTTAAGGTGCCATTCTCGCGTAATTGCTCTATTATCTTTCTAACTTGCCGCTCACTGATATTTAATAACTTAGAAAGTTCAGCTCTTGAAATTGAAGGAGTTTTCCTTATCATTTCCAGTAATCTTTCTTCATTCATTGGAACGCTTTGGAACGCTGTTGGATCATCTTTGGAACGCTCTGGAACATCATCTTCGTTACCGGTACGCCAAACAATGACTCTAAAATCTTCTTCCTGATAGAATTCCGGAGTTTTCAAACCATAATCACGACACTTATTGATAATATCCTCTGTACCGGTACCCACTTTCTCAATATATCCGTTCCAATACATCGGGTCAGCAAGTAGTGGATTTGCAGGTAAAGACTTATGAGGACCATGCAACTTTTGCACTGTTAGTCCATATGGCAATATTCCCGGATTCCATATTTCCAATCTGTTTCGGAACAACATCACCTGAACACTTGCATTACTTGTATAATCCCTATGACATACGGCATTAACTATCGCCTCTTTTACTGCTTCAATAGGTAATTCGGGATGTGTTGGTATATCTGCCTTTTCACCTTCTTCACGTGTTCCCACCCAATTATTAATACGGCTCATCACAAAACCTATGGCTTGGTCAACAAGTTCAAAAACATCACCTCTGTAAATCTGATATGATGGCATAGGTTTTTCAACAATATTGCCATAAAACTGTACACATTTGACCTCAGATGTGATAAAGTACTTTTGAGGCTTCCTGCCAAATAGAAGCACTGCTGCATTTGCCAATCTTCCTTTATCATCTATCAAGTCAAGATGCGTAAGCAATGACACAGGAGATGTATTAACAGGAAGTGGAAAGTTACGCTTTGTACGTGCCATGTGAATAAAATTTTTCATCTTATCCTCATCTAAATCTCCCAATGTTGCTCCATTATCATTAGATGCATCAAACGGTCGCCAACGGATATACTCTTTTTCCTCCAAATAGCGGATTAATGAAGCATATACAGAAGTGCGCAATCCGTCAATATCCACAAAGGTTTTACGAACAATATCTCGTTCAACCTTTCGTATTAAAGCAGTTTCTTTCGGATGTCTCTTTTCCTCTCCAATAGCTTTGATATAGATTAAGCGACTTTTATGAAGTGTTGCTGCTAAGTCATATTCTCGTTCTGTCGGAGAAACTCCAGCCTCATCTTCGTACCCATAAAGATTTCCATACAGTCCCAAGTATATGTCGCAAAGTTCCACTTCTCTAAAGTATACATGACTTATAGAATATTCATTAGCCGGAACTTCCTCGAATATAAAAGGTTCAAAGAACTTGCCTAACAAAACATCTGTTCGGATATAATAACAAAGCATAGCACGCTCTTCGGCAAACTCACTCTGTACACTGCTTATGAATATTTTAATTCGCTTCATGTTGGCTGTTTCTTTATATCGTCTATGACCATATTTTTTTGTAATGATTGCACGTTCCCCATTAAGTCTCCAATATTTTTCCTGTGCACTCGTAGAGATTAGGACGTTCATACAAAAATTATGGTCTGCTTACATTTAAGCAGAGAATCTTTTCGTCCTTTTTATTTTTAAAAGAACCGTGTACTTTAAAAGGTTCTCCCATATTTATTTAATATAAAATCCGCACCTATAGCAAAAGTACTTATTTAAATTTAAATTGAAATGACTGTCTTGTTGTTCTAATAAACATTATGAATTTCTTCATATGACAATCTTTACCTATATTTATAGCAATAATTTCATCTTTGATGCTTATCTATCTATATGCTGCAATCCTTCTGCCTGCCTATTCAATTCAATAATCAGTAACGAGATAGTAACGAAACTTTGTCATTATTAGTTTTTCGTTGGCTTTTTATGACATTACAACATCTTGGCTGACATCATTAAAACACTAACAGACAACATTCTTTCCTCGTTTTGCACTCACTTTTGAGTCTTAGTCGTATTTTTGTAGAAGATATTATTACTAAACATTTTTATTATTATGCAAAATCAAGGAGCAGACTTTAAATCTGCAACTCATGAAGAAAAGAAATTTTTTATCGAGACCTACGGATGCCAAATGAATGTGGCAGACAGTGAAGTAGTGGCATCCATCATGGAAATGGACGGCTACAGCATGACAGACAATATAGAGGATGCTGATGCTATTTTGGTAAACACCTGCTCTATCAGGGACAATGCCGAGCAGAAAATCGTCTCAAGGCTTCAATATTTCAATTCTTTACGAAAAAAGAAAAAGAATCTTGTTGTCGGCGTGCTTGGCTGTATGGCAGAGAGAGTTAAAGACGAGCTTATCGAGAATTTCCAGGTTGACCTTGTGGCGGGTCCCGATGCCTATCTCGATCTTCCAAATCTTGTCGGGTCTGTCGAACAGGGGCAAAAAGCTATCAATGTGAAATTATCCACCGATGAAACTTACCGCGAGATTATTCCTTCACGTATAGGCGGCAACCGTATTTCAGGATTTATCTCCATAATGAGAGGCTGTAATAATTTTTGCACCTATTGTATTGTTCCTTACACAAGAGGCCGTGAAAGAAGTCGCGAACCACAAAGCATTTTAAAAGAATTAGAAGATCTTAGGGCTAAAAATTTCAAGGAAATAACGCTGCTTGGTCAGAATGTCAACTCTTATATGTATGAAGATGAGAACGGCAATAAGATTGACTTCTCGTCACTCCTAAGTTTAGTTGCAGAGGCTGCTCCTGATGTAAGAATCCGTTTCAGCACCTCTCATCCTAAAGATATGTCCGACAAGATTCTCGAGACAATTGCCAAATATCCGAACATCTGCAAACATATCCATTTGCCTGTTCAATCGGGTAGTAGTAAAGTTCTCAAGGCAATGAATAGAAAATACACACGTGAGTGGTATCTTGACAGAATTGCAGCTATTAAAAGAATTATTCCGGATTGCGGCATTACAACAGATGTGTTCTGCGGCTTTCATGATGAAACTCTTGAAGATCATGCTCAAACTCTTTCTTTAATGGAAGAGGTGGGTTTTGATGCTGCATTCATGTTTAAATATTCTGAACGTCCCGGAACTTTCGCTCATAAGCATCTTCCTGACAACATCAGCGAAGAGGAAAAAGTCAGACGTTTGCAGGAGATTATTGAACTTCAGGGACGTCTTTCCCTTGAAAGCAACAAAAGAGATATCGGTCATGAATTTGAAGTCCTTGTTGAAGGCTTTTCAAAGAAATCGAGAGAAAATCTTTTCGGCCGCACAAGCCAAAACAAAGTAGTGGTGTTCCCTAAGAACGGCCATAGAATTGGTCAACTTGTAAAAGTCAAGGTTCTGGATGTATCATCTGCAACATTATTGGGTGAATCGGTTGAATAACAGTATTTCAGCATATTGTTAATGCTTTCATTAGACTTTATTTTACAACAATACAATTATTAGGTTTAACTTTAAATAATTTAGTTATCATAAAGATGATAAAAGCTTAAATTAATTGATTGTTTAAAATTTTTGGAGCATTATTAATTAACAAGAGTATATTACTTATTGAGTTTTTCATGAGTAATATACTCTTTGTTTTCAGATGATAATGTGACGATTTCTTCCAATGACAACTTTGAGCTGCATAAATTTCAATGACTTTATTTTCAACATCCAATCATTGTTTTTTTATTCAATTGATCATACGACAGTTGCCAAACACCGAAAAATATAATTATTAAGGTTTTGAAAGGTGCTTATGTTTCAAAGTGCAGATTTTTAATAGTTTTCATCACTGCATTAGGTTATTTGTTTTATTTTAATATGCTTGTCTACAGTCGATTAAAATCAATTTAGAAAAAGCCTTCTATCATAAAGACGATTTCAAGTATTAGTTTCAGTGTTCTTATTTGGCAAATTTTAGAGCAGCTTACAAATTGCATGATTTCTGCCTAAACAAAATGATTTAAACCGAAGATAATGCAAGCCGAACTCAATAAACAATTGAAAGTGCAAACTTTCAAATTGT
>JAUNSR010000084.1 GCA_030539115.1 Bacteroidales bacterium
GAACAGGGTGATTTTGTATACTTTAAACCAGTCCTAAAAATGGGTAGTTGACAATATCATGCCCATATTTATGGCTGTAAAAATACTGCCGAGATCAGAATATGAAGATTTAAAAAATCGATTTTTTAGCTCAGAAAATAATATAATTAATGGGCACATGGGGATAAAGGATGGTGCTTGGAATCCTGAACGTTTTTATAAAAAAGATTTTTATAATGACCAAAAATCTGATGAAAAACCGATGTTTCTGTGGAATAACAATTGGGAAAATAAACCGGTTTATTGGGAAGGTAGGTCTATCCAATTCGAGTATAATGCGGTTAATCCCTCAATTCAAACGTTCAATACTGTTCAAGCCAATTGTCAGCCTAATTTTGCAGACGAAGATGATACAAAACAATCTATATGTGAAGATGATGTTGATCAGATTAGAAACGGAGGCCATAACCCTCATTCTAATATGTTTGCAAATGTATATGTAAGCAATAATAATGAAAGCGGAACATTTGCAAAAAAATTAAATGGCAATATTGGCCATTGCTCTGATCATAAGAAAAGTATTCAAATTCTTTCTGGTGTCATTCATTTAAGCGTCAACCCTGATTATTGGGATTTAAAGCCTCAGAAATGGGGTGAAAACAACTTGGCGAATAGATTTGTCCGATTTGACCCCACAAACAAAACTTTATTTGATAAAAACGGCTATTTGTATTTGGAAAATAATACAGTTCCTGGTGGACATATCTTGAACAAACACAACGGAACAGAATGGGAAAACTGTATTGATGGAGAAGATTGCGAAGTAACCGCTTTTGAAACATTGCATTTGCCAATGTTGCTCAATAAGAGCAATCCTCTTTTATTTGCTGATGAAAATACAGTTAATGATTTAAAAAAATCGCGTTACAAAATGCATTTCTTTGGAAGAAGTGATGAATATTCAGCAGATTATATGGCGATGGTTGTACAGGGAGGAAGTACCGTCATAGACACAGTTAAATCCACGGAATCCTATTCTTATACAAAACCAAAAGAAATTCATGACTTGTATGACATCGATCCTCTTAGCATTGGTTTTTGGGTTGCGCCGCAGGTTGAATTAAATAGGGCTTCTTATCAAGATAATTCTTTTGGAGTTCCTTATCCGTATACGGAAAGTCACGAAAGCTTCAAAGAACAGTTTAAATCCTGTAAAGAAAAATCTAGATGTTATAGTGGTTTAGCTTCCCGTTTGCATTACGGGCTTTCCGATTGGGATGAAAACTACTGGAACAGTTTATACCTAACAAAAGACAACAATGGGAAAGATATTGTAAATAACTTTGTAAGAGCCTATCTTTCGAAGAAAAGCCTTAACGATGTGAACTATGTAATTCCTAATCCCGTAAACGCGATGGATATTCTTCATACGGTTGAGGTTAATAGCAAAAAAGATTATCAAGATAACCGTTGGATTATAACTCCAATCGCTCCAACAATATTCCATAATTCCTATTCTGGTTCGTATTCACCAACAGGAAAACTTAAACCAGATGTTGTCGGAACTTCACCTAAATGGCAAGTTCAGGAAAATCCTCAAAAAGAGGGACAGTGGATTATTTACAATGATGGTGAAGAATACAAATCTGAGTTAGACTACATATTCTCAAGAGATGTTTCGCAGCAGGTAAAAAGAACGAATGTTGATCATAAAGTTTCTTTTGTCTCAATTCTTGCACAAAATAAGGATGATACAACGCTTACCAGTACTTGGACAAAGAACTTAAAACTTTCAAATCCCAGGTTATTCCGTGATTACGCAAGTCCTTTTCTGTAAATTCATGCACAAAAAGCGGATTTTTCCAT
>JAUNSR010000031.1 GCA_030539115.1 Bacteroidales bacterium
CAATGCGTGTTCCTACTTTGGATGTTTCTGTAGTTGACTTGACAGTTAACTTGGCAAAACCTGCTTCTTATGCAGAAATCTGTGCTGCTATGAAAGAAGCTGCTGAAGGTGAATTGAAAGGTATCCTTGGATATACTGAAGATGCAGTTGTTTCTTCTGATTTCTTAGGTGACACTCGTACTTCTATCTTCGATGCTAAAGCCGGTATCGCTCTTACTGATACATTCGTTAAAGTCGTATCTTGGTATGACAACGAAATCGGTTACTCTAACAAAGTATTGGATTTGATCGCTCACATGGCTACTGTAAACGCTTAATCTATCTTTTTAGATATTTAAAAGGCTGTCAAAAGACAGCCTTTTTTATTTTATACCAATTTGAATAGCTCTACTTCCCCTCATTATATTGTAGATTTAAACTTTGAAAGGCAAATTCTAAAGCTCGATATTAAAATTAATCTTCACTAACATCATTGGCATTTGCTCTTTAAACCATTTTTAATTGATAATTTCCTTTTCATACAAATGAATTTTTATAAATTGCACATTATATTTCTTTAATATTTCCATAAAAAAAATTTATCTCTCTTTATTATGACTATACAACAGATGGAATATATTGCAGCTGTCAACAAAACCAGACATTTTGTTACTGCTGCAGAAATGTGTAAAGTTACTCAGCCAACTTTAAGCACAATGATTCAAAGACTTGAAGATGAGTTGGGAATAAAGATTTTCGACAGGAACAAACATCCGGTACAGCCTACAGAACTTGGCAGAAACATTATCCGTCAGGCAGAAATAGCTTTAAGTCAGATAAATAAAATCAGGGAAATAATTGATGATGAAACAAAAACTATTGCAGGCAGTTTAAAAATCGGAATCATTCCAACGTTGGCTCCATATCTTGTGCCTGATTTTATAAAGATATTTCAAACTAATTATCCTGATGTTGAGCTGGGCATTTATGAGATTACAACATCTGCCCTTATCAATGAGCTGAAAATTGGCAACATTGATATGTTTATTGCCGCAACGCCATTGAATGAGGCTGATTTTCTTGAAATTCCTCTTTATTATGAAAAATTTGTTGCATATTTTTCTTCCGAGAGTGCGACTCATTATGATTCTCTTTCTGCAGACAATATGCCTAACGACAATCTTTGGGTGCTTCAGGAGGGACATTGCATGAGGAATCAGACTTTCAACTTTTGCAAGAATATTACCTCTTATAATATGACTTATGAAGCCGGTAATATTGATACTTTGGTAAAGATCGTTGATGCAAATGGCGGTTATTCAGTTATCCCGGAACTTCATATACCATTTCTCAGCCAAACTCAAAAAGACAACATAAGGGAGATTACCTCTCCTCCTGCTGTGAGGGAGGTTTCAATAGTAATCAAAAACGACTTTGTCAAAGAGAGAATTTTAAATGCGGTTGCTGATACCGTTAAGGAGATAATCCCGGAGGAGATGCTCGATCAAAGGCTGAAAAAATTCTCAATCAGATTGTAAATTATCAATCAGGCTTTTTAAACTTATTGCATCCATTTATTTATTGATGTAATGAGTTTGTATGCAATAATTTATTCTCAAGTCATTTTAAATTTTATTAGGTCTTTATAATGAATCTGTTTTCAAACAGCCAATGAAATTTAATATTAACTTTGCCGCAAAATAAAAGACATTAAAAAAACATATATTATGGCTAAACCATTCCAATTTCAAACTACATTTCCTCTTGGAAAAGATAAAACAGAGTATTATCTGTTGACAAAAGATTATGTTTCCACAAAAGAGTTTAATGGAAAGAAGATGCTTGTTGTTGAACCTGAGGCACTGACTGTGCTGACTCAACATGCTCTTCGTGACGCTTCATTTCTTCTTCGCCGTAAGCACAATGAGATGGTAGCAAAAATTCTTTCAGACCCACAGGCTTCTGAAAATGACAAATATGTTGCACTTACGATGCTTAGAAATGCTGAAGTTTCTGCCAAGGGACAACTTCCTATTTGTCAGGATACAGGTACTGCCATCGTTATGGGCAAAAAAGGTCAACAGGTTTGGACAGGAGCTAATGATGAAGAGTTTATATCTAAGGGGGTTTACAATACATATACACAAGAAAATCTTCGTTATTCTCAAAATGCTCCTCTTAATATGTATGACGAGGTTAACACCGGCACAAATCTGCCTGCTCAGATAGATATTTATGCAATTGAGGGTGAAGAATATAAATTCCTTTATGTTTGCAAAGGCGGCGGCTCCGCAAATAAAACTTATTTATATCAGGAAACGAAAGCTCTTTTAAATCCAAAGACTTTGGTGAATTTCTTGGTTGAAAAGATGAAAACTTTGGGTACTGCGGCTTGTCCACCTTATCATATTGCCTTTGTGATTGGCGGTACTTCTGCTGAGACAAATCTTAAGACTGTCAAACTTGCATCAACAAAATATTACGATGAACTTCCAACTCAAGGAAATGAACTTGGTCAGGCTTTCAGAGATGTAGAACTTGAGAAAGAATTGCTTAAGGCTGCTCAGGAACTTGGTCTTGGTGCTCAGTTCGGAGGAAAATATTTTGCTCATGATGTTCGTGTAGTTCGTCTTTCCCGTCATGGAGCTTCTTGTCCTGTTGGAATGGGTGTTTCTTGTTCTGCAGACCGTAACATTAAAGCAAAAATCAATGAACAGGGTCTTTGGATTGAAAAAATGGATGATCAGCCTGCTTCTCTTATTCCTGAAGAGTATCGTAATGCAGGAGAGGGCAATGCTGTTAAGATTGACCTTAACCAACCTATGAGTGATATTCTTAAAGAACTTTCAAAATATCCTGTTTCCACACGTTTGTCTTTGAACGGAACAATTATCGTTGGTCGTGACATTGCACATGCAAAGATAAAAGAGCGTTTGGATGCCGGTTTGGGAATGCCTGAATATCTAAAAAATCATCCTATTTATTATGCCGGACCTGCCAAGACACCGGAAGGATTACCTTCAGGTTCTTTTGGACCGACCACTGCGGGACGTATGGATTCGTATGTTGATCAATTCCAATCAGCGGGTGGATCGATGATTATGATTGCTAAAGGTAATCGCAGCCAGCAAGTAACTGACGCTTGTCAGAAACATGGCGGATTTTATCTTGGCAGTATAGGCGGACCAGCCGCTATTCTTGCCCAAAACAATATCAAGAAGGTTGAATGTCTTGAATATCCTGAATTGGGAATGGAAGCTATCTGGAAAATCGAGGTTGAAAACTTCCCTGCATTTATTCTTGTTGACGACAAGGGCAATGATTTCTTCAAACAGATTAAGCCGATTTGTCCGGGCAAATGCTAAAAAGACAATAACATTGTGGGTATTGAAAAGAGAGTCTTTTTATTTGAATTAACAATTAAGAAGTATTTCTATACTATTATATATAGGGTGTATTCTCTGAGAGAATACACCTTTTTTATTGTGTTGAAGCAAAATTGTAATGCTCTTTTAATGACGAGGAGTGTCAAAGTCGACAAAATTAATCCGTAGTTTAATGATTTCTACTGCCTTTTCATAATACTGATTAAGAATTTCATTATTTTTATTTTATTGAAAGCCGGCTTTTTGGTTTTTCAATAAAAGTTATTTGGTTATAATGATTATTTTTGAAAATATTTATAACACAACGATAAAGGGAAGATTTACATCGAAAAATAAAACATAAACAATAGAGTATATGGAAAATAAAAATGGTTCAAATATTGTCGTGGCAGCCCTGTTTATTATAGGAGGACTTGTTTTATTGGCAAATAACTTCGGCTTTTTTGATTCAGAAATAGCAAGGATAATAATCTCATGGCCCGTTTTGGTAATGGCTGCAGGAGTGTTGGTTCTTTCCAAAAAGAATTATGTTGGAGGGGCTTTCATAATAGCTGTTGGATTCCTTTTCTTTATTCCAAAAGTTTTTGATTTGCCTGACAACTGGATTAAAACGGTATGGCCGGTAATCTTTGTGGTGGTTGGTATGATTATGTTGTTTAAACAAGACTCGATAAAAAAGGCTGTTTCTAATGACGGCAATGCTGATAATGATGAAAACTATATTGACGGTTATATTTCTATAAAAAACAGTTTAAGCGATACAAAACAGAATCTAAGCAATAAAACTTTCTTGGGTGGCAAAATTTCAAACAATTTTGGAAAGGTTATTGTTGATTTAAACTCAGTAATACTCCAAAAAGATGAAACCCTAATCTCTGCCGATTGCTCTTTCGGCTCAATAGAATTATGGATTCCATCTTATATTCAAGTAGGAATTGATGTAGATCAAAATTTAAGCAATTGTGAGGATAAACGATTAATTCCGGTTTGTGAACAAGGTATCTGCAAAAGAATCATTATTAAAGGAAACATCTCTTTTGGAAGTCTTTTAATTAAATAAATGCTTTTTAGGCTTAATAAAACAGCGATAAAGAATATAATAACAAGCATTGGTTGCAGTGATTATCACAATTTCAATTAAACTTGATGTTATTCTTTTTTTGCGACTGCTCTTATCTATGACATAATTTTTGTAGATTTGTAAAATAAGATTGTATAAAATTTTCTAAAGTATTATTTAAGAAATTATATATCAGACTTATACTCAAATTTATGATTAAATATTGCTATAAAAAGTTACAAGTATTTCTTACAGCAACTTTTTTCTAACAAAACATATTTTTGAATTGTTCTAAAGTCAGGACAAGCTAACTACATTTTACACGAATTAATAAAAACAATTATGGAAATTAAACCAGGGAAATTTGTTGCTGTAACTTATAAACTATGGGGTCTGCAGCCCGGAGAAGAACCGGAAGAAATTGAAGAAACTCAGCCGGGAAACCCTCTAACTTTCGTATATGGTACAGGTTTAATGCTTGAATCATTTGAAAAAAAACTTGAAAACCTAAAACAAGGAGATAAATTCGATTTCGTTCTTACTGCTGATGAAGCTTATGGCGAGGTAGAACCGGAAAACATTATCGAACTTCCTAAAGATGTATTCTTTGTTGATGGAAAATTTGATGATGAAATGGTTGTTGAAGGCGCTGTTCTTCCTATGAGAGACCAACAGGGTAATACAATCAACGGAACTGTTGAGAAAATCACTAACGATGCTGTAACAATGGACTTTAATCATCCGATGGCAGGAACTGACCTTCATTTTGTTGGTGAAGTTGTTGAGGTTCGTGAGCCAAACGAAGATGATATTCATGCTTGCTCGGGTAATTGCTGCGGTGATGCTGATGGAGAAGGCGGTTGTGGAGAAGGCGGCTGCAATGGTTGCCATTAAAAATCCAAGATTTATCTAAAAAGATAATATAGAGATAATAAGTTTGAGAGCCGGAGGTATTTATTTATACTTTTCGGCTCTCTTTTTGTCATATCTTATTGAGAATTATTAATTTTCGATTATTAAAAAATAAAAATCCATCACAAAACATAGAGATTAAAAAGTATTTTTATTGGTTTATATCTCATGTTTGAGAATTAAATCAACTGATAATACCATTAATACAAATTTCAATTGAATAATCATTATTCTCATTTTGCTTTGAGGCTTAAATAAAATTATTTTTCAAAATCATTTTTTAATTCTTACTGTTCTCTTTTTGCTTTGCAGCTTAAATGGATATATTTTTCAAAATATTTACTTGAATAATTATTTCTAATTTTTCACTAAAGGAATTAAAAGGATGTATTTTTCCAAATAAAATGTATTTTTGGAAAACTTTGGATTTAATAATAGTAATTTTATGATTTTCAATGTTGTCTACATTTTGATAGCTGGAAGTTATAATTGAGAAAATAATCATTTTTGTATGAATACATTTGGGACAATATATACTCTTACCTCTTTTGGTGAGTCTCATGGCGTCGGCATTGGCGGAGTAATTGATGGAATGCCATCAGGAATTGATGTAGACATGGATTTCATCCAAAAAGAGCTTAATAGAAGAAAGCCCGGACAATCTTCGATTGTCACTCCAAGAAAGGAGGATGACAAGGTGGAGTTTTTTTCAGGCATATTTGAGGGAAAGACCACAGGAACTTCAATAGGCTTTGTAGTTTACAATTCAAATCAACATTCTTCAGACTATGATAATATAAAGGATGTTTATCGTCCTTCACATGCAGATTTTACATATAATTCAAAATACGGAATCAGAGATTATCGCGGAGGAGGCCGTTCTTCTGCCAGAGAAACCATAGCAAGATGCGTAGCGGGAGCTTTAGCAAAGCTTGCTTTGAGAAAATATAATATTGAGATTTATGGCTATACCTCTCAAGTCGGCGATATATTTTTGAACAAGAGTTATAATGATATAGATTTTTCGAAGATAGAATCCAACTCTGTAAGATGTCCCGATATGGAGACTGCCCAAAAGATGGAAAACCTAATTAAAGAGGTTCAATCTGATGGAGACACCATAGGCGGTGTAGTTAGCTGCGTAATAAAGAATGTTCCCGTTGGATTGGGTGAGCCGGTTTTTGGAAAATTAAATTCCTCTTTGGCGGCTGCCATGCTGAGTATTAACGCAGCCAAAGGGTTTGAACTTGGAATGGGCTTTGAAGGTGTTGGAAAGAGAGGGTCTGAAATGAATGATGTTTTCTATTGCACAGGGGATAAAGTTCATACAAGAACGAACAATTCGGGAGGCATACAAGGCGGCCTTTCAAATGGAGAAGATATTTATTTTAAAACAGCATTCAAACCGGTTGCCACACTGTTAAAGGATATAGAAACAATAAACAAAGAAAATGAAAATATTGTTGTCAAGGCTAAAGGCCGCCATGACCCCTGCGTTTTGCCCCGTGCTGTGCCAATAGTGGAAGCAATGGCGGCAATGGTGATTCTCGACAATATATTGCTCGATAGAAGCAGACGAAATTTTTAAAGTGTGTATTCAGAATTATTTTTTATTTATTAAAAGCGTGAATAATATGAACAACTATATTGAAAGCAACAAAGAAAGATTCCTTGAGGAACTGTTTTCTTTAATGAGAATACCATCTGTCAGCTCTGATCCTGATAGAAAAGATGACATGAGAAAATGTGCCGACCGTTGGGTTGAACTTCTTTTAAGTTCCGGAGCTGACAATGCGACAGTTCTTCCGACTAAAGGCAATCCGGTGGTATATGGAGAAAAAATGATTTCACCTGAACTGCCAACTGTCTTGATATATTCTCATTACGATGTAATGCCCGCAGCTCCTCTTGAACTTTGGAAAACTTCCCCTTTTGAACCCGTTGTAAAAGATGGTAAAATCTGGGGACGTGGCGCTGACGACGACAAAGGTCAAGCAATGATTCAGGCAAAGGCTTTTGAAACTGTCGTTAAAAATGGAGAACTTAAGTGTAATGTAAAGTTCCTGTTTGAAGGCGAGGAGGAGATCGGATCGCCTTCTCTGGAGAAATTCTGTATTGAAAATAAAGAACTCTTAAAATCAGATATAATTCTTGTTTCCGATACAGGAATGGTTGCAGAGGATGTGCCATCCATAACTACCGGTCTTAGAGGCTTGTGTTATTGGCAGATAGAAGTAACCGGGCCTTCTCATGATTTACATTCCGGCATATATGGCGGAGGCGTTGCAAATCCAATCAACGAGCTTTGCAAGATGATTGCACAAATGACAAATAGTGATGGGAAAATCACTGTGCCCGGTTTTTATGACGATGTTGTAAATGTTTCTTACGAAGAGAGAAAACTTATGTCTAAAGTTCCTTTCGATGAAAACAAATATATGACCGAACTTAATGTAAAGGCACTTACTGGAGAGAAAGGATATTCCACAACAGAAAGAACTACAATTAGGCCATCTTTTGATGTTTGCGGCATTTGGGGTGGGTATACTCAAGATGGTGCAAAAACTGTTTTGCCATCCAAAGCATATGCTAAAATTTCCACCCGTATAGTTCCCGGGCAGGATTCTGAAAAAATAGCAAAGCTTGTAGCTGATTATATAAAGAAAGTAGCTCCTCAATATATCGATGTTAAAGTTGAATATCTTCATGGGGGAGAAAGCTATTTGTGCCCGATAGATTTGCCTGCCTATAAGGCTGCTGAAGCTGCCGTTGAGAAAGTTTTCAATAAAAAGCCTGTTCCTGTAAGACGTGGCGGCTCAATTCCAATTGTTGCCTCATTTGAAAAGATTCTTGGCGTAAAATCTATTCTGTTAGGTTTTGGTCTTGAATCAGATGATATACATGCTCCAAATGAAAACTTCCAAGTTTCAATGTTTGAAAAGGGTATTAAAACTGTGGTAGAGTTTTATAAAGAATTCTCAAAATAAATTTCAAGTTGATGAAAAATATTGTTTTATACTTAAAGGCAGCAATAATATTTTCTTTATTGTTTTTCACCTCCTGTAAGGAGGATGAACCAAAAAATCCAAAAGAGGAAATAAGTAGAACAGTCTTAGTTTATATGGCAGGAGAGAATAATCTAAGTTATTATGCCACATTGAATGTAGACTCTATACTTGTTGGGATGAACAAGGTTGAAAAACCAATTAACTTTTTGGTTTTTGAAGATAAAAAGAGCTTAGCTCCAAATTTATGGAAGATAGAGAAAGATTTAAACGGCAATTCTGTAAAGACATTAGTAAAAACCTATACAGAGTTTAATTCTGTCGATCCTCAAAAGATGAAAGATGTAATTAATGAGGTCTTTTCAAAGTATAATGCCAATGAAAAATGCCTTATACTTTGGTCTCATGGCACTGCCTGGCTCCCTTCAAACAATTACACTCTTCCATCTGCTCCCGTGCAAAGGAGTTTTGGTCAGGACAACGCCAATTATCTTGAAATATGGGATTTAAGGAAAGTTTTGGAGGGCACTCCTTATCTTGATCTTCTCATTTTCGATGCTTGCTTTATGAGCTCCGCAGAAACTCTTTATGAACTTAAGGATGCTGCCAAGACAATTATTGCATCACCTACTGAAATTTTAGGAGCAGGCTTTCCTTATCAAGTAGTCGTACCATATTTGAATGAAACGACTCTTGATCCAAAAAAAATCTGTACCGGTTATATGAGTTTTTACAACGGATACAAATTTGACGGCACTATCTCTCTTATTGACTGCAATTATCTCGATGAACTTGCCGCTGTTTATAAAAAAGTTTTGGACGGCGCCGACTATTCCAATATTTCAGAGTCAGCGATTCAGGAGTTTGGAAGAAGAGAGCCTAACTTTTTAAATGATTTCTATGATATGGAAAATGTTGTTGAAGTTATTAACCCTGCTCTTCTTCCGGAATTTAAAGCAGTTATGGGCAAAGTTGTAAAATACAACAATTATACTAAGCTTTTTCTTAATTTGGAAATTAACCGCTGTTGTGGAATAAGCGTATTTGTTCCTCAACTCAACACGAATTCAACATATAATAAAGCTTATACGGCATTAAAATGGCACGAAGCTGTTTATGAATAAATTAATCAGCAACAGTATGTTTTTGTTATTTTTTTAAACGATTAAACCATTGAGAGTCTTTTTAATTCTCAAAGCAATTTTAATTACCTAAACAAATAACAAAAACATATTGATTGTCGGTTTTCTTTTTTTTAAAATCTATTATGATATTCAGAACAGAGACAGACATTCCTGAGTCAAAAGAAAAGATTTGCTATAAGGATAAAATCCTTATCATGGGCTCCTGTTTTTCAGAAAACATTGGAAATTGGCTTGAAGAAAATTTCTTCGATATCATTGTCAATCCATTTGGGATAATATACAATCCAATGACTGTTTCACAGTCTCTAAAAAATCTTTTGAACGAGAAAAGCTACAATGAGAATGACCTTTTCAAGTTGAATGACCTGTATCACAGCTTTGATCATCACTCAAGATTCTCATATACCACTGTCGATGAAACTCTTCATTACATTAATTCGATGATGCAAAAAGCATCACTGCAATTAAAAGAGGCATCATGGCTTTTAATAACTTTCGGAACATCTTATGTTTATCGTTGGACAGAAAATAATGATGTTGTTGCAAATTGTCACAAATTACCTGCCAATCAATTTACCAGAAAAAAGCTTTCAGTATCTGATATTGTTGAAGAATGGAGACCCTTATTAAAGCAATTAAAAGAGGTAAATCCAAACCTCAACATCGTTTTCACGGTAAGTCCAATACGTCATTTAAAAGACACCCTTCATGGCAACGAACTTAGCAAAGCAACACTTTTGCTCGCCATTGAAGAGTTGTGCAATGAAGATGAAACATTAAAATATTTCCCCTCCTATGAGATTTTGATAGATGAACTGCGAGATTATAGGTTCTATTCAGATGATATGACCCATCCATCATCAATGGCAATTGAATATATTAAGGAAAGATTTAGTGAGACATATTTTTCAAAGGAAACAAAATCCACTCTTTTAGAGTGCCAAAAAATTTCGAAAGCCATTTCTCACCGTCCTTTCAATCAAAATTCAGCTGTATATAGGAACTTTCTAAAACAGACTATTGACAGGATCAATCTTCTAATCAACAAAAAAGAGATTCAAACATTAAGAAAGCCGTTGGATATATTAAATTCGCAGTTTACTTCATTAAAATAGAAAATTCAGAATTTTGCTATAAAAATTTTTACGACTATGAATTATTCAATTTCTGAAATAGCAGACATACTTGGATTAAAAGAGACTAACTTTCACGATTCTACAATAAGCGTACTGTTAACCGATAGCAGGTCTTTAACTTTTCCTGAAGAGAGTATGTTTTTTGCAATTAAAAGCAACAAAAACGACGGACATAAATATATTTACCCTCTTTATAAAAAAGGTGTTAGAAATTTCATCGTCACTGAAATTCCATCTCAGAGTGAAATGATGGAAGATGCCAATTTTCTTCTTGTAAAAGACTCATTAAAGGCGCTTCAGCAAATTGCTAAGCATCATAGAGTCCTTTTTGACATCCCTGTAATAGGCATTACAGGCAGTAATGGCAAGACAATTGTAAAAGAATGGCTTTATCAGCTTCTTCATGACGACAAAAACATTGTCCGCTCCCCAAGAAGCTACAATTCTCAAATCGGGGTGCCTCTTTCTGTTTGGCAGTTAAACAAACAGGCCAATCTTGGGATTTTTGAAGCCGGCATTTCCAAACCTTTTGAAATGGATAAAATAGCCGACATTATTAAACCAACCATCGGCATTCTAACAAATTTAGGTGACACTCATCAAGAAAATTTTGACAACTTCAGACAAAAGGCAGATGAGAAGATTCAGCTTTTTAAAGGCTGTGATCTTATCATTTATGACGGTGATGACATGCTTCTTTCCACTGCTATTGAAGAGGCGTGCCTTGGAACAAGAGAAATCGCCTGGTCGAGGAAGGATAAAAACCGTCCTATTTATATATCTTCAATAGAAAAAGGAGACAAGACCTCAATAATAAAATATGTATTTCTCGGACTTGAGGGCACAATTGAGATTCCATTCATTGAGGATGCTTCTGTTGAAAATGCAATCCATTGTTTGGCAGTAATGCTTTATTTTGGAGTTGAAAGAGCAACTATTGCCAAGAGAATGCTTAAGCTCGAGCCTGTTGCAATGCGTCTTGAGGTAACTGAAGGCAAGAAAGACTGTCTTATCATTAATGATTCATACAATTCCGACATCAATTCCTTGGATATTGCCCTGGATTTTCAAATGAGAAGAGCATCGGCAGATAAAAAAAACACACTTATCTTGTCAGACATTCTGCAGACAGGACTTCTTCCAAAGGCCCTTTACAGAAAGGTTGCCGATTTATGCAAGAGAAAAAAGGTCGATAAAATCATTGGCATTGGAAGGGATATATGTGAAAACGAGGCTTTCTTTACAATGGAGAAAGAATTTTATCTCTCTACTGAAAAGTTTATTCAATCAGGCTCGCTTGAAAAAATCAACAATGAATCAATTCTGCTTAAAGGGGCTCGGCGTTTCCATTTCGAGGAGATATCCGACAGGTTGGAGCTTCGCGAGCATGAAACAATCCTTGAAGTCAATCTTGATTCCATTATCCATAACTACAATGCCTATAAAGAGAAGCTTAAGCCAACAACAAAAATGGTTTGCATGGTTAAAGCCTTTGGTTACGGGGCCGGGTCCTATGAACTTGCCAAGACACTACAGGATGCCGGCTGTGATTTTCTTGCAGTGGCTGTTGCAGATGAAGGCAGTGAGCTTAGAAAAAGAGGCATCACCACTCCTATTATGGTAATGAATCCTGAGTTCAGCACTTTCAGGACACTTTTCACTCATTTTCTTGAACCTGAGGTATACAGCTTCAGACTTTTAAAGGCTCTTATCAAGGAGGCTGAGAAATGTATGATAACAAATTTCCCTATACATATAAAAATTGACTCTGGAATGCACCGTTTGGGATTTTTGCCTGAAGAGATTGACGAGTTGACCGATCTGCTTTCAAAACAAAATGCAGTTATTGTGCGTTCCGTATTCTCTCATTTGGCAGGCGCCGATGAATTTATTTTTGATGACTTTACAAAAAAACAGATCGATGTCTTTAAAGAGTGCGCAAACAAGATTGAGAAAGCATCCGACCACAAAATAATTAAACACATTTTAAACTCTGCCGGAATTGAGCGTTTCACCAATGAGCAACTTGACATGGTTCGCCTCGGCATTGGACTTTACGGAATGGAGGCCTCTAATGTTAATATGCACCTTGAAAATATCAGTACTTTAAAAACCACAATTCTTCAAATCAAGACTCTTGAAAAGGGAGAAAGCATTGGATATTCAAGAAAAAGCTTCTTGGAGCGCACTTCAAGGATTGCCGTTATTCCTATTGGTTATGCCGATGGATATGACCGCCGTCTTGGAAACGGAAACATGCATGTTATAATAAATGGTCAGAAATGTCCTACAATTGGCAATATATGTATGGATGCCTGCATGATAGATGTCACCGACATAAACTGCAAAGAGGGTGATCAAGTTATTATTTTTGGAAAAGAGCTTCCCGTAAGTCTCATTTCCGACCGGCTCAACACCATTCCATACGAAATTATAACCTCCATATCCTCCAGGGTGAAAAGAGTTTACTTTCATGAATAGGTAGATTTAGTATAAGAAAACTGTTTTATTTACACATTTTTGTTACTTTTGTGCCGATTTTGAAAATTACAAAGAGTTTTCAAAATCGGTTTCTTTATTTTTATTCCTGATATCATTGTATTTATTGGTTGTGTTTAAAAAATTTTTTTGACTTTCCTTTATAGATATACTTATTAAATAAAAGAGAGGATATTCATAATCAATTATTCAGATTATGATTCGGGATTTATTAACCTAACGTTTAAATTGATTATGGCTCATAATTTACTTGCAGGTAAGAGAGGTATTATTTTCGGCGCGCTTAACGATATGTCTATTGCGTGGAAAGTTGCAGAAAAAGCAGTTGAAGAGGGTGCACAGATTGTTCTTACAAATACTCCGGTGGCTGTCAGAATGGGGACTATCAACGAACTTGGTGAAAAATTAAATGCTCCTGTAGTTGCATCCGACGCTACAAGTGTCGAAGATCTTCAGCAGCTGTTTATTCAGGCACAGAAATTGCTTGGCGGGAAAATAGATTTTGTTCTTCACTCAATCGGTATGTCTCCTAATGTTCGTAAAAAGCGAACTTATGATGATCTTGATTATGACATGTTGGACAAGACTCTCGACATCTCAGCTATTTCTTTCCATAAGATGATACAAACAGCTAAAAAACTTGATGCTATCTCTGAAGGCGGCTCTATTCTTGCTCTTTCGTACGTTGCTGCACAGCGTACTTTCTATGGCTACAATGACATGGCTGATGCTAAATCTCTTTTAGAGTCAATCGCCCGCAGCTTTGGCTATATCTACGGTCGTGAAAAGGGTGTTCGTGTAAATACCATTTCTCAGTCTCCTACTATGACTACTGCCGGAAGCGGTGTTAAAGGCTTCGATGGTCTTTTTGACTTTTCTGACCGCATGTCACCTCTTGGAAATGCATCTGCAGAGGAGTGTGCAGACTATTGCATTGTTATGTTCTCAGACCTTACCAAAAAAGTTACAATGCAGAACCTCTTCCATGACGGAGGCTTCTCAAGTATGGGAATGTCACTTAGAGGTATGACTCAATACAACAAGAGTTTCATCGAGCAGAACACTGATAAAGACGGACATATCATCTACGGATAATACCTTTACAATATAAAAAATATCCCCATGCTTAAATAATGATTAAGCATGGGGATTATTTTTTATCCTAATGTCGGGAGCAAATTAATACTGCTCCGTTTCATTAGGGAAGTCCTGAGCTTTCACATCCTCTACATATTGGTGTATGGCATCAGTCATCACTGTAAATAGATCTGCATATCTTCTAAGAAAACGCGGTGAAAATCCATTATTCATTCCAAGCATATCATGAACAACAAGCACCTGTCCGTCACATCCTGCACCGGCTCCGATGCCAATAGTAGGGATAGTTAGCATTTCTGTAACCTCTTTTGCAAGTTTTGCAGGAATTTTCTCCAATACTACAGCGCAGCATCCAATCTCCTCAAGCAATTTGGCATCGCTCTTAAGCTTTTCTGCCTCTGCCTCCTCTTTTGCTCTTACGGCATAAGTACCAAACTTATTTATAGACTGCGGAGTCAAGCCAAGATGTCCCATTACAGGAATTCCTGCTGTAAGGATTCTCTCTATAGATTCTTTTATCTCCTCTCCTCCCTCAAGTTTAAGACAGTCTGCACCGGTTTCCTTCATCACCCTGATGGCATTTGAAAGAGCCTCCTTAGAGTTGCCCTGATATGTTCCAAATGGCATATCCACAACTACAAGAGCACGCTTTGCTCCTTTAACCACTCCCTGAGCATGATAGATCATCTGATCTAAAGTCATGGGAAGTGTAGTTATGTTGCCTGCCATCACATTTGATGCAGAATCACCTACAAGAATGACATCCATCCCTGCCCCATCAACAATCTTAGCCATTGTATAGTCGTAAGATGTTAACATGGAAATCTTCTCTCCTCGTGACTTCATTTCTGTAAGTCTGCGAGTTGTTACTTTTCTTGTGTCTTCAGTATAAGTTGACATTATTATTTTTGTTTTAAATCTTGTACAAAGTTATCAAATTAAAAATATCACCTATTTTTATTTACATTTATTGTCTTAATTCAAGGTAAAAAGAGAGTAAAACGAATATTGATATGTTAAAAATCAGGATTTAACACTCAAAAAGGGCATTTTATGTTTTATAACATACAAAATCTCTTGTTCAATTTTAATTATCGCAATACATTTGACTCACCTTAAATACACAACCATAACACAATACCTTAAATAACACAACCTGAAGAACGATCTTAGACTATTACCAATTAAAAAGAAAAACACGAGGTATTTTTTTACATTCAATATCAATGGATTTTCCATTGACATTAAGATAAAAAGGGCGGCCTGCGACAGGCCGCCCTTCTTTATTATATATAGTTATCATTAATTTATCTCTTTTTAAAAAAAAGAGAGATTTATCATATTATTTTTGCAGAGAATATGCTGTGCCTCATCAATAAAAATTGAAAGTTTTCTCTTTCATTTTTTTTATTGAATTCGGCTTGCAATATCTTTGTTCACGAAAAACTAATGACAGAAATTAGATTTCTATTAGTCACATTTAATTTACTATCCAGAAATTCCATTATAACGGTTAAGACACTTCGGCAACGAACTATGAGAATTTCCTTATTTACTAACTCTTAGTTCCTTTTTTAATGGACCATTTTAAAACTTATTTACCATTTTATAAGAGAAATTTATCTGTAGCCATACCTGTTATGCTTTCTCAAATAGGACAGGTTGTTGTACAAATGGCAGACACAATGATGGTTGGGCGTTTAGGCGCCGATGAGCTTGCCTCTGTTTCTTATGCAGGAGCAATTTTCAACGTTGGTTTGCTTTTTTGTATGGGTACTGCAATGGGAGTAACGCCGCTTGTCGGCAAAAACATCAGCTGCGGCAGACACAAAGTCTCCGCCAATCTATTTCAGAACTCTTTTTTGTTTAATATGATATTCGGCATTGCTGTTGGAATTCTTCTTTATGTACTGTCATTCTTTATGGGAAATATGGGACAGACTGAAAGAGTAGTTGAACTTGCTGTACCATATTTTAGGATCATGGTAGCATCTTTGATTCCGCTTTTGATTTTCATAACTTTCAAACAGTTTATGGAGGGTCTTGGCGATACCAAAAAGGCAATGATAATCACTATCGGAGCCAACGTTTTAAATATCGGACTTAACTATCTTTTGATTTACGGCAAATTCGGTTTTCCTGAAATGGGCGTTCAAGGAGCTGCCTATGCAACTCTTATCTCACGAATGCTGATGCCGATTGCATTTATTGCAGTGTTCCTTAACAGGGTATCCCTTAGACGATACTTTTTGTTCTTCTGCAAAAAGAATTTTTCAAAAGAGTCATTCAAGGAGCTTACCAAAACCGGACTTCCTATCGGGACCCAAATTTTTGTCGAGCAGATAGCTTTCAGCTTCACCGCCATTATGGTCGGTTGGCTTGGTGCGGCATCCCTTGCCAGCCACCAAGTTGCAATGAACATCTCATTTATGGTGTTTATGATTCTTTCCGGACTTAGTGCTGCCACAACAATCAGGGTTAGTCATCAGTTTGGAAGAGGAGCCATGCAGGATATGAGAAAAGCAGCTCATGCATCCTATCATTTAACGATATTTTCTGTGTCTATTATTGCTGTATTAATTGTAATCTTCAGATTCCAAATCCCTTATCTTTTCACACCTGATCCCGAAGTTGGCAGGGTGTCAGCCAAATTGCTCCTTATTGTTGCAATATATTTGATTCCGGACAGTCTTCAGGTTGTTTCTCTTGGAGCATTAAGAGGCATTTCCGATGTTAAAAAGCCAATGATTTATGCCACTTTTGCATATCTTGGATTGAATATTCCTATTGGCTATTTATGCGGGTTTGTTTTTGGACTTGGCGCTCCTGGTATTTGGCTTGGCTTTGTCTGCGGTTTGGGAATGGCTGCAATCAGCTTTATATACCGATTTGAAAAGAAAAGCAAAATATATATTGAAGAGAATAAATCTCAAACGATTGACGCTCGATCACTGTCTGCCTAATAATCGAAGCGATTGTGGGATTTATTGAATATAGTGTTTGCAACTTTATAAATTGCCTTTTTATTAAAACTCTTTTTTGAGATGATTTAATAAAAAGGCAGTTTATTTTTATAATCCTCTATGATATTGTAACAAGGTAGTAGCCCTTCGATTGAAACGAAAACACTTTGAGCAATCCCCCCTCAGTCACTATCGGCACATTTTCAATCATCATATCCTGTGTAAGACCATATGCCCCCGCAGTGTTGCCGCATGCAAAAAACGACACATTTGAGCCTTGAAGCTTCTTCACATCATCTCTCAGTACATCACTCTTTCTGCTCTTCAAATATCCAAACACGGCAGTTCCTATTGCAACGACCGCCACATTGTTTACTGCATTCTTTACTTTCTTTATATTATGTATCTGATCGATTGTATGAGGCCACTTGCCTAAGCTCTCAATTAAAAAAACCACGTCATATCCTTTCATAGTTAATAGCTTTATTTGATTTGTAATCTCATAAGTATTAACCGACTTTCTTATTATTATGTTCTATTAATTTATTTTCATCAGTGATTTTAAAATTTTAATCAATATTTTTTACAAACAACTTAAGTATCTTATATTTACTATTAACGTATTATGTAAATTATACTATAATATATTCAACTAAATACTTATGTTGTTAAAATTTTAGACCAATCAAAATTTAGAAATCATCAATTAAACCAAATTTATCATCAATATCTTTAATTAAAGCAATAACAATAAAATCATAAATTAAGATTGATTGTATTCAAGAAAAAAAAATTATTGTTTGTTATAAGAAATTATTTTTAAAGGGCTTATATTTAAGCAATAAAGCTGCTACAAAGAAAAGCAGCTGAATATTTTAATTGACAAAAAGTTTAGTACCATGAAAAAAAACATCATAATACTTTTACTAATGATGCTTTGGAGCTCATACAGCTTTTCACAAAACAGGGCAGACAAACAGCATCTTTCAGACAACAATTCATTTTCCATGATTTTAATGGGCGACCCACAGGGTTATACAAAATACGATATAAACCAGCCAATATTTGAACTTTGTACAGCTTGGATAGCCGACAATATCAACAATCTAAATATTAAGGCAGTGCTTCTTACCGGCGATTTAGTTGAGCAGAATGAAAATATCGTCATCGACTCAAGGATGCTCAATCAGACAAGCAAAGAGATGTGGGAGTCTGCCTCCAATTCATTAAAGAGGCTTGACAATAAGGTTCCATACATAATTTCCGCCGGCAACCATGAATACGGATATAAAAGAGCGGAAAATGGGATGACTCATTTTCCTGAATATATAGATTTTGAAAGAAACTCAACTTGGAAAAACTCATGTATCGCCTCCTATCCTAACAGGAGCGGCATTCAGTCGCTTGAAAATTCCGCCTTTGAGTTTAAGGATAAGAACTGGGGCAACATTCTTGTCATCACATCAGAATTTGCACCAAGAGATGAGGTGCTTAATTGGGCAAAGGAGCTTTGCCAAAAAACTGAATACAAAGACCATAGGGTAATATTTATGACTCACTCCTATCTTCATGAAAGATCGGGCAAAAGGATAAAAGAGGAGGGTTACACAATCTCTCCAAGAAACTGGGGAGAAGATATATGGAACAAATTAATAAAACCCTCATCCAATATCGTTCTTGTCATCTGCGGTCATACTGGCAAACCGGGCGATTTTGAAGACAACACAGCATTCAGCAAGGATAAAAATGCAAGTGGAAGAACCGTTAATCAGATGATGTTCAACGTTCAGACCATAGGCGGAGGATGGGAAGGCAACGGAGGAGACGGGTGGCTTAGAATTATGGAATTTATGCCTGACGGCAAAACAATAAAAATAAGGACCTATTCTCCTCTATTCGGCATATCACCCACTACTAAGCAATTTGCAAACAGAGATGGTGAATGCGACAAATTTGATATTGTAGTGGAATAGTGTTAATCAACTATGCTTAAATATTTGTTATATAAAAATCAACCTTAAATTGTCTGTTATAATGATAACTCGCAGAAACTTCTTAAAAAAATCAGCCACTGCTTTGGCAGGAGGATTAATATTGCCATCATTCCTTGAAGATAACTATCTATATGGGAATGTTCTTGGTGCAAATGACAGAATAAATGTTGGATTAATCGGTTGCAGAAGCATGGGATGGGGAGATTTGCAGGCATTATTGAGCAATCCTCAAATAGACTGCATAGCTCTTTGTGATATAGACCAAAATGTTTTAAAAAACAGGGGAGCTGAACTTACAACTCAACGCAATAAGGCTCCTCAACTTTTTGGTGACTATAGAAAAATGCTTGACAACAAGGATATAGATGCAGTAATGATTGGCACACCCGATCATTGGCATTGTCTTCAGCTTGTCGATGCCTGCAAAGCAGGCAAGGATGTTTATGTGGAAAAGCCTCTTGCCAACTCAATCGCAGAGTGTGATGTAATGGTTAAAGCGGCAAAAAAATATAATAGAGTTGTTCAAGTGGGACAGCAGCAAAGAAGCGGCAAACTTTGGCACGATATGAAAGATTATATTGACAGCGGCAAATTAGGTAAAATAGCAAAAGTCAATGTATGGGCAAACTTTAATTACGCATCTATAAGGCCTGCGATCCCAGATACTGATATTCCTCAAGGCGTGGATTTTGAGATGTGGCTCGGTCCTGCTCCTCAAAGAAGCTTTAATCCAAAAAGATTTCATGGCAGCTGGAGAATGTTCTGGGACTATGGAGGTGGATTGATGACAGACTGGGGGGTGCATCTTATGGATATGGCTCTGTGGGGAATGAATGTAAAGTCGATGCCTAACAGGGTTATGGCAACAGGTGGTAATTTTGCTTTCCCGGACAGCTATAATGAAACATTCGATACTCTGACAGTTATATATGAATTTGACGACTATACAATAGAGTGGTCTAATGTTGCGGGAACTGAAAGCGGTCCTTATGGAAGAAATTATGGTATTGAATTTAAAGGCACTAATGGCACATTGGTTGCCAACCGTGAGAGTTGGGAGGTTTATCCTGACAAAAATAAGATAGAGGCTGTCAAAGAGGTGCCTGAAAAAGATGACAGGGTGTTTCATACCAACGATTTTGTAGACTGCATGAAAAAAAGAGACATGAATACAGCCTGCACAATTGAAAATGGCAGTTTGTGTGCCAAATATGCTCATCTTGGAAACATTGCGGCAAGAACAAAAACCGCTCTGGTTTATGATGACAAAAAGCATACTTTCAACAATTCTGCCGCAAATGAGCTTATAAAGCCTGAATATAGAAAGCCTTGGCAGTTTCCAAAGGTTTGATTGGAATTGTTATAATTACTATTCTGATAATTTTGTAAGTGTATTGTTTAATAAGAGCAATTTTATACCTCCTTTTAAATAATACACTTTACTTTTGTTTTAAAATATAAAGAGAGATACTTTTGCTTTGAATAATAAATATGAAAGAAAGCATTGGTAAATAGACATTTTTTATGGAAACCCCTGAAATAAACACCCCGAAAAAAGATTATTTTGAACCGAGCCATACAGTTGAGCATATTTTAAATCAGACTATGATTAGAATGTTTGGCTGTGAGAGGTCAAAAAATGCACATATAGAGAGAAAAAAGTCAAAGGCTGACTATGTTCTTGAAAAAAATATCTCAGATAATGACATTCTTGAAATTGAGAAAAGAGTAAATGAAGTCATTAACAGAAATCTCGATGTTAATATCGATTACAGAAAGAGAGAGGATGTAAAGGGATTGCTTGATTTGAGCAAGCTTCCTGAGGATGCCTCCGATACATTAAGGATTGTTACTATCGGTGATTACGATATATGCCCATGTATTGGCAAACATGTTGAAAACACATCTCAAATAGGAAGATTCAAGATTATTAGTTATGATTTTAATTCCCCTATTCTCAGACTAAGATTTAAAATTGAGCGATAATAGGATAATTTATTTTTCACCTTTAAGAGCCATAATTATATTAAAAGGCTGAAATGAAGAGTTCATCACCTTTTAAAATTCTTATAGGATATGATCTTTTTAATAAAATTAATTATTAGTATTACAAAAATACCAACAAATTATTTATTTTATTATTTTTGCACAAAGTTTGGGAAAAAGCATAATTTAATTTTTTCTCTAACCCATCATGTTATCAATATTTAAACCTTTTTTAAACACTCTTCCCTTTTAGGGAAATTATTAACCATTTATCTTATGAATAAATTATTCACCACCCTGACACTGGCTGCTTTGACACTCTTAGCAACAAGTTCTTGTAACTCAACATGTCAGAAAACTGAGCCGACTACAGTTCAGCCAATTCAAACAGTTGTACCTGAAAGACCTGCAGGACAAACAGATGTAATACAATTAACTGCACCTGCATTAGATACTGTAAGAGTTGGATTTATTGGATTAGGAATGCGTGGTCCAGGCGCTGTAAGCCGTTTTACTCATATTCCAGGGACTAAAATTATTGCTTTGTGTGACCTTCGTCCAGAATGTGTTGAGGGAACTCAGAAAATATTAACCAATGCCGGCTTACCCGAAGCAGCAGCTTACACAGGAAGTGAAGATGCTTGGAAAGAACTTTGCGACAGAGACGATATCGATCTTGTTTACATCGCAACAGATTGGAAACATCATGCTCAAATGGGTATATATGCAATGGAAAAAGGCAAACATGTTGCCATTGAAGTTCCTGCTGCAATGACTCTTGATGAGATTTGGGCGCTTATCAATACATCAGAAAGAACACGTAAACACTGTATGCAACTTGAAAATTGTGTTTATGACTTCTTTGAACTTACAACATTAAACATGGCTCAACAAGGAGTATTTGGTGAGGTTATGCATGTGGAGGGTTCTTACATCCACAATTTGGAAGATTTCTGGCCTGCTTATTGGAACAACTGGCGTATGGATTACAACCGCAATCATCGTGGTGATGTTTATGCTACACACGGCGTTGGACCGGCTTGTCAATTGTTGAACATTCACCGTGGTGACAAACTTAACTATATCGTATCTGTAGATACTAAGGCTGTTTCTGCTCCTGCTTATCTAAAACGCACAACAGGTGAAGATGTAACAGACTTTAAAAACGGAGACCACACTACATCTATACTTAGAACGGAAAATGGCAAGACAATGCTTATCCAGCATGATGTCGTTTCCCCACGTCCTTACAGCCGTATGTATCAGTTGACAGGTACAGAGGGTTTTGCAAACAAATATCCTGTTGAAGGTTATGCTCTTAGACCTGCAAATGTTGATAATGATGTAAAACTTGATCATGAAAACCTTTCTTATCATGGCTTTGTTCCCGAAGATGTTAAGGCTGCAATGATGACAAAATACAAACACCCAATTCATCAGGAACTTGAAGAGACTGCTAAAAAAGTTGGCGGTCATGGAGGTATGGACTTCATCATGGATTATCGTTTGGTTTATTGCCTTCGCAACGGTCTTCCTTTGGATATGGATGTTTATGACCTTGCTGAATGGTGCTCTTTTGCTGAACTGTCCGCACTTTCTTTGGAAAACAACAGCGCTGCAGTAGCTGTTCCTGATTTCACACGCGGCGGTTGGGATAAGGTTAAGGGTTATCATCATGCTTTTGCCAAATAGACAATTATCTAATAATCTATAATATCCGGAGGCTGTCAAATGATTGACAGCCTCCTTTTTTATGTAATATTGATATATCCAAGTAAATATTTAAATAAGCAAAATGGTGACTGAGGTGAGGTATCATTGATTAAAAAAAGCAAGAACAACAATTAGAATAAAATTTTCAATTTTGAGTTTTAACTTACACTTGCTTTATTTATTTGTAATTATATTTAAACATCAAAAAACCAATGTTGTAAACACTTTATAATATCATGAAAAAATCAAGGATCGTAATTCTTCTATTAATTGCTTTTTCATTAAATATTTATTCACAGAAGAAAGATGTTAAAACTCAAAAATATGACGTGGCTGCATTCTTATATCCTGCCTATGCTTCCGATGACCAGCGTCTGCGACCTTTTTGGCCTTGGGGAATAGGAGAATGGGAAACAGTAATGACAATGCAGAATAGATATCCGGGACATTATTGGAATAGAAAACCTTTGTGGGGTTATATTAATGAGGCTGACCCTTCTGTAATGGAAATGGAGATAGAACAGGCATCATCTCATGGGGTAAATGTTTTTATTTTTGATTGGTATTGGTATGACGGACGTCCATTTATGGAAACTACTCTCGATAATGGATTTCTTAAAGCAAAAAATTCCGACAAGATGAAATTTTACCTTATGTGGGCTAATCATGATGCTCTTAATCTTTGGGATACCAGACTTGCAAAGTATAATGAAGACAATATTATTTGGACAGGTAAAATTGACAGAGATGAATTTGAGAAAATCTGCAAAAGAAATATTGAAAAATATTTCAAACTGCCCTCTTATTATAAGATAGATGGAAAACCTGTGTTTATGATTTATGATATTCCTCAGCTTATAGCCGGGCTTGGTGGTGTTGACCGTACAATTGATGCCCTAAACTGGTTTAAAGAGGAGACAAAAAGGGCAGGATTCCCCGGACTTGACCTTCAGATAACCATGTGGGTAATTAATGTGAATTACAGTGGCATTGATGGCTCAAAGTCCGAAAATCCTCAAAATGATTTTGTAAACAAATTGGGATTTACAAGTGCAACCCATTATCAATTTGTCCATTTTACCGATGTCAACCGCTCTTATCCCGATATTATGAGCGATGTTGAAAAAGAATGGGCAAGAATTGACTCGGTTTTCGATGTAGTTTATTATCCTCATGTAAGTGTTGGTTGGGACAACAGTCCAAGAACCGGCAAAAGCGCAGTTATGAGAGATAATACACCTGAAAACTTTGAAAAGGCGCTTATCTCGGCAAGAGATTATTTGGACAGACATCCCGAACAAACACCTTTAATAACTATAAACAGTTGGAATGAGTGGACTGAAACAAGTTATCTTATGCCTGATAATGTTTACGGTTATGGATATCTCGATGCTGTAAAAAATGTATTCTTGGGGAAATAACATTCTTGCAAATATGATTGGAATCTTTTGAATAATCATAATTCTGATTATATTATAACTTATGTACAAATAATTTGTAAACAACTGTTTATTTAACGTAATTATATTTTTGATTACAATGGGTGTTAGGATTAGGTATTACAATTTTTAGAATTAGTTAAATATTAAAATGACTATATGCTTATTAATGTTAAATACCCATTGGTATATTTAAACTTTAATGAAATTATATTATCAAATATGTGCATTGGAATGTGGTTATCAAACTATTCATCATATTAAAAGAATAAACTCTATATATGAAAAATAAAAAAAGGCTTATTTATTGGGGAATTCCTGCAGCGCTGCTGATTTCCTTAGGCACTTATTACATTAAGAACAGTAATGCCGGCAACACAAAACAGGATGTAAATATAAAAAAAGCCGCAGTATTGCCTGTTAGCGGAATAATCGCTCAATATAAAACTAATTCAGACGGGATTCAAGCCAATGGCACGCTGCTGGCAAATGAGGAGGTTGATCTGGTTGCGGAAATTACCGGTAAAGTCGTAGGCATATATTTCCAGGAGGGTAAAGCTGTAAAAAAGGGTGACATGCTGTTAAAGGTTGATGATGCAGACTTGCAGGCTCAGCTTTCCCGCTCTGAGTTTCAAAAGAAGCTTTTAACCGAAAAGCTTGAGCGTCAGAGAATACTTTTGCAAAGGGAATCAATAAGCCGTGAAGCCTTCGACCAGCTTCAAACAGATTATAATGTTCTTGAGGCTGATATAGCTCTTTTAAAGGTCAAAATAAGCCGTACAGAAATTAAGGCGCCCTTTGATGGAACTATGGGATTCCGCTATGTAAGTGAAGGAAGCTATGTACAGCCAAGTTCAAAAATAGCACGTATTGTAGATAATAATGTATTGAAGTTTGAATTTTCAATACCTGAAAGATATGCAGACAAGGAGTTGCTGGGCAAGGATGTAAAATTCAATGTCACCGGCAAAACTCAGGACTTTACAGCAAAGGTATATGCAATAGACCCAATGGTTGATGTCAATACAAGGGCAATTCTCTTAAGAGCCAAATACGACAATAACAATCACTCTCTTTTGCCGGGCATGTTCGCTCAGGGCAGTTTGGTTTTTGATGAGGCAAAGCAATTTTTGCCTGTTCCCTCCGAGGCTGTGGTTCCTGAGATGGATGGTAAAAGGCTTTGGGTTCTTAAAAACGGAAAGGCAAGAAGCATATCCGTTGAGACTGAAAGCAGAGATCAAAAGAATGTTTCCGTAATATCGGGCATTGAACCGGGGGATACAATTCTTACGGGAGGATTAATGCAATTAAGAGATGGAGCAAGTGTTGATGTAAAATTGTAATAAAAGAGTTAATAATGAGTATTTCTACAACCTCTATAAAACGTCCTGTTCTTGCCACAGTATTAAATCTTGTATTGATAATAGTTGGTTTGATAGGCTATTTTTATCTTGGAGTAAGGGACTATCCAAGTGTGGACCCTCCAATTATTTCTGTATCAACAACATTTCCGGGAGCTAATGCCGATGTAATAGAGACACAAATCACAGAGCCTTTGGAGGCGGCGATAAATGGCATACCGGGAATTAGGTCGTTGACAAGCCAAAGCCGTGATGGACAAAGCAATATTACAGTTGAGTTTGAGCTTGAAGTTGATTTGGAAACGGCGGCAAATGATGTAAGAGATAAAGTCTCAGGCGCAATGAGACGACTTCCAAAAGATGTTGACGCTCCTACTGTCTCGAAAGCTGATGCTGACGCACAACCAATCTTTGGTGTCTCCTTACAGAGTGATACCCGCTCATTGATAGACCTTAGCATGTATGCTGAAAGATATTACAAGGAGAGGCTCCAGACAATACAAAATGTAAGCAGTGTGCAAATATGGGGAGAAAAGAAGTATTCGGTAAGACTGAAAATGAATCCTTCAGCACTGGCAGCCTATGGAGTAACGCCTGCCGATGTTCAAAGTGCAGTGAGTGCAGAGAACGTTGAACTGCCCTCAGGCAGAATAGAGGGAGAGAATACCGAACTTACGATAAGAACTCTTGGCAGATTGATGAGTATTGATGACTTTAACAATCTTGTTGTTCGTCGTGAGGGTGATAATGTTGTGCGTTTTAGGGATATCGGTCATGCAGAGGTTGATGCAGAGGACACTCGTTCCATACTGAAAAGAAACGGCGTTCCGATGGTTATTTGCAGCATGGTGCCTCAGCCCGGAGCCAATTACATAGATATTGTTGATAAAGCATACAAAGTTATCGAGGAGCTTGAAAAGGATATTCCAGAGGATATCACCGCGGGAATTGCCTATGACAATACGGTGTTTATAAGAAACTCAATCAATGAGGTAAAAGATACAATTATTATAGCTTTCATACTTGTTGTATTGATAATCTTCCTTTTCCTGAGGAATTGGAGAACTACCATGATTCCAATACTTGCCATACCAATCTCTCTTATTGCATCATTTTTTATAATGTATATAGCGGGATTCACAATTAACATTCTGACTCTTTTGGCTATTGTGCTTGCTATCGGGCTTGTTGTTGATGACGCCATAGTAGTAATGGAAAATATCTATTCAAAGATAGAGAAAGGGATGGCTCCAATGCAGGCAGGCATCGAGGGAACAAATGAGATTATTTTTGCAGTTTTGGCGACGACTATATCATTGGTTGCAGTATTCTTTCCAATAGTATTTCTTCAGGGCACAACAGGCAGATTGTTTCGTGAATTTAGTATAGTGATTGCCGGAGCTGTCTGTGTGTCTTCCTTTGTTGCCCTTACCTTCACTCCAATGATTTCCACAAAGCTTCTAACTAAAGATTCGACAAACAATCTTTTTTATAAAAAGACAGAGCCTTTCTTTTCAGGTTTGACAAATCTTTACCGACGTTGGCTGATAAGATTTATGAAGCTTCGTTGGCTATCAATAATAATAGTGTTTGCCTCTGCTCTTTTTATTTGGCTTTTATGGAAGGTTACACCTTCTGAAATGGCTCCGTTGGAGGACAGATCTAATATTCAAGTTTCTTCAACCGCTCCTGAGGGCGCTTCTTTTGAATATATGGAAAGATACTGCAATGAGCTTTCCGGGTATTTGGAGGAGACTGTGCCTGAACAGGACAGGATCATTGAAATGGTTGGAAGAGGTAATACAAACAGATCAAACCTTAATGTATGGCTCTCTCCGGTTGATGAAAGAAAGCGCAGTCAACAGGATATTGCCGACCAATTGGGCATTGATGTTAAAAAGTTTACCGGTGCAAAGACTATGGTTTCTCAATCTCAGACTTTTGGCACCAGAAGAGGTGGGCTTCCGGTTCAATATGTTATTCAGGCAAAGAATCTTGAAGAGCTGAAAAGGGTGCTTCCGGTTTTTATGGATTCGGTAAACAAAAGTCCTGTTTTTTCTGTGGCAGATGTAAATCTAAAATTCACAAAGCCTGAATTGAGAATCAATATTAATAGAGACAAGGCGGCTGTTATGGGTGTTACTATGCAGAATATTGCTCAAACATTAATGCTTACAATGAGTGAACAACGTGTTGGGTATTTTATTCTCAATGGAAAACAATATCAAATAATGAGCCAATTGGAAAAGGAGAATAGAAACAAGCCTTCAGACCTGCAGGATATCTATGTCAGAAATAAACAGGGACAGCTTATCCATCTTGACAATCTAATAGAGACAAGCGAAAGCTCCACTCCTCCTCAGCTTTATAGATATGACAGATTTGTTGCTGCAACTGTTTCTGCCGGTCTTGCAAAAAAGAAAACCCTTTCTCAGGGATTGGAGGAGATGGATAGAATTTCAGATCAAGTTTTGGATGATAATTTTAAGACAACTCTTTCGGGAAGCTCTAAGGATTTTGTAGAAAGCTCTTCGAGTTTGATGTTTGCATTTATATTGGCATTGATTTTTATTTATCTTGTTTTGGCAGCTCAGTTTGAAAGTTTCAGAGACCCGCTTATAGTTATGTTTACTGTGCCTCTTGCTTTAATTGGTGCAATGGCAGCAATGTGGTACTTTGACCAAACGATGAATATATTCAGCGAAATTGGGATAATAATGCTTATAGGACTTGTGGCAAAAAATGGAATTTTAATTGTTGAATTTGCAAATCAAAGAAAACATGAGGGATTAAAGCTTATTGATGCCATTGTTGATGCTTCGGTTTCAAGATTCAGACCAATATTAATGACAAGTCTGTCAACTGTTCTCGGAATTTTGCCAATGGCTTTGGCAACCGGAGCAGGTGCTGAGAGTCGTGTGGCTATGGGTATTGCCGTTGTCGGGGGGATGACATGTGCCACATTTTTATCCTTGTTTGTTGTTCCGGCAATCTATTCCTATTTGACTCAAGGCAAACTGAATGAGGTTTTTGTAAAAAAAGAAAATTTGTAGTTTATAAGAATAGATAGAAACATTGTTTGTCATATTATTAAAAAGAAGATGAGTAAGACAATAAATAAAAATGAGTAAAATAAGATTATGAATTTAATGAAATATATACCTTTTCTGATAATGGTTTCAGTCTGTGGAAAGCTTTTTTCACAAGAGTCCATTACATTAAATGAATGTTTGAGGCTGGCTCTTGAGAAGAATTACTCAATAAAAATCATTAAGAACGAAGAGCAGAAAAGCAATAACAATGTTAACTATTCACAGTTTATTCCATCTGTTAATGCCACAGGCTCGCAAAGAGAGAATATTTATTCTTATTCAGAAGAAAAAAACACTTCTGATATTTATGCCGCAGGGGTTGTGCTTGATTGGACGCTTTTTGACGGCATGGCAATGTTTGCAGACCACAATAAATATTTAAATATGCGCTCCATAGGTGAATTAAACACAAAAATGGCGATAGAAAATATTATTGTAAGCGTAAGCGAATTGTATTATTCTGTCATTGTGGAGCAAAGCAAACTTGATGCGGCAAGACATTCGCTTAGCCTTTCGAATGATAGATTTAATGAAGCAAGAGATAAATATAATTTAGGAGTTCTTTCGGGATTGGAGATGCAGCAGGCAAAGATTGACTTCAATGCCGATTCTTCAAGTTTTATGAGACAAAAAGAGTATTTGAAAAGTGCCTATATATCTTTAAATCTTGCAATGTGCGGTGATTTGCAGAACACCGGCTATGTCAATGACACAATAGCATTGACAGAACCTTTGTCTTTTGAGATTCTGGAAACAAATACTCTGAATTTTAACACGGCGCTTCTTATAGCAAAGAAACAAATGAAGATTTCAGAACTTGATCTTCAGATTGCAAGAAGCAGTCTTTATCCAACAATTAAATTAAATGCGGGATATAACTACAATAGGACTGAGAGTGTTGCAAATGCGAATGCTTTTAACAAATATCATGGTCCTTATTGGGGCTTTTCAGTGAATGTGCCTTTATTTAGCAGACTTGAAACTGTGAGAAAAATCAAAAATTCAAAGATTGACTCCAAGAATGCCGCTTATTCCTATGAAGATGCTTCACTTCAAATTCAGGGTGATTTAGCTCAGCTTTACAATACTTATGAGAATAATCTAAAGATTGTTGATTTTGAGAATGAAAGCGCGAATGTGGCTTATGAAAATCTTGATGCCGCTTTAGAGAAATATAAAATCGGCTCGCTTTCGGGCATTGAGTTCAGAGAATTTCAAAGGAGCTATATCGATGCCGTCAACCGTAAACTTTCAGCAATTTATCAGGCTAAGGTTTCTGAGCTTTCTCTTTTGTTGATAAGCGGGGGCATAAGGGTTCAATAACTTAATAATAATGATATTTCAAAAAGCGACAGTCTAATTTTTTTATAATTAGGCTGTCGCTTTTTTTCATTCTATTGACTTTCTCTTTTTTAATTAATTCATTGCTAAACAATTATTACAATTAAATCATTTTACTCTTGAAAAAACATTAATTTTGTTTTGATTAAGTAAAGTGAAAATAAATAAGTGTATAATGAGCGGTATGTTTGTGAAAATTTATCCTGACAATCCTAATGAAAAGGATGTAGATAAGATAATTGATATTTTTAAGGATGGTGGCATTGTTATTTACCCAACAGACTCTGTCTATGCAATGGGTTGTGATGCTCTTAACGCAAGAAGTGTTGAGAAAATTTACAAATATCGTGGTGTCGATGCGCAAAAGGCTCTTCTTTCAATTATATGCTATGACCTAAGCAACATAAGCGAGTATGCCAAAGTGAGCAATGCCCAGTTTAAAATTTTAAAGAGAAATCTTCCGGGCCCGTTTACTTTTATTCTTGAAGCAAGCAACCGTCTGCCTAAGCTTTATAAGATGAGAAAGACTGTTGGAATAAGAGTTCCCAACAATAATATTATCAGCAATCTGGTTAAAAACCTTGGCAATCCAATTCTTACTGCTTCAATAAAAAATGATGACAGCGTGGATGAATATATCACTGATCCGGAACTGATTTTTGAGAAATATCAAAATCAGGTTGATGCGGTTATTGATGGAGGCTATGGTCTTAATGAGCCATCAACAGTTGTAGATTTAACAGGTGATGAGCCAATCATAGTTCGTCAGGGAATTGGAGAGCTTGAATATTAATTTTACTAAAAAGATCCTTTTTCCCCTTGGAATTCCACCTCTATAGATTTTTCTTTTATCTCACTATATATCGTTCCATCATCATAATCTTTTATCTGCAATTTTAGTAAACCTGAAAAGGCATATCTTTTATAATATTCATAAGAGTAATCACATTCCTTTGGCATTTTTAAATAGACTGAATCCTCGATATAGCATTCAACTGTTTTGCCATATCCGCTTTTAAAGGAGTGAGAACCTAAGACTTTATAAATACTATCGTTATTAGCCATGAAAGAATAATAGGATTTGTTGGAATAATTATTCTGGACTAAAAAAGATTCATCTGCTTGATGTTTAATAATTGAAAACAACCCTTCCGAACGCATAATTTTCCATTCAGTTCCGACAGATGTCAAAGGCTTATTATTGGTTTCTATGATGCATAGGTCATTAATGATTACTCTATTTTCTTCATATTTAATTTTATAATGAGGGAAATAAAGCATCTCCTTATCATAACGTTCATCGTTATCGGATGCATTGATGCAGATTTGAGTCTTCCTGGCAATATCAAATAAAATGGCATCATTGTTGATTTGTTGTAAAGCCTCCTGAGTGATATTTGAGGCGAGATTTGCCCTTGAGATTGGATCACAAGTTTCTACACAGCCGGCGTTTAGAGTAATGATGAAACAAATCAATGATTTCAACAGGTAAATACTTATATTATTTTTCATTGCTTTCCTTTTTATGTCCAAAACGATAACCAATGCCAATGGAAAAAATGCCGTTAGTGCCGGAATTTATTTCTCCAAAGCCATAAATTCTTTTTCCGACAGTCATTCCCAAATATGTAATGCTGAAACTTGGAGAGAATGAATTATCTTTTCTATTCATTTCCTGCCTTTTATAAAATGCACCGCCAATTCCTATGCCTGAGTAAATGCGTAGTGCACTCATCCTAAACCAATCAAAACGGACAATGGGAGTAAGAGCTAAGAAGTTGCTCTTTTTTTTATATTGGATATCATCTGTCAGCTGGTTCCTATGTGTTTCGGAATAACTTGAATAGGAAAGCGAAGCTCCAAGGGAGAGCCACGATTTCAGCTGATAGGAATAGAAAAAATTAATCGATGGAGTGTAAGCTTTCTTGGATAAATAGCTCCAGCCTTTTTCATTGTCAAAAAAATCATCATCGCTGTTAAAAAAATCATCATCGCCATAAAAAAAATTATCCCCATCAATATAAGTTATCGGGTATGCTCCCAAGGAAAACATAAATTGATGAGGATTATTTTTAGTAAATAATGAAACTGGATTATTCTGACCAAGAACAGGTAACACACAAAAAAAACTGCAGGCAATAAGCACTCTTTTTATTATGGTCATTTGTTCTCAGGTATTCGTTCAGATATAATTATTTATTAATCAATATATTCAAATCCGGTGTATGGAACCAAAGCAGCCGGTATCTTAATGCGGCCATCCTCTTGTTGATGATCTTCAAGAAGAGCAGCTACTATACGAGGCAGAGCAAGAGCTGAGCCATTAAGGGTATGAACAAGCTGTGTCTTTTTATCTTCTCCACGAAAACGGCATTTTAAGCGGTTTGCCTGAAAACTTTCAAAGTTTGACACTGAAGAAACTTCCAACCAACGTTTTTGTGCTGCAGAATAAACTTCAAAATCAAAAGTTAAAGCAGAGGTAAAGCTTATATCACCACCACAAAGACGAAGTATACGCCAAGGTAATTCAAGTTTGTCTACCAAAGTTTGAACATAGTCTACCATTTCCTGAAGATCTTTGTAAGAATGGTCAGGATGAGCAATACGAACTATTTCTACTTTGTCAAACTGATGAAGGCGGTTAAGCCCACGAACATCTTTACCATAAGAACCTGCCTCACGACGGAAACAAGCTGAATAGGCTGTATTTTTTATTGGAAGATCTTTTTCATTTACAATAACATCACGATAGATATTTGTAACGGGAACTTCAGCAGTAGGAATAAGATATAATCCATCTTCATTCGCATAATACATCTGACCCTCTTTATCAGGCAGCTGGCCTGTTCCATATCCGGAAGCTTCGTTTACAACATAAGGAGGCTGAACTTCAAGATAGCCGGCTTCTCTTGCATTGTCAAGAAAGAAGTTAACCAAGGCTCTTTGCAAGCGTGCACCTTTTCCTTTATAAACAGGAAAGCCTGCACCGGTGATTTTAACACCAAGTTCAAAATCGATAAGGTCAAATTTCTTGGCTATCTCCCAGTGAGGAAGAGCATCAGGCATAAGATGAGGCATAGGACCGCCCATTTTCTCAACTTTATTGTCTTCTGCATTATATCCTTCAGGGACTGATGCATGAGGAAGGTTAGGAATTGTAAGAAGTATCTGAGTCATTTTAGTTTCAGCATCTTTCATCATATTCTCATCCGACTTGTTTTGCTCTTTAAGCTCGGAAACTCTGATTTTTGCTTTCTCTGCCTCATCTTTTTTGCCCTCTTTCATAAACATACCGATTGATTTGGACAAACTGTTTACCTCAGCAAGATTTTTATCTACTTCTGCCTGAGCAGTACGGCGAGTTTTATCCAACTCGATAATTGTTTCAATGGGCTGACGTCCATCAAAATGCTTTTTGGCTAATCTGGCGATTACTTCTTCCGGATTCTCCTTGATTACATTCAGCGTTAGCATAATATATAATGATATGTTTTAGTTATTTCTTTTTTATTCTATGCCTTAGTTTTTATTATCTCATATTACTGTTGTAAATGAGATAATATATAATGGCATGTTTCAGTTATTTCTTTTTTCTTTAAATTCATTCTTTTAAAAAAATTTCTTTTGGAATTATACAAAGAATAATTTTTAAAGAACATTTTGTGATTTCACATCAATAATCAGCGGTGTTAAATATAATAACTCTCCATTTGAAAGCTTTATTGATTATTTATCCAATAATAGAGCCTTAAGTATACTACAAAAAGCCTTTTTCAAAAGAATTGTCCTTGACTTAGAGAGTGATAAAACACACTGAATTTATGATATTTCAATTACAGACGACAAATATACGTAGTGCAAACGTAAATAAAAACAGAAACTCCCGTTTTTTACTAAAAGTAAAAAACGGGAGCTCATTCTTTTTTTCTTATCTCGAGGTAAAACTCTGACAGGAATTAGTTAAGAGGTTCCACTGAGATGAAAGAACGGTTTTCACCTTTCTTACGGAAAGACACTGTGCCATCTACAAGAGCGAACAAAGTATGATCTTTACCAATCCCAACGTTTTCACCTGGGTGATGAACTGTACCTCTTTGGCGTACGATGATGTTACCAGCTTTAGCAAACTGTCCACCAAAGATTTTAACGCCTAATCTTTTGCTTTCGGATTCACGTCCGTTCTTAGAACTACCGACACCTTTTTTGTGAGCCATTTTCTTCTAATTTTAATGATTAAGCAACAACTTCTTTAATTAACACTTGAGTAAACTGCTGGCGGTGACCATTGCGTTTTCTTGAACCTTTTCTTCTTTTCTTGTGAAAAACGATTACTTTTTCGCCTTTAACAATAGGAGAAATAACTTCGCAAATAACTTTAGCGCCTTCAACAACAGGAGCACCTACTGTAACAACGCCATCATTGTCAGCCAAAAGAACTTTGTCGAAAACAACTTCAACGCCGTTCTGAGCCTCTGCAATGTGATGAACATACAACTTTTTACCTGCTTCGGCTTTGAATTGTTGTCCTTGAATCTCTACGATTACGTACATCTGATAAATATTTTTATTCAGGTTACCTCCGCAAGGCGGGTTTAACTTCGGTGTAAACCTCTTTTCGGCCTTAATCGGAATCAGTGCGCAAAAGTAAATATTTTATTTGTTACTCACAATATTTTGATGTTTAATTATTTAATCAAAACCTAACAACTGCTTATTTAATATGATTTCTATTACTAAAAAAGGCAATTAAAGAGAATAAACCAACAAAGAGAATAAACAAATAACAAGAATAACATATTAAATAAAAAGTTGGGTTGAATAATTTTTCAGAATTTAGTAAGCTTAATAATCAATAATTATAGGTTTTATAATATATAGAAAGAGAACAAGTTCATAAATATAGAAACTTATCATAAACAACAATAGGTTTAGTAAAGGATAAAAACATATTCTATTACCAATAATTGGAAATTTAGAAAAGCAATGAAAAGTTTAACAGATTTGTCACCTCATCTTCTCAGATATGAAAAAAGGGGAAGCTATTTTTGTTGCGTGATTAAATAAAGGCGTTAAATGTTTAAATAAAGGTTTT
>JAUNSR010000032.1 GCA_030539115.1 Bacteroidales bacterium
GTTTTAAGAGAGAAAGTCCTCGTTGAGAAATCAACGGGGACTTTTTTCGTTTATAGGGATTTCTATATCTAACTTTATCCGCAGAGCCATAATAGCTTATAATATGGCTTTTGAGTTTAGTGAATTAAAGTTTTCAAAAATGAATTTCTTATTCAGTTTGCAATAATATCAAAATCAATCTCAGAAAAACTGTACTACATTTTATAGAAATAGTTATTTTAGATAGTTGATTAATATAAATTAACTATCTGAGATTTCGATATTTTGAATTGAATAAGGAGTCGTGCATAAATATTAGATTATTATTAAATCATAAATCATATACAAATATTGTTTTTATTCTATTCTTTTCTATCCTATCCTTTCCTAACTAATATAATATTTATATATTGATATTGTGTAGAAATTTATAAAGAATTAAAGGTATTGTTCTGACTTTGTATTATTATATTTATAGTAATTTTTTTAAGTTCGGTTTGTAAACACCTTTATAAATATCTAATGCTGAAGTATAAATAGATTAGTAATAACTGTTTTTAAATATAAAAGGAAACATGTAAAAGATTTAATATTATATTTAAGCGCATTTTTAAAGTTGAAGGTATTTATATTTAGTAATAGTCTATTAAATCACAAAAATGAAATAGTATCAAGTATTAAAATCTGATTTTATAATCATTATATATTTTATTAGCGTAATCAAAAATATTTAAAAATAGAATGATATGACACATACTCATTCACATGCTCATGCACATGATCATAATAATACTACAGGAAATATAAAGATAGCTTTTTTTCTAAACAGTATTTTTGTGGTAATAGAATTAATTGGAGGTATTTTTACAAACAGTATAGCGATTCTTTCCGATGCGCTTCATGATTTTGGAGATTGTCTTTCATTGGCTGTTGCATGGGCTCTTCAAAAGAAAGCGCTTAAAAAAAGAGATAAATTTTACTCATATGGCTATAAACGCTTTTCTCTTTTAGGATCTGTGTTTCTTTCAGGTGTTTTATTTTTAAGTTCTGTTTTTGTAATTATAGAAGCTGTTAAAAGGATTCAGGACCCACAAAGTGTAAAAGCGGAAGAAATGCTTATTCTTGCAATAGTTGGTGTTATTATAAATGGAGCTGCAGCCTTAAAACTTAAAAAAGGGGATTCTTTAAATGAAAAGGCTGTTTTTATTCATATAATGGAAGATGTTCTTGGGTGGATATCGGTATTAATAGTAAGTATAGTGATGATGTTTGTCAATATTCATATTCTTGATCCTATTCTTTCTCTTGCAATATCTATGTGGGTGTTGTTTAATGTTTATACAAATCTTAAGGCTACATTTAGAATCTTTCTGCAAGCTATTCCTGATGGAGTAGATATAGATGAACTCAAAAAACTTTTAGAATCACAAGAAGATGTCGATTCAATTCATGATTTACATGTTTGGACAATGGATGGAAACTTTCATGTCATGACTTTACATGTTGTTACATGTTCTAATGATAAAGAATTATTAAAAGAAAAATTGAGAACACTTGTTGAGCCGTTTAAAATTAAACATATTACTATAGAATTTGAGAATAGCAATGAACATTGTATATACAATACATTGTAATTAAATATTTAATAATAAAAATGAGATTTACTTAGTAAATATTGTGTTATAATATTAAATAATACATATATTTATATTAAAAATAGAATCACATTATATTTAAAGATAGAATTATGGAGAATCACATACCATTTGTTCTTATTGTAGATGATGTAAGTACAAATGTTTTGCTTTTAAAAGTTTTTTTTAAAAATCAACCATATGAAACAGCTTCAGCCAATAGTGGACAAGAAGCTCTTGACATTATTGAGGAAAGAAAACCTAATATAATTCTTTTAGATGTTATGATGCCTGGCTTAAGCGGTTTTGATGTTGCTCATAAATTGGCTGAGAATAAAGAGACAAAAGACATAAATATTATTTTCTTGACAGCTCTTGGTGAGGAATTGAATCTTCCTGCTGAGTTTGAAAATGATAACTATTCAGTAGTTTCAAAACCATTTAATAAATTAAAACTTTTTGAAAAAATTAATCAGATGCTGGCACAGTAGGGCCGGCATTTTTTTTATCAAATTATTTGAGACCTACATAATAGAGCTAAAAGAAATGTTTATCTGATGATTTAATAATATTCATTAATAAAAATGTTGAAAAAAGAAATCAACTATTGTAACAAATATAGATTCTCATCGTCATTATAATAAACAGTTAATATAAAAACATTAATCATTTAAACTTTATAATCATGATAAGAAAATATGCTTTCATAGTTGTCTCAACACTTATAAGTTTATCAGTTTTTCCAAAAGGAGCCGATGATATTTATAAAGAATTTTCCAAAAAAGAAGGAGTGCAGTCTCTTAATGTTGGCTCATTGGGCTTAAGTATTGCTAAATCCTGCATAAATTTTTCAGATAAAGAATTAAAGGATAATATTAAAGATATCAAATCAGTAAAGATCCTTTCTTTTGATGAATGTAGTAAAGATGATATATTGTCTTTTAAAAATAAGGTATCTAATCTTAAAACTGAAGGTTATGAACTTATATTAAAAAATAATGAAGACAATGAAGATGTTTCTATTTATGTAAAAATAGAGAAAGAAAAGATTTCTGAAATGGTTATAGTTTCCATAAGTGACTCACCTTCCATGGTATTTATTAAAGGGACAATAGATCCAGAGAAAATATCAAAATCTAAATAGAAAAATATTCCTTCATGTAATTATGGATAAGATTGCTTTCAAAAACACATTTCTGCCTCTTGGAGAAAAGCTTTATATTATTGCTTTTAAACTCATTGGAAATGCAATGGAGGCTGAAGATATGGTTCAGGAAACTTATCTTAAATTATGGAATAAAAGAGATGAACTTGATGATTTGAATTCTCCTATAGCTTTTGCTGTTACAGTTATTAAAAATTTATGTTTAGATTATCTGAATTCAAATAAATTTAAACTTCAAGCAAATCAAGTAGAAATTGAAAAGTGTGAGGATTTTGATAATGAAATTGATTTTGAAAAGAGAGAGTCACTTAAAATTGTTTATTCAATTATTAATCATCTTCCTCCTCCACAAAAAGAGGTTATCCTTTTAAGACATATTAAAGGCCTTTCTATTGAAGAGATTGAGAAAGTTACAGGTTATTCTTCTGTAAATATCAGAGTCCTACTTTCAAGGGCAAGAAAGAAAATGAAAGAGCAATTAAATATTTATCAAAAGGGAACAATTGAATATTAACGAACCCGCTATAGCTCACTCAAAAAAGAGATACCTAACAAAAGGTATATAAATGGCGTATTTGTACATTAGTGTAAAAAATAAAATAATATTAAATGAAAGATTTTAATGAAATAGATATTCTTCTTCCAAAATTCTATGATGGAAATACATCCTTAGAGGAGGAATCTTTACTTCTTGAGTTGCTTAAAGATGACGATTTACCGGATAAATATTATACTGACAAGATGATTGTGGAATCTTTAAACTGTGAGGATGCAACTGAGATTCCAATAAATCTAAAAGATAATATTAGTAGAAACATTGATGAATTTGATGAAGAAATCTACAGAATTGATTTCAATAAAAATGATTCTCAACCAATAAAATATAAGAAATCTAAGTCTGTTAAAATGATCTTTGCGATATCTTCAATAGCGGCAATATTCATATTTATTATAAGTCTTTCTTTTTACATAAGAAATCTAAATAATACACCAAAAGATACTTTCAGTGACCCACAGATGGCTTATGTTGAAACAGAAAGAATTCTTAAAATAGTTGGTGAAAATTTAAATAAGGGTAATTTGGCTATTAAAGAAGCTAATAATCAAATAACTAAAACTAAATCTACAATAGAAAATGTATTCAAATAGATTGTATATCAAATTTTGCATAAGTGAATAGTAAATTCCCGATCTTTTTGAATGAGTCAGTTAACTATCAATATATTTTTAACTAATAATTTTTAAACAAATGAGACCTAAATATATTTTATTATTGATTTTCCTTTTTTCAGCTCTTGCTTCTCCGGCAAAGACCTTAGTTGAAAAATATACAGATATGAAAGATGTTACCTCTATTTACATATCAAAAACAATGCTAAAGATGTTTTCTGGTATGAATGTAAATACAGGTGATGTAAATATTTCTTCTGTAATTCCAAAGCTTCAATCTATCAATCTTATTACTACTGAAAAGACTAATGTGGCAGATATGATGATTAAAGATTTTCAAGCTATTAAAAACGATAAAAAATATGAGCCTTTAATGATAATAAAGGATGAAGATTCTAACGTTGTTATGTATTCAAAATATAAAACAAAGGATATAATTGATGAAGTCTTGATTCTTATTACCGAGAATTCTTCCAACTCAAAAGTCGAATCAGCAACATTTATATCTTTAATAGGTAATCTTACATTGGAAGATTTAGAGAAACTCTCCAAAAATTAATAACGTACTTCTTTTTCTACATATTTATATTGACAGGAATATTAATATATTTGATTTAAAATTTGATAAATAATATTTAATTAATGTTTCTTCTTTAATTATCTTTATCGCTGAAAAGTTTGCTATAGTTATAGTATAAGAATATTGACATTAAAATATATTTATCATGAAATTAAAATTTTTCTCTTTAATGGCGTTAGTTGCCATTGGCGGGTCTTTTTATTCTTGTCAAAAGAAAGCCGAAGCTCCAAAATTTAATCTTATTCCTGAAAAAGCTTTTGAAGCTACTATCGATGGAAAACCGGTAAAACTTTATACACTCCAAAATAATACCGGAATTACTATGCAGGTCACCAATTTTGGAGGTCGTGTTGTTTCTCTTTTCACTCCTGATAAAAATGGTAATTATGAAGATATTGTTCTTGGATACGAGAATTTAGACAGATATGTTCATAATACAGGTGAGAGATTCCTTGGTGCCACGATTGGTCGTTTTGGAAATCGTATTGCAAAAGGTCATTTTGAATTAGATGGTCAGGAATATAATCTTTCTGCTTGGAGTAATGGTCAATGTCTTCATGGTGGTGACAAGGCATTTGACATGGTAGTTTGGAATGTTGACTCAGTTACTCCTAATTCTATCTATTTCTCTTATCTTTCACCTGATATGGAAGAGGGCTTCCCTGGCAATCTTGATGTCAAGATGGTTTATTCTCTTTCTGACGACGGCTCTTTCAAAGTTGAGCACTATGCAACTACTGATAAAGCTACTCCTGTAAATCTTACCCATCATTCTTTCTTTAACTTTCATGGAGAAGGAAAAGGCTCAATCAATGATCATATTATGATGATAAATGCTGATTCAATAGTTCCTGTTGATTCAGATCTTATTCCTTTTGGTAAATTAGCGGCTGTTGAAAATACACCATTTGATTTTAGAAAACCTACAGAAATTGGTCTTAGAGTTGACAACGATGATGAACAACTAAAACTTGGCCATGGCTATGACCATTGTTTTGTTATTAATAGAAAAGCTGATAATGATTTGGAATTAGCTTGTAGTGTCCTTGAGCCAACAAGCGGACGTTATATGGAAGTTTATACAACTGAACCGGGAGTTCAATTCTATGGAGGCAACTTCTTTGATGGTTCTTCAGTTGGAAAAACTAACGATCCATTAAAGCACCGTGAATCGTTTGCATTGGAAACTCAACATTATCCTGATTCTCCTAATCAACCTGAATTTCCAACAACAATCCTTCAACCGGGTGAAAAATACAGCCATGTTTGTGTATATAAATTTGGAGTTAAACAATAATTTTTTTGTTATTTAAAGTATTTCCAAATTATACTTAGATGATATTTATGCACCCCGAAAGTTTTATGAATACTTTTAGGGTGCATTTTTTATTATTGAAATAGAAACCTTTTATAATCAATATAATATGATAAATTATATCAAGATACTTGTTACTTGCTTATTTATTACTCTATCATTTGAATCTTTCTCTCAATTAAATGCCTCTCATCTTCAATTGGCTGATCCATATATACTTCTTTTTAATGGTAAATACTACGCTTATGGAACGGAAAGTCCTAATGGAATAGTTGTATATGAATCTGATGACCTGCAAAATTGGTCGATTCCTCAAGAAAAGAAACAAATGCTGGCATTGAATAAAGATGATGTTTGGGGCGATAAATGGTTTTGGGCACCGGAAGTTTATTATATAAATAATAAGTTTTATATGTATTATTCTGCTGATGAACATATTTGTGTTGCAACATCAGATTCTCCCACAGGCCCTTTTAAACAGGAAGTCAAAGAGCCAATGTTTAAGAATGAAAAATCAATAGACAATTCTTTATTTATTGATGATGATGGAACTCCGTATCTTTTTTGGGTAAGAATGAATGATGGAAACTGTGTCTGGGTAGCTGAAATGGAGAAAGACTATATGACTTTAAAGACTAATACCATTCACAAATGTACTAATGTTTCAGCTGATTGGGAAAATGTATGGCCAAGAGTTAATGAGGGACCTTTTGTAATAAAACATAAAGGCTATTATTATATGACATATTCTGCCAATAGTTATGAAAGTCAACAGTATGGAATAGGGTATGCTGTCAGTGATAATATAATGGGCGAATGGAAAAAAAGCGAAACTAATCCAGTATTGCAATGTCCAGGCAACTTGTATGGTGTCGGTCATAATTCTATTTTTAAAGACAAGAATGATTCTCTAAGAATAGTTTTCCATGCTCATTATTCAAAATATAAGATTCATCCGAGAGAGACTTATATAAGTTATTTGAATTTCAAACCATCAAACAATGGAATTGATGAGCTTTATATTCCTAATTTCTATGATGATACATTTCTTAAAGATGAACATATCATAAGAGTTTTGGCAATAGGAAACAGTTTCTCGGAAGATGCTGTCGAAAATTATCTATATGACCTTGGGAAAGATAAGAACATAAAGTTTATTATAGGTAATTTATATATTGGAGGATGCTCTCTTGAACGTCATAGGAATAATTCAGTCTCAAATAGTAAGGATTATTCTTATAGGAAAATTAATAAGGATGGAGTGTTTACAACTAAAAATAACCAAACACTTGAATATGCTTTAAAAGATGAAAATTGGGATTATATATCTTTTCAACAAGCCTCTCCTTTATCCGGAATAGAAAGCTCATATTTCCCATACCTGACTGAATTGAAGAAATATGTAAATAACAATTGCAGTAACAATAATGTGAAATATCTTTTCCATCAGACTTGGGCTTATTCGAATAATTCTCAACATTCGGGCTTCAAAAATTATGACAAAAATCAAGATAAAATGTTTTTGTTTATTAAGGCTTCATCTCAGGATGCAATAAAAAAAGCTGATTTAGATATTATGGTTCCATCTGGAACCGCTGTTCAGAATGTTAGAAATACTGAAATTGGTGATAATCTTTGCCGTGACGGATATCATTTGGATAAAAGAATAGGAAGGTTTACTGCTGCTTGTGCTTGGTTTGAAGCAATTACAAAAATAGATGTTACAACCAATTCTTATACTCCTGAGGATATCTCAAAAGAATCCTCTTTAATAAAAAAATCGGTTCATAAAGCTTTTGAAGAACAATAAATAGCCTATATAAAAAACCAAACAAGTATCAGATGAATCTATTTTAGCTAACAAATGATACTTTTTTGGTTTTGTATTTTATAGGATAATATTTATTTAAGTTATTTCTTTTCTATAATCTTTACCTGATAAGGCTCTAAAGTTAAACTCTCGAAACCAGCAATATTTACATTAAGAGTCTTAGTCTTGCTTGTATTGGCAGCGATAAGATATTCCTTGTTAATGCCATTTGTCTTTACCATACAGTGAGTGTCATTATTTATTATAACCGTTTCTGTATTCATACAGAATATTGGAATGTTGTTTTGTATCTCAGCTACAATTGGTTCCAGATTGTCAAAAACTTCAGGCGAAAGAGATCGGTCATTCCAAAATAGAATACCTGTTGCACCATGAATAATAGATGTGTACATCTGGCATTTTAGATTCTTTATAAAATCAGAAGCATTTACATCACTCGGCTTAGCATACCCATTGCCATCAAAGAACATCCAAACAGGAGTATCCTTTCCTGCTCCCGCTTTAATGGCGTCAACTGTAATGCCTGCCAATTCAGGATAAGTGTTACAATCTATAAAGGCATTAATTCCAAAAACATCGCCACATTTGCGATAATCCTTTGCGCAAATTTTCATATTTTCATAAAATAGTCTTTTTAAATCATACAAACTATAATCAACATAGTTCAAAGACCCATTCACATAGACAGGAGAGCCATCATATCCTTGTACAAAACCTAACAAAGGTCTTTCTTCTACAAACTGAGCATCTTCTCCCAATTCTGAATAAGGAACCTCTTTGGGCATATCAGAATGTTTTTTCAAATAATTCTTCTCAAAAAGATATGCATTTCCTCTTGCAATACCTACCAAATCAGTAAAAACAAGAGTATTTGGACACTCCTTATTAATTCTCTCTTTAATCATTTCACCTACTTCAGGGTGCCAGCACCAACCGCTGCCTGCCCCTCCATTAACTATTTCATCAATAGGAGCCCATATATAATCATTTTTACCATAAGCCTTTTTGATCGACTTGATCATGCTGTCTATAGGAGCCGTAAACCATTCTGAGTTAACATTTTCTTTAATATATTGACGCGCTTGATATGCATTGTCTTTATTAGAGGAAAGATTAGGTATTCTTGATTGAATCTCTTTTAGTGTTTCATAGAAACCTATAGAGCCTGTTACTTCGACTCTTCCTTTACTATCCTTATCCTTTCCGGGAGATAAATAAACTGCATTATAGTTATCTGATTTATCAAGATATATTTTTGCGCTTTTTCTATAACCCTCAGGGTCATTTTCCATTGCCTCTTTATTATAGCCGGGAATATTCCATACTCCAACTGCAAAGAATTTTTCATAGCCAAGCTTACCTGCTTCTTTTCTCATAGCCCAACCATCCTTAACTTTCCATTTTGATTGTTGAGAAAAGACAGCTGTTAAGGATAATAATAAAACTAAGGCTGTGATAATTAAGATAATGTTTTTCATTTGTATATAGATTTTAATATTTAACACCAAGGTACAGGTGCGCCATTTATGTACTTTTTGTAGTGTATCTCATCTTTAGGTGAGTTATGTGGACTTAAAGTGTGTTTAACTTATTAATCAATACAAATATATTAAACAAATATTTAAAATATATCACAATGTATACTCATCTTCATAATATGCTAAATATTTAAACTGATATTACATTTTAGTTTGCAATCCAATCTATAAAAATTGTGGAGTTACACACTTTATGAAACATCATCTTTGAAATATCCTCCGTTATACTGAAACATCATTTTATAGAATGTAAAGCTAAATTTGAAGAAAAGAGAGAATAAAAGAGCGTTGAAAATCATTGACTTTCAACGCTCTTTGCGGAGAGAGAGGGATTCAAACCCCCGGTACCTTGCAGTACGGCGGTTTTCAAGACCGCTGCAATCGATCACTCTGCCATCTCTCCAAATGGACTTTTGCAATCGTTTTTCTCGATTGCGTTGCAAAGGTATGCATATTTCTGAAACCGCCAAATATCAACGAGTATTAATTTTAAATATTAACGTTATTCAACATTTTTGGGAAAACGTTATTGTAATCTCTCTTTATAATATTTCTGTAAAAATAAAATCGCCATAACTCACATAAAGTTGAGATACCAAACAAAGGGTATATAAATGGCGCATTTGTACCTTATAGTGTAAAAAATAAATTATATACAAATAAAATGTTTATGTTTCCTTTTTTAGCTATTATCTTTTTTAGTGTTTTTATTATCTGGTTATTACATCCGGTGAATGAAGTTTATAAGAAAAAATAAATAATCATTTATCTTCTAAAGCAATAAATAGCCAATAAAAGGAATTAATTCTTTAATTAAAATTTATTACTTTGTTGTCTCAAACGTTTTTTAATTTCTGTACAATATTTATTGTATAGATTAACAAACTCAATGTTTATCCTAAGTGCTTAAACTATCATCATAAATATATTATTATGAACAAAGGTGTAAAAATAGTGCTATCTGTCTTGTGTGCTATTATTTTGATTATGGCCATTGCGCCATTTCTTTTTAAAGGAAAGATTGAGGCTCTTGTAAAAGAGCAGGCAAATGGAATGCTTAATGCTGTTGTAGATTTTAAAAGTGTTGATTTAAGTTTTTTCAGAAGTTTCCCAAATGCTTCTATAGGCATTAATGATATTGTTGTTGTTGGTAAAAATGAATTTGAAAACGATACCCTCATTGCTTCAAAGAATATTAGAGCCACTGTTAATGTAATGAGTGTTATTTCAGGAGGTTCAATTTCAATCAAAGAGGTTTCATTGGAAAAGCCTTTTGTCCAGGCTTTAATTAATAAAGATGGAAAAGCAAATTGGAATATTATGATTTCTGATTCTACTCCAGCTGATGAGGATGACAACACAGAATCTCAATTCTCAGTTAAACTTGAAGAGTTCAAAATTTCTGACGGAACAATAATCTATGATGATCAGCAATCTAAAATGAGCACATTATTAAATGGAATCAATGTTTCCCTTTCCGGAAATATGAATGCCGACCAAACAACAATAAAAACTCATACCATTATTGAAAAAATTAATTTTATAATGGGTGCTGTTCCTTACCTTTCAAACGCTTCATTTGATGCTGATATGCAAATTGCTGCTGATTTGAAAAACAGCAAATATAGTTTCGAAAAGAATAAATTTATTTTAAATGATATCGAGCTGTCTCTTGATGGCTGGGTTGCTATGCCGGACACTACAACTACAGAGATGGATATAAAACTGAATACTTCAAAAGTTGAATTTAAAAATCTTCTATCTCTTGTGCCTGCTCTTTATCAAAAAGATTTTAAAGATATCAAGACAGATGGTGTAGTTTCAATGAATGCCTTTGTAAAAGGTGTAATGAAAGGTAATTCTTATCCTGCATTTGATGCCAAACTTGAGGTCAAAAATGGTATGTTCAAATATCCTGACCTTCCTGAGAGTGTAAGCAATATTCAAATTAATGCTTTTGCCTCTTCAAAAGGTGGTTCTTTGGATAACGCTGTTGCCGGATTTGATAATTTTAGTTTTCTCCTTGGCGGAAATCCTTTCAGCATGAGTGCCACTGCTTCAGATTTTATGAATAATCTAAAATTTGCAGCCTCTGCTCTTGGAAAAATTGATTTAACCAAGATTCAAAATGTCTATCCATTAGAAGATGGTGTTAAAATGCAAGGAATAATCACTGCCGATGCTTCTGTTAGTGGTTCAATGAAAGAGATAGAAAATGAGCAGTATGAAAATATCAATGCCAAAGGAGATGTTGTTGTTGAAAACATCTCTCTTACACAGAAAGATTCATCATCAATAGCTGTTTCTAAGGCAAAAATGTCTTTTACTCCCAAATATGTAGAGTTGGCTGAATTTGTTGCTTCAATGGGTAAGAATGATGTTTCTATGAACGGACGTTTGGAAAACTTTATTCCTTATGTCTTAAAGAATGAAACTATCAAAGGAAATCTAAATGTATCATCAAATTATATTTGCGCCGATGACTTTATGAGTGATACTACATCACAAAGCTCTGTCGATACAACTTCTGCCGGAGTAATTATGATTCCTAAGAATATTGATTTCAATATGGATGTCAATATGAAACGTATTGATTTTGGCAAGATTACTATGAATGATGTTGTTGGAAAACTCGTTGTTGTAGACGGCATCGCAAAGCTTAATGGATTAAATTTTAATGCTCTTGATGGTAAAATTAGTGCTAACGGAAGCTATGATACTTCCGATGAAAAGAATCCCAAAGTTGATATGGATTTTGGTGTAAAAGAGGCTTCTTTTGCTAAAAGCTTCACATCTGTTGAAACCCTTTCTAAACTTGCTCCAATTTTTGAAAGCATGAAAGGTAATTATTCTATGAATTTTAAGTTGAAAACAGATTTGCTTTCTGATTTTACTCCTAATCTATCCTCTATTATTGCTTCCGGGTTACTTCAGAGCAACGATGTTTCAATAGAGGGTGTGGAGGCTCTTGATAAATTGGCTGAAACTCTTAAATATGATGCCTTAAAGAAGATATCTCCTAAAAATCTTAATCTCCCTTTTGAAATAAATGAGGGCAAAATAAGCTTATCTCCATTTACTTTAAACATGGGATCAACATCAATGACACTTAATGGGATTGCAGGTTTAGATCAATCGTTGGCTTGTGAAGGAACGGTAACTCTTCCAAATGACGGCGTTAAAGCTTTAGGAATTAATGTCAAAAATCTTCCATTTAAACTTTCCGGTACGTTCTCTTCTCCAAAGATATCTCTTGATACTAAAAATCTTGCTTCTTCAGTAATTGACAATCTTGTATCGGAAAAGCTTGGTGGCAACTCTGTAAAAGAAAGTGCTGATTCTATTATCTCTGAAAAGACAAATGAGGCACTTATCAAAGCTCAGGAAAGTGCTGACAAGTTGATAAAGCAGGCTCAAGAAAAAGCTGACAAACTTGTTGAGGCTGCAGGTGATAATGCCTTGAAAAAATTAGCGGCTAAAAAAGCCGGCGATGCTTTAGTTAATGAAGCCAAGAAACAAGCCAATGCTTTAATAGATAAGGCTAAGAAAGAGACTGAAAAATAATTTGATTATTTTTTTTATAAGATTTCCGGAAGAGGAAAGTGATAAACAATGTTTTTTTCTTCCGGAATTTTTTTATCAACCACACTATTAATACCAATATTAATTTTTATAACCTTCATTAATTATGAGAAAACAGGACATTATTTCATTGGCTTCACTTACTGTCTTATGTGGAGCATGTACTCCTCAGAAAACTCCTCCCGCTAAAAAAATGAATATTCTTTACATTATGTCTGATGATCATTCTTATCAAACCATCAGTGCTTATGATAAAAGATATATCAATACTCCTAACATTGATAGAATAGCAAATGAGGGAGTCCGTTTTTGCAACAGCTTTGTAGGCAACTCAATCAGCGGTCCGAGTCGCGCAATTATGCTTACAGGAAAGCATAGTCACATTAATGGCTTTAGAAATAACAGCGATGTTTTTGATGGCAATCAACAAACTTATCCAAAACTGCTTCAAAAAGCCGGTTATCAAACAGCTGTTGTTGGCAAATGGCATTTAACATCTGAGCCCCAAGGATTCGACTATTGGAATATTCTAATCGGACAAGGAGTCTATTATAATCCTACGTTTATTAATAATGGTGTAAAAGAGGAGCATGAAGGCTATGCCACAAATATTACAACCGATATTGCTCTTGATTGGCTTGACAATAGAGATCAGAATAAGCCTTTCTGTCTTTTACTGCATCATAAAGCTCCTCATAGAACATGGATGCCTGATACCACAGACCTTCGTTTATATGATGATATAACATATCCTCTTCCGGATAATTTTTATGACAATTATCAAGGACGCCAAGCCGCAGCAGAACAAAAGATGAGTATTCGTGAAGATGACATGAATCTTGTATATGATTTAAAGATGAATGATGAGGATATTCATACCTCTAATCCGGGTCTTGACAATGCAGGCCGTCATCAATACGACAAAATGAATGAAGCGCAGCGCAAAGCATGGGATGATTATTATAATCCTATAATTGCCGACTTTAAGAAATCTAACCTTAAAGGAGAAGAGCTTATGAATTGGAAGTTTCAAAGATACATGCACGATTATCTTCGTTGTATTCATTCAGTCGATGAAAATATAGGACGTGTTCTTGAATATCTCGAGAAAAATAATCTTCTTGAAAATACTCTTATTGTTTATACCTCCGATCAAGGTTTTTATATGGGAGAGCATGGTTGGTTTGACAAACGATTTATGTATGAAGAATCTTTCAGAACACCTTTGGTTATGAGACTTCCGGGAGGCAAAAAAGGTGATGTAAACGAACTTGTTCAGAACATTGATTATGCTCCTACTATGCTTGAGCTTGCAGGTGTTGAAATACCTGATGATATCCAAGGTAAATCACTCCTTCCTTTGCTTAAAGGTGAAAAAACTCAATGGAGAGATGCTCTTTACTATCATTATTATGAATTCCCTGATGAACATGCTGTTAAACGACATTATGGATGCAGAGACAACAGATATAAATTGATCCATTTTTATGATGATATTGACCAATGGGAGTTTTTCGATTTGGAAAAAGATCCATCTGAGATGAACAATCTTATTAATGACCCATCTTATAAAGATGAGATTCTTAGAATGAAAGATAAACTTAAAGAGTTGCAGGTTCAATATAATGATCCTATTGAAACAAAAATCTGAAACCAAGATCATATAGTCAGAAGGCTTTCCTTATAAAAGATGCCATATTTTTATGAATACTATATTCTTAAAAATATGGCGTCTTTTCTTTAAAATAGGATCTATTACGATAATTTATTAAATAATTGAAATGATATAAATAAAATGATTTAATATTTTGTCTTTTTTGTCAAGACATGTATTATATTTGTTTAACCTTAAATTAATACATACCTTAAATCTACCATGATAAACCATATATACTATAGGGTGTAATAATTTTTTGAATCTTTAAAATGCTTTTTAGGTAACTGCGATTATTTGCTTTGTATAACTTAATAATCAAAAAGCTGTTAATTTGGATTATTATAATATTAAAGAGAAATTTTCAAATTTTCAAAATTTATGAAAAACACAATATTGATATTACTTGCACTCCCATTTTTCTTTTTTTCTTGTGCTTCAAATAAATCGATGAAAAAAGTAGTCAATAATTCCCTCGATTTTGCACAAAAGCAGTCTATGTTAATGGCTGATACCCTTTTGCCCCAAAAAGGAATGCTTCCAAGAACTTATCAAAACGGCAAACTTTTTACAAGTAATTCGAGATGGTGGTGCAGTGGCTTCTTCCCAGGGACATTATGGTATCTTTATGAAAATTCAAATGATAATAAATTAAAAGATTTAGCTTCCACATTTACTTCAAGGGTGGAAAGAGAAAAATTCACCACCGATAACCATGATGTCGGCTTTATGATTTATTGCAGTTTTGGCAATGGGTTAAGACTCACCAATAATGATGCTTACAAAGAGGTCCTTATGACGGCTGCCAAGTCTCTTTCAACGAGATTTGATGATAGGATAGGAGCTATACGCTCCTGGAATTCAAATCCTAAAAAGTGGCAGTATGCAGTTATTGTTGACAATATGATGAACCTTGAACTTTTAATGTGGGCTTATAAATATTCAGGAGATAAGAAGTTTAAAGATATTGCAGTTTCCCATGCAGATAAAACATTAAACAATCATTTCAGAGATGATTATAGCTCTTATCATGTAGTATCCTATGATACAATTACAGGCAATCCTCACATCAAACAAACTCATCAGGGATATAAAGATGAGTCTGCTTGGGCAAGAGGTCAAGCTTGGGCTCTTTATGGTTATACAATGATGTATCGTGAAACTAAAGATGACAAATATCTGAATCAGGCTGAAAATATTGCAAAGTTTATATTAAATCATAAAAACATGCCTGAAGATGGAGTCCCTTATTGGGATTTTGATGTAAATCCATCACAAAATGAACCAAGAGATGCTTCTTCTGCTGCTATTATGGCTTCAGCTTTTATTGAATTAAGTCAATATTGCGAAAAACCTTTGTCAAAAAAGTGTTTAAAGATGGCAGAGAAACAATTAAAATCTCTCTCCTCTGATAAGTATATGGCTCATTTGGGAGAAAACGGAGATTTTATTTTAATGCACAGCACAGGCTCAAAACCCGGAAACTCAGAAGTTGATGTTCCTCTAAGCTATGCTGATTATTACTTCGTTGAGGCTTTAACAAGATACAAAAATTTAAAGAAATGGTAATTTGCATTTTTCAATTGAATGGAGTGTGATTATACCGTTTTATTAAATAAATTAATCTAATTATTTTAATAATGATTACTCGAACTCTTTTTCAATGCCCTAATTGTGGAAAAATCTTTTGAGGCTTTAAAGGAGACTTAATATGTGAAGTGCTTCCTAAATACAAATGTCCTAATTGCGGCTCCACTGCTCTAAGATTAGGAGTAGTAAGTCTTATTAAAATAGCCGCCAATAAAATTATAAAGTGAATTTTATCGGCGGCTTATTTTTTTCTATATACTGAGTGATATCATTTATGTTATCTATTGTTAATGTTATCTTTAACTTATATTTTCTTTAAAGAGAGTAATATTCTTTTAATACCATGCTTTTTGAGGTGTATTTGTCATCTCAAATTCTATATTTACACCATCCATTATCTGTCGATGAGTAATATATGACTTATTATACTCTTTCTCGTTAACTTTTACGGATTTTATATAAATATTTTCATCCGATAGATTATTGGCAAATATGGAAACTCTTTTTCCGTTATCAAGATTTAAATATAATTCCTTGAAAAGGGGAGTGCCAATTTCATATTCTAATGATACCGGATTTAAAGGATAGAATCCCATAGCACTAAAAACATACCAAGCAGACATTTGACCGCAATCTTCATTTCCACATAAACCGCCGGGAGTGTTTTTGTAAAGCTCACTCATTACTTTGGAAATATATCTTTGAGTCTTATCAGGACGGTTCACAATATTGTAAAGATATATTACATGATGACTTGGCTCATTTCCCTGAACATATTGTCCAATCATTCCTGTACTAAAGATCGGAAGTTCATCGTTCGCATCAGGATTGTATGTAAACATGCTGTCAAGTTTTATTTCCATCTTTGAATCTCCTCCAAGCATCTCTTTAAGCCCATTACTGTCATGTTGAGCTCCCCAAAGATATTGCCATGCATTACTTTCTGTATAGTGAGAGGTATAGTCTTTAGCATTGAATGAATCAATCCAATTGCCGTTTGAGTCTTTAGGACGAAGAAATCCGGAGTTTTTATCAAAAAGATTTTTATAATAGCCGGCTCTCTCATAAAATATCTTTGCAATATTGGGCTTATCCATTTTTTCAGCCATAACAGCAATACAATAATCATCAAATGAATATTCTATCGTTTTAGATACCGATTCGTTTTCCTTGTCATAGGGTATATAACCATATTTTTTGTACTCACCAATTGCACGATAAGAATCATTGTTTGCTGTCGCAATACAGGCAGCCAAAGCCTCTTTGGCGTCAAAAGTGCCTACCCCTTTAAGATATGCATCAACAATAACCGGAACAGAATGATAACCTATCATCATATCTGTTTCATTGCCGTAAAAATTCCAAACAGGAAGCATTCCGTGCTCTCTGTAATGGGCAAGAAAAGATTCAATCATATCATTTACTCTCTTTGGCTGAGTATAGGTTAAAAGGGGATGAGCCGCTCTATAAGTATCCCATAGAGAAAAAGTCGAATAATTCTCCCAGCCATTGGCTTCATAAATTTTTTTATCTGCTCCGAAATATTTGCCGTCAACATCACAAAAAAGAGTGGGTGCGGTCATTGTATGATAAAGGGCGGTATAGAAATTTACTATCTTGTCATGATCACCAGATTTTGCCTCAATCTTGGCAAGCTCTTTATTCCACATTGCATCGGCATCACTTCTGTATTTGGAAAAATCCCAATGAAATGCCTCCTCTTTTAGATTCCTTAATGCCCCGGCCATGCTTACTCCTGAAATAGCTGTACGAACTAAAATCTCTTCACCCTCTTCTGTCTTGAAGTCAAAACGAGCTATAACCCCTTTGCCGGTATATCTCTTATCTTTTGGATAGAATATTGAAGTTGTATCAACATAGACCTCTTCAAATGGCTTTGAAAATTGAGAAACAAAATATACTCTTTGGTCGTTTGCCCATCCCTCAGACTTCCTATATCCGCGAATTGTTATTGAATCTACTATTTGAATTTCAGAATCCAAAGTAAAGTCCCAGTTCATAGCCTTTGAAAGATTTAGAAATACTGCTGCTTCAGCTTTTGGAAAGGTGTATTTTTGAATTCCACAACGTTTTGTTGAGGTTAATTCAACATTAATGTCATAATCGGAAAGCCTTACTTTATAATATCCCGGATGTGCCTCCTCATTATTGTGAGAAAACAGAGAGTAAACACCAAGAGGTGCATTCTCCTCTTTAAAAGGAATGGTCACAGGCATAAAAGATATGTCATAAAGATCTCCCGCACCTGTTCCGGTTAAATGAGTATGACTAAATCCGGCAATAGTACTGTCAGGATAATAATAACCTGCTATTCTATCCCAACCCGGAAGCCCATTGTCAGGACTTAGCTGAACCATTCCAAAAGGAACAGTTGCTCCCGGATAAGTATTTCCTGTAAAATCGGTGCCGATAAAGGGGTTTACATATTGAGTGTAATTATTTTCTGTATTGTCTTTTACTGTGCATGATGCAAATAATGTGATTAAGCACAAGGGAAGAATATTTCTCATTTATTTATTATTAAATTTTTTCAGCTAAGTTATAAGCTCACCATTAATATCAATCTAATTTGGTTTCACAATTGAAATGATTGATTACAGTTTCTTGTTCAGGTTTGATGCGAAGATAGTAAAACTTATATGTTTAAAACAATTTCATATTGTCTAAATACATTCAAATAGTTATATGATTAGAGTTAAACGTGGAAACTGATTTTAAATTAACTGATTATGACATAAGGTATTTTCTTTATTTATTTTATAAGAAAGATAACAGGGACTCTGAAATTACATTAAATATATTTTGTTCAGATGAAAATTCAACTCCGTTGTTTTATATTATGAATATTAATTTTTGCATTCATCAACAAAAGAAATTAAAGATTTATTTATCTGCACACTTTGTTCCCAACAAACATATAATTAGCTGAATTTTCAAATACAAACTCCATTGGATTTGCCTCATATTTAGGTATTTCCCGTTTATTGTCAGCGGTAACTTGCTTGAAAATATTTCTTTTTATATCAATATTGTTCAGTCTATTGAACAATATTGACCTGTTTTTATTCAGTCTACAGAATAAAAATGATTATCAATTACAAAATTCATGAAGAAATTTCGGGCTCATTTTTCCAAATACAACTGCTTAATTACATTCAAGACACCATTTCCAGATAGGAATAATCTCAATGGTTTTTCCTTGTATTTCAATAGTTCGTTCTTCATCACGGGTAATTATTATAAGCTTGCTGCAGTCAAGAAAGTTGGAAAGCTTAATAAGAGCTTTGGTTTCCCTTTCAAATGTGTCAATGTTGTTATATAAATCGTAACATACTTGAATTGCAGTTGCTTCATCAGGAAGATAGAAGTCAACTTCTACATCCTTATTGTAAAAGAATACAGCGTCGTCCCTTCCGTATTTTCTTAGAAGAGTAATTGCAACGAGATTTTCTAATAGAGAAGTTTCAGCATCTACTAAAAAAAGATTTAATATACCATTGTCAGTAAAATAATATTTAGGATTTGTTTCTTTCTCTAATATCTTACCCGCAATATTCTTAATAGGAGAAATCAGCCATGCGTCTTTTGAGTATTCAATATAATTGATGATAGTGTTTGTGCTTATTTTTGCTCCTGTTGTGGATATAATACTTGCTATTCTTGTATATGATATAGGCTGTTTTATGCTTTCAGCCATTTTTTTAAACATGATTCTTAAAGCAAAAGTATTGTCGATTCTATTTCTTGTTGCTATGTCTCCTAAATAGATCTTTTGATAAACACTCGTTAGGTAATCTCTTTTAACTGCGAATCTTGCTCCTTCAGGGAATCCTCCAAAATGAAAGTATTCATTAAACACTCTTAGTATTGCTGCTTTTGATTCAGTGGCTGATAAACTTTCTTTGTCTATAGTAATATTATTGACTGATAAATACTCCTTGAATGAATATGGATAAACATTTATAGAAAGAAATCTCCCTCCAAGTGTGGATTGAATATCACTGCTCAGCATTTTTGCATTACTTCCTGTAATGTAAATCCTGTATTTTGTATCTGCAAGTCTTCTTGCAAATTTTTCCCAGCCCTCAATGTTTTGGATTTCATCAAAAAAAAGTATAGGTTTTTTTTCATACATCTCATAATGAATCTCAAGAATCATATTGAGATCATTAATTGTCATATTTATTAGCCTTTCATCCTCAAAATTGATATATATTATTTCATCCCATGAAACTCCTTCATTTAGTAAATGTTGTATTCTTTGGTATAGTAGATATGATTTACCGGCACGACGTATTCCAACAAACACATAATTTGCTGAATCCTCAAATACAAAGTTCCTTGGATTTACCTCATATTTAGGTATTTCCCGTTTATTGTCAGCGATAACTTGCTTTAAAATATTTTTATCCATATCATTATTGTTCTATTGATTGAACAATATTTACCAGTTTTTGTTCAGTCAATTGAACAAAAATAAGTATTTTTTATTCAATCTACAAAATAGGAATGACTAATATTTCAATGTTTATAAAACAATATGCTTGGATTTATATTTAAAATTCAATCAACATTTTTATTGGTTTCTATTTAAAAGTATTTCAATTTATTTTTTATCCCTGTATTCAGAATATTAATTATATAATAATTTTGAAATTCGATTTTAATTCTTTATCTTTAAATAATATAACAAAATTTTATTAATTGCCCCAAGTGATAAAAGCATCAGCCTTAACATCCAACAATTGCATTATACTTATATTTGAGAAATAGATTAATATTAATGTCGGTTTATTTGTTTAACATAGATTTCTCCCCTTTTAACACTTAGTGTCAGCATCCTTTTTGCCAAAATAATCACTCTTTTGCTTGTGTCAATTATCAAAACAGTGATTTTGATTAGTCTTTTTGTGCAATATACTTAAGTATTTTAAAATTATGATCAACTAAATTTTTAAAATCGACGTTCAAAAAAGAGAAATCACGGTTGAAAATTTTATTTTCATAAAAAACGTCTTGCTTTTTATTGATGAAATATAATTTAATAGATATAATAGCTTGTAAATTAATGAGATGTAAAAAATCGGTGTTTTTTGAATTGGAAAAATGTCAATATTTAGAAGTAAGCCGTTTAATGATGCTTCTGAACAATAAAAATATATAAATAAAGATTTGAATGTTAATTGAGTATTTAACATTCAAATCTTTATAAAAAATTGCTGTATTTGGCTTGAATTATGTATCAAAAACAGGAGAGCCTTTATTCAATCTTTGGCTTTTCAGTGTCTTTAAGTATATAGATATGATAATAGGAAAGCAGCATTGTCGCAACCGGAAGTGCCATGATAATACCAATGATACCAAAAAGCACTCCGCCGATAGAGAGAGACAGAAGAATAATTGCAGGGTTGAGCCCCGTCACCTTACCCATAATTTTCGGAGTCAGAAGGGTGTCTTCAGTGATTTGAACCACAGCGTACACCATTAATGAGAAAATAAATATTCTCCAGAAAGGTATGCCTGTATCCGCAGAATGGATAAGACAAAGTATGATTGTTGGAAATATCCCTATGAACTGGGCATAGGGAATCATATTAAGAAGTCCGATAAACAACCCTAATGGAATCGCCATTGGAAGCCCTATAATAAGAAAGCCGATTGCAAAAAGTATTCCGACTATCGATGCCACCAATGTTTGTCCTTTAAAATAGCGGCTTGTGCTTGTTGTGAAATCTTCTATTACAATTTTAATTTTTTTGCCCCACGTTCCGGGCAGTAGAGAGTAGAATCCATCTCTGATATCTTCATAATACAAAAGAATAAAGAACGCATAGAGCAGGATAAATACCAAGCTTATGAAGTTGAATATTTTAGCAATTGCACCCTCTACAATATTAAGTATTTTAGGGATATATTTTTTTACAGAATCATACAGCTGTTGATAGTCAAAAGTCTCCTTGAAATCTTGAATATCGACAAACTTGTTAATGTATGTTTTAATTTGATTTGGAAGAAACGGGTCGTTTTTAAATTGAGCTTCATAGTTTTTTATCAGCTGTGAGGTCTTGTCAATTTCAGACATGGCAGGTGGAACAACGAGCCAAATGAGAAGTGTAATGACGCCCACAAGACAAAATATTGTAGCAAAAATTGCAAGTATTCTAAATTTGAATCTGAGCTTATATTGAAATAACTTAACCACAGGATAGAATATAGCAGCAATAAGCCACCCTATAAGAAATGGGATGAGGGCATCTTTGATTTTTAGTAAAAACCAACCAACAGCAAGTACCAATACTGTTACAAAAAATATTCTTGCTACCCTGTCGAAAGTAAATTCCTTTTTAAAAAATGAACTCATAACAATTATGCGGTTTTATTATTTCTAATTGAAATATAAATCTTTTCTGAGAAAGTATAAAGAGCAACTATTCTTCGTTTTTTATAGCTTTCATATAGCAGCTTCTGCACAGAGGCTGATACTCGTTTTTTTCTCCAAGCATGACCTGATTGTCATTTGAAACAAGACGGTGGGAATAGTTGGCAAGCTGTCCGCATCTGACGCAGATGGCATGAACTTTTGTGACATCGTCAGCTATTGCACAAAGGGCAGGCATCGGTCCGAAAGGCTTTCCTTTGAAATCCATGTCAAGGCCGGCAACGATAACTCTAATGCCTCTGTTTGCCAAGATGTTGCAAACTTCAACAATGCCCTCGTCAAAGAATTGAGCCTCGTCAATTCCGATAACATCAACGTCATCAGCAAGAAGAAGTATGGAGTGAGAGTTTTCTACGGGAGTGGAATTGATGGCATTGCTGTCATGAGATACAACTTCGCTGTCTGAATATCTTATATCTATCGAAGGCTTAAATATTTCAACTTTGAGTTTTGCAATTTTTACTCTTTTAAGTCTTCTTATCAACTCTTCAGTTTTACCGGAAAACATTGATCCGCAAATAACCTCTATGTTGCCTCTTTTATGCATTTCGTATAATCTATTCTCTGAAAACATCCTATTTATTGTTTTGTTTGGTAAGGGAAATATTAATGAACTTTCAAATGTAATACTTTTAAGTGGTAAGATTTTGTTTGTTTTTTCAGAATTATATTAGTATCACTTAAAGATTATTTTTGATTTCTTTATTTGTTTTACTCAATGAGTGCTTTTCGATGAAATAAAAATAAATTTTCTCCTTATCAGATTTAAATTAATCTATTTTTAATTTCTTTAAAGATAGCACCTTTCTTATATTTGGTAAATAATTATTCGATATTTATCCCATTAAAAGGATTTTGAAATACAGTATTTTATGAAAAAGATATCTTTTATCTCCTCCTTGTTGCTTCTTATACCTTTTTGTGCCTATTCTCAATCTTCGGCAATAGACAGTTTTGTAAAAACAAAAGGCTTGGAACATTCATTGATAGGAGTCTCAATATGTGATACAAAAACAGGCAAAGAATTAAAGCAATATAATTCAAACATATCAATGGTGCCTGCATCAACACTTAAAACAGTGACAACATCAACAGTATGTACTCTGTTTGCTCCTGATCACAGGTTTCAGACAAAGATTTACTATGTCGGCAGCATCTCTGGTAATGGCACCCTCGATGGTGATATTGTTATTGTAGGAAGCGGTGATCCTACTTTGGGTTCGGAATATGGCTCAATCCCTGCAAACACCTTTAATGAAACGATATTAAATGCTCTAAGAGAAAGGGGTGTGAAAAATGTTTCCGGTTCAATTGTTTCAGACGATAGGCTGATACCATATCAAGGTGTTTCACCTGCCTGGACATGGGAGGATATGGGCAATTATTATGCTGCCGGTGTTTATGGCATTAATTATGCCGACAACAAGTATTCAGTAACTTTTGATACATCAAAGAAAGGCTGCAAACCCATAGTTAAGAGCATCAAGCCTAATATAGAGGGAATGACAATTGATAATAATCTTCTTGATTATGCCTGCAGCTATGACAGTTCATATATTTATGGAGCTCCATTTTCACTCAAGAGAGAGGTTTACGGGGCTTTGCCTCAAAAAAAAGACAGTTATACCATTTATGGCGACATTCCGGACCCTGCATTATATGCCGCTTCTCAGCTGAAGGATTTTCTTTTAAACAATGGAATAGATGTTTTGGGAAATTGCAGGACTTTACGCAGTGATCAAACCTACAAAGAAAAATCAGAGAGAGAGCTTTTGACAATTCATAATTCTATTCCGCTTTCTGAAATAGTGAGAATAATAAATGTTGACAGCAACAATATGTTTACAGAGGCTCTTTTAAGGCTTCTTTCATTAAAACTTGCAGACGGAAGCGCATCAAAGGGAATTTATGAATTGAAAAAATTTTGGGAAAAGAATAATCTTAACACGGAAGCCCTGTTTATGTATGATGGATGCGGACTTTCACCTGAAAACAGAGTAAGCCCTGCGTTTTTTACAAAAATGCTTTTTCTTATGCGTGACAATAAAATGTTTGTAAATTCCCTGCCTGTGGCAGGTGTGGATGGAACATTGGCAGGTTTTCTTAAAAATACTCCTTTGCAGGGAAAAGCACGGCTAAAGAGTGGTTCGATAGGGGGTGTAATTTGTTATGTAGGATATATCAATACACCTGATCCGAAAATCGTGGCTGTGATGGTAAACAATTATAACTGTTCATCCTATAGCCTGAGAAGAGCTATGGAAAAACTCTTAACATCTCTTTCAACAGAGCAATAGAGAGCTTAAAATCACTTTTTTAAATCATCAAAAAGACAATTTCCAAACAATTATTCTCATTTGCATGTCTTGAAATTACCAAGTAATAAATTACTTGGTGTAAATATTTTAGGTGCTGCAATATGCTGACTATTAGTTTGAACAGGTGTTTTTTAACATTGCTTATTCTGTTTTGAAGATGAAATGCAACAAGCTATCTTTTTTATCTATAAATTTGCGGGCACGCTTAATAAAAACGCTGAGTTTGTAGCTGTAGAAAAAATATAATACTTGATATTATGGACAAAAAGGAGCTTCTTCAAATACTTTTAAAAGAGGTAAAAGAGATATCTGAACTTTTGGATGGCTTTACCGAATGCAATGTTATTCCTAAAGTGCTGATAAAGATGGCAGCCGAAAAGGCTGATGCACTTGCTGTGGGAATCAATGAGTTGAATGGATGCAATCATGATATTGATGTTTTTAATGAAAAAACATCATTAGATTCAATTTCTTTTAAAAAGGATTCAAATATTAAGGAAGAGTCTCTTGAAAAGGATATTTTCAAAGAGAGCAAAAATATTGAACAGCTTGAAGAGAATGTGGCTAAAGAGGATAATGGCTCTTCATTGAATGATAAAGCTGAACCGCAAATCTCTAATCAGTCTTCAGAGAAAAATTTGCAGATTGAGGATAGTAAGAGTTTGTTTAATTCAAAATATTCCGAAAAGGTTGAATTTGTGCCGTTAAAGCAAAAAGAGGAACCAACCATAGGTGCAGAAACTGTAAAAAGTGATGCCACTATGCAGAGCAATCCCCAAAATAAAGATTTTACCGAAAACCGTAGTGTTGAAAATGGGTATAATCAATCGTTGACCGCCTCAAAGATTAATTCTGAAAAAAATGCTGAGTTTTCAAAAGAGAGTGATAAATCTCATTTGGAAGCAACGCTCTCATCAGTAAATGATTCAAAACCTTTGGCAGAAGTGTTTGAAAAAGTCTATCAGCCCCAGCCAAAAACCAATGTAAGTTCAGCATATCATACTAATGATATTCGTAAACTTTTAACACTCAATGACAGATTTCTTTTTCAAAGGGAACTTTTCAGAGGTGATGTTGGAATGTTGAATTATGTGCTTAACGAAATCAATGGAATTGAAACATTGGATGATGCACTTGATTTTATTAGTAAAAAGTTTAACTGGAATCCTGAAGCTGAGGGTGTGGATCAGTTTATAGAACTTGTTGAAAGATTTTACAATAATAAAACCGATAATTAAATGGCTAAACTTTTTGTAGTCCCAACCCCGGTAGGCAATCTTGATGACATGACATTCCGCGCTGTAAAAGTGCTCAAGGATGCCGATCTTATCCTTGCTGAGGATACAAGAACAAGCAGCGTTCTGATGAAGCATTTTGATATTCAGACTCATATGCAGTCGCATCATAAGTTTAATGAGCATAAGACTGTAGATGGCGTTGTGTCAAGAATCAAATCAGGAGAAAATGTTGCACTTGTTTCTGATGCCGGAACTCCTGCTATTTCAGACCCGGGATTTCTTGTTGTAAGAGAGTGTATAAAAGCCGGTATTGACGTAGAATGTCTTCCCGGAGCAACAGCTTTTGTGCCTGCACTTGTATCTTCGGGACTTCCAAACGAAAAATTTTGCTTTGAGGGGTTTTTACCTCAAAAAAAAGGCAGGGAAACAAGATTGAAAGAGCTTTCAACTGAGCAAAGGACAATGATATTTTATGAATCACCTTTCAGACTTGTAAAAACGCTTAGTCAATTTGCCGAATTTTTTGGCAAAGACCGACCAGCTGCTGTTGCAAGGGAGATTTCTAAGGTTTATGCCGAGACAGTGAGAGGAACTCTTGAGGAAATTATAGCAGTTTTTACAGAGAGAGAACCTAAAGGTGAGATTGTTGTGGTTGTTGGTGGAGCCCCTCAAATTGAGAAAAAAAACAAGACGAAAAATAAGTATAAGAATATTGAGGACGAAGATGATTTGTCGGATGAAGAATAGGCTTGTTATTGCTTTGAACCAAAAGTCTTAAAATGACCGGTAATTTTTAAAAAGTCGATATGGAAACTTTTGGTTGCTTGGCAAAAGATAATAATTACAGATTATATTCGTTTTATAAATATAGATAAACAGTTTTTAAACATAACATTATTAAAGGTATGAAAAAAATCTTATTCCCTTTAGCGTTTGTTTTTGTGTTAGTGTCATCGTGCTCTGATTCAGCAAAAATGAAACAATTGCAGGAGCAAAACGACTCGCTTGTGATTGCAACCACTGAAAGACAGGCAGAATTTGATGACTTGTTGTCAACTTTGAATGAGGTTGAGGATGGCTTCCAGCAAATTAAGGATGCAGAAAATTATCTTGTTGTTCAGGCTCAGTCTAATACTGATATAAATAAGTCTACCAAGGAAAAGTTGGCAGGAGACATTAAGTTTATTCAGGAAACTCTTAAGAATAATAAAGAGCAAATAGAAAAGCTTCAGAAACTTTATGACAGCAGCAAAAATCAAACTGCTCAAATGAAAAAAACAATTGCTCGTTTGAACAGTGAGCTTGAATCTAAGTCTGCTCTTATTGCATCTTTGCAGTCTGAATTGGCAAAGAAGGATGTTGAAATAGCTGACCTTTATCAGTCGGTTGCCGATCTTGCCGGCACTGTTGACAACCTTACTGAAACTACCGAGACTCAGCAGGCTCAGATAAAACAAAAGGATGATGATTTAAACACAGCTTACTACGTGTTTGGAACAAACAAGGAGCTTAAGGATGAAAGCATTGTTGACGGCGGCGGATTGTTTAAAGGTTCAAAACTTCTTCCTGAGAATTTCAACAAAGAATATTTTACAAAGGTCGATATCCGTAAATTCAAGGAGATTCAGTTGTATGCCAAAAAAGCAAAAGTGCTTAGCAATATGCCTGCCGGTTCTTATTCGCTTGAAAAAGGCGAGGATGGAAATCTTACTCTTAAAATCACTGATTCTGCAAAATTCTGGAGCTTGGCTAAATACCTTGTTATTCAGGTTGACTAATTTTTATAGAGAATAAATCAGGAATCCCATATTTTATATATTATGTTATCAAAATAACTTTTTATAGAATATGGGATTTTTATTATTGTAAATTTGTCGTGTCACATAATAATTTATGGCGGCTTGCAATTTGCAAAGTATGGCTGTTTTCATAAGGCTTAAGTGGCAAAATATTTAAACGACAACGACTGTTATATGAAATCGCCATAACTCACCTACAAATGAGATACCTTACAAAAGGTATATAAATGGCGCATTTGTACCTTAGTGTAGAAATAATTAAATAAAAATATATACAAATGAAATCGCCATAACGCACCTAAAAATGAGATACCTTACAAAAGGTATATAAATGGCGCATTTGTACTTTAGAGGTAACGGTTATAAAAAATAAATAATATACAAATGAAATATAAACATTTGCTTTTCGATTTTGACGATACGATATATGATACTCACAAAAATGCAGAGGAGGCTTTAAGGGAGGTTTATGAGCATTTTTCATTAAAAGATATTTATCCCGATTATCTTGAGTTTTCCAATGTCTATTGGAAAAAGAATCATGAGGTGTGGGATCTTTACAGCCGTAATCTTATTAAAAGAGAGGAGCTTATTGTTGAGAGGTTTTTATATCCGCTAAGAGTGAAAAATACAGGAACAGAAAAAGAGGCACTTGAAATGAGTGATTTTTTTCTTGATTCAACCTCAAAAAAGAAAAATCTTATTGAAGGTGCGCTCGAACTGCTGAAATATCTTTATCCTTTATATCCGATGCATATTTTAAGCAATGGATTTACCGAGGTGCAATATAAGAAGATTAAAAGCGGCGGCGTGGATCGATTTTTTTCAAAAATTATTCTTTCAGAACAGATAGGAATAAATAAGCCCGATAAACGTTTTTTTGAGTATGCTCTTTCACAAATTGGAGTCACTGCTTCGCAAACAATAATGATTGGTGATAATTACAATACTGATATAATAGGAGCTATTAACAGTGGAATAGATCAGATATACTATAACCCAAATTCACTTATTGTGGAGGGGAACGAACCAACATTTCAGGTGAAAAAGCTTTCTGAGATACCTAAGTTGCTTGAAGTTTAGTAATCATAAATTAACTAAAAGCATACATAAAACAAATATTAACCTAAAAGTCTAAAATAGTGTTTTCCTGTATTTTAGATATATTTACAAACTAATTATAAATAAATTAAAATATCAATTTGAAAGTGGTTTTTTCTAAAAATGACACAATGCTTATATTATTATATTAAGAATAAATGATAATGTGCAGATAATCAGCGAGTGTTGTTTTGCTAAGCGTTAAAAGCATAAACTATCAATTTTATAGGAAAGAGGCAAATTTGCTTTACAAATGATTTAAATATGGCGCCACATGGCGTCATTGTTTGTTTTTACAGATTCGGCTGCTCTATCTTTGCCGGCGATAAGTAAATGTAAAATTAAAGAAAAGCTGAACCCTATGAAAAAGTTTAAGTTTCTGCTATTTTTCACTATGATAGCAGTCGGGGTGGCTAATGCCCAGGTTAAGGTGACCGGGACAGTCATCTCAAGTGAAGATAATTTGCCGATTATCGGAGCTTCAATTATTGTAAAAGGTACGACAATAGGTACCGTTACCGATTTTGACGGTAATTTCTCACTTGAAGTTGAAAAAGAGGGAGCACACATGGTGTTTTCTTATGTTGGAATGGCAGTGCAGGAGCACAAAGCAAAGACATCAATGAATATCACTCTTAATCCATCGAGCGAAATGCTTGAGGAATTGGTGGTAACAGGTTATGGAGTGGTAAAAAAAGCATCTTTTACAGGTTCTGCAAGTGTTGTATCTACCGAGAAAGTTAAAGATGTACCGACACTGGGCGTTCAGTCAAGATTGGCAGGAGCAGTTGCCGGTGTGCAGATTGGTTCTACATCGGGACAGCCCGGAGCTGTGGAATCGGTGAGGATTCGTGGAATGGGATCAATTAATGCAGGAAATGACCCATTGTATGTGATCGACGGAGTGCCGATGACAACAGGAAATGCCTCGGGATTTGGTTATTCTCAATCGGGAAATTCAATTCTTTCAACAATAAACAGCAATGATATTGAATCAATGACTGTCATTAAAGATGCTGCAGCAGCCTCTTTGTATGGTTCTCGTGCAGCCAATGGAGTAATTGTTATTACAACAAAACAAGGAAAAAGCGGAAAGACTAAGTTTAATCTGAAGACAGATTGGGGTATGTCTAATATGGCTGTAGATTACAGACCGATTTTAGATGGTGACGCTCGTCGTGAACTTCAATACATGGGTTACAAGAATTATTTCTTAAATGCAGCTTATTCAGAGGAAAATGCTATAGCTAAAGCTGATGCAAACATAGATAGTTATGCTTCAAAACCATGGAGCGGATGGACAAACTGGAAAGATGTGCTTTTTCAAAATGGATTGCATCAAAACTATGAGTTGTCTGCTCAAGGAGGAAATGAAAAGACACAGTTTTTCTCATCACTTTCTTATACAGATCAGCAAGGTATCACATTGCAGTCGGCTTATGAGCGTTTTACAGGACGTGCAAATATCACACACAGAACAGATCGCCTGACATTGAATACAAACTTAATGTTTGCCCGTTCATCTCAGAATGTAAATACTGAAGGAACAGGATATGCCAGCCCGGTAATGGCGATTGGTATGTCGACTTCTCCATCATCTTATCCTTATAACGAGGACGGCACATTTAATGAGACTTCTTTCCATGCAATGGGAGGGCGTGCCAATCCTCTTCAATCTGCGACTTATAATTATGACAGAAGCAATATTACAAGATTTAATGGAGCAGTATCGGCTTTGTATAATATTTGGGATAACTTAAATATTAAAGAGGTATTGAGCTATGACTTCCATAATACAAACAATAATGTATGGTGGGATTCAAGAACAAACGATGGACGTTCGTCAAATGGTTCTGCTCAGCGATATATGATGAATCGTTCAAAGCTTGTTAGTCAGACACAGCTGATGTATGCTAAACGTTTTGCAGAAAAGCATAATATTGATGCTCTTGCAGCCTATGAAATTGAGGATTATATTCTTGACTATACTTATGCAAGCGGTTCAACATTTCCAAATGCCTCTCTTACAGAGATAACAAATGCTTCAAATACTCGTGCTGCAAGTAAGGTGAGCACAAGTCGTTTGATATCTTATGTTGCCCGTTTGAATTATGATTATGAAAGCCGTTATTTCTTGGGTGCAAGTTTTCGCCGTGACGGAACTTCAAGATTATCTTCAGAGAGCCGTTGGGGTGATTTCTGGTCTGTTTCTGGATCATGGAGAATTTCAGATGAAGAATTTATGCTTCCATTGGCAGATGTCCTTTCAGATGCTAAAATTCGTGCTTCTTATGGTGTAAATGGAACACAGCCTACAGACTATTACGGATATATGGGTATTTATGGAGCAGGAGCAAATTATAATGGCAACCCGGGATACTCTCAATCTCGTCTTGAAAACCCTAATTTGAAATGGGAGAAGAATTATGCAACAAACATCGGGGTTGAGTTTTCATTGCTTCACCGCTTCTTTGTGAATTTTGACTGGTATAATCGTGATACTAAAGATTTGCTTATGGATAAGCCAATCTCTCAGACAACAGGATTTACATCTTATTTGATGAATGTTGGAGCAATGCGTAACCGTGGTGTTGAACTTGAACTTCGTTCTGAAAACATCCGTAAAAAGGATTTTACTTGGAGCACATCGTTAAATATTTCGCACAATAACAATACACTTCAGAAACTTGACGGAAGTCAGCAGGAGATTATCTCAGGCAATCTTATCTATAAAGTGGGACAGCCTTATTATTCATTCTATGTTTATGAATATGCAGGCGTTGATTCTAAAACAGGTAAGGAACTTTATTATAAAAATAAAGGAGAAAATCCTCGCGAGACAACAACAAATATTACTGAGGCTGATAGAACTATCGTAGGAAGTGCTCAGGCAAAGGTTCAGGGAGGTCTTGTAAATAACGTAAGCTACAAAAACTTTGACTTTGGCTTGACATTGACATATTCTCTTGGTGGAAAATGCTATGATGATGCGGTTTGGCTTCACAGCAATGGTGGAACATACAATTATCTTGGTAATATCCCATCATATTATGACATTTCAAAAGTATGGCAGAAAGAGGGTGACAATGCAGTGCTTCCAAAATTTGTTTACGGAAGTACAGCTGTTGAATCTTCAAGATGGATGTTGTCAACAGACCACCTTCGTGTAAAAAATGTTACTCTTGGTTACACAGCTCCCAAGAAATTAGTCTCTAAACTAAAGGTTGATAATATCCGTGCCTTTGCATCGGCATCAAACCTTCTTACTTGGAGAGCAAAAGACTCATATCTTGATCCTGAAGTGCCTTCAGATGGCCTTGTTACTTTTGAAACACCATCTTTAAGAACCATAACTTTTGGTATTGAAATCGGATTCTAACTTTTTATTTAAGTATTAATCAAATATGAAACTATATATAAAATCGTTGTTTTTTGCAACATCAATCTTCTTTGCCGCTTCTTGCAGCAATGATTGGCTGGATGTAGATCCGTCAGACGGAGTTGACTCGACTGAGGCTATAAATACAATAAAAGGTGCTCAGGCAGCACTTATCGGCGTATATGATGGAATTCAGAAAAGCCGTTTTTACTATGGGGCTGCAATGCTTTATTATGGAGATGTCAGAGCTGATGATATGCAGGCTACCAAGTCAAATAAAAGAAGCGCTTCTCTTTATGAGATGAGATATAAAGCTGATGATGCTCCAAATATGTGGAATGTGCCTTATGATGTTATTGCAAGAGCCAACAACGTAATTGTTGCTATAGAGAATAATATGGTAAATGACGGCAGCGAGTCTGCAATTAATCATATAAAAGGTCAGGCTTTAACACTTCGTGCTCTTGCTCATTTTGACCTTGTGAGAATTTATGCCAAGCCTTATTCAGTTGACAATGGAGCTTCTCTTGGGGTTCCTGTAATCACACAACCGCTTAAGTTTAATGCAACTCCTGCAAGAGAAACTGTAGCAAAAGTTTATGAACAGGTGGTGGCTGATTTAGAGGAGGCAATTACTCTAATGACAGCTTCTCATCAGACAGGGTTTTTGAACTCTTGGAGCGCTAAAGCATTGCTTTCTCGTGTATATCTATACATGGAGAATAATGAACAGGCTTTAGCTTTGGCTGAAGATATTATTGAAAATGCTTCAAAACAGTATTCTCTTTGGAGCACTGAAGAATATGTAAGCACATGGGAAAAAGCCGGTACTTCAGAACTGATGTTTGAGATTGTAAATAAAAATTCCGATGACTGGGTTGACCGTGAGGCTATCGGATATCTAATGGCTGAGGATGGTTATGATGATATTATCATTACAGAAAACTTTTGCAAGCTATTGAATGATAATAAAGATGATGTTCGCATTGGTTTGTTTAAGAAATCTTCTTCAGACAAAGACCCTAATTCAACAAAATATCTTTATTTGAATAAATTCCCCGGTCGTGCAGACTATTCTCCTCAGGATGTTCGTGTGAATAACATTCCTGTGATACGTCTTTCAGAGGTTTATCTAAATGCCGCTGAGGCTGCCGTAAAACTTGGACTGAACGATAAGGCTGACGATTATACAAATGCTATTTATCTAAGAGCAAATCCTCAGGCTGATGATTTGGAGAATGTAACTCTTGATGATGTTTTGGAGGAGAGACGCAAGGAGTTGATAGGAGAGGGACATCGTTTCTTTGATCTTATGAGAAACAACAAACAGGTTGTTCGTTATACTTCAGAGTATAATAAAGGATGGCATGTTACTTTGAATGCAGATGCTCAAAGTTTTGATAATACATATTTCAGAGCTATTCTTCCTATTCCTAAAAAGGAATGTGATGCTAATGAAGTTTTGCGCAAGCAACAAAATCCGGGATATTAAAAAGAGTTTCTTCCATAAACTGTTTTTATATACAAGGGGGGTGATTTCGATTACTCCTCTTTCTTTTTTGATTTAGGAAGTGATGGCTTAAACAAATTATTAATAATCAAAAGAGTATGCAACGTGTGGATATGCTGATTGTAATTACATTTTTACCTTACCCATAGCTGTTTGCGAAAGATACGAGATGAAAATGTATGAATTGTAACAAGTATATGTACAGATGATTTATGATATCTTACTATTAAAAAAGAAAAAGCGCGCTTTCACAAGCCCGCTTATCAAAAATGTTTGAAAACTACTCTATTTTATCGTTTTGTTTTATAAGAGCAATAATCAGTGCTTTTCATTGGATGTAACCTTTATTAATCTATTAAAAAAAATTCCTTACAGTTTTATTTCTTTATTTGCAATTAACGTTTAATCAATCATATTATAAGTGTTTACCTTTATTTAATCACGCAAAACTTTTATTTAATTATGTAA
>JAUNSR010000085.1 GCA_030539115.1 Bacteroidales bacterium
TTCTTTTATCATATCATATAAACCCGTACAACAAAATAAAATTGTATTTTTATTATTGAGAAAGAGCCAGCATAGTTAAATGCTGACTCCAATATATACCTGATATTATTGAACATATGTATATGTTTAATTCTGTAACTCCCTTATTAACTATAATTTTTCGTACTCAAGATTATGTGCATATAATGTCCAAATGAATTATAATCTTTCTTTAAAAGTATTATCATATATTTTAACTAAATTTCGATTTAACTCATCATTATATATATCTAATTCGTAATATCGTCCCTGTTTAAAATCAGACAAATAACCAGGTATTAATTCCATACACATAAAAGATGGATAATTATATCCCTCTGAATCAGCTATACCATAATCTACAGCCTCTTTGAATCCAAACCGTGGATAGTATTCAGGTCTACCGAAGAAAAGAATTGCACCATAATTTAATTCTTTAGCTCCTTTTATCATCGAATTGATCAATGCTTTTCCTATTCCATTTCGTTGATATGCCGGTAAAACACTTAGAGGTCCAAAATTAAGGACTGGTAATGTTCGTTCGTCCTTTTTCACAATGGCATTGCTACATATGATATGACCTACTATTTCTTTATCAACTTCTGCCACTAAACTTAACGCTAATACTCCATCCCTTTTTCTTAATTCATGAACCATCCAATGTTCGTATGGACATCCAATCTTTCCACGTTTGATACGATCAGGATAAGAAAAGGCTAATTTTGTTATTTTCTCAACTCTTTGATAATCCTCTTTTGTTTCTTTTCTTATAATAATATTCATTTACTTGTCTCCTATCTTCAGGAGTAGTAACTAATGCCTCCTGTATATGATGTTTTTTTCATTGTCTCATCGTCCCTACCTTTCCTATAATATTCTATTATAACGCTATGCGGTATAAATAAACTAATACTAATATTCTCCACTATAACTTCTAATTTATCCCTTAATAAAATTAAATACTTCAAATGGTGTTTCTAACTGTTCAAATTCAGGTTTTCTCTTTGTAGCTTGACTGGTTCCTTCTTTTAAATACCAAACAGCTTGTACTGCTTTCATACCAACCAGTTGCGCAGCTTCTAATTCACTACTTCCACCATCACCTACATATAAGCATTCACCAGCTTGTATATTTAGCTTTTCTAAACACCTATTGAATATAGCTAAATCTGGTTTTTGTAAGCCTTCATCAAAAGACAAACATACAGCATCAAAATAAGGAAATAATATGCTTTTTCTTATAACCATTGCTTCCTCTGAAAAACAATTACTAATTAATCCGATTAAAATTCCCTTTTCTTTTAATAACTTTAACATAGGAACAATTTCATTATGTAAATTCTCAAATGCCTCTTCTTTACATTGAATACGTTTCTTTACAATGAAGTTCATTTTATTTATCGAATAGCATCCATTTACTTTGAGTATTTTTTCTAAAATTTCTTCTAATGTTATTTTTCCTATCGTTCTATCTTCTTCTGCGATTTCCCATATCGCCTGAAAATCCCTTTCGTCAATACCAGCATCAACCGACATCTGGGTTCCGAAATACAGTGGACTTTCAAAAAGAGTGATCAGAGTCTCATACATGTCAAATATTACAGCTTTTACCATTGGCATTACCTCGTCAATCTCTTATTTATCATTCTCTTCACTCACTTAAAGATCAATTTAGTACAATAAGTGTATTACGAATATAGTACCCTTTTATGGATTACTTTGCAAAATAAAATTCGATTTTTATCTT
>JAUNSR010000005.1:0-23259 GCA_030539115.1 Bacteroidales bacterium
TGTGGGGGATTGTTCCTCAGCCTGTTCTGTTGTCTGTTCCACCACCGCTTTCTTTTCATAATCTGCTGTATCCATCTTATGAGGAGCAAGCAGCTCCTTGTTCGCTTCGGGGTCTTTCAACAGTTCCTTTATCACCTCCACCAATTTGTCGGCTTGGTCTGCCGCCACACGGTAGAATCCGAATCGGCTCGGTTCCTTGCACTGGCTGAAGAAGTTCTTGAAGAAGTTGTCGAGCACATCCCCGTGCTTGTCGAACTGAAGGAAGTCCTTGACGTTTTCCGCCTTTGCCGGAGTCCTTTTGGGTGAGCCGTCAGCATTCAGTCCGGCTACTACGCTGATCTCGCCTGTCTTCTCGTCACGGACTATCAGCACGTCCTTTTCTTTCTTTTTCTGTTCCATCTGAAACTTGTTTAATTGTTATTTATTAAAGAGATTATGGATACGTGCCTTATAAAAGGCTATATCCTCTTTCTGAAAATCCTTGATGTGAGCCGCCAGAAAGTCGAGCACATCCGCCTCGCTGTAATAGGTCTTCTTGCCAAGCCTCTTGTAGGAGAGTGCCCCGATACTGCGGTAGCGTTGCAAGGTTCGCTTGCTTATCTGGAGCAACATACACAAGTCCTGATTATCAAACAGCCGTATTTCCTCGGACAAGGTGGTATCCTTATCCGCACTTTTGAGCGAGAGCAACAGCTCGTTTTGTTTGTCGAGCCGTTCCATTACCTGCTTCATAAAAAGCTCAAAATGTTGTTTGGTCAGTAAATCCATATAATGTCTATTTGTTATTATGACCGCTACGGACTTCGTGGTTGTGTACGATGTTATTAAAAGTCTCTTCCTTTTCCCGGATGGTGTTCTTCTCCAACATCTTGTCGATGTCCGAGAGTCGGTATTGGCATTTGCCACGCAACACGGCATATCTGATACGGTTTTCATCACGCATCCTTTGCAGGGTGCGCCTGCTCACGTTCAGCAAACGGGCAGCCTCCTCCGTGCCAATCAGACGTTCCGGCTTGTCGGACTTTGTTTTCTCATTCTTGCGGATATAGCCTGCTATCTCCGCAATCTGTTCCGTCAGTGCCTTGAATGCGGAACTTTCCATCGTTATTATTTCCATATTTCTATCTGTTCTATTGTTTTACGGTGGCAAAGTTCGGCAATAGACAAATGCGGCTTTAACAACTCATTAGTGACTCACGTATGATTTTTTTCAAATTGGCATCCTTTGACCGGACAAAGCCGGAAACGAGCTGCCACTTCGGGCTGTATGGATGGATATTCGTTTGCCCGATATTACATTTGCAGAAAAAATGAAGGACAATGGAAATAGTAACGATCGAGAAGAAAGCATTTGAGAGAATGATGGCAAGGTTTAATGAGCTTGCTGAAAAAGTGGCATCCCTGCAACGTATGACCGAGAGCGGAAGCAAGGCGGTATGGCTGACAGGAGACGAGGTCTGCCGGCAATTACGAATCACACCGCGTACATTACAGACCTATCGGGACAGACGGCTGATCGGCTTCACGCAGATTAACCGTAAGTTTTATTACAGGCAGGAAGAGGTGGGCAGATTCCTGACTATGGTCGGAAATGGATATGACAAACCAATAAACGATAAAGAATATGATTGATTTAGGCAAAGTCTTGACAACGGAGGATAAGCTGATTGCATCGACCATGCAAAAGATGGAGAAGAGTTCAAAATGGTTGTCTTCCTTTCTGGTGAAGTACCGTCCACCCATGAATGGTGAACGGTATATGACGGATAAGGAGGCATCTGAATACCTTCGCCTTAGCCGCCGCAGTTTGCAGGAGTACAGGAACAAGAGGATGGTTCCTTTCATTATTTTGGGCGGCAAGGTGTTATATCCCGAATCCGCCATTTATGAACTTTTGGAAGCTAATTATTTCAAGGCTATACCTTGAACAGACTGAAAAGAGAAACGGACAGCCCTTGTATGTGGTTGTCCGTTTCTCTTTTCGATTATCAGTTTAGAAATGTACTGCTTTTCTCATTGACTATTAGCATATAGGCGGAGTCCCGCTTTTCAGTAAGTATTTTCTTCATTATCCATTTTCGGAATAAATGAGTGTAATATGTATTCAGCTGGAACGCTATCGGTATAATGATTTCAAAACTGTACACATCTACCGAGCATCCTTTTTCAAGTGATATGTACTTGCATACCTCGTAATCGTTCAATACACCCGTCTTGCGGATGGACTTTATTTCACTATTGACTGCCGCAGCCGTTACATGAAACAGTTCGGCAAGTTCTCCAGCGGTCATCCACACTTCCGCCTTGCTCTCCGACAAGTGCAGATTATCCGCTTCGTCTATGGTTATGATTCTTCTCATATTCGTTCTTGTTTAGATGGATTGACAAATGAACTGCTCCATTGATTCAATCTGGTGGGACAGCTTTTCCATATCGCTGCTGACTTTTTCCGCCGTTATCTTCGCATAGATTTGGGTGCTTCGAATACTTGTATGTCCCATCATTCTTGATAGAGTTTCAATCGGCACACCGTTTGACAGGCAAATCGTGGTCGCATAGCTATGGCGGCTCTGGTGCCAGGTCACGTTTTTGTTTATTCCGCACAACCTTGCCACCGCTTTGATACCGTAACGGCAATTCGGGTAGCATGGAACGGGTAACAGTTTATCACTTTCTGTCAATCCTTTGTACTTCTCGATGATGTGTTTGGGTACATCCAACAGACGGATATTGCTTTCCACTCCAGTTTTTTGTCTATCGGTCTTTATCCATAAATGCCCGTCAAAGGAGGTTTGCAAATTGTCTGTAGTCAGATTATTCATATCCGTCCAACTCAATCCGGTAAAGATACAGAACACAAACAGGTCGCGAATCAGTTCAAATTTCTTATTCTTAAACGTACCGTTGATAAGTAGGGTTATTTCCTCCTTGGTCAGAAAACCACGTTTGGTTTCCTCTTTGGTGATATGATAGGAATAGAACGGATCCCGTGCCAGCCAGCCGTTGTTGATAGCCGTGTATATAATGCTTCTGAAAGGCATCATATACGACCAGACCGTATTGTTGCAATGGTTCTTATCTGTACGGAGGAACAGCTCAAAGTTTGTAATGAAGGCGGGGGTAAGCTCTTTCAGTGCTATGTCGCTAACCTTATAGCGTTGTTCGATGAACTCGGAGAGGTGGTTATATACCACACAATATTTCCAATAACTACGCTCGCTTTTCATCTTGCCCACCTGCTTGGCATAGTCCTCATTATGCTGCTTGAACACGGCAAGCAGTGTCTTGTGGTTCTGTCCCATGCCCAAAAAGGCATTACGGACTTTCTCGGCGGTCACATAGTTGTCCTTGTCGCTAATCTCCTGATATGCCTTGTTGATGCCCACACGGATTTTGTCAAGCACACGGTTTGCCTCCAGCGCGACACTGCTGCGACCGGACAATCTGCCCAGCTCCACATTCCACAGCTTTTCCTCCACATCCAGCTTGCAACTGAATTGGGAAAGTTTGCCGTTTACGGTGATACGGCACATTACCGGAATCAGACCGTTCTTCTTGGGTGCGTTCCGTTTGAGATAGAATAAAATCTTAAAAGTGCTTCTGCTCATACTCTACATTTTTTAATGGTTGCAAAATTAGTTCATGTAGAGTTGAAAGGCTCTAAGCAAATCACAGCGTATCAGTGCAATCGCATCCGCTTCATTACTTTTTTTTCTTGTTTCATGCACCGTTACTGAAATAATCAGCTACATTTACAATCTCAAGCAGGCTAAAAACTACTGTTTCAATCATTTACCAACCACCTTCCAGAAAGTGTCCACCATATATGAAGAGTAACGGGATAGTAACGAAACTCTGTCATAAGTCTGCTTTTTCACGACTTTTATTGGCTTTCTCATTCAACAGCAAAAGGTATCTAAACACCTTATTAACAACGTTCTTTCATCGTTTTTTACTCATTCTCAATTATTATTCGTATCTTTGCGCGAGATATGCGGCGCCTCATCAATAGCATTTTGAAAGTCGATACTTTCTAATGCTTATTGAGTTCGGCTTGCAATATCTTTGAATAAGATAAGCTTCGCCTCATCAATATCATATTGAAAGTTTTCGCTTTCAAATGCTTATTGAGTTCGGCTTGCAATATCTTTGAATAAGATAAGCTTCGCCTCATCAATATCATATTGAAAGCTTTCGCTTTCAAATGCTTATTGAGTTCGGCTTGCAATATCTTTGTATAAGGAATAAAACTTTTGAGCTGTTGCTAATTTTGGATTGTTTCATAATTATTTAACAGACTGTTTTCATTATTAAAAAATATATATTCATTTTATATCGCTTTTAGTTATGGTAAAACCTGACGCTTTGATTTTTGACATGGACGGTACTTTATGGGATGCTGTTGATTCTTATGTTTGGATTTGGAATGAGTCTTTCAGACAATTGGGAATAAACAAGATCGTATCGAAAAATGATTTGATTGACATGATGGGCAAACAACCTGATGAGATAATAAAGAGAACTCTTGAAGGAGAGGAAAACCAAGATATAGAACTTGTATATAAAACTGTGTTTGGGCTGCAGGAAAAAGTTATGCCTTTGTTGGGGGGAAAACTTTATGATGGTGTAAAGGAGGGTATTGATATGCTGTCAACAAGATACAAGCTTTTTATTCTCAGCAACTGCGAACATTATGCAATTAAACAGTTCCTTGAATATACCAAGCTAAATGATTTCTTTACCGATAATTTAAGCTTTGGCGACACAAAACTTCCAAAAGCAATGAATATGCAGCTTCTTTGCGCAAGACACCAATTGCAGAATGCCGTTTATATAGGGGATACTCTTTCTGACCAAATACAAACTCAAAAAGCGGGCTTGCCATTCTTTTTTGTAAATTATGGATTTGGTAAAACAGAATCATTTGCTAAGGAATTTTCTCATTTCAATGAGCTTACGAATTACTTTATGGATTTATAACGTGATTGTCTTATACATATATTTTAATCAAATTAGGAATTTATATAACTGTATTTTTACAAAAAATTAAAATATAATTTAACTCCAATAATCTTATTAAGTCTTATTAGTTTTTGTTTTTGTTATTTTCTTTTGTCTTACGTTTTAAATCGAAGTTATTGGTTATTTTTGCGCCTTGAATTCAGGTCTAAATAAAATTCAATTAAAAGCTTTATATGAAAGTATTTTTAAATCATCAGGAGATTTTTGTGGGGAGCCGAGCAGCTTTAAGAGATTTATTAGTAAGTCAAAGCATAAATTCCAATTCAGTATCAGTTGCAGTAAACAATAGAATTATTACAAAAGAAGAATGGGCATCTACGATGCTTGCTGACGGAGATAAAGTTACTGTAATGACAAATTAATTTCCATTTATAGCTCTATTAAAACAAAACAGGCAATCTTTTTTAAGACTGCCTGTTTTGTTTTATATATATTCTTATGTAATCTTGTCACATTTGTCAACTTAAAATAATTAATACTTGTGCCGTTAATACCCTAAGGAACATAGTTAAAGGATATACAGTGGCATAAGCTACTGCCGGAAGATCATTGGGCGACATCTCATTGGCAAAAGCAAGAGCCGGAGGATCAGTATAGCTTCCCGAAAGAAGACCCATAATTGTAAAATAATCAATTTTATAATATAGCCGTGCAAAAAGACCAACCAAGAACAAAGGTACGATAGTGATGATTATGCCATAAAGCACCCAGTAGTAACCACCGTTTAATATTGTGTCAACAAAACCATTGCCGGCATCCAATCCGACAGCGGCAAGGAAAAGAGAAATACCTATCTCCCTAATCATCATGTTGGCACTTGTAGTGGAAAAAGTAACAATCTTATAGTAAGGACCGTAGCGAGCCATAAGAATAGCAACAATAAGAGGTCCTCCTGCCAAGCCGAGTTTTACCGGCTGTGGAATACCGGGTATAGAGAAAGGAATTGAACCAAGAATAATGCCTGCAAAAATGCCAAGAAATATAGGTATAAGGTTTGGCTGATAAAGTCTTATCATTGAATTCCCCACTAAGTCAGCAACCTTTTTGATGCTGTCTTCCTTGCCAACCACAGTTAAACGGTCGCCCATCTGCAATTGCAGATTATGAGTGGCAACAAGCTCTATACCGGCGCGGTTTATTCTTGTAATATTCACTCCATAAGATGAACGTATGTGAAGATTGCCAATTCTTTCACCATTTAATGAAGGTTTTGTTACAACAACTTTTCTTGAGACTAATTCCTTGTTTGGAGTTTCCCAGTCATTTTCATTAACAGGTGATATCTCACCGACAAACAATACTAATTTTTCCAATGCAGGTTCTTCAGTAACGATACGAAGCAAATCACCTATTCTAAGTATAGTTTGATTATTGACAGGCTCTACTTGACCATCTGAATGTTTTACTCTGGAAACAATCATCGGACGACCAATGCAGCTCATTAAATCTTTTATAGTGTGGCCGTCAATGCATTTATTTGAAACATGAGCCGCAACAAGCTTAACAGACTTTTTCTCTGTTAAAGATGATATGGTATTGTTTTCTTTTTCGATGTTTATTCTGAACAAATATCTGATTGATATCATGGTTAGAATAATACCAATCACACCAAGAGGATAGGCAACAGCATAACCTTGGGCTATTGTTGGGTCGGAAGCGCCATTAATATCTCTAAATGTCTGCTGAGCGGCACCTAAACCTGGAGTGTTTGTAACAGCTCCTGAAAGGATACCCGTCATAGTGGAAAGATTTAAATCCGTTACCAGATGAAGTATATAAGTAATAACCGCACCCAATAAAACGATTGAAGAGGCAAGCATATTGAGCCTCAATCCGCCTTTGCGAAGGGAGGAAAAAAATCCGGGACCTACCTGAAGCCCAATTGCAAATATGAACAATATTAAACCAAGCTCTTTAGTATAGTTTAAGACCTGCTCATTAATGCTTAAGCCAAAATGACCTAATATAATGCCAACAAAAAGTATCCATGTGATACCCAAAGAAATGTTTGCCACCTTGAACTTGCCTAATTTTATACCAAGCATAATGGTAAATGAAAGCAGCAAAATAGAATGTGCTATACCATCTTTAAAAAGAAGGTCCAAAATCCAATCCATAGAATTTCAAAAAAAAAAATTTTATAACAGAAACAAGAGAAAAAATGTTTTATAAGAAACAATTAAACTCACAACCTTATCAGAAATAAATTATAACAACAAAAATATAAATACAACTTAACGCTTTATATTTACAGATTAAATACGATATCAAAATATTAATTATATTAATCGAAATTTTACCACAATATTAAAGTTTTGCTCCGACTTTTCATATTAAAGAGGAATAATATTTTTAATCCATGTGATTGATTTTTTTTCATAATATGCAACAATGAGGTTAACATTGGAATTATCTGGCTATTATGGAGAATTTGTCTTTTATGGAATTATGGGAAACAGATGATTATTTAATAGTTTAGTGACTGATTATTTTTAATTGTTTCAGTTTTTTATAAAAAGAGATAGAAATATTCTTTTCTTAGAAATTATTAATTAGATTGAATATTATTGACAACGTCTATATAGCAGTTTTTTTTTATATTTGAAAAATAATGAATTGTTAATAAATAGTGATTGCGATATTTTTATACAAAATGTAAAAATAAAAACTGAACAATGGGTTTTATGCTACGTTAAATATTTCAGAAATGGTTCATTATAGGTTATTTTCAAACCATTCAACCATAAATTAAATGGCTGAATAAACAATCATTTTTATTATTTATGAAAAAAATAATTATTCTATCACTCTTTCTCGTTGGAGGACTTTTATTCTCACAAATTTTGCCATTAACACTTGACAAGGAACTCTACGGAGGATTAAAAGGTGGACTTGACACATTGATGTTTATATGTCTTTCGTTCATTATGATAAATGTAGGGAGAGAGTTTGAGCTCGACAAAAGCAGATGGAGAGGATATATAAGCGACTATTTTATAGCAATGGTGACGGCAGCGCTTCCTTGGATAATGGTTTCAGTTTATTACATGTTGTTGCTTCCATCAGAGTACTTCACTTCATGGGATGCCTGGAAAGAGAATTTGTTGATAGGAAGATTTGCAGCTCCGACCTCGGCAGGTATTTTATTCACAATGCTTGCGGCGGCGGGACTTCAGCATGTTTGGATTTATAAAAAGACGCAGGTACTTGCAATCTTTGATGACTTGGATACTATCTTATTAATGATTCCATTGCAAATCATGTTAATAGGAATGAAATGGCAACTATTTGTAATAATTGCCATTATTTGCGTTTTGCTTTATTTCGGATGGAAAAAACTAAGCTATTATAACTGCAACCAGTCATGGTGGGCTATTCTTCTTTGGGCTATAGGAATTGTATCGGTTTCAAACTTAGTTTATATCATTTCAAAGAAATTTTTCGGTCCTGAAGGTTCAATACATATTGAGGTTTTATTGCCTGCATTTGTATTGGGAATGGTAATGAAACATAATCCTCATCATCATGCAACAAAAACAGAGCTTAGAATGACTGATTATATTTCTTACATCTTTATGCTTCTTGTTGGTTTGAGTACTCCTTTGTTTATTAAAGGCGATATTGAAAGTCTTGACAATGTAGTTAACAGTATCACTGCCTCACAACCTATGATGTCTTGGGGAGAAATAGGAATAAACGTACTTATCGTCACACTTCTTTCAAATATAGGCAAATTGTTTCCGGTGCTTTGCTACAGAGACAGAAGCATTTATGAAAGACTAGCTCTTTCTATCGGAATGTTTACAAGAGGTGAAGTCGGTGCAGGGATTCTAATCATAGCACTCGGCTATAATCTTGGAGGTCCTATTCTGATTATCTCAATCTTAAGCCTTGTTCTTAATCTTATTCTGACCGGGATATTTGTGATATTCGTAAAGAAGCTTGCTGTAAAGGTTTACGGCAAAATGGAGACCTCGGAAGCGCAGGATCTGCTTTATTAATTAATAATATTCAAATTAAACGATTAGAATATTCTGTTAGTGGTTAAAATTAATCACAATTAAGAGAATTGATATTAATTATGAAGCAATTTAAAACCACATTAAATCAGAAGTTATCACTATCGATATGATTTATGCTTTAGCATTATGGATTTAACGAGAATTATTTTCAAATAATGATAATAATTTTTTGAATTGAGATTTTGCATAGTTTTACATAAATAAAAAAGAGAAATAATTGTTTTGCTTGGTATGGCTTTTCAATTATTCCTCTTTATGTTTAAGAGCATCTATTTAATAAATTTGGCGGCAACCCAGCGATTTTTACTTTTATAATTGTCAAGCTTAAGGCCTAAACGTTCTGCCTCTTTGGTAATAAAAGGGAGGTCCTCTTCATAAAATCCGCTCATATAAAGAGAGCCATTGTCATTTAGAGTCTTAACATAAAATTGCATATCATTTAAAAGAATATTTCTGTTGATGTTGGCAAGAATAATGTCATATTTTCTGCCATCACTTAACAAAGATGCATCGCCACACTGGACATCGATTGATGAAACATTATTTAATTTAATGTTTTCATTTGCATTATCACAAACCCAATCGTCAATATCAATTGCACGGGCAGACTTTGCTCCTTTCATAACTGCAAGAATTGCAAGAACGGCAGTACCGCATCCCATATCAAGCACAGTTTTATTATTGAAGTCGTTTTCAAGTATTTCCATCAACATCTGGCTTGTAGTCTCATGATGACCTGTTCCAAAAGCCATCTTTGGATCGATAAGAATATCATATTCTGCATTTGGAATATTCTTGTGGAAAGTTGAATGAATAACACACCTTCCTTCTATGATTATAGGCTGAAAATAATTCTTCTCCCACTCTTCATTCCAATTCTTTTGCTCGATAACTTTTGAAGAGTATTCTGTCTCCACATCAATAGGCAGCTCTTTAAGAACACCTTTTAAAAGGTCTTGAGAATATTCTTTTTCGTTAATATAAGCTAACAAAACATCGTCTTCAATAATGAAACTTTCATACCCTATCTCACCCAAAAGAGCAGAAATAACATCTGCAGCCTCTTCTGAAAATGGTTTAATCTTAATTTGCGCCTCGTAATAGTTCATTGTTAATATGTTAAATTAAATTTATGACTGACATTTCCTTGTTATATATGTTATATTTGTAATAACTACTATTAAATAAATAACAAATTAAACGTTTTCAGTTTTAAAACGTCCTAATAGTACAAAAGTAGTAATTAACCATAATAGGAAAAAATTAGGAGGAAACATTATGAAAGCTAAACTATTTATTTCAATCTTAACTCTATCGTTAGGAGGAAATATGGCATTCGCTCAATCCCGTTACATTCCTGAGGATGATATTTATTATCAACCCGAAAAAACTAACGAACTAATCGAAAAGAAAAAAGCAGTCGGCAAAACACTGCAACCTACTCAGAATTTTAATCAAACAGTAAAAACAAATACATATTCTGCTCCTGTAAATTTGTCAACCTCAAGAGATGTTGATGAATACAATCGTAGAGTGGCTCCTGTTAATCTTGATGAGGAGAATTACACCTCAACAAATGAGGTCTATTATATAGATCAAGAGCCTCAGAATGTTGAAACAGGCTACTATCTTAATGGTTTTGAGGGCAACACCAGTGATTTTGTTTATGCTGAAAGAATCAGAAAATTTCATAACCCGAGATTTACATTGCATATCAGCGATCCTGCATATTCAACAATATTTATGCTTGACAATAGTTATTGGAATGTATATCTTGATGGGAATTATGCATGGGTAACTCCTACTTGGACAAATCCTTATTCTTGGGATTACATGTGGGCTCCTTACAGTTATAATCCTTATTGGAATTATGGCTCACGCTGGGGAATATCTTGGTCTCCTTGGGGTTGGAGCGGAATTTCCTTTGGTTTTAATTGGTATTGGAATGATCCTTTCTACTCTCCTTACTATTCTCCTTATTACTGTGGTGGATGGGGTTATGATAATTGGTGGGGACATCATCATCATAATGGTTGGTATAAGCCAAACAGACCTAATTATGCAGGCAACAGATATCCTTCTTATGGAAGAAACCCTGTAAATGGAAATTATGGCCGTCCTGCCATCAATTCCAACAGGAACAATTCTTATGGAAGTAATAGAGTCGATGCTTCAAGACCAGGGAACAGTGTCAGACCATCTGCAAATTCGTCATCAAGACCATCTGTAAATGCGAACAGCACTACTCGTCCATCAAATAACTCAGGATATGGAACATCTAATGTAAGACCTTCCGGAAATGCAACTCGTCCATCGACAAATGCAAATGTAAATTCTTCGACTAACAGTACAACTCGTCCGTCAGGAACTACAACAAGACCGTCTGGTACTACAACTCGTCCGTCATACAATTCAAGTACGAATTCTTCGACAAACAGTTCTACAAGACCTTCAGTAAATACTACAAGACCTTCAACGAATAGTTCGAATGTGATAAGACCTTCAAGCAATAGTTCAAATTCAACTGTAGCAACAAGGCCTTCAAATTCAAACAGTTTGAGCAGTTCCAATAATTCGGTTTCTACAAGGCCAAGTACAAACAGCAGCTCTTCAACTGTTCAGACAAGACCATCAGTAAATACCAACAGAACTTCTAATAGAACCACAAGTATTTACAATAGCAACTCTTATTCCAACAGTTCTACAAGATACAGCGGAAGTAGTTCAAATAATTCCGGTTCTTCTTATAATAGAAGTAGCTCAAGTAACTCTACTCCTTCTTATAATAGCAGTAGTTCCTCTTCAACAAGAAGTTCAGGAAGCGTTTCTTCAGGATCAAGCAGTTCGAGTTCTTCAAGAAGCAGCGGTTCTTCCTCTTCTTCAGGAAGCAGCAGAGGTGGAAGAAGATAAAAGACTATCTTTATTGCAATTTAGATAGCTGTAAACCACAAAAACATCTTTTTAAAAGACACATATATTAAAGAGCCCTCAATAGATACACATTTCAACTTAATGAACTAAGAATTTGAAATGAATGTTATATTGAGGGCTATTTATTTATTCAGTATTATAGGGAATAGACTTTTTAGCAATTTTTTATTAAAATAATCTTTATTAGATATATCAAATTAGTATATGGTATATATATTTGTTTAACATTACTGATTTTATTATAAATAATAATTTTTATAACGTTCATTATATTTATTGCTTCAAATCCTATTTTTTATAAAACAAATTTATTTAACTATAAGATAATAAATAAAAAATTCAAGTATCTTTAATCAAAGTGTTAAGTCATAATTCTCCTTTAGATTAGACATTTAATAAAGGGAATGTAAAAGACACAATTATATCTTAGTGTTAAAAATTAAAATATATACAAATGAAAAGAAAAGCCTTAATAAGTGTTGCTGTTTTAATATCTGCAACAGTTTCTGCACAAGAGGTTACCGACGCATTCAGATATTCTAAAACAGACATTGTTGGTACAGCTAGATACATGAGCATGGCTGGTGCTTACGGCGCATTAGGTGGTGATATTACAACTCTTTCCAACAATCCTGCCGGCATAGGCATTTACAGAAGCTCTGAAGTTGTGACTACCTTAAGCATTGGCGGAGTGAACACTTCTTCTTCCCTTCCTGCCAATAGGTTTAAAATAGAGGGAACTAATTATAACAACAGCAAGTTCAATATCGCCTGCAACAATCTTGGATATGTTGGTACTTTCAAGACAGGAAAAAGAAATGGTCTTGTCAACTTTAACGTAGGCTTTTCTTTCAATCGTCTTGGCGGTGAGAAAAGAAACTATAAAGTTACCCAAGATTATATGCAGGGCTCTCTAAGTCGATATATCGCTGCCAAAGCAAGCGCTTGGGGTGGCAATTCCAACACATTAGTTGCCTCAAACGGATCCAACTACGATCCTTATTATGAAACCAATGCCCCTTGGCTGGCTATCATGGCTTATAACACCGGTATAATAGACGGGACAGGCAATAACTATCAAGGGTTGTATGCAAACGACGCCGATGTTTTTAATGCAGGTGATTTAAAAGTTGAAGAGAGCTCAAGAATTGATGAATATTCCTTTAATGTTGGAGGAAACATTTCAAATATGGTCTATTGGGGTCTTGGAATTGGCGTAGAGGACTTAAATTATACAACAAGGACCTATTATGACGACGTATATTTCACCAATAATAATAGTGAGACCCTTACTCAAATGCAGCTTGACAATTATTTGAACACAACTGCAACCGGTATTAATGTAAAGGGAGGTTTAATTATTCGTCCAATCAATTCCTGGAGATTAGGCGTTGCTGTTCATACTCCTACTTGGTATCAATTAAGCGATAGGTACAATGCTCAGATGACTGCCATTAATCCTCAGAGTTATGCTAACTATGAAACTATGCTTTCTCCCGATGAAGTTTTCGATTACCGGCTTCGCACTCCATGGAAATTCCAGTTTAGCACAGCTCTCATTTTCAAGAAATATGGTTTATTGAGTCTCGAATATGAAATTGTCGATTATTCTCAAATGACATTTAATGACAATGATGGTTTTGAGGGCAATTTTTCAGGAGTAAACGGTGATATCTCTTCTTTGATGACAACAATGAACACATTGAAAATCGGTTCTGAAATAAGACTAATACCTCCTGTTATCTTCCGCTTAGGATATGCTTATCAATCATCAGGTTATGGCAAAGATGTTAGGGACAATTCTGTTCAGATGTATACTGCCGGAACTCTTCCAAACTACAATGTAAATCTTTCTACCAACTATTTTACAGGAGGTCTTGGATATAGAATAAACGACTTCTTTATGGATATGGCTTTTGTTTATAAAATGAACAAACAGGATGCTTATCTTTTTCCTAAGCTTTTTGAAGGCAATACTTTAAACTCCATTCCAAGTGAATTGAAGACTGATTCATACAATTTCCTTGTTACTTTGGGATATAAGTTCTAAAATTTTTAAGAATAGATTTATATTAAGGTAACAACTACAATAATAAGATGAATTTAAATGATTATTGCATATTAAATTCTATTCAATGATTTGATCGTACTTATAAATAAATTGATAAAAAGGAGAGCCTCAAATTATCTGACATATGAAATCAGAACATTTGAGGCTCTCTTTTTATTTAATAATAACATTAATCAGAATCTCGGAATAGACTATTCATTTATATATATTATTTATTTCTTATTTTTTACACTAAAGCAAAATACCCTATTTATATACCTTTTATTGTGGTTATCATCTTTTGGTGACTTATGGCGACTTGCTTTATTTAAAAGAAAATTCACATTGCTCTAATTTAAAGTAACCTTTGCCGCACAACTATTTGTTTTAACTATAAACAAACCCGGCGAATCCAAAGTAAAACTGTTGATGGAATTTTGTGAAAGAGAAAATACACTAATTAATTTGCCTGCAACATTATAAACATAAGCCTTATCGTCATTCAAATTATTAATATAAATATCCATTCCTTCTGAATATATAGAACCTTTTTCAGGATATATTTTATCCTCCAAAGATGTAGTAAAGGCAAAATTAAATGTAATCAGATTACCTATTAATTTAATATTGCTTATTGGCTTGTCAACAACCTCTCCCGAATAATAAATTGACTGAGGAGTACTTGTTGAGGAGAAATCTGTATTGTCTGTCGGTCCGGGATACAAATCAGAAGCGACTGTCGCAGCACGCGGGGAATTATCTGCCGGCATAAGAATCACTCTTTTCTTATAATAAGATGAAGAGGTATTTATTGTATTCCCATTCCATTTAACCTTATCATAAGCTATTCTTGTAATTAGCATTCCTCCCTCCTGAGCAGGCATTTCAACATCCCAGCCCTTTGGTTGACGATTTTCAAAAAGGAAATACTCATCTTCCGACAATGACAATTTAAATGCCTCCTTCGATTCTGAAAGGTTCTGCAATGAATAGTTTCCACTCTTGGTAAGTTCCTTGGGTTCTATCCAACCAACCGAATACTTTTCAAAAGCACTAAATCCAATTGGCTTTTTGGTTTGGCCCAAATAGTTGCCACTATCCATAATGCTCCATTCATTCCAGCAAAAATCATCAGAATTTACGGTATTATACAAATCCATTAACCCAATAGTGTGACTGAATTCATGACAAACAACTCCAATTCCGCAAAGCTCATTACCATCTCCGCCATATAATTCTGCCGAACAAGCATAATCACCAATCAAGACATCATTATATCTTTCCTGCATTCCCCAATCTATAAGATTGCTGGCATGAGGCCAAATCGCATCTTCGGGAGCATTTGTAAAATTCTCGCCATAACCTGCATATATAATATAAACCAAATCGACCAAAGGGGTATTAAGCCTTACTTTATTGCCTGAACTATAAAGAGAGAAATCAACGCCAAACTCTTCTGAAGCAATCTTGCATGCATCAGCAACCATCTCGGGAGCTTTCAATTCATAATTACCGGTATTAGCGCCATAATAACCCATTTTGTTTGGAAGAGTAATAGGACCTATAACATCAAAGCTTGGAGAGAACTGATTATTTGACTGATCTTCAAAATAGTCTTTAACACTACCAATTGCTCCATCCTCGATAAAGCCCGATTTATTCATCATATTTTCATAAAAGGTCTTTGTTCCGGAAGTGAAAGACAGATCGCTGTATTGAACAAGCAACACAATATTTCTGGCAGTAACAGGGTCCGAATCTGCTTTAGTCAGAGAATTAATATTTTTAGGAAGAAATTTCGAAGCCCTCTTTGCAGCAATATTTCTAACTCTGAAGCTCTCAAGATTATCTGCTTTTGTTTGCTCATCTCTTTTTCGTATGGATTCTGTTTTTGAACAGATTCTTTCAAAGATTTGTTCCGAATTTATATTTGAGAGAAATTCAAGTTCCTCCTTGTTTCTCAAATTTTTATTTTTAGCGACATATTTTGAAACAGTATCGGCGTCAAATTCATTCAATGTAAGATATCTATAAAAGCCGTCATTACATTTTTTAACCAAGAAACCATCCTCTGTGGCATAACTATGTGCATACTCATCACCAATTCTTACTAAATTAACTACAGTTCCATCGGGTTGAACCAATTTCTTTACATTTTTATAAGCCTTAACTGCAAAACTTGGAGTAATAGAGCAAAAAATACTCAACAGAAACAATGCACTTACAAGCAATCTTCTTTTCATACTCAATGATTCTTTATATAATGAATATAAATTTTACAATAATAATATATTATAACAACTATTTATTTATACAAATGTATAATTAATAACCAATTATACTGTCACAGAAACTTCAAATAGGCAAAAAATGATGGTAAAAAAAATAGTTTTAACACATATAAAAATTATATGACTCCACAAAACTCATCGACTACAGGAGTCAAAAATTTATTAAAAGGATAAGCTGTTTTTAATATAGAAGATGCTTTTTCAATCCAATTCTCATCAAAAAAATCATCAGATAAATCTTTCTCAACAAAAAAGTCTTTAAGCATTAGCAATTCGGGACGTTCAAAATCTTTGGGAAATCCTTTGGGAAGAGTCTTCAAAGAGGAGCCCTGTACATGACCAAAAGTATCCTCAAAGGTACTTTCATTGATAATAAGTTCAAGGTCATCTATAAAATCAAAGATTTCTTTTCTTATGAGCTTCAAAAGTTTAGGATCAGGATTCCAAATTCCTGCTGCAAGAAGAGTATTTCCAGGTTCAATATGAAGATAATAGCCAGGATACTCACCTTTTCTACCATTCCTTGTGATCCAAGCGCCAAAATGCTTCTTGTATGGTGTCTTATCATTGGTAAATCTTGTATCTCTATAAATCCTAAATAAGCAATCCTTTGCTCTCACACCTTTTATAGTCTCATCAAAAACAGATATTGCCTCTATAAGTTCCTGAACCATGAATTCGAAAACCTCTCTAAGTACATCATACTCAGACTTATGAGCCATAAACCAATCTCTATTGTTATTAGCTGCCAAATTGTTTAAAAATTTATATAAATCTTTCATTTCTGATGAATAATTTATTTGACAGTATTCTTTGTTTTTCATATTTTTACACAGATTAAGCTATAATAGCTTAAAAGTAAAACAATATTTTTCACATTAAGTTTATTTTGAGATTTTTTTTGCTATCAATTTATTTTATCAATAGCAAACGACACAAAGAATTATTGATTGGATTATTTTTAAACATAAACTATGGACAATGAATTAGAAAAACCGGGAGGTTTACCGGAAAATGCCTTTAGGCCCTTAAAACCTGAAGAAACATATAAGCCTATTATCCCTGACAATGAGAAATTTAAAGGAGTTAACGTTTGGTCTGTTGGTTGGGGCCTTGTAATGGCAGTTATTTTCTCTGCCGCTGCCGCTTATCTTGGTCTAAAAGTTGGCCAGGTCTTTGAAGCAGCCATTCCGATAGCCATTATTGCAGTTGGACTTTCCAATGCAGGAAAAAGGAAAAACAAACTTGCTGAAAATGTAATGATCCAATCAATTGGAGCCTGCTCAGGGGTTATTGTAGCAGGTGCTATTTTCACTCTTCCCGCTTTATATATTCTTCAGGCCAAATATCCTGAGCTTACAGTCAATTTCATCAACATCTTCCTCAGCTCTCTTTTAGGAGGAATTTTAGGAATTCTTTTTCTTATTCCTTTTAGAAAGTATTTTGTTTCTGAAATGCACGGACAATACCCATTTCCGGAGGCTACAGCTACTGCACAAGTTTTGGTAAGCAGTGAACAGGGTGGCGGACAGGCAAAACCTTTAGTTATTGCAGGCATAATAGGTGGTGTTTACGATTTTATTATCGCAACATTTGGATGGTGGAACGAAAACTTCTCTTCAAGAGTTATTCCTTTTGGTGAAACTATAGCTCAAAAGACAAAAGCTATGTTTAATCTTAATGTTGGAGCAGCCGTTGTTGGGCTTGGTTATATTGTCGGGCTTAAATATTGTGCTATCATCACATTTGGCTCACTTTTTATTTGGTGGGTTGTCGATCCTATAATGAATCTTTTATTTTTCGACCAAGTACTTGCATTTGGCAATCCTGACATTACCGCAACTGTAGGAAGCATGAGTGCAGAACAAATATACTCTACCTATGGAAGACAAATCGGTATTGGTGCAATAGCAATGGCTGGATTAATTGGCATTTGGAATTCAAGAGGTGTCATTAAGAGTGCCGGCTCTTTGGCTGCTAAGGAATTTAAAGTCAAAGACAATTCAAAGGTTGAAAATGTAAAAAGGACAGAAAGAGACTTAAGCATGAAATTTATTGCCATTGCATCCGTGGTTGTTCTTATTGCAATACTCATTTTCTTTTGGATTGGAGTAATTCATAATCTTTGGCAGGCAATTATTGCTTGGTTGGTGGTTACAATTATAGCATTTCTTTTCACAACTGTGGCTGCCACTGCGATAGCTATAGTAGGAAGCAATCCGGTTTCAGGAATGACATTAATGACTTTAATACTTGCTTCGGTAATATTGGTATCAATCGGGTTAAAAGGCACATCGGGAATGGTAGCAGCATTAGTAATTGGAGGTGTTGTCTGCACAGCTCTTTCAATGGCAGGCGGTTTTATCACCGATCTTAAGGTTGGTTACTGGACTGGTGTTACTCCAAAAGCACAGGAAAGCTGGAAGTTTTTAGGAACATTAGTCTCTGCTGCCACTGTCGGAGGTGTTATACTTATTCTGAATCAAACCTTCGGCTTTACATCGGGTAAGCTTGCAGCTCCTCAGGCCAGTGCAATGGCTGCCGTTATCGAACCTTTAATGTCTGGCGCAGGTGCTCCATGGGCTCTTTACGGTATAGGAGCAATTATTGCCCTTATTCTTTTCTTCATTAAGGTACCGCCTCTTGCATTTGCTCTTGGAATGTTTATTCCTATTGGTCTCAACCTTCCTCTTTTAGTGGGGGGTGCAATCAACTGGTTTGTTGGAAGCAGAAGCAAAAACAAAGAATTAAATACTGCCAGAGTAGAAAAAGGCAACCTTCTTGCATCGGGCTTCATAGCCGGTGGAGCATTAATGGGAGTTATTAGTGCACTTATGAGCTTTAAAGGATGGAATTTTGTCAACGAAGAGTGGCTTGCTCAACCTGATTCCCAATGGTTAGGCTTGGGAATGTATATTCTTCTTCTTTCTTACTTCACTATCAGCACGATGAAAGTAAAGAAATAGGTCATTAGATATTAAATAAAAAATGGCTGTTTAATTTTTCGGTATGTAAGACAAATAAATAATCTTATATACACATAAAAATTAAACAGCCTTTTTTATTTGATATATAGAATCACTTTATATGAAATCACTTTTTTATAATGGAAAGCTATCTTTTTACTTAACTCTATTTCAAAAAACAGCTAAAGAAACTCCAAATCTCCTCTGAGGTATTCACATCGCCGTCACACCAAGAATGACCGCCATTTACAATTTCATAAAGCCAAACCTGAGAGCCATTTTTGCCATCTTTATATTTATGTCTTATAACAGTATGGTCAGGATTGTTGCTTACACTGGCAACAGTATCCGTCACTAAAGTCAGGCACTTATTTTGACCTACCCAATAATTAACCGCTATTGGCACAGGCATATATTCTCCCCATCCATATTTATTATCCAAATCGCCATACCATTCAGAAACTCTGTCCTGAGTGCCGTGCACTTCAAACAATGGTATTGCTCTTTTAGGTTTCATTTCTTCATAAATCCATCTCATAGTCAATCCGGCAATCGGAGCCACAGCCTTAAAGACAGTTTGATTGCAATAAGCCAAAAGATAGCACATCTCGCCTCCATTTGACAAACCTGTAAGAAAAGTATTCTCCTTGCTTAAATTAAATTGCTTTTGAAGATATTTTGCCAAGTCTCTCAAAAACTTAACATCATCAACTTTCATATTTTTCTGAGAAGGGTAGCCAACATTCCACGATGGTGTATTCTTATCATCAAGACTTCCCTGAGGATAACATACGGCAAATGAATTTTTATCGGCTACTGCATCCATTCCATAGCCATGAGATTCGGCACTTCCGCCATAACCATGCAAAACAAAAACCAGAGGAGCGTTATTTTTCAAACCATCCGGAATGTATAAAAAATACTCTCTTTCCATTCCTTGATTTTTAAATGTAAACTTTGTTGTCTTTCCGGCTGAGAAAACATTAAATGATAAAAGAAGAGATGCTCCTATCAATATTATTCCAATAAATGATGAAATCTTCATTTGTATTAAATTTAAGTTTAAGATTTAAAAGCAAATTTATTTTTACGGCAAATAACCGGCTTATTATTCAACTCAAAATCTTCTGGCATTGATTAATAAATAAGGACCAATTATACAACAATAATAATCAACCCGATTTGAATGCAAAAACAAAAAAGGATTGCATCAAAATTAATAATTAATCCAGATGCAATCCTCTTAATAACAAATTTATATCTCAATTCTTTAAAAAAGGCAATATATCGAGGCTTTTAAAACAGTTTTTTACTATATCTTAAAAGATTGCCAATAACCATTGAAAAAGAATTTTTTAATATGGTTCACGAACTCCATCAAAAGCTATAGAGCGGCATTTCTTCCAGCCTCAAGAGCTTTAAGATTCATTTCAATTATCTCCTCCCCTTTTCTTTGGAAAATGGCTCTTACAGCATTTTGAATTTTCGGGAAATCAATTTCTATAAAAGAAGAAGCGGCGCCAAGCATTACCATATTTGCAGTTCTCACGGTCCCGGTTGTATCTTTAGCTATCTTTTCAGCATCGATGACAACCTTTTTATGCAATTCTTTATAGGTGTCATCCAAGTTTTCCTTTGTCGGATAAGGGTCTATATTAACAAAAGGAACTGAATTTGTTACAATTGTACCATTATTTGAAAGCCAAGGCAGATAACGCAAAGCCTCCATTGGCTCAAGAGAAATTATCAAATCGGCTTTTCCAAATGGAATAAGATCTGATGAAATAGGCGTAGAAGAAAGACGAAGATTAGACTGCACATCTCCTCCTCTTTGACTCATTCCATGCACTTCGGCTTGTTTCAAATATAGAGATTCTGCCAAAGCAGCCTCTCCAAGAACTGCAGCTATTGAAAGGATACCTTGTCCTCCAACACCGGCTAATATTATATCGGTTTTCATTTATATAAATTTATTATTTTAACACTAAGTTATAAATGCGCCATTTATATATCCTTTGATGGATTTCTCTTTTCAAAGATAGCCATAATGGTCTCATTTATATTTAATTAATGCTTTATTAAGGTCTTTTGCACCTTTCTATAATTTTTCAAAACAATGTATTGTCTAAAAATTTAAAAAGGCTTTAGATGCAATAGAATTATAAAACAAAATATTTTTTTTGCGAGGCTTGATTAAATAAAAAAACAAGCTTCAATACAATTAAAAAAAATTATTGTATTATTTCTTTTTGCGTTTAAGAGTTTGAATACACTCTCTTCTTGGAATAATAACAGAAACACCTTTATAATGAATCTCTTCATCAATAATCTGCTTCATCATATCCATATTTTTCTTTAAAGGTTCAAACACACGGATATGTTCATCCTCAACGCCAAGACCTCTGACAATTGCTTCAATCTTTCCTGTACCTGCTGAATCCTGTCCTCCGGTCATTCCTGTTGTTTCATTGTCTGAAATAACGATAGTGACATTAGATTTTGAGTTTACGCAGTCTAAAAGCCCTGTCATTCCGGAATGAGTGAAAGTAGAATCACCTATAACTGCAATAGCAGGCCATAATCCGCCATCTGCCGCTCCTTTTGCCATGGTAATTGAAGCTCCCATATCCACACATGAATGTATTGCTCTAAAAGGAGGCAAAGCGCCAAGAGTATAGCAGCCTATATCGCCGAAAACTCTGTGAGCTGGATAATGAGCCACAACTTCATTTAGTGCAGCATACATATCTCTATGTCCGCATCCCTGACAAAGAGCCGGCGGGCGCTGAAGCACAATTGACGGCACCTCTTCTCCTTTCGAAACGCCAAGTCCCAAAGCTGTTGCCACAAGATCGGGAGTCAATTCACCATCTCTTGGCAAGGTTCCATCCAATCGTCCTTTTACATTTAAAGAATTATTTAAAAGTCCTCTGAGTTTATTTTCTATGAATGGATATCCCTCCTCAACAATCAGCAGACTCTCACATTCGTCAGCAAGTTTTGCAAACATTTCATTAGGCAAAGGATACTGGGATATTTTCAACACCGGATATGGGCAGCCATCAGGGAAATTTTCCATTAGATAGTTATATCCTATGCCGGCGGCAACGATACCGATTTTTTTATCCTTTCCATCAATATATTTATTGAAAGGTGAATTTTCAGATTCCTTTTCAAGACTTTTTTGAAGCTCTATCACTTGCTTATATCTTTTTCTCGCCAAAGCAGGAAGAAGAATAAATTGGGAAGAATTCTCAGGTAAAGACAAAGTATTTTGGGCATTCTCCTTGGCATTCTCCACTCCGGCTCTTGAATGCGCCAAACGAGTTGTGATACGATACAGCACCGGAGTACCATATTTCTCAGACAAGTCAAAAGCATGTCTTGTCATGTCGTATGCTTCCTGTTGATTTGAAGGCTCCATCATTGGCACAAAAGCAAAATCTCCATAAAAACGGGAATCCTGCTCATTTTGTGAAGAGTGCATCGAAGGGTCATCAGCAGCAACCACCACAAGACCTCCTCTGACTCCTGTCATCGCAGAGTTAATAAAAGCATCTGCAGCAACATTCATTCCAACATGCTTCATGCAGCATAAAGCTCGTTTACCAATGTAAGACATTCCCAAAGCAGCCTCCATTGCAGTTTTCTCATTCGAAGCCCAACGACTTGATATTTCTCTGTTTTCCTTTTTAGAATAAGATTGAATATACTCTGTAATCTCTGTAGAAGGAGTTCCGGGATAAGCAAACACTCCCGATATTCCGGCATCAATTGCAGCACGTGCAATAGCTTCATCACCAAGTAACAATTGTTTTTTCATTTGTATATTATTATTTTTTTTAACCGTTACCTCTAAGGTACAAATGCGCCATTTATATACCTTTTGCGGGGTATCTCATCTTTAAGTGAGTTATGGCGGTTTCATTTGTATATTATTATTTTTTTTAACCGTTACCTCTAAGGTACAAATGCGC
>JAUNSR010000005.1:23359-128849 GCA_030539115.1 Bacteroidales bacterium
CCTCTAAGGTACAAATGCGCCATTTATATACCTTTTGCGGGGTATCTCATCTTTAGGTGAGTTATGGCGTTTTCATTTGTATATATTATATTTTTTAACACTAAGGTGCAAATACGCCATTTACATATCCTTTTTGATATATCTCAATTTGTGATGAGTTTAGGCGATTTCATTTGTTCATTTATTTATTGGTTATATTTTTTCTATTAAGTATAAATACACCCTCAAAAATATTCAGTTGGCATCTAAACATGGTATACAAGGCTTTATCATTTTAAATTCTTAAAGGTTTATCTCTTCACATTATCAATGCTGTAATAAAACAGTAGAAGATATTCCATAACAATAAGAAAAAGCAATGTGATAGCATTTATATATTTTTTCAATAAAGGCGACAGCGCTTAAACAATTTAAGCACATTTTTAACACTTATAATTTAAAATCACAACAAATATAACCAACTAAATAAAAAAATGAAGCTATTTTGTTATCTATTATTTTATATTGCGCGCATTAAGAGCTTTGCGGTACCTATTAGCGTTTACTTGATGCTGTGAAAAAGATTTTGCAAAATTGTGAGTCCCCGAAAAATCCTCTTTTGCACACATATATATGTAGTCGTGAGCATCGGCAGAGAGAATAGTCTGCAAAGTCTGTTTAGAAACAAACCTTATCGGACCGGGAGGGACACCGGGATATTTGTAAGTATTATAAGGGGAATCAACCTCAAGATGGGTATTTAAAATTCTTTTTAAAGAAAAATCCTGAAGGGCAAACTTTATGGTAGGGTCAGCCTGCAAAGGCATATTAATTTGATATCTATTGATATACAGCCTGCCTACCACGCCTCTTTCAGACTTATCATTAGTTTCCTCCTCGGCTATTGAAGCTATCGTTGTCAATTCCTGAGGTGTCACCCCCATGCTTTTAGCCTTTTCAATTTTTGCTTCTGTCCAAAAACGGTCATATTCTTTTTTCATTCTGTTGAAGATTTCCTCGGCACTTATTGTCCAATAAAATTCATAACTATCAGGAAAAAACATTGAAACAATAGTTTCATTATTAAAACCATATTTGGCAATAAAGGTTGAATCATTAAAAAGTGTCATTATAGATGCTGAATCTGCCATCAGCTGGCGTGATACGCTCTGAGCAAATTGTTCCTTTGTTCTTATATTGTTGAATTTGAAAGATACAGGAGTCTGCAATCCACGAGAAAGAATACGATACACATCAACAGGGCTCATGCTTGGGTCGAGTTTATAGGCGCCGGGCTTCATTTTAAGTTCATAGCCATCAAGTTTAGCCAATCTCTTAAATCTATAATAGGTTGATTTGTCGACATTATTTTGAATACCTTTAAGCAACTCATCAAAAGTTGTCTCAGGTCGGATATATACTGTAAATGCTTCATTTGTGAAGGGATCAACTGTATATCTTCTTATTGTTATTATAGCTCCAAGAAGTATAAAAAGCAATATTGCAATGCTAATTCCCCAATTTATCTTTTTTGACGATTTTTTTTTCGGTTTCGATTTCATTCTAACTATTTCATTCTTAAAGAGTGGCCAAAATTAATCATAATTTTATAAGGATAAAAGCTCCACAAGCTATTGCAAGGTTAAAAAACATCATTTATATTTGCACCGCAATCGGGAAAAACCGATTAAGGAAAACAGTCAGGAAGGTTGGGTGAGTGGCTGAAACCACCAGTTTGCTAAACTGACGTACTCGTAAGGGTACCAGGAGTTCGAATCTCCTACCTTCCGCGCTTCTATAAAGCCCTCGGGACTTCGGTTTCGGGGGTTTTATTATTTTATCTATTTATGTGTTTTTTTATTTTTTCAAAAAAAACTGATTTTTATTGCTTCTCATAAATTTATTTTATTTACCTTGCATATATAAATAATATACGGTGCTGTTTTTCATCATTTTATAAACATTATAATATCATTTTAACACTTTCTTAATTGAATATTTAACAACAAAACATTATTTATTTTCACTTGTTTAGTATTTACTTTTATAAATATATTAATTGCATTTGTTTTAAATTCCCGTTTATGTGTCAGCCAATTTTTCGCAACAAAATACACTCTTTTTGTAATATCAATTTTCAGAACTAAAATTTCAATCAGTCTTTTGCCATTTTTATTCTGATTTTTTATAAAAATCATAGTTGAAAATTTCAAAATCGATGATGAAAATTTTTTTATCGATAATAAAAATGGATTTTTGATTGTAGAAATTCTAAAAACATTAAAAGAAGTCGAATTTAAAATTCATATATTTCTAATATTCAACAATTTACATTTTTAAAACATAAATTAAATACGTTCAGTGTCAAATTTTGGAAGTTTATTATTTAATTGACTCGTAATAAGCATTTATATATTTATGTTTATTTGAATATTAAGCTTAAAGTCTATTCTCATTCTCATATATTTGCTTTTATATATTTGATGAGAAATGATAGAGCTTTTGAGAGGAAAAGACAACTTATTTTAGATTAATTAAGTAAAAATCTATACGTTTATCATCAGCAATGATAGAAAGCTGATTTTTCTAATATAAAAAAGCTACTATTAGAGCGAATTGTTTAGCTATAAGCAACTTATGAATCGTTTTTAAAAATTGGATAATTATTAGACCACGGTCATAAATTCTTCTATTTGCAACTTTTCACTTAGTTATCAAATAATTCTTCAGTAGCAAAAGCATACCATTTATCCTATAAGCAAAAGTCTTCTTGGATTTAATGCATTCTTAATGAGTTTAATAATTCTTATTTTATTTTATCTCTATATTGAAAAGTCGGTATCTTTACAACAAAATTTATATAATGGCTAAAATAACAGTTCAAAATAAAGAAATCACAGTTCTGAACGTGAATGAGCAAGACTACATATCTTTAACTGATATGGCAAGTGCTAAAGATGGGGATAGTAGAGCGGCTGACGTTATTAAGAATTGGATTCGCAACCGTTATACTATTGAATTCTTAGGCACATGGGAAATAATTCATAACCCCAATTTTAAAGTGGTCGAATTTGACCACTTTAAAATGCAGGCAGGTTTGCCTAGTTTTGTTTTGAGTGCTTCTGAATGGATTGAAAAGACAAAAGCAATAGGTATTATAGTAAAGAAAGGACGCTGTGGAGGAACTTATGCATATAAAGATATTGCTTTTGAATTTGGGACAGCTATAAGCGTACCTTTTAAAATTTATTTGATAGAAGAGTTTCAAAGGCTGAAAACTGATGAACAGAAATTATTAGGTTGGACAGCCAAACGAGAACTATCCAAAATCAACTACCGAATTCATACGTATGCTATCAAGAACAACTTGATACCTGCAGAAGTTTCCTCCAAACAGGCAAGCATCATTTATGCTGACTAAGCCGACGTGCTGAATGTCGCGATGTTTGGAATGACTGCCAAGATGTGGCACGAACAGAATCCTGAAATGAAAGGCAACATTCGTGATTATGCTTCAATCAATGAGTTAATTTGTTTGTCGAACATGGAGAGTATTAATGCTGTGTTTATTATACAAGGTATTTCACAAGTAGAAAGGCTTTTAAAGCTCAATCAGATCGCCATTCAACAGATGAAAATACTTGAAGATGACAGGAATAGAAATATGTTGAAATAAAATTATTTTTATATATTCAAAACGACCAACAATACTTTTCAATTTTTGAATTTAATCAAGTTAGATTTATTTGCTATAAAACAGAAATTTATCATCTATAGAACATAGTATTTATCATGAGAAAAAAGATTCTATTTACGTTTTTGACATTATGCGCAGCCTCTATTGGCTATTCACAGGATAAAAATCCACTTGGTTTTCAAGCAGAGTTTGGCTATAGTCTTGGAATATCAAATTCTAAACATGAAGTTTACAAGTTTTTAATAACCCCGGGAGTAAACATAAATGACAATATGTTTTTAGGTGTCGGCATAGGATATCTGAATTTTTCAAATGGAGACTACTATACAAGTGCACATGATTTTAAAACTACATTTTCATCTTTGCCCTTGTATGCCAATTTTAAATATTCAACAGAACTCGGGCGATATTTGAGTCCGTTTATTGGAGTAAAGGCAGGATATCAATTAATAAACAAAAATAAATTAATAGATTATCAGGATGCAAGTTTCGTATATAATTATGATGGTGGCATTTTCCTTTCTCCTGAGATTGGCGTTAACTTTGATTTTGTAAAAAACTCAAAACTTTTTCTTGCACTTACTTACGATTGCCTTGGATATAAGATTAAATCCGAATCGTCATTTTTTGAATTGACAAACAATAATAACAACGGCAGCATTATTAAGAATACCACCAATAAAATCAAATCAGGAATCGGTTTGACAATTGGGGTATCATTCTAAAATATGGTGTTTTATTTATTTCTAATAAGCGACAGTAAATTTTTCGCTTTTCCCATTAATATTTAAAATGTATATTCCGGAATATGGCATCTCTTTTGAGAAAGATGTTCCGGAATTTATATTTGAATAAACCAATATTCCGCTCAAAGAATAGATATTTACTACAGAATGTTGGGGAACATCATTTACAAATATTGTTCTTCCGTCAACATAATAGTTTACGTCGTCGGCTTCAATATCATTTGAAAGGGTTGGCTGGCTGACAACTCCAATAAGACCCGCATCGATATACTGACCTCCCTCAGTTTGATGACAATGAACAGCAATCACATTATTACCCTTTTTCAAAAGTGATTTGTCGATTTTATATTTATTATAGCCGACCAAATAATTTTGAAATTGAGCAGCCAATACCCCATTTATATAGACTTCACTGTCTTCATCATAAAATATTGAGAGAATCAAGGACTGCAAATTATCTATTACATCGTCCGCGACATTAAAACTTCTTCGGATATAAATATCAGAAGAAGTCCAAGAGGTGCAAACATTTATAGTACCAAACGGAGCAAGTTGGGATTTCCAAGTGTTGTCGTTAAAACTCACCGAATACCAATCAACAGGGGGAGTGTCGAGCGAAGTTTTCCACAAATATCTATTTGATGAATCTTCAGAAGTGGGAAGAATCACAATATTATCGGCACAAAAATATTTAACCTGCTCGTCAGCCCAAATAAATCTTTTCACAAGATAATCTTTGAGGTAGTCTATATATCCTTGATAGGTATCAGTAACAAATATATTTGTGAATATTTTTTGGTTCAAAGACATCCATCTTTCATAATTTAAGATTTGAGAATCATTGATAAGTCGGCTGTTTTCATCGATATAATCATTCATAATAGCCTCCACCCCATTGTCAATAATGATATTCCATTGTCTTTTAAGTTCCTCTTTGGCAATCTTAGTATTCATAATTCTTGGGAACCATTGCTTAAAGCCAAAATTGACATCAAGAATAGATTTTTCAAGACTCATTCTTCCATCATTTAAGTAGGCTTGATCAAAATCCCAAACCGGTCCAAAGTACAATTTATCGTCGTTTCTTTTTTTATAGCAATGAAAGCACCAAAAGCTGTCGCAATTGCCCGAAATTTCAGAGATAAGATAATAGCTTACCGCTGATTTAATATCAATATATTGAGTACATGCCCGTTCAGGGTCACTATATAAAACGGATTCCATTGTATAGACATGATTCTTTATATAATTTTTTTGTTCTTCAGTTATAAGATCATCTTCGGGAGATTTAATGGTAATATCAACACCTTGGGGAGTTGTGAAATAGACCGGTTCAAGTTTTGCATATCCATCAACTTCCAAATGATATCCACCGCTAAGTTCCGGCATTTGATTGTCTTGTGGAGTCATTTCCTGAATATCTATTCTATTTTCTCTAACATCGATTTGGTCGCTGACAAAATAAGTCCCGTAATAGAAGCCATCCAAAAACACATCGGCAAATACACATACAGGCGTAAACTCAAATTCAAGATTTTTAGCCATCTCAAATGTCAGACCATTTCTAAGAAAAGTTTTATCGACATGACTTGAGATAAGAGTCCAGTTTTTTGCATTAGCCGGCAAGTTCAGAAAATGCTGTTTTTTATCAAATTTTATCCTGAAAGACTTTTTTGTAAGATAATCCCATGTGGAATTGCCTCTTCCTTTTATTGATGCAGGAAATGACTGAACTCCATCGTTTGATGCTACAAAGACTTTTGAATTTTCGGCATAGACGGATTTATCCACAAAATCAAAGTTCCCTGCAGTTTCAAGATATATTGAAGGAAGATTTGTCAATTGCTTGTATTCTCTTATTTGAGAATCGGGATTGGCATAAAACTCGATATCGGCAACATTACAATAGGTATTTGGGCAATAACACCTGACATATCTAAAGCTTGATATATTCTCAATAGTATAAATTGTGTAATGATATGGAGAGGGAGTGTCAATAATAGTGAAAAGATTCTGAGCGTCAGAGAAATCTTCTTTATTGGCACCTTGAATAATTGCACCAAGGAGCCTTTCAGGCTTTTCCTTCCTTGGAAAAAGTCTTATTTTCTTAATGTTGTACGGCTGCTTTAAATCAAGGCCTACCCAACCTTTGAGATTTTTGGCTCTGAAACAGGTGTTTTCATCAGTATCAAAGGCAAAATATTTCGGAGTATTATATACATCATTGCTCTCAGAGGCAATAATCTCACCTCTAAGCTTTTGAAAACCGGATATATCCTGAGAATAAGTATTAATAAAAAAACAAAGCAGAATATGTAAGAGAAATACTTTTTTCATTCTATTTAGATAACAAGGTAAATAAATATATAATCAATATCCATAATCAAAAATATTTATTTTAATATATTTAGGCTTTTAAAAATCGGTCAAAACATAACAATATCATATTTCTTTATATCAAATTTGGAATGATTTAGTAAGTTTACATCACAATTGAGAAAAAATTTATATCAACATTTATAAAAGAGATTTATTAACCATGAAAATTTCACCTCGCTTTTTATCATTAATAATGATAATATTCTTGGCTGCAGGTAATGTTTTTGCAGCAAAAAAGAAAAATATTAATATTGTATATATTGGGAACAGTATTAGTCAGGGAGTTATAATTAAAAATCCTGAACTTAATGCTCCGCCTGTAAAATGCAGCAAATGGCTCAATGAAAATATTCCGGGCAGAATAATCAAATTTTCAAACCAAGGTGTGAGCGGACTTACCACTCTGAACTTTTTGCCAGAAGAGGAGACATATTTTAATAATGTTACTTTTGCGGCAGATACTTTAAAAAAGGCTGATGATAAAGCCTTAATGCTTTTTTCAATCATGATTGGTACCAATGACAGTGCTATTAGTGGTTGTTATGGGTCTCCTGTTAATCCGGTTCAATATATTACAAATCTTAAAGTAATAATTGAGACTCTTGCAAAGAAGTATCCGGATGCTGTTTTCGTTATTAATCGTGCCATTTGGTATTCTCCAAACACATATAACGGCTCAATGTATCTAAAAAGTGGTCTTGACAGATTAAATTCATATTTTCCAAGGATTCAAAAGATGATTGAAGATTATTCAAGGACAATGCCAAACCGGGTATTTCTTGGAGACACTGAGGCTTATGAATTTTTTAAAGAAAATCATACTTCTTATTTAATACCTGAAAACGGCAATGCCGGAGTTTTCTACCTTCATCCAAATATCGAGGGAGCAGAAAAGCTCGGCATCTATTGGGGCAATGCTATTAAAAAGGTGATAGAGAGCAATTTTTAACCACTAAAGCTTAGAGTCAAAAGAGAAATATGGCATTTTAATAAGTCGTATTTCTCTTTTGTTTTTATATAAAAAGTATAGTGTCAATTAAAAACACACTAATATAAAATGTAGGCAATATATGATGTATTGTCATCTACCGGAGTTAAATTAAGATATTTGGAATATTTATTATTTAAAATATTATGATGCTTATATTGCTCGATCATATTGTTATGCCAGTTTAAAGCATCTCCGGATTTTTTAAAAAAGTCAATTTTAAAATCTCCTCTTCCCTCTTTGATAATGTTTTTATAGAGCATTGAAGCAACTACTCCCATGGTCATTCTAAGATTGAGCTCTATACATGGGTGAAGATGAAAAATATTACAGTCTTTATAAATCATCATATCGATTCCAAAGAAGCCGGTATATTTATTATTCAATATTTTCTTTAATATTGGGATAAGCATACAAATGGTGTTATCTAAAAGTTCACGATTAATAAAACTTGTAATGATTTGTTTGATATCTTCATTTGAAGCTAAAACATTACCACGATAAATACCATTAATATCTGTATTGAAAAGAGAGAACCCATAAAAGGAAACCGATCCATTTTCATCTGCATAAAAGAGAGCTCCAAAATCGATAATCTTATCAAACTCTTTTTCAATAATTATAGACCTATTTTTATTTAAAATGTTTTTGGCTCTGTTTAACAGGTTTTGTTTTGTATTCTGTTTGCTCCAAATAATACCTTTTCCTGATGAGCTCCAAGGGGATTTTAAAATAAACTTTTCCTGATTATCAAACATTACGGATATTTCTTCAATCTCACTGCACAAAATAGGAAGCTGAGGAAGAGGATAATCAGAATCATAAATATTTAAAGATTTAAGTATTTCTATTGATGTTTTACGATGTGAGATATCTCTTAAATAATTGATATCATCCTCAGATGGAAGATTTAAAAATTCTATTGGTAAAGATTTTATAAAATTTAAAACAGCCGGACTCCAACCCCATACAAAAGCTTTGGCATTTACAATATTGCGGCTGTCCAAATCATTGACGTTATAAAAAATCTTATCACCATCAAATTTTATATGTTCGAACATTGGTACTAAATCGTCGCTCATCTTTTGTATAGCCAAAGGAGAAACAAAATTTTTGTCTCCATTGGCAAGAGCCATATCGTTGTCAGGATTATAAAACCAAATATTCATAAACGAAAAAAAATAGAATAGGCATCAAATATAATAATATGCCTATTCTATTTTGTTACAAGTATAAAAACAAATGATAATTTATTTTTTAAAAGAGACCGGTTATCCCAAAGCCTCAACTTTAGCAGACAATTCTTTTTCAAGAGACTTTCTTACAGAAGAAAGACGATTTAGAAAATTCTTCTTGAATACTCTCATGCCTGAATATTTCCCATCATTATATATTTTAACTATATAATTGGAGTCTATTTCAAATATATCTATTTGATGACCGTTTATTGTCCACTCTGCTGTCTTAACTACTGAGGCCATATTCAAATTGAATTAAAAAAAGTATAATTAAAAATCTGATTCTAAAACACAAAGTATAGGGAAAGAAATACTATATGCAAACATACATTAGCACTGATTAAAAATATTGTCCTGTCTCATAATAGTAACTTTTCCCATGGTTTCAAATTTAGTTTTTTGTATTCCTAAAAAGAAAATATTTGACAAAAAAAAATAGCATTATTAGGTGATTTAACTTTTGGAGCTCTCTTTTTCATTGATTTTAATATTTTAGAATTTGATTGAAAAATAAGTAATTTGATTTATAATAAAACATTCATGTTCTTAAGGGAACATCTTTATATAATATATTCTTGATACTCACCACTTATGGGTTAACCAGGCATTTAAGGATTGATTAAATAGGGTATTTAGTTTGCATTGAAAGAAAAAATCCTATATATTTGCAACGCAATCGGGGTAACCGATGAAGAAAACAGTCAGGAAGGTTGGGTGAGTGGCTGAAACCACCAGTTTGCTAAACTGACGTACTCGTAAGGGTACCAGGAGTTCGAATCTCCTACCTTCCGCTTAAGTTGATTGCAATGAATATCAACTAAGAATAAAATCCTGCAAATCTTAGATTTACAGGATTTTTATTTATATATATGTCTTCCCACCCAAATAGGTTCGGCTCATTTTTGCAATCACTGACTTTTACCTACATATCCGCTCATTTTATTTACTATATAAAGAGATTACAATTCTGATTTATTATAAATTTGGAAATTATCAGCTTTATAAAATTAATACAATGAAAAACTTAAGGAATTTAAATTTACTTCTTATTATTATTTTTATTTCAGGCAACTTAGCTGCAAACGGTATTAAAAGCATTAAAGATTTGGGAGTTTCTTCAAAAAACTCGCCTGAAAAGAATAAGGAACTTCTACAAAAAGCTATAGACAGGATGACAGATATAGGTGGAGAAATATTTGTTGAGCCTACCTCAGAGGGATATAAAATAGCCTCAGGCATTATCCTAAAGAAAAATGTATCTTTAATAGGCGTTCACGGACCTACAGGAAGAGGAACTAAAAGTGAGAAAAACAATTTTCCAACTGGAAGTTTATTTGTAATCGAGGATAATGAGAATCCGTTCATAACCGTTGAGTCTGCAACCCAAATAAGAGGTATTCAGTTTTATTACCCTCTTCAGAGCCATACTACAGCCGATAAAATAATTGAATATAAGCCCACAATAACATTATCGAAGGAACAAAATGTAGAGGGAGTAACACTTTCCTGCTTAACTTTTTATGGAGAATATGTCGCAATGGATTTTAATGCAACAGGGAAAAACATTTGTGAACAAATACTTTTTGAACATTGCTATGGGTATCCTTTAAGCGGAGAATTTATAAAAATTGACTTTTGTTATGATATTCCAAGAATACTTCATTGCCATATAAACCCTGCGAACATGAGAGAATTTGGGAAAAGCTTTTCAAAGGAAATTATTGATAATGTCATCTCAAGAAAAAGTTTTTCCTATTCTATAGAACATACTGACAATGCACAAATGATGGATGTATTTACTTTTGGAGTCTACGGGGGAATATATCTTGGCAATGAAACTTATGGTCAACTGACAAACTTTAATCTCGATTGCGTGAAAGTCGGCATTTATAAAAAGGGAAGTCAGTCGAAAAACAGAAACTGGCAGATTGCTCAGGGCTCAATAATTGCTAATGCAGGAAAAGATATTGAAGAAATTCATCCCTTTATTATTGAAGGATGCGGTCATACGGCAATAACCAATGTTGAAGCCTTTTCCGGTGAAAACGGGGCTTTGACTGCAATTGGACTTTCAAAAGATTATATGCTTATAAAGGGCGATAAAAAACTTACTGTTTCTTTGTTTGGCTGTCGAATGAGGAATTATACAAGCGATTCTCCTTTTACAATTGAAAATAATGAGGCGAGAATTTTTGCATCGGGCTGTTTGGATAAAGATGAGAATTTTTTTGAGATGAAGTAATAAAAGAGTTTTATCTAATAAATATATTTTTGTGAATAATTTTATGAAACTATAATTGGCAAATTCAATACCAAGAATAAGTTATTTGATTATTATGGCATTAATAAAAAAAGTCGTTTAATTACTCAATAATTAAACGACTTTTTTATTTATTATATAGGACAAACTTTAAAATGCTGTTTTGTAAATTTCAAAAATCTCTTCAGGAGAAGTAGCACGAGGATTGCCTCCTGTACATACGTCATTGAAAGCAGCAACAGAAAGAGCCTTAAGGTCCTCCTCTTTAACACCAATTTCATGAAGTTTCTGAGGAATATTGATACTCTTTGACAAATCTTTAACTGCTTTAATTGCAGCTTTAATACCCTCCTCTTTAGACATACCTTTGGTGTCTACACCCATAGCTTTAGCAATGTCAATATATTTTTCACCTGCAGGAGATTCAGCATTGTACTCCATTACATAAGGTAAAAGAAGTGCATTTGCAACACCGTGAGGAGTGTCGTAGAATGCGCCAAGAGGATGAGCCATTGAGTGAACGATACCTAATCCGACATTGGAGAATCCCATTCCGGCAATGTACTGAGCCTGCGACATGGCGTCTCTTGCTTCAATATCTTTGCCGTTGTCAACAGCAGCCTTAAGATTTTTTGCAATCATCTCGATTGCTTTTATTTCCAGCATGTCGCTTATTGTCCAAGCACCCGGAGTTATGAAGCTTTCAATAGCATGAGTCAAAGCATCCATGCCGGTTGCCGCAGTAAGACCTTTAGGCATCGACATCATTAGCTCAGGATCGACAATGGCAACAGAAGGAATGTCATTTGGGTCAACGCAAACCATCTTTTTTCGTGCGTCTTCATCAATAATCACATAGTTGATTGTAACTTCTGCTGCTGTTCCAGCAGTAGTTGGTAAAGCAAATGTAGGAACAGCTTTATGTTTTGTATTTGCAACTCCTTCAAGTGACTTAACATCTGCAAAATCAGGGTTATTAACTACTATACCCACACCTTTTGCAGTATCAATTGAAGAACCGCCTCCAAGAGCTATAATAAAATCAGCACCGGAATTTTTAAATGCCTTTACTCCATTTTGAACATTTGCAATTGTTGGATTAGCCTTTACATCACTGTAAATTTCGTAAGGTATAGATGCCTTTTCCAACACTTCGGTAATCTTATCAGCTACACCAAATTTGATTAAATCTTTATCTGTAACAAAAAATGCTTTTTTAAATCCTCTGCGTGCCGCTTCTTCAGCAATTACAGATCGTGCACCAGCTCCAAAATAGGATGTTTCATTTAAAATTAGTCGTTTCATTTTAGTAATTATTTAAGGTTAATGTGCCATTAAGTTGCAATTTAATTAATTATTTCCTCAATGATTATCTTTTTTATTTGCAAAAAATTGCAACAAGGGCACACGTATTATTTCTTTATGTGAAATTATAGCCAAATAAAGTATTTGATTATCAACAAATGCCAAAATATTTTATAAATATGACACTATAAATAATAGTTCCATGATTTAGTTTAAAAGAAAAGAACAATTAAAGGTTTTGCTATGTTTTAAGAAATATTTATGATGATATGAATAGAAAAAATTCAGGCTTTTATAAAGAATAAGTAATTTAAATACACAAAAATGAGCGTTATGGGAATTTTCTCGTTTACCAAATATTTTAAAAGATCACCATTAAAAAAATTTAGCTTTTTCGGGATAACTTTTGACTACGCCGTTAACAGCATTTTAATTATTGTTATGATTTTTGGCTTAAACTTTGTCGGTGTTTCTCAGCCTTTGTCATTAAATGAAGCAAACCTAAAAGGAAAAGTCAAATCGGTAAAGGTTCAACATCAGAAAGTTTTTAATGAAAACGATTCTATTTGGGGTGAAGTTCCACCGGATAATGATCCTTTCTGGTTTGATGGCTGTATAGATACTTACTCTGTTTTTGATAAGGATGGGAATCTGATTGAATATCATACTTACTTTACGAATGGTGCCGATGACAATGAGACTAAGAATGTTTATGATGAAGATGGCAGACTGGCTTATCAGAATTTCTATTCGGACAAAATTAAAACCGGCACTCTAAAATATAGTTATGATGAGATAGATAGGATAATTGCCATTGAAAGATTTGATGAAAATGACATTATTCAAGATAGAGTTGTGCATATTAGAAATCATTATCAGAAAATACCTCTTGGGGATGGTCATAATAATGTGTATGTCTACAAATACAACAGTAAGGGCGAGTGTATTGAAGAAAGGTCTTTGTTGCCCGACGGAGAGATTAATTACAGAAATATGTATTTTTATGATGACAATTCAAGACAAAACAGAATTGTTTCATTTGATAAGAAAAACACTATGTTGGCCACCGTTGGCTATAAATATGATAAAAAGGGGAGAATTAGCTCTGCAACAAAAATTACTTCCTTAAAAAAAAGCGTTGTTTCGTTTAAATATGATTATGAAAATAATGTGGTACTTACAATCTCTGAAGAAATAAATATGGAGGAGTTAAGAGACAGCAACAAAAAAATTAATAAATCGGTGGAAAGGACCTCTTCTTATTATGAATATGATGATAATGGCAACTGGATTTTTAGGCTGTTTAAAGTTGAGAAAGAGCCAAAATTTATTCAAGTCAGGGAAATAAAATACTATCATTAGCATTATATTTTTAAGTGCGATATAAACCAAAAAACTGATTATTGGAAAAAAATTTAGTGTAACGCAAAAGTCAATTGAAGTGGAGAAATTTAATAATAGACATTAAAAAAACAAAGTTTTATATAAAAGGATGGCACTTTGCAAAATTGTTTAAAATTATTTTATCTCTCGTATCGATTTACTTTAAAACGATAAATTATTACAGAAGTACCCAATGGTATTCCTGCTTTTTTCATTGCTAAATGTACTTGGTCTTCAGGACGATTTATATTATAAATTGCCGGCATTAATACGGAATTACATTGTCTTGATGAAACGATAATACCATAAACATGAGGATCCAAATCTTTTATATTATAAATTCTCTCCGGCTCTTCAAATACATCAATAGTTATACGTGCATTATCCAGTTCGCTTTTTTTCAACCTATTAAACCGAGAATCAAAAAACGCAGCTGAAATGGCATTTGATTTTATTTCTTCTTTAAGTGTTGGTTTTGATGGGAATATTGAGCCAAAACTACCTCTTATAGAATTGTCTGACAAATATAAAGTGACATTACAAGCTTTTTGAAGAAAAAACTGTGAGCCAAGACTTATCTTGGGCTCAGTCTTATTAAAATATGATTCAATAACAACTCTTGCCCATTTACAATATATTGATTCTTCCTTATTCATTTTTTATTTATAGAATATAAATTCTTAAATATCTTATGTATATCCCTTTTGCGGCATACGACTTGATAAGATTAGAAAATTTCAACTCTTTCTTTATTCAGTATTTTTTTTGATAAATGAAGAACTTTTTCGGTTGCTATCGGAATTGCCTTTTTTACATCCTCACTTAGGTCAAAGCCCATCTCTTGAAATTCAGAAACAGAAATTGTTATTAAATAGATATCAGGGATTTTCTCAATAAAAATCATTGCATCAATCATATTTTTCAGTCCAAATTCATGAGCACTGAGCATCGGAGGATAATCATAAGAATATTTTGGATGTGAGACTTTAACTGTTCCAGCCGGAGTATTTTCCAACGAAGCATCAACGATTATTACTTTTTTATAATCAACAATATCGTTAAGAAGGAAATACCCTCCTGTTGCACCATCCATTATATCAACACCCTCAGGAAGAATATTTCTATTAATAATGTTATTTATGACACATATTCCAACACCTTCATCTCTTAAGACAATGTTTCCTATTCCTAAAATTAAAAGTTCCTTCATTACATTATTTTTTTATTAGTCCCAATCAAATATTAATACCGAATCTTTTAGCAAATAAAACGTTACAACACACTCAAAAGATTTGTGTCAAGATTTACAAACCTTTTAAGTGGTTATTTTCTAAATTTTATTATGATATTTTTTATTTTATTTATGCCATATCTGAACTTAGAAATCTCATTTCTTAATTCAATTATACCATTTTTAAATTTAAATATATCATAACCTTTCCTATAAAGAAGCTAATGATATAGATGCCAAGTCATTTTTGAATTTATATCTATAATTACTTTATTATCAACTTTTTTTGACCATAAGTCTTAAGTCCTTTTTGAATTTATATCTACTTTACTCCAAGCTTATTAACCAATAATCAAATTTTGAGCAATTTCTTTTTAGCTTTTTTCTGTTCTTTAATCTGTTTCTCAAGTATTTTAACATCATGTTCCATCGCATCTTCAGCTTCCATATCATTAACAATCGGTTTTGCTATAAATTTCCAGCCTCCAATGATTGAAGAAGCTATTCCGTTCTTTTCTATATAATCATGATAAAAAACCAGATAAATATGAATAATGGCAAACAAAATAAATATCCACATCAGCCAATGATGAACATTTCTTATAGGGAAAAAGCCATCAAAAAAAATTAACATTCTTTGGAAAAATGGCGTCCAAAATGCATTTGATTGGACAGAAAACATCATCAATCCGGTAATCATCTGAAGAATCATTACAATGAACAATCCTCCGTATGTTGTCGCCGCCAATGAATTGTGTCCTATATCATATATTGGTTTTTTGGTTATTAATAGAACATCAATTTTCAAAGTGTCCCTTATTCCTCTCCATTGCTTTTTCTTTAATGGTATATAATTAAACCATCTTGAAAACTTGTTTCCGGCAAATAGCCAATAACATCTCATCAAAAAGTTTACAATAAATATCATTGCACAAACGAAATGTACAAATCTGACTATTCCAAACCAGTAATTATCTGCAGGAGGAGTTCCATGTTGTATTGCAGGTGGATTTCCTATAATATATCCTGTAATACACAGACCGACAATTGCAACTGCATTTACCCAATGGAAAATTCTGACGGGCAATTGCCAGACATACACCTCCCTTAAGTCTTGATTTTTCTTTATCATTATAATAAAATTTATCGGTTATCAATTCATCATTATTAATAAAACAATATTATTATTACTCTACAGCTTCACAAAAACACAAAAACTCATATTCTTATAATTATATCACTTTAACACGATTGATACCTCAATATTACTATTGCTTTATATCGCCATTAAGGACCAAACAATCACATCCATGTAATTATTTCGTTTCAACACGATGAATAAAAGAACCTTTCTCGTCATTCAAATGAACAGCACATGCAAGACATGGATCAAAAGAATGAATAGTTCTTAATATCTCTAAAGGAATAGAAGAATCCGCAACTGGTGTTCCAATTAAAGAGGCTTCAAAAGCAGAGTGTTGACCTTTAGCATCTCTTGGAGAACCATTCCATGTAGTTGGCATAACCATTTGATAATTTGATATTCTCTTATCCTTTACCTCGGCATAATGTGCAAGCGCACCACGAGGAGCTTCTGTCAAAGAGTAACCCACAGCATAATCAGGCCAAGAGCTTGGTTCCCATTTCTGACCATTAAACATTCTGTAATCACCCTTTTTGATATTTCCAATGAGGGCATCATAAAAGTTTGTCATCAAATTTGAAACTATCTGACACTCTATTGCTCTTCCAAGAATTCTTCCTGCAGTAGAATAAAGGCAGTCTAATGAACATCCCATTTTTTTAAGAGATGCATCAACCAATTCCACAACAGGCTTGTTTCCGGCGGCATAGTTAACAATCATTCTTGCCAAAGGACCTGTCTCCATAGCCTCGCCTTTATATCTTGGAGTTTTTATCCAACTGTAAGATTTATCAACATCCAAGAAATCATAAGGCGGATTTGGTCCTGAATAATTTAGAATAGTTTCTCCTTTGGAAGGATGCAAACCCTTATCTTTCCTCTCGGTATAGTTATACCAAGCATGGGCAACAAATTCCTGAAGGCCGTCCTGAGCTTCCGGGTCAAAAGGATAAACTTTGCTTAAATCTCTGTTTCTCACAATTCCTCTGACCATTTGATAAGTATCAAGCTCACCATAATTCCCCATAGGGAAGTCTCCGTAAGCAAGATAGTTAGAAAGTCCGCCTCCTATCTTGGTCCATTCAGGATAACGGGATAAAATAGCAATTACATCAGGCAAATACACCTGACTTACAAACATCTGCGCTCTTTGAATCACATTTGCAACCCAACTTAATCTCTCAAGATTGATTGCTGAAGGGTCATTTATATTTATTGCACACCCCATTCCCCCAACCAGGAAGTTTGGATGCGGATTCTTTCCACCAAAAATTGTTTGTATTCTCACTACATCCTTCATTTCATCGAAAGTTTGGAAATAATGAGTTACAGCCATTAGGTTTTCTGAAGGAGACAACTTATATGCAGGATGTCCCCAATAAGCGTTCGATAAGAAACCAAGTTGTCCTGAGGCAGCAAACTTTTTAAGTTTTTCAAGCATCAAAGCAAAATCACCCTCTGAATTTCTTGGCCAAGTAGAAATACTCGCTGCTATATCAGCTGCCTCTTTTGGGTCACCTTTCAGAGCCGACATTATATCAACCCAATCAAAAGCACTAAGAGTATAAAAATGGAAAATATGATCTTGTATGAACAGAGCAGCCTGCATAAGATTTCTAACTTGCTCTGCATTGGGAGGTATAGTAATATTAAAAGCATTCTCTATAACTCTTACACCTGCAAGGCCATGAATTGAAGTGCATACGCCGCAAACTCGAGCAACAAAAGCCCAAACATCACGAGGGTCTCTGTCTCTAACAATAAGTTCAATTCCTCTAATCATTGTTCCCGAGCTAAAGGCATCGCTAATAATTCCATCATTTATATCGGCTTCTATTCGCAGATGTCCCTCGATTCTGGTTATAGGGTCAACTACTATTCTTTGTGCCATAATCTATTTTTTTAATTTATTATATATCATTTTACTAAATACTTTTTTCAACAAACTGTCGCTATTTAATTCTAAAATAATTAAGTCAATTCTTCGTATAATTATTAAAACCTAAGATCTATCGTTTATTAAGATTTGCAAACTCCAAAGCCTGACGCAATGGTAGTATATAACCTAAAGTCTTTCATTTATATGAATTGAGATAAGTATATCAGTAAGTACTCTAATTAGAAAAATCTATTGTTAATCGCTCTTCATTTTAGATTCATCACTAAACTTATTTGACTCCTCGATAAGTTCATCTCTTTTCTTTTCAAGATTATTCAGAGTCTCCTCTGTATCAGCTCTATTAATAGAGTAATCCTCGCCAAGGTTTCCCTTAATAAGTTTTCTCTTTCTTATATTTGTTACAATGGCATGAGCAGCCACTCCACCAAGAGCAATACCGGCTAATCCGGCTCCTATTTTATCTGCATTTGATTCAACACCAAAACCCTTAAAATATGGTATATGTTCATAAAATGGCTCATAATCCCAGAAATTTGGCTCGGCACAACCAATGCATCCATGACCTGATTGAATAGGATAGCTAACTCCGAGATTCCATTTAATGACGGCACATGAATTAAAAGTATTGGGACCTTTGCATCCCATATAATAAAGACAATAACCCCTCTTTGCATTTTCATCATCAAAAGACTGAACAAACAACCCAGCATCATAACAAGGTCTTCGATAACATGTATCATGAATTCGCCTTCCATAAAACACAACAGGACGTAACTGATCATCCAAATCTGGTATCTTATCAAAAGTTAGATAATATGTTATCACCCCTGCCATAACATCTGCAATAGGAGGACAACCCTGAACATTAATTATAGGTTTTCCTTTTATAATTTTATGAACAGGCTGAGCATCTGTCGGATTAGGTCGTGCATGTTGAATACAACCTGAAGAGGCACAATTGCCCCAAGCAATTATTGCAGCACAATCTTTTGCATAATCCTTTAAGATATCAAGAGCGGCAGCTCCCCCCGAGGTACAATAACCGGCGTTTCCCAAAGGGATGGCTCCCTCTACGAGTAAAAGATATTCGCCTGCATATTTTTTCTTTGTTTCCTGACCGACAGCCTCTGCCTGTGCACCTGCAGCAGCCATAATTGAATCGTCATAATCAAGAGATATCATCTCAAGAAGCACATCCTGAACGATAGGATGAGAGCATCTTATAAATGACTCACTGCAGCACGTACATTCCTGAAAATGCTGCCAAATCACCGGAATGCGTGGTTTGGCCATAAAAGCATCAACAACCTGTTCAACACCGGAAGCTTTAAGTCCAAGCATTGAGCCCATAATTCCGCAAAACTTCAAAAAATCCCGCCTTGAGATACCTCTTTTTCGAAGGTGTTCATATGCGGTAAGTTCTCTATCTTTCATCTGAATCTTTGTATAAATTATTTCACAATTTCTTAATTAACACAATATCTTCATCCTTAACATATTCTCGGCAGTTGCTCACCGGAGAGCATTTCAACAACTCTCATTGTCCCGAATTTATTTCTCACAATAACTTGTGGCACGCAATTACTGTCCAAAACATAACCAATTAAAGAGGCGTTTTTCCCCTCTTCAAAATAGTGTAATATCTCTAATGCCCGTTCTGTCTTGTTTTTTGGCAAAAAAATGCTCATCACACCCTCATTGGCTACATATAAAGGATCAAGGCCAAGCAAATCACAAGCCGCGAGAACACTTTCCTTTACCGGTATTGCCTCCTCTTCAAGCAGTATTTTCAATGAAGCAGCCTCAGCTATTTCATTTAAGGTGGACGAAATTCCTCCTCTTGTTGGGTCTCTCATCAGATGCACCTGAGGGATCTCTTTTAAAAGGTATTGAATCATTTTATTTAAAGAGGCGGTATCGCTTTTCAAATCAGACTCAAAATTTATGTTTCCTCTTTCTGAAAGTATTGTTATTCCATGCTCTGCAATAGCTCCCGTAATAATCACTGCATCCCCTTTTTTAATCATCGAAGGGTGTATTTTTATACCTTTTGGAATAATTCCTATGCCACTTGTATTGATAAATATTTTATCACACTTACCCTTGTCAACAACTTTTGTATCACCTGTTACTATGCACACCTCCGCCTTTTGGGCAGCTTTTTGCATCGAAGCAACAATTCTTTTTAAATCGCTGACAGCAAAACCCTCCTCAATAATAAATGCCGAGGTAAGGAACTTTGGCACAGCTCCACAGCAGGTTAAATCATTGACAGTACCGTTTATTGCCAAATCACCAATATCTCCTCCATTAAAAAATATAGGATTTACAACATAAGAATCTGTTGTATAGGCAATCTCCCCCTCGACAATAGGAATAACTGCACCATCATGCTGCTGATTAAGATATGGATTGGAGAATTCAGGATAGAAAAGTCTTTCTATCAACTTTTGAGACATCCTTCCTCCGCCTCCATGAGCAAGTTGGATGGTTTCAAAATTCTTCTCTTCCAAAGGACAATCCATATTTATCATTGCATAGGTTTATTTTATATTAATTTTATTTATATATCAGCTCTTCAACGATATCTCGTTTACTATAACTGCCAAAAATTATTTCTTAAAACAAAACATCTTTTCTGTTACCTATCAAATTCACGATGTTTCTTGAGTATAAATAATAGGCAGCACAAGCACCCTCGGAAGACACCATTGAAGCGCCCTGAGGATTATCTGGATTACATAATCTGCCAAACAATGAACATTCATTTGGCTGAAGTTTTCCCCTCATTATCTCTCCTGCCCTGCAATCGACGTTTATTATGACATCTTTATCGCTGATTTTAAAACGCAAGGCAGAATTATAATGTTCATATTTTTTATTAATTATCAACCCGCTTTTAGGAATTACACCAAGTCCGCGCCAATTATTGTCAAATACATCAAAAACCTCATTTATCAAACCAATTGCCTTCTCATTACCTTTTCTTACAACCACTTCAGGATAAGAATTTATCACACAGTGTTCACCTTTAACTATTAGATTTACACAATTTAGTATTCCCAAGAGCAACTCCTCCGGTTCAAAACCGGTAATCGATATAGGAACTTTAAATTCCTCTGCCAGCTTTTCATAATCTTCATATCCTGAAACTGCGCAAACATGACCTGCGCCAAGAATGCCATCAATCTCGGCATCTCTATCAGATAGTAAATACTTTAAAGCTGCGGGAACTGTTACCAAAGAGGTAAGAAAAGACACATTTTGAATATCGTTGTCGAAAGCATATTTTATTGCAAGGGCATGTATAGGAGCTGTAGTTTCAAATCCTATTGAAAAGAAAACTATCTCTTTATCATTATTCTCAGATGCTATTTGAAATATATCAAGTGGTGAATACAGAATTCTTATGTCAGCTCCAAAGGATTTGGCATATAAAAGAGAACCCTTACTGCCGGGAACTCTTGCCATATCTCCGAATGTTGTCATTATAATGTTTTTTTCAAGACTTAAATCAAAAGCCTTGTCTATGATATTTTGAGGTGTAACGCAAACAGGACAGCCGGGACCATGAATCATTGTAATCTTATCACCCAATAACTCCTGAATACCATATTTCAACAAAGCATGAGTCTGACCACCGCAGATTTCCATTATTCTTAACGGTTGACTTATATTTTCTTTAATTTTTCTTACAAGAGCGTTTACATGCTCTTTTTTTACCTCTCTTTTATAGATTCCCATAATAAACCTATTATTCAACTTATTGCGGGCTTAATAAATTATGCCTCAATTCTAATTATTAAAATCAGAAAGAATTGCATCGAGTCTCTTAAGCGAATTTTCCGCCTCCTGTGTATCTACCTTCGATATTGCCACACCTGCATGAGCCATAACATAATCCCCTACTTTCACATCAACCCACTCTATACAAATGTTTTTTGTAAGACCTCCAAAATTGACCTTAGCCATTTTAAGACCCTTTAATGAATCATTTATCATTTCAATTTTTCCGGGAATAGCAAGACACATAGCTCTAATATTTTATTTCTTAAACAAATTGTCTCTCATATTGTTTAAAACAATAAAAAACATCTAACATATTTAATTCTATCAAATCATAGAGATTTAATCAAATACCATATAATGGATTGTATCACTCTTTTAAATTATGGTAATAAAAGAATTAAGCGTGCAATTTCTCATAGTTAAAAACCTATCATTAAGAATGCCTAAAAGGTCTGATGTTCTCACTTTATAGAAACCACAAAATAATAAATGAAGACTTATTTTATCAATATATTTGGATTGGTGCAGGGTGTCGGCTTTCGCCCGTTTATATATCGCTTGGCTAAAGAAAACAATCTTAAAGGCAACATAAGCAACAATAACCACGGTGTTGAGATTGTTATAAACGCAACTGAATATATTAAAGATAAATTCATAGATAGAATTATCTCTGAAAAGCCAAAGGCATCATATATCGCCTCTATCGAAATTAAAGAGAATAAAGATTTCCTTCTTTTTGACTCATTAAATATTGTAAGCTCAAAGTCTATCGACAATGAGATTACCGGAATAAGCCCTGATATTGCTCTTTGTAAAGATTGTTTAGATGATATGAAAAATGATCCTACAAGAATTGATTATCCTTTTATCAACTGCACCAACTGCGGACCAAGGTTCTCAATTATCCACCAGATTCCCTATGACAGGGTTTCCACCTCAATGAAAGTTTTTCTGATGTGCCATAAATGCAATTGTGAATACAAAAACATAGAAAACAGGCGATTCCATGCACAACCAATTGCATGCAACAACTGCGGGCCCAATCTTCAGATCGCCTACATTACTGATGGAGAAATTATTGTAGACAACAATATTACAAACAGTGATGCAATTGAAAAAGGTGCTGATTGGATTAATAAAGGGAACATTCTATCCTTAAAAGGATTGGGCGGATACAATCTTGTGTGTGATGCTTTTAATAATTCTGCGGTTGAAAAACTGCGTTTTATTAAAGAGAGAACTCATAAGCCCTTTGCGGTAATGTTTGACAAAATGGAAACTGCTGAAAAATATGCCGATATTTCCAAATTTGAAAAAGAGGCTCTTTCCTCTGTTCGTGCCCCTATTGTACTGCTTGATTTGAAAGAAAATTCTTCTCTTACATTAAACTATCCTCTTAAAACAGTTGGAGCAATTCTTCCATATTTACCACTTCATCACCTTCTTTTTGAGAAGTTAAATACCAATGCAATAGTTTTTACAAGCGGCAATATAAAAGATGTGCCTATAATTATCGACAACAATACAGCCAAATCTGTTCTTCTTCCAAAAACCGGATTTCAGCTTGACAACAACCGCGAGATTGTTAACCGAGTCGACGATTCAATCGTCATTTTCATAAACAACAAAGAGAGAATTATTCGTCGCTCAAGGGGATATGTTCCTCAATCTTTAGATATTAATGTTAACACCGAAGGAATTTTAGCTTTAGGAGGTGAATTGAACAATACTTTTTCAATAGGCAAAGACACACAAGTTATCCAAAGTCAATATATAGGCGACTTAAAAAAAATGGAAACTTACCTTTTTTTTAAAGAAACGATAGAAAGATTTTTCAGGCTTTTCAGATTTTATCCCAAATTGATTGCCTGCGATATGCATCCTGATTATTTCTCAACTCAATATGGCAGCCAATTGTCAAAAGAATTGAACATTCCATTGATTTCGGTCCAGCATCATTTTGCTCATGCAGCAGCTGTAATGGCTGAATATAAAATCAATAAACCCACACTCTCAGTAATTTTTGATGGTACAGGATACGGCATTGATGGCAAGATTTGGGGAAGTGAGTTTATGATTGTCTCATCTTCGTCATTTGAAAGGATATCTCACTTTGACTATATTCCGCTTCCCGGAGGCGATAAAGCCACAAAGGAGCCTTGGAGATGCGCTGTTTCTATTCTAAAAACTTTAAATATTCAAATTCCTGATTTTCTCTATGACAATATAAGCTCCGAGAAAATAAATATTATCTCCTCAATGATTGACTCAAACATTAACTCTCCTCAATCTTGTGGTGCAGGCAGAATTTTTGATGCTGTCTCTGCTCTTTTGGGGATATGTCTTAAAGAGGATTACAACTCACAGGCTGCAATTGAACTTGAACATTGCTGCTCAAAAAATGTTATTTGCACATATCCTATAGATTTTGAGAATCCTCTTAATCTTCACCCTGTTTTCTTATCACTGATTGATGATATTAATAAAGGTGTCTCAAAAAATATTATAGCAGCTATATTTCATAACACACTTGTTGATATAATATTCTATGAAATTAAAAGGATTTTAACTTCTCATAATCTCTCGTCAAAAGTTATTCTCTGTGGAGGATGTTTTCAAAACAAATATCTCTTAAGCCGCCTTGAGAACAAACTTATTAATGAGGGAATTTCGCCAATCGCAGCCTCCTCCTTTCCTATTAACGATGAGTCTGTATCTATAGGTCAGTTGTTTGTTGCTTCCAATATAAGAATACAAAATGCATGAGCTGTCGATAATACAAAACATAATTGAAATAGCTAAAAAAGAGGCTGTTGCACGCAATTCAAAAAGAGTCGAGGAGATTGTAATTGAAGTTGGCGAACTGACCGGAATAAATACCGAGTTTCTAAAATTCTCTTTTGACACAACAAGAGATAAAGCCATGTTTGAGAACTGCATTTTAACCATTCTCCCCGTCCAAGGTCAGATGCAGTGTTTGAACTGCGGCAATCGTTTTGAGACAAATTCATTTTTATGCTCCTGCCCATTGTGCAATAAAAATGAAAATGTTGTTATTAAAGGAAAAGAACTTATTATTAAATCATTATTACTCGAATAATATGTGCGATACTTGCGGCTGTCAGCCATCCCATGACCATAATCAACACTCTCATGATCATGATGAACAATCTATCCATGAGAAAGAGTCATTAAAAATAGATTTGTCTCAAAACATCCTTGAAACCAACAATCTTTATGCCAATAGGATAAAAGGTTTTTTTGAGGCTCGCTCAATTGTTTCTTTAAATATTATGAGCTCTCCGGGTTCCGGCAAGACAACTATTCTTGAACGTACCATCTCAAAACTTAAAGAAAAAAGTATGCTCTATGTCATTGAGGGCGACCAGCAAACCCAAAATGATGCAGATAGAATAAGAAGGCTCGGTATTAAGGCTGAACAAATAAATACCGGAAACGGATGCCATCTTGATGCACATTCCGTCTATAAATCTGTCAAAGACTTAGACCCACAACAGGGTTCCATCGTTTTTATTGAGAATGTCGGAAACTTAATTTGTCCTGCAATTTTTTTTCTTGGAGAAAATAAAAAAGTCGTAATTATAAGCGTTACTGAGGGGGAAGACAAGCCATTGAAATATCCTCAGATATTTTATGAATGTGAAATTTGTATTATCAACAAAATCGACCTTCTTCCCTATCTTCACTTTGACATCCAAATGTTACGAAACAATATTCTTGCAATTAATCCCAAAATCAAGATTATTGAGATGTCTGCCTACAATGATGAAAATATTGAAGATTGGTGCAACTACCTTCTTAAGCTAAAGAACGAAATTTACCCATCAGAGAACAACTATTTCGATGAAAAGGCATCCTCATGGGATGAAAAACAAAGAATTAATGCCGATAAAATCAGAGAAATGCTCAACAAAATGAATATTTCCCAAAATGACACCTTCCTTGATGCCGGAACCGGCACCGGCATTCTCATTCCTTATATAAGAGAAAAATGCTTTGGAAACATTCTTGCCGTTGACAACTCTGAGAAGATGCTTGAACTGGCTCAAAAGAAGTTCTCAAACTATGACAACATTTTTTTCAGCAAACTAAATATAGAAACCGACCATATTGCAGGCCGTTTCGATAAGATAATAATGTTTTGTGTATTCCCTCATCTAAACAACAGGCTTTTGACTGTAAAAAAACTTATTGAAAATAATCTAAAACCTGGAGGCATTTTGTTGATATGTCATGACAAAGGCAGAAAATTTCTTAATGAAATGCATCATCATAAACACGACAGCAGAATAATGCACTCACGACTAATTGACGTTGAGGCTCAAAAAGAAATTTTCACGAACAACGGTTTAAATGTAACAGAGGCTTATGAAAATGACAATTTCTATTTGATAATGCTTCAAAAATGATTCATTTTTATTAAAATATAGTTTAATATCACATAAAATGGTATGCGGTATTTGTAATTGAAAGAAAAAATTTTATTTTTGTGAATAAAGTTAAATAAATACTTTTTTAAGTTTAAGTTTTCTATTAATTATTACAATGATGGAAATTACTGATGTATTTGAGTTCCATTATAATGAAAGCCATGATGTGAACGAAGCTGAACAAAGTTTCAGAGAAGCGATGAAAAATGACTCCAACCTTAAGGATCTTTATCGAAATTGGTGCGATGAAATGGGCTATACCGAAAGAAAAGGTTTTAAATCTTATTTTATTAATAAAGCTGAAGGTGATAATATCTGGGACTCCATTTTTCCAAACAAAGAAGAATTGGATGAATACGATTTTGATTCCAAGTAAAAAAAATATTTAATCAAATTTTAAACGAAAAAGACCTGTCCTCTAATTATGGATAGGTCTTTTTCGATTTTATAGACAACCTTAGTCTAAGCATTATAGGAAATAATCCACATTTTTATATTTTCAGATATTACCTCTTAATTAAAATACGCTTATTAATTTTTAATCAAGCGTTTAATGTCCAAAACCTAAATTTGTATAAAATCATTTTTACAAGAAAAGATTGTTTATATTAACACTAAATATCCCCACAATTGCTCTTTTATATAATATATTCTCAAAACAGTAATTATGATATTTTTTATTGAGTATTTTTAAACAGAAAATGGGAAAATAGTTGTTATTAAAATACAATTGTAATCCTCTAAAATTCAATTTTTATATTCAATAAATAACAATGAACATTACAAAAGATATTTTTTATATTGGAGTAAACGAGCGTTCAAATAAGTTGTTTGAATCTATTTGGCCTTTACCAAATGGCATATCTTACAATTCTTATCTCATCAATGATAAGAAAAATGTAATTGTCGATTTATGTGATGCCAGATTTTATGATTCTTACCTTATCAATCTTAAAGAGGCGCTTATGGGGGAAACTCCCGACTTTTTAGTCATAAACCATATGGAGCCAGACCATTCCGGAGCATTAAGAGAGATATTAAAAGATTATCCTGAGATCACAATCATTGGGAATGCCAAAACTTTGTCAATGGTAGAGGGTTTCTACGGCATCCATCCTCATGTTTTAGAGGTTAAAGACAAAGAAGAGCTGAGCATAGGAAGCAGGACTTTAAAGTTCTTTCTAACTCCGATGGTTCACTGGCCTGAAACAATGATGAGCTACATTATTGAAGACAAGGTATTGTTCTCAGGCGATGCTTTCGGCTGTTTCGGTGCACTTAACGGCAATGTTACGGACAGTGACCTCGAGCTGTCACTCTATTTTGAGGAAATGAGACGCTATTATGCCTGCATTGTTGGAAAATACGGCGTTCCGGTTAAAAAGGCTGTTGAGAAACTTGGAGACACTCCCATAGAAATTATTTGCACAACCCATGGACCAATATGGAAAGAGAATGTAAAAGAGGTGGTAGAGAGATATACCGCTTATGCTAACTATCAGGCTGAAGATGGAGTTACCATTGTTTACGGCTCAATGTATGGCAACACAACTGTATTGGTTGAATATCTGGCTAAAGAACTCGCTTCAAATGGAGTAAAAAATATAAATATCTTTGACACTGCAGCAACAGACTATTCATATATTCTCTCTTCAGTGTTCAAATACAACACCGTTGTTATGGCGGCTCCCGCTTACAACGGGATTCTTTTCCCTGCTGTTCAAAACGTTATGAATGCCATTCATTCAAGAGAGGTCAAAAACAGGAAGTTTGCATCGCTGGGAAACTTCTCTTGGGGCTCCGCTCCTCTTTCTCTGTTTGATGAATTTGCAAAAGATATGAACTGGGATATCATCGCCCCAACAATCAAGTGCAAACAGTCGCTGAAAGAAGCCGACGTTCCTCTTTACAAAGAGCTTGCAAAGGCTATTGCTTCAAACTTTTGTAAATAGATCTTTAAGGCTTCAATCAATTAAAAGAGATCTGAAAATATTCAGATTTGGTTACTTACTGGCTTCTTTTGAAGCTTGTAAGGCAAATAAAAAAATCTCCGCATTATCCTCAACGATAATACGGAGATTTTTTATTATATAGATATATCTATACTCTACCACACATAATTGAAACCAAATGTAAGCTGCTGTTTAAACTGCCATTTCTTTACATCATCCCTGCTGTCATCATATCTTGTATAAGTCTGTATTGTTGCAGACAGATATTTGTTTACTGTAAATGAGAATCTGTTTTCCATATCTCCATTTATATAATCGTAAGGACTGAACACATAAAGATTGGAATACCAAGTTACGTTTTTGGAGATTTTCCAGGTAAACACCTGACGGAAGTTGGATCCTAAATTCTTCTTTGTCTTTTTATCCTTTTCAACGCCCAAACGTGTTTCATCAATTTCAGAGGTATTAGCCACATATATCAATGTTGCAGCCAACGGCGCCACAAACAAAGAATAATCGAACGTACCTTTCTTGCTCTTGAATTTATAATCCATACCGAGAGATAAAACCATGTTGGTCGGAGACAATATCTGTGAAAGAAGATCGTTGGTATTTGCCTTATAGTTGTTGAAAACCTGAGTTCTGAAATCAAATGACCCTGAATAATACCATTTACTCTTAAAGGCTCTCAAACCGAATTTGGTATAGTTGCGAAGAAGGTTGTCATTAACCCTGAACATACGCATCGTATCACTTGGAGTTGTATAGAAACCTGTTCTAAGCTCAGTGGTATTTTCAAACTCTGTCTTTCCACTGAGATCATATCTTTTTACAAACAGATTTTGATAGCCCAAAATATTGATATTGCTCTCACCACCCTGATACCAGTTGTCAGAGACGTAGTTTTGAGTAAACTGAACCATACTTGTCATTCTCGATTTCCATCTGTCAGGCTTTGGTTTGCCCATATTTAAATTGTCTGCCTGAATGACCGGACCGCTAACCTTTATAACCTCCTTGGCAGAGACATCGCTTACCGACTCCTGTTTTGGAGTTTCACCCCATGTCAGGGCATCGAAATCAATAACTCTTGGATTTACAGACAAAGCCCTTGTAAGCGCCGATTCTCTTAAAGAATCCACCCACATCTCCTCATCAAGCCAAATAACATTATCCTCGGGATTGACATTAAAAGGCAATTTCTTTTCCTCTTTTTTCTTTAATGAAAAATTCGAAGGACTTATTATGCCTTTAAATACAACCGGCAAAAGATATACACTTGGATAACCCACTTCAACTTCACCGCTCCACAATGCTTCCTGATCATACAACTTATTATATTTCAATGTATCAGCCAGTATCATTTGTGCCTCTTCACATATCTGCACATCAATGAGCAGAGAATCATTTATAGTCTTTGGAATTGAATCTTGTCCTTTTACATTGAAAGGAACAATCAACATCAGCGCACCTGAAAATAAAACACTTAAAAATAATCTCTTTATACACATATCTAACTAATTTCAGAATATGGGCAAAAATAGGTAATAATAGATTAAATAAAGAATATGTTATTAAAATATCACAGTTAAATATGTAATATTTTAATAATTTAGTAACTGATTTTATTGTTTAATCAATACAATTCAATAATTGCCGCAACCAATTATATTAAGCACAGATAAAAGCTTATCAATAATTGCTTCATGCCTTAAAATTTAAAATAATGCAGATATTATAAGCTGAAAAAGGTCCGTTTTAATTAATATTGTTTACCTATTGAAACCTATCTACGGTCATTATTTTTATTTTGAACGGTATTTTTTTAATTTTCATTAATCATAATTTACAAACACTTAAGTAAGTTTATGAATTAACTAAAATGTTTATTTTAAAATATTTTAATTAATTACGCATAATACTGTAGTATAACAAATTTTTTACTAATTAAAATAAAAAAATCTCAGATAAAAAAATGAATTGACAGATCATTCCTGAGCCTGAGTTGTTTTGCTGTTATAAAGGACAATAAACAATCCGTTTGATCAAAAATTAAAGATTGCATCAATGTAAAAAAAAAAAGAACAACATGTGTTTTCACACAAAAGAGAATTGCCAAACAAACAACCGGAGGATATATATAACAACAAAAAAGCTGAAAGGGGTAATAATAATAATAGGCTATGTGATATTTTTTTGTAACTTTGTCTTCCAGTTCAATGTGTATTATAAATAATCATTAAAATATTTTCTTAAGTGGAAACTAAGTACATTTTCGTAACTGGAGGTGTTACATCATCTTTAGGTAAAGGTATAATATCAGCCTCTTTGGCAAAATTACTTCAGGCAAGAGGATTTAACGTAACTATCCAGAAATTTGATCCCTACATTAATATTGATCCGGGTACATTAAATCCGTATGAACATGGCGAATGCTATGTTACAGTTGATGGTCATGAAGCAGATCTTGACTTAGGTCATTATGAGAGGTTTATCAATGTAGAGACTACCCGTGCAAACAATATCACCACCGGCAGGATATATCAAAATGTTATTGAGAAGGAGCGTCATGGTGACTATTTGGGAAAAACAGTTCAGATAATTCCTCACATTACAGATGAAATCAAACGTAATGTAAAGCTTCTTGGCACAAAAAACAAATATGATTTTGTTATCACAGAAATTGGAGGTACTGTCGGAGATATAGAATCTCATCCATTTCTTGAAAGCGTTCGTCAGTTAAAATGGGAACTTGGAAAGAATTGCCTTGTCGTACATTTAACTTACGTTCCATATATTGCCGCAGCGAAAGAATTAAAAACCAAACCTACCCAACATTCTGTCAAGCATCTTCAAGAGGCAGGCGTTCAACCTGATATTCTTGTATTAAGGACAGAGCATGAGCTTACTGCTGATGTGCGCCGCAAGGTTGCTCTTTTTTGCAACGTTGAGCCAAAAGCGGTGTTCCAGTCAATAGATGTGCCTTCGGTTTTTGAGGTGCCTTTAAAAATGCAGGAACAGGGCCTTGACTCTGTAGTGCTTGAAAAAGTCGGCGTTGAGGTTGGTCCGACTCCTGAGCTTGCTCCTTGGCGTTCATTCCTTAACAGAATTTACAATGCTACAGAAAAGGTAAAAATCGGTCTTGTTGGCAAATATGTTGAACTTCCTGATGCCTATAAATCAATAAACGAAGCTCTTTTCCAAGCAGCTACCTACAATGACAGAAAGCTTGATCTTGTGTTTATTCACTCGGAAAAGCTTAACGAGGGCAATGCCGAAGAACTTTTATCCAATCTTGATGGAATAGTTGTTGCTCCGGGATTCGGTAACAGAGGTATAGAGGGCAAGTTTGTGGCTTTAAAATATGGACGTGAACATAATCTTCCAACTTTTGGCATTTGTCTTGGTATGCAGTGTATGGTGATTGAATTTGCCCGCAACGTTCTTGGATACTCTGATGCCAACTCAACAGAGATGGATGAAAAGACAACTCACAATGTCATTGACTTGATGGAGGAGCAGAAAAGCGTTTCAAACTATGGCGGTACAATGAGACTTGGCGCCTATGAATGCGATTTGCTGCCTGAATCAAAAGCCGCTAAAGCTTATGGTGCAACTCATATTAAGGAAAGACACCGTCATCGTTTTGAATTTAACAGTGACTATAGAAATGAATTTGAAAAGGCAGGAATGAAATGTGTTGGTGAGAATCCTGACACTCATCTTGTGGAGGTTGTAGAGATTCCGGAATTAAAATGGTACATCGGAACTCAGTATCATCCTGAATACACAAGTACGGTTTTAAAACCAAATCCTCTTTTTGTCGATTTTGTAAAGGCTGCAATTAACAAGTAAATAAAATATGGCAAATTCAGTTTTGAGAGCAGTCTCAAAACTGAATTTTGCATCTAAAATAGAAATTTAATCACAGGTTATTAAGACAATATGGATAAAAACACCATTACAGGTTTTGTATTGATAGCAATCATTGTTTTTGCTTTCAGCTATTTAAACCAGCCATCAAAGGACCAAATTGAGAAGCAGCGTCTTTATCAGGATTCGATAGCTCAAGTTCTTAAGGCTCAGGAAAATGAGGCTGCAAAATCTATAAAAAATGAAGTAAGTGCTCAAAACCAAACATTTGAATCAGATTCAGCAAAGACAGCTTTCTTAAATTCACAATTTGGAGTTTTTGCAAATGCTGTAAACGGAGAAAGCAAAGTTGTTTCTCTTGACAATGAATTTCTTTCCTTAAAGTTTAACACAAAAGGTGGTATTCTTGAGGAGGCTGTTTTGAAAGACTACAAGACATACAAGGATGATCAAGTTGTTCTTTTTAATAAGGAAGACGATAACTATGGCTTCTCATTTGTTACTGCTGACCAAAAAGTTGTAAATACTGCAGACCTTTATTTTACACCTTCTGTTTCACAGAATGAGGTTTCGATGAAAATAGATTTTGGCGCCAATCAATATCTTGAGTTTGTCTATACTATTGAACCGGAGAGTTATCTTGTAAACTTTGATATACGTCAGAATGGTTTAAGCTCTATTTTGTCTCCTTCATCTACATATATTAATATGTTTTGGGAGCAGAAACTCAGAAGTCAGGAAAAAGGACGCGTATTTGAAGAGAGATACAGCAATCTTTACTACAAATACATAGCTGACGATGTTGATTATCTTAGTGCAACTAATGATGAGAGCAAGACACTGAACAACAAGGTTCGCTGGATTGGTTATAAAAACCAGTTCTTTACTTCGGCATTGATTTCGAAGAATGGATTTAATGGTGCAACACTTAATTCTCAAGTTATAAAGGAGGATCCGACATATATAAAGAATTTTAGAAGCGAAACGGATATAGATCTAAATCTTAAGGATAATGTAAGTGCAAGTTTCGATTTCTATTTGGGACCAAACTCCTACCCTCTTTTAAAGAAAGTTGATTCAAAATTTGACGAAGATCTTCAGCTTGACAAATTAGTTCCGCTTGGTGTGAGTGTTTTCCGTTGGGTAAACGTTTATCTTGTAATACCGGTGTTTAATTTTCTTGGAAAATATATCGCCAACTATGGTATCATTATTTTGCTTCTTACAATTTTCATTAAGATAATACTTGCTCCATTTACCTACAAGTCATATCTGTCTCAGGCAAAGATGAGAGTGCTTCGTCCTGAAATAAATGAAATAAATGAAAAATACCAAGGCAAAGAGAAAGCAATGGAACGTCAGCAGGCTACTATGAAGCTTTACAGCCAAGCAGGAATAAACCCTATGGGTGGATGCCTTCCAACACTGCTTCAGATGCCTATTCTTTTTGCAATGTTCCAATTCTTCCCATCATCTATAGAATTGAGAGGAGAATCGTTCCTTTGGGTAAAGGACTTGTCAACTTATGATGCAATCTATAGCTGGAATACTTACATTCCACTGATTACTCCATATTTTGGTAATCATATCAGTTTGTTCTGTCTTTTAATGACGGTAACCAATATCATTTCCACAAAATTAAGCATGTCCACCAATCCCGGAGGTCAGGAGCAAATGCCTGGTATGAAGACAATGATGTATATGATGCCTCTAATGTTTTTGTTCTTCTTCAACAACTATGCCGCAGGCTTAAGTTACTATTATTTCATCTCTACATTGATTACAATAGGACAGACCTACGCATTCAGATTGTTTATAAACGAAGACAAACTGCTTGCTCAATTGAAAGCAAATGCCAAAAAGCCTAAGAAGAAATCAGGATTTATGGCTCGCCTTGAGGAGGCTCAGAAAATGCAGCAGGAAGCATTGAAGAAACAGCAGAATCAGAAAAAAAGATAATAACAGGTTCTTTACGGACCCACCGTAAAGATTAATCAGAACAGTATATTCAATAAAAAAAACGCTTTGGAATTTATTTCCAAAGCGTTTTTTTTTGAATATATCTGCAGAACAAAATATAATGATAGAGCAATGTAATTAAACATTACAGAGAGCTACTGAAGTTATTATGAAAATACAGTTTGAATAAGCAAATACATAACAACTGTCCTTAAACCAAAATTATTAATCATACAAAAAAAGGCGTTCCATCACGAAACGCCCTCTTTGATTCAGATCTAACACCTTTATTTATTTAGCATATAGTTTTTCTTTAAGAGCAGCCACTCTTTCATCGGTAATATAATCGTCATAATCCATACGTTTATCAATGATTCCGTTTGGAGTAAGCTCTATGATACGATTACATACAGTCTGAATAAATTCGTGGTCATGCGAAGCCATCAAAATGTTTCCTTTGAAAGTCTTCAGGTTATTATTGAAAGCCTGAATAGACTCAAGGTCAAGATGGTTGGTTGGAGAATCAAGAATAAGAGTGTTTGCATCCTTCATCATCATTCTCGAAATCATACAACGCATTTTTTCACCTCCTGAAAGCACGCTTGCTTTTTTCAAAAGCTCTTCACCATTGAAAAGCATACGGCCAAGGAAACCTTTAATATATATGTCAGAGGTATCGTCAGAGAACTGACTCAACCAATCTATCAAATTGTAGTCTGTTTGAAAAAACTCGGAATTGTCAAGAGGAAGATAAGCAGTGGTTATTGTTTGCCCCCATTCGAATGTTCCATTATGATCGTTGTCATGTCCATTTATAATCTCAAAAAGAGCAGTCATGGCACGAGGATCCTTTGAAAGGAAGACCACCTTGTCATCTTTTTCAATTTGGAAATTAACATCATTGAAAAGAACACAGTCATCAGCGTTCTTTGAAAGTCCATGAACCTCGAGAATTTTATTTCCTGTCTCACGAGCCGGAGTAAAAATGATTCCGGGATAACGACGAGAGGATGGTTGAATCTCTTCGATGTTAAGCTTGTCGAGCATCTTCTTACGAGAGGTGGTTTGCTTGGATTTTGCAACGTTTGCAGAGAATCGTGCAATAAATTCCTGAAGCTCTTTTTTCTTTTCCTCAGCCTTTTTGTTTGCCATCTGCTGCTGACGCAGAGCAAGCTGGGAAGATTCATACCAGAAACTGTAGTTGCCTGAGAAAAGCTGAACGCGGCTGAAATCTATATCGACAGTGTGAGTACAAACAGAGTCGAGGAAGTGGCGGTCGTGGGAAACCACAAGGACAGTATTTTCAAAATTGGCAAGATAATTCTCCAACCAGCTTACAGTCTCAAGGTCAAGGTCATTGGTAGGCTCATCTAAAAGAAGATTGTCAGGCTTACCGAAAAGAGCTTTAGCCAAAAGCACACGAACCTTCTCAGCTCCGCTTAAGTCTTTCATAAGTGTATAATGAAGCTCATCTTTTATGCCAAGTCCGCTAAGAAGCATTGCCGCATCACTCTCTGCATTCCATCCTTCAAGCTCTGCAAATTTTTCTTCCAACTCGGAAGCTCTTATGCCGTCGGCATCAGAGAAATCAGCTTTCTCATAAAGAGCATTCTTTTCAGTCATAATGTCGTAAAGCACAGTATGACCGCGAAGAACAGTATCAATTACTGTATATTCATCATAGGCAAAGTGATTCTGGTCAAGTACAGAAAGACGTTCTCCCGGGGCAAGAGAAACACTGCCGTGAGTTGCATCAAGCTGTCCGCTTAAAACTCGAAGCATGGTAGATTTTCCGGCGCCATTAGCTCCGATAATTCCATAACAGTTGCCCGGAGTAAATTTTAGATTCACATCCTGGAAAAGAACTCTTTTACCAAACTGAACCCCTAAATTGTTTACTGTAATCATTCCTTAAAAATATATTTCTTGATTTTTATTATGCGAAGAAGATATTATCGAGAAGAAAAAAACATTTTTTCCTTTCATAACGGGCGCAAAGGTAGTGTTTTTATGGCAATTAAGAAAATGGAGCACTATACAGATTTATATAAATAGACTAATAATACATTTAAATTTGTTTATTTAGCTCTTAAAGTGAAAATTTTAAGTTAACATCTCTGTCATTAAATTTATATAAACCAAGTAATTTACATTTTCAAGATTATGCATATCCTACGTTCAATTAAATGAATTGAAACAATTGACGGATAATAAAATGTTTAACTTTGTGTGATTGACGATACTTATTTAAAAGCCGGACTATATTTACCTATTGGCTGTAAATGTATTTATATCGAAATAAGGTTATAGTGTAAAAAAATATAAATTGTATATGAAAGAGGAAATTAAAAAAGCCTGTGAAGTGATGCAGGCCGGTGGTGTTATTCTTTATCCTACTGATACAGTATGGGGAATTGGCTGCGATGCAACTAATCCCGAAGCGGTAAAAAAGGTATATGAAATAAAAAAGAGAGTTGACAATAAGGCAATGCTTGTATTGGTGGACTCTCCGGTAAAGGTGGAATTCTATGTCGATACTCCCCCTCAAATCTCATGGGATTTGATTGAAGTTGCAACAAAGCCGCTTACCATAATCTATTCCGGTGCAAGAAATCTTGCCCCGAATCTTATCGGAGCCGATGGCTCGGTTGGAATAAGGGTAACAAATGAGATATTTTCAAAAACTCTCTGCCAGAGATTCAAGAAAGCTATTGTTTCTACCTCAGCCAATATAAGCGGAGAGAAAACTCCTTTAAACTTTGACGAGATAAGCGATGAGATAAAAAATGCTGTCGATTATGTGGTAAATTACAGACAGGATGATATCTCAAGACCGGCTCCTTCCGGAATAATTAAAGTTGGAGAGGGCGGATTGATTCAGGTGATAAGAGAATAAAATATTATAATATAGTTTTTTGCAATATCTACACACAGTTATAAAGAGCATTATTGTTTTATTATTGAAGTCAGGAATAAACATGTTCTTTATTAATAGGCATTAATTTATAATATTCCTATTATTATATATTTTTCAATAAAACAGCCATTATCTATTGTAATAATGGCTGTTTTATTTTTCGGGGCGTATCTGAAAACTTTGATTTGAAAATGTCTTGTATGCCTGTCTGAACTTATCAAAGAGAATCATTCACAATAATATTTTATATTATCCAAGAACACTTTGAGTTAAAAACACATTTTCTATAAAAAGTATCTTTCAAAAGATTCTTTGTTGTTTCTTGTCTTTATATTATCTTAGCACCTTGTGTTAAAATAAGTTCAATTGAAGTAATTCTTTTTAAAAATTTTTCCCAAGATTTGGGAAAAACAATAAAAATCAGATCGGTTTAAAATATTGATTTTATCGAGCACATAATAAGGCATTATTTCCAATGATATTAAAAAAACGAAAATCTATATACCATAATATAAACCTATCAACAAGATAACAGCTTAGAAACCGGAGAGTCAGGAAATAAATAAAAAGAATGATTTTCCAATAAAAAATATTGAAGAAATGCAATTGTACAGCGATTGGTATATGAAAATGATACTATGGCGCGAACGCCATATAACAGAAAAGAACTTTGTTCTTATCTTGAGTTTATTTACCGGCCTTTTAGGAGGAGTGGCGGCTCTATTATTAAAATATGCCATCCATTGGATTCAAAACATGCTTACCAATCATTTTGACAGTGAGCAGGCCAATTATTTATACCTACTTTATCCAATAGTTGGTATTCTTTTAGCAGGAGTATATGTGAGATACATCGTTAAAGATGATATCAGTCATGGTGTAACAAGGATACTTTATGCCATCTCCCAAAGGAAAAGTATTTTAAAACCACACAACATGTATACTTCAATGGTTGCCAGTGCGGTTACTATTGGTTTTGGTGGATCAGTAGGAGCAGAAGCGCCAATTGTATTTACAGGGGCGGCAATTGGATCAAATGTAGGACGTTTTTTTAAAATGGATCAGCGCACATTGATGCTTCTTTTAGGATGCGGTGCAACGGCAGGTATTGCCGGAATATTCAAAGCACCGATTGCAGGATTGCTATTTACAATAGAGGTATTGATGCTCGATTTAACGGCATTCTCAATCATGCCATTATTAATCTCAGCAGTGACAGCAGCCTCGATAGCTTATATTTTCTCAGGGCCAATGGCTCAGTTCAGCTTTCATCAGACAGATCCGTTTCTTGCAGAGCGTATTCCTTACGTCATTCTTCTTGGAATAGTTTGCGGCTTTGTGTCTTTGTATTTCACAAAATGTATGTTCTGGGCAGAAGATTTTCTAAGGAAGATTTCAAATCCCTGGAAGAAGTTCATTATAGGAGCCATCATCTTGAGTATTTTAATATTTATTCTTCCTCCGCTTTATGGTGAGGGGTATAATGCGATACTTGACATCTACAACGGCACTTATGAGCAGATGACAGTAAACAGCTTCTTTTATGAGGGAAGAGAGAGTTTCTGGATTTTTTCTTTATTCATTCTTCTTGTAAGTCTATTCAAGGTTTTTGCCACTGCAGCCACTAACGGCGGAGGAGGCGTTGGAGGAACATTCGCTCCGAGTTTGTTTTTGGGAAATATGGCAGGATTTCTCTTCGCCTATGTCTTAAATCATTTTGGTTACGCTCCTTTCCTACCGGAAAAGAATTTTGCCGTTATAGGAATGGCAGGGGTTATGTCGGGAGTTATGCATGCACCATTAATGGGCATTTTCCTAAGCGCGGAACTCACGGGAGGTTTTGATTTATTTCTTCCCTTGATGATCGTTTCCACCCTTTCCTATGGCACAATAAGGATATTCGAGCCTTACAGCATTTACACAAGACGTCTTGCAATAAAAGGAGAATTAATTACCCACCATAAGGACAAAGCTGTGCTTACTCTTTTAAAAATGGACAGCGTCATAGAAAAAGATTTGCAGACAGTAAGTCCCGAGATGACTTTGGGAGATATAGTGGGCGTTATTTCAAAATCTGAAAGAAACATTTATCCTGTAATAGATGAAAATGGAAAATTCCTTGCCCTTGTATTATTGAATGATATAAGAAACATTATGTTTCAGCCGCGTCTGTACAATAAAATGAAGGTTAAGCAATTTATGATTTCCCCTCCTGCAAAACTCGAAGTCGGAATGTCAATGGAAGAGGTTATGAAGATTTTTGACAATACCAATGCTTGGAACCTTCCGGTTGTAGAGAATGGAAAATATATCGGTTTTGTTTCCAAGGCAAAGATTTTCAGCTCCTATAGAAAAGTACTGCGACATTTTTCTGAAGATTGATATTTTATTTATTTAATAGTTCAATACTCCCATTGCCTGAAACTTGTTCATTTAAGGCAATGGGATTTTTTTATATTTCAATATCATTTCATGGATTATATAAAAACATAATTGGCTATAATGCAGTTCAATCATAACTTTTGAAATATTTTTCATTTTTTTAATTTGACAAAAAACTAATCCTTGATATTATTTAGATTTTAACTCTATCTTAGCGCAGGAATAATTTATCACAGTTTGAATGAAATAAAAGAAATGATATAAAAGGAAAAGTTGATGGAATTATTATATTATTTTTCTACCTATATAATTTCTATTATAACATGCTTGATTCAATAAAACCGATTAATCAATTAATTTAAACCTTTATATAACTACCGTTATGCAAAAATCTTCTAAAAAGATTCTTGGACTTATGGGTGCAGGGTCCGCAGCGCTTGTTGGAACAGGTGCTTTTGCTCAACAAGCTAAAAATCCCAATGTTATAGTTATTATGGCCGACGATATAGGCTATGGTGATTTGAGCTGTAATGGAGAAAAGACTATCTCAACACCAAATGTTGAAAAACTTGCTTCACAGGGAGTTCGCTTTACTGACGCTCACTCGGCTGCTGCAACAAGTACTCCCTCTCGTTACTCATTCTTGACAGGTCATTATAATTGGAGACGCGGAGATACTCACATCGCTGATGGTGATGCGGGGATGATCATCCGTCCTGAACAATATACTGTGGCTGATCTTTTTAAAGAAAGCGGCTATAAAACAGGAGCTATAGGCAAATGGCATCTTGGTCTTGGCGATAAAAAGGGATCTCAAAATTGGAATGGCGTTATTACTCCCGGATTGAAGGATATTGGTTTTGACTATTCATATATCATGGCAGCTACAGCCGACAGAGTGCCTTGCGTTTGGGTTGAGGATATGAAGGTTGTAAATTTGGACGCTAACGATTCGATTTTTGTAAGCTATGTAAAGAATTTCGAGGGTGAACCAACAGGAAAGAATAATCCGGAACTTCTTTACCGCCAAAAACCAAGCCACGGACACGACCAATCTATAGTAAACGGCATATCTCGTATCGGTTATATGAAAGGCGGCAAAAATGCTCTTTGGGAAGACCAATTTATTGCCGACAGCATTACAAATCATGCCATAGACTTTATTGATGAGAATAAAGATAATCCTTTCTTCCTTTATTTGGCAACAAATGACATCCATGTTCCTCGCGTTCCTCATCCTCGTTTTGAAGGAAAGAGCGGTATGGGCGTAAGAGGTGACGCTCTTCTTGAATTTGACTGGACTGTAGGTAAAGTTCTTGAAACTCTTGATCGCCTTAATCTTACTGAAAATACAATTATCATCCTTACAAGCGACAATGGTCCTGTTGTGGATGACGGTTATCAGGACTTGGCTGTTGAACTCCTTGGCAAACATCGTCCTTGGGGTGAGTTTAGAGGCGGAAAGTATAGCAATTTTGAAGCAGGCACCCGTATTCCTTTCATTGTTTCTTGGAAAGGCGTTACAAAGGGCACCGTTTCCAATGCTCTTGTAGCTCAAATTGACTTTATGGGCTCGATGGCTGCAATGCTTGGCAAAGAACTTCCAAATTCGACCTGCATAGATACTCAAAATCAGCTTAAATCATGGCTTGGTAAAGATAAAAAGGGTCGTGATTATGTTGTTGAAAGCGCTCAGTCTTTATCTATTTCTGATGGTAAATGGAAATTTATCCGTCCTAACAATGGAGCTAAAATGAATAAGTTTACAAATACAGAACTTGGCAATGACAAAACTCCTCAACTTTATAATATCAAAAAAGATAGAAATGAAAAAGTAAATCTTTATGATAAAAACAAGAAAAAAGCTGATGAATTAAATGCTCTTCTTGAAGCTGAGAAAAGTAAAACTCAGAAATAATTAAATCTTAACAAACAGATTTATAAATAATAAAAGGCGTTCCAAAAAAATTTTGGAACGCCTTTTAATTTTTATATGGAATGCTCAACATTATTTCTTTGCATTCAATTTTTCTATTCTATCTAATGCATTATAGATTTGAATGGCAAGCAAGATATTTATACAATTCAATTTTTTGATTTAAATGAAAGTATTTATAGCTTGAATGCCATTCAATATAATCCTACCATTCAATAGCTTGATCTTCGTCAGGAATCTGAGTATTAATCTTACGTTCAAGAGTTAAAGATCCTCTTACAACATAATTAATTCTACTTCCGGGAACTGAAGTGTAGTCAGTAAAGTCGTAATCTATATTATCAATAGTAACATAGCGATGCTTCAAATAAGGAAGTGTAGGGTCCATAGATTCCTGGATTTTGAAATAAGGCTGTTTGTTCAATTTAAATTCCATTTCAGGATTTTCAGCATACATAGTAAGCTGTTTTGTGTCGTTATCGAAATGAACAAAGATTTTATAATTACGTCTATCCTTACGATCCTCATCAATTGTACCTGCATAGAAAAATATTGTATTTTCATCAGAGACATAACCGGTAATTTCACTTGCGACAATAGCTGCATCGTTTTCATAACCTTTTAAGAAATTTTTATATGCAGTACCGCCATAAACACCGGAATAATCATTGAAAGGCATAATTCTCAATAGAGCCTTGCGATAATTTTTTCTTGGATGAGAAACATAATTGTATGACGGATCATCAAGAATTGTGATAGGAAGAACCCATTTTTCAGATAGATCAATACCTTTTAGAGAAAAATCTATATCCATAAGAGAGGTATTTTCTCCTGCTTTAATATCCACAGTTTCAGGGAATGTAAAGTATTGAGAAGTTAACTCATTATAATATAAATCTGTTCTGCTCTGAAATCTCTCTATGTTTAGAGTTTTTAAAGTATCGGGATCAACAGCAACATGAACCGTAACATTATTCGCATTAGTGTTCGAACCACTAACTATCAATGGGAGCTTATAATTTACAAGTCCTTTGGCATTATATTTTATATAAATTTTAGTTACTCCGTTATCATTTATAGGAGCCTTAAAAGATATAAAATTCTGATACTGTTCCTCTTCCCATTCGTTGTTACATGCGCTGAAAGAGAAAAGCACCACCATCATTATCAATAAACTATATATTTTTTTCATTTATTCTTTAATTTAATTTTTAACACTAAGGTATAAATGTGCTCTTATAATTATCAGCCTGACTTTCAAATCATCCTGCTTAAAAATCAATTCTTTTAAAATTTATCACCGGACTTTTATCTAAACCTAAAAACCATCCTGCTTAAAATTCAAACTAATTAAAATTTATCGCTTGACAATCAGCTAAGCCTTCAAATCAAATCTCTTAATTATCATTATTTATAATATAAGCAATCCAATCATCGACACTGCTTTCAAGCCATTAATTATAAAGAGCAATTTCACATGTACATTTATTATAATACTTAGGTTATTTTACCTGTATTAAAAGGTCTTTTTACCTGTATTAAAATTAATCATAAGAAGTCCAACCAGGAGTCTGAGTAAGACGTTTATTTCTCTTCAATTCAGAATGTTTGATTGGCCAGAACCACATTTTGTCAGCAAATGTTGTCGGCAATGCCCATTCAGCTACAGGAGTATGGAATAGATCTCTTTGATCTTTTGTCATAAGAACGTTACATCCATAGATTGGCAAAGATTCTTCAACAGGAGCATCTTTCCAACGACGAAGATCATAATAACGTTGAGACTCTCCCATCAATTCTATTTGACGTTCGCGTTTTAATGCCTTACGAAGCAAATCTTTGCTTGCATAAACATCGGCTGTATAATCAGGAACTCCGGCGCGAATTCTAACAGGATTTGTACCTTTCTTTATCTCGGTCAGATTACGGCTGATAGTATGAGTTGTAGAGCCATCCCAAGAAGGAATAGAATAACTTCCATCAAGTTCATTTAAAGCCTCAGCATACATTAAAAGAATATCTGCATAACGAATAGCAGGATCTGTCTTATTTACGATATTGCCAAGATTACCGCTTAAATATGTATCACGAGGATGAACATACTTCATAACGCCAATACCTGAACGAAGCCAGAACATGGTGTTTGTATATCCATTACCGTCGCCTCTATAATAGAACACCTGTTTTTCACGGTTGCTTTCCTCAGTCTCATTTGTCATGTGCCAAACGCTTCCGTTATAAGCAACAGATGCATAGAAACGAGGTTCACGGTTTGCATATTGTAAAGAAACGCCTTCAGCAAGAGGTTTATATTTTCCCTCCTCAACATCTTCACGAGTTACATAACCCGCAGCACGGGAAGAGCCATCACCACGACCAATCTCTTTGTCTTTTCCAGGGCAATCGGTACCGTCATTCATATAATAGGCATCGCATTGTTTTTGGGTAAGACCATGAGTGTTCCATCCTGAAGCAATACGAGGAAGCTGATGAGCAACCATTGCCATAACGCTTTCACCACCGATATTCTGAGCACGGGTAAAGATAAGTTCAGGATTTGAAGAGGCGATTACATCACCATCAAACAAAGCTCTGTAAGATTCGAACGGATCGATATTTTTCCAACCGTTAGGCCAATCCTTTTCAGAGAAGTTTCCATCTGCAGGAGGAGTGATAGTAGCCGGATAAGTCACTGTTCCTGATTGTCTGAAAGATGATACATAAAGGCTGTAAACATTTAAGTCCATTACATCCTTACAAGCGGCTGCGGCTCTTGCCCATTTCTCTTCACTGTAGTCAGGAGAAAGAAGCTGGCGTTTTTGATCGTCGACAAGCTGCTTTGCAAAATCATCCTGATTGCCATTCATAAGAGGGCTTGCAGCATAAAGCAAAGCTTTCGCTCTTGTTGCCAAAGCAGCGCCGATTGTAGGACGTCCAATATTCAATTCATCACGTTTTGTATATTGAAGTTCTCTTGCTGCATGAACCATCTCATCACTAATATAATTTGCACACTCTTCATAAGAGCTGCGAGGAGTGGCTATCTCCTCATAAGAATCATTATAGTCAAGTCCTTTATCAGGGAGAATTGGAATCGGGCCATATTTTCTTAAAAGAATCCAATAATAGTAGGCTCTTACAAATCTTGCCTGTCCTTTATAATCCAAAATCTCCTCGGGCGACATCTCTTTGTTCATATCGATATTTTCGATAAATACTGATGCCTGACGAATACCCTTATATGCACTTCCCCAAGTGTTGTTATAATGGTCGTTTTCTGAATACTCACCGAGTCTGAAAGCCTTATAAGATTGATAAGGCTGATTCCATGTATCATAGCTGTTATCACGGTCGCCATAATACATATCATCGGCATAGTTATGAGGAGTATAATGTTTGCTGCAAACATCAGCGCATTCATTCTTCAAGAACGAATAAGCATAAGCCAACCACTCTTCAGAATAGGTCTTATTGGTAAAAACAGACTCCAAAGTTGTACGGTCCTTGAAATATCTATCTGAATCCAAATAATCCGAGCAAGAAGAGAAGAATGTTGCTCCCGCTGCAATTAGAATCATTGAATATATTGTCTTTCTCATATTATTAAAATTATAGATTAACACTTAATCCTACAGTTACTGATTTAGTTAACGGATAAGCTTCGCCGCGAGGATCACCCAATTCAGGATCCCAAAGTTTGAAACTTGACCAAGTCAACAAGTTTGTACCTGTAACGAAAATACGAATATTGTTAAAGTGGATTTTGTTTACAATATTTTTTGGCAATGTGTATCCTATATCCACTGTTTTCAAACGAACATAAGATCCATTTTGAAGCCAGAAAGTAGAATTTCTATAGTTATTGCTGTTGCCGCCATAGCTCAAGCGAGGATATGAAGCATTTGGATTTTCTGTTGCAGGATCTCCTGAGATATCTGCAGATACCCAACGGTCGTCAAGCATTCCCTTTATAATATTTCCCCATTCACCTTCGCTGAATGCATATACGCATTTACCATAAGTGAAATATGTCGATTTACCGGCACCTTGGAAATGGACATTTACATCAAGACCTTTCCAGTTTGCTGATGCACCCAAACCATAAATCAAGTTTGGTCTTGTCGTTGCACCAACAGCCACTTGGTCACCATTGTTTATGACGCCATCACCGTTTACATCTTTATATTTAATATCACCGGGCTGATAAGTTCCGAATTCCTGTCGTGGACTGTTTCTTATATCGTCATAGTCTTTAAACAAGCCAAGAGCAACCAAGCCCTTTGCCTGATTGATACGATAGCCCTGCTCCATCTGATATGGATAAACATTGTTTTCCTCATCTTTTTCAAGCACCTCATTCTTACTATAGGTTACATTACCTCTAAGAGTAATTCCCACCTGTTGAATCTTTGTGTTATAAGCAAAGTTTCCATCAAAACCTTTTGAATTTACAGCGCCTACATTTGCTTTCGGAGTAGATTCCAAACCGACAATCTCAGGAAGATAGTTACGGCTCATGTAGATACCTGTACGTTTTTCATCAAAATAGTCGACAGTTGCAGTAAAGCTGTCTCTAAACAATGACATATCGATACCTAAGTCATTCTTTGTTGCGATTTCCCAAGTAACATAAGGAGAAGCTACCTGAGTATAATGTTTTCCATCATAGTTGTTTGTACCTCCAAACTGAGCCCAATTGATTCCTGAAGTATCTCCAATGGTATAAAGGAATGGGAAACGGTCGCTCATATTATCATTACCTACTTTACCACGAGAGAAACGCACCTTGAACATATTAACCCAAGTCAGGTTGTCTTTAATAATCTTTTCTTCGGCAACGTTCCATGCAACAGACACAGCAGGAAAGAAACCATATTGGTGTCCTTTTGCAAAGTTCTCTGAACCGGTGTAACCGAAGTTAAAATCAAAGAAATAACGATACTTCCAATTGTAGGTTGCACGACCCGCAAGAGCCTGATTACGTTTTGAAATACTGTTTTTGATATCAGTACCAAGATTCTGAGTTGCAATATATGAATCCTGAGTATATTTAGCTGTCAAACCGACATGATGGTCTGAGAAATCACGATTCCAATTTAAAACTGCATCAAGAAATTCCCTTCTGTCGCCATCGGATCCGCTCTCCTGATACATATCACTTGGATCGGATATTTTAGTCCAGATAATATTACCGTCGGCATCTCTTTTACGCTCAGCTTTCCATTGTTCCGGCCATCTGCGATGGTTGATATAACTTGTATTGTTGGTATCATAACCGAAACGACCCTCAAACTTCAAGCCCTTTGTAATAAAATCAAGCTTCTGCTCAAGAGTAACGTTTGTTTGGATATTGTTTGTCCAATCCTCGTTGTAACCTGTCTGAGTTGCGGCAACCCATGGATTTGTCTTGTTACCAGTTCCTACTGCAGGAATCTTGCCATCAGAATAAAGTATCGGAGTACTGATTGGAGTATAACCGAAAAGTTCACCCCAAACATCCGAATCGCCGAGTCCAGGGCTGTTACGTTTTGCCAAAGAACCTGAAACACCAACTTTCAACAAAGTAGTTTTGGTGATATCGATATCGGTGTTCATACGATAGTTCCAACGTTTGTAGTTTGCGTTGGTATTATAGTCATTTCTAAGTGTTTCGTCGGTATTGTACATACCGCCATCTTCAACATAGCTTAAAGAAACGAAATAACGGGCTGTGTTACCACCACCATTCAAATTCAGGTTTGCTCTGTAGCTCATTGCACCGTCTCTAAGCAAGAGGTCTTTCCAATCAACATTCGGATATAAATCGTTGTCAAGACCCATTCTCAAAACTTCCAATTCTTCAGGCTGATAGATTGGAGATAGATTACGAGTGACACGGGCTTCATTCAAGTATGTTGCATAGGTAATACCATCTTCAAATTCAGGAGTTTTAGTACGTGTATTATAAGATGTCTCAACTTTAGCATCGATATTCACCTTACCGGCTTTACCATGCTTTGTTGTAATCAACACAACACCATTGGCACCCTTGGCACCGTAAATAGCTGTTGCGGAGGCATCTTTTAAAATACTGAAAGTAGCAATATCCTCGATATTCAACTCATTCAAATCCCTTTCAAAACCATCGACCAACACATAAGCGCTGCTGCTGGCACCAAAAGTGGAAATACCACGAATCCAGAACTCGGAAAAGTTCTTGCCGGGCTGACCTGAAGTCTGCATAGCCATTACACCCGCTACATTACCTGCCAAAGAGTTTGTGATACTGCTTGAAGGGTTTGATTTCAAATCATCGACAGTTACAGTGGCGATTGCTCCTGTTACAGTCAACTTTTTCTGAGCACCCGTTGCCGTAACAACGATTTCATCCAAAACACTGTTTTCAGATTCTTTCATTTTGATATTCTTCACACCACCCTCTTTAATAAGTATGGTAACTGTTTCATAACCTACATAAGAATAGATCAATTTATGAAACTGTTCAAGTTTTATTTTGTATTCACCATCAATATTTGTAATAGTACCAAGACCGGCAACATCGCTGACAGTAATATTAACACCAATCATCGGCTCACCTTTCTCATCAGTAACCTTACCGCTTACTGTAACAGTTTCTTGTGCAAAAGCATTAATTGAGATGCCCAGCAACATAATAAATGTTATCAAAAAATTTCTCATATTTTCCGCATTTAGTGTTATTATTGTTCAAGACCGATTTTACGGATTCTACGGTTAACTTTATCACATACATAGAAAGCATTTTCCGATTCATTGTATGCAATACCTGTTGGGTTATCGAAACGGGCTTCCAAACGAAGATCTCCGTCGACATAACCATAAGAATTTGAATTACCGCTTGTTCCACGGCCTGCAAAAGTTGTTACAGAGCCTTCAGGAGTTAGGATTCTTACACAATGGTTACCTCTGTCAGTAAAATAGAAATCATATTGATCTGATTTGCCCGCATATTCAGGATTTTTTACAAATATTCCCTGATATGGAGTCGACAGACGAACCACGCCGCCTACGCCGTCAACATATCCTGCATTACGAGCCAATCCGCAAACCAAATACGGCTGATTAAATCTCTTTTCAACCTTATTGTAATCGGTACGAAGAATGTAATGCTTGTTAACAACAACTATATAGGCATAATCACCGGATGGGTGAATCTGAATGTTAAATTCCCATTCATTATCCTGAATCTTGAACAATTCTTCATAGTCTTTCACTGTGAAAGGACGTCCGTTGTAATAGTTTTCCATGTCGTATCTAAAGAACTGACCCTTTTCATAACTGTTGAAATACATTTCGCCATTGACAGGATGTATTACAGCACCGTTACATTGTTTATATGCAGCCAACTGTTGCGGACTTTCAAACAAGCCTGTGGAAGGATTACGAGTCAAAATAGATACACTTAAACTGTTTGTACCATTACCTGCATAGTCATTTGCAATAATCATTTTCTCACCATCACGGGTAAAATCGACACTTCTGAAACGATCCCACTGTCCCATTGAACGTGTAATAGGAGTTGTAACCACACTGTCTTTGAAATTTAAAAGCCTGATTTCATTTCCATCAAATGCGCAATATAACAAATGAGGTAATTTTGGATCAAACTTCATAAAACAATCTTTTTGAAATCCTGCTACTGTGGCAAATGAGCCATCTTTCCATCCTTGATCATCTCTCTCATTACGATAACCGCAAAGAGTGCTGACAACCATTTTCTTTTGATAGCTGAAATCAGTTTCAGACTTGGCATAAACAGTTTTTTCACCCTCACCTATTGTCATCTCGATAGTTCCTGAATAGGCTTGAGGAGGAACAAGGCAATAAAGTCCGTTGTTTTTTACACCGATAATTGTAGCGGGTTTACCGCCAATTTTCAAGTCAATAATCTTTGGGTCATTACCGAAATTTTCACCATAGATGACCAATCTCTGTCCGATACCTCCCGTTTTAGGAGTAAAATCTGATATTACTACCGATTTTGACGGATCAAAAGGAGCAGAATCCGGACTCTCATTATCATCCTTACAGCCGGATAAGCAAAGAATAATCATCAGCATCAGCATATTTGGTATATGCCAATACACAACTCTATTGTTGCTTTTTGTTTTCATATTAGTAATATTAAAATTAAGTATTTGTTAATAATCATTTTGAAAAATCATTTTCTGATTTTTGATAGTAGTATAATCTATTTGGGTATTAATAGATTAAGGGCACACGCAGTTTGTCTTAGGTAATTAGATCTTTATCATTCATGGTACATAGTTTTTTAATTATTCAATTTATTATTTTGTTATTGTTTCATTGGTCTAAGCATATTTAGTAATGTAGGCTGAAATGCGAATTCTTAATAATGTTTTTTATGTCATTACGATGACAGATTTGTTATAAACCTAAGTCATTTTCCATAATTTGTATTAAATTACAATGTCATTTCTTAAATTATATTTATTACGACTGTGCAATTCAGCCAAAACGCACAATAAAAGTATTTAAATAGAAAAAATAAAGGTTTTAAAATTTGGTCAAAGACAATCAATATTTATTCATAGTGTGTAAAATATCAATTTTAACACTTTAAGGATTACTCCTTTTTAAACAGTATTTATTACATACAATTAATTAATAAAACGTTCAAATAAATTATTAGGCATTAAAACGGTTAGATATTATATTTTTCATTCAAATATTAAAACATATAATTCATTTTCATTTTTTCTAATGACTAACGATAGTCCAAATTGAAAAATTAATATCTCAGCTGCATTTTTTTTAAAATACTTTAAGATAAAACTACTTAAATTTATTTGTAGTCAATTAATTAAATCAAAATGCATGATATATTAGTTTTTAATAAAGACATTAAAAACTAATATATCATGCATTAAACTATGTATACGTTCTTTTTAAACGTTCATTGATAACATTAATTAAATCGAAAAGCTATATTAATATCTGATTCGCTATACAAACACCATTGAGTGGAATAACTATCTCTATAATAAGGTCCATATTTTATCTCATTACCATAGAAATCAACACGGTTCTCATAATATTTTTCAACTTTTTTTAATATAATTGTAATTTTGCCATTTTTTTTATCTTTCAATAAAAAAATATCATTATTTGGATTGTTTAATAAATTATATTCCAAATTACAAGACTTAGGATCATTTAATAACTTATTATTATCATCAGCAAAACTATAAGCATAATAGTAAGTTGTATTATTATCTATGTTTGTATTTAAAGATATTTGCATTCTGTCATCAAAAGTATAAAATGGATCATTAAAATTTGGTCTATTATATCCATACATATTTGAATTAGATGAAATTCTTGAGCTCCAATTACAAATCATTGAATTATCAACATTATTTATTAGCCTTATTCTAAATAATTGTTGATTTGTACAATATGGAAAATTTGTAGCTGATATTTCTATAGCTTCATCAAAACCAAATATTGAATAAATACCATCATTGCTTCCATTTTCACCTTTTGCATTTATCCATGGGTCTGAGCCAACATCTCTGTTTTTATATTGTATTTGCATAGAACAATTTCTCCATGTATCATACCCAATCGGAGGATAAGAATTCCATACAAATGTTACATAATGATAATACTCTACACGTGGAATGTCAAAATAAGAATGGTTACTATAGGATGCACTATACAAATAAACTAAATCTTGACCTCCATCGACTAAATCATCTCCTGAAGATTTGGTTAAACTTAAATTATCTATTGGAGAGTCGTCTTGATTTGTTAAATTATCATTACATGAAAATGTAATCATTAAGAATAGAATAAAAAGAATCGTGTTTTTCATAATATTGATTTTAAAAATGATTTATACCAAATATAATAATAAATAATTACATCTGCATAGTAATTAAATTTACTGTATTTAATCATGTTTTTTTGAAATGAAATATATTTTCAATTATGCAAATAACACAAAAAATGGAAATATTAGATATGAAAAGGAACAACATTGGAAAATCAAGAGTAACTATTTTATCCATTAAAACAACTTCACAAAACAATCTTATTATTTAAACTTTTTAATCATCATAACACAGCTTTAAATCTATTTTTTCTTCTAAAGTGTAATAAGAAATTTTCAATGTCATTATATAAAGTAAAAAAGACTGATGATGTCATTTAATTATATCTTACAGTTGTTTAATTATTCATGTTATACTTATTTCGTAATGTTTGGAGAATATACAAAATCTCTTGGCAGCCTTTAAATAAAGTTTTTTATCAAAATATAAAATTGCAACGGCAGATGCCTTTTTTCAGGCAAAACAACAGTTATAGAAATAGGAAATTAAAATCAGCATATATCAATATTGCAATTGTTCGGAAAAAATGTAATTCAATTAATTGTTTGAGTATTTTGATTGTCGGAAAAATGATTTTTATCCATCCTGCACTTAAATGATCGAATGGACGCTTTTTGTGTCATATATATAAACAAAAAAGACTGATGAAAATTTGATTTTGACGGTCAAAATTTAATTATTGAGAACGAAAATTTCCAAATAATCATTAAACATTAATATTCAGGACTTTACAGATTCGCGTCTTTTAATAATTTTAAATAAGCTCGGTGTCATTTTTGTAAAATCGCCCTGTCGGTTGATACATTATATCGACATCTTCTGCGCAGCGGGTTCTCTTTTAAAGCAAGGAGACTTCTTTTATCGATAATCGGTTTTATTGTTGCAATAATTTTGTTGCATACTTTGTTGCATACTTTTTAAGTGAAAAGTATCAAAAATGTGCAATATCGGGCATATTTTGTTGCATACTTTTTCGATTATACAGCAAAAAAAACGCCTGATTACAGGTTACAAATACCTTATAATCAGACGTTTTTTAAAGTGATCGAGCCGAGATTCGAACTCGGGACCCACAGCTTAGAAGGCTGTTGCTCTATCCAGCTGAGCTACTCGACCATCCTTGTCCGCAACTCTGAGAAAGGTTGTGCTTCTCTCGATTGCGTTGCAAAGGTAGATATTATTTTCATATCTGCAATACCATGAATAAAAAAAAATTCATTTTTAGAATGGGTATCCGACTGCAAAATGCAGCGCTCTGTTGTTGCTGCCAAAGGGACTATCTATTACCCAGGGACTTGCATTAATCTTAGCAGGGTCATAAGCTTTAAAGCCTAAATCGAGTCTTAAGATAAAATAACTAAAATCCAATCTCATTCCCAATCCCCATGCAAGGGCAATTTCTTTATAAAATGAATCAAACTTGAAAAGGCCTCCAGGCTGGGCAGAATAATCTCTGATAGTCCAGACATTTCCCGCATCGACAAAAGCAGCCAATTCAAGCTTCCAGAACAAACGGGTTCTATACTCGATACTTCCATCAAGTCTGATGTCTCCGCATTGATTAAAATAATCTAACGATGGATTGTTTGAACTGTAACGACCCGGACCAAGGGTTCTCACCGACCATCCCCTGACACTGTTTGCACCTCCCGAATAGTATCTTTTCTCAAAAGGGAGTATGTTGGTATTTCCATAAGGAATCCCCACACCACCCGCAATATGAAAAGCGATGGAGTTTTTCTCACTAAAAACTTTAGTGTAAGCATAGTCAACATCGGTTTTCCAATATTGCTCATAGCGGAGTCCCAGGAATCTGTAAGCGTCATCCTTTTTATGCTGATTTAATATTTTTGAGAAGGCATACAAGGTATTTCCCGCCACCTCAGAGCTTGCTCGAAAAGTAAAAATATCCATATTTCTTACGGATGGATTAAAATTTGAACGATAGAATGTGTATGCAGTTCTGGAAATCAAGTGGTCCTTGTAGCTTGAATAGGAAATTGGATTTTGATTGATAATACTGTCGATAAATGCTTCCGAGCGAAAAGGCAGATAAACATAACTAACATCGATTAGGTCCAGCTGATGTCTGAACTTATTTCTTTGGGTCTGCCAGTTATATTTCCATCCTCCCCCCGCAATCATTCTTGTATATTCAGGTCTGTGCTGATAGCTGTATGCAGCATTAAACTCAGTGGAGGCTTTTATACGGCGTCTGAAATCGCTTTTCAGAAAAGGGAACATAAACTTAGGAAACGTGATGCCCGTTTCGATTCCATACTCAGTATAATTGTCATTAACAATGCCCCCCTCACCCGTAAGGTTCTCATATCCACCCCTAATCTTTGTTGTAAATGTTTCAGAGCCTTTAAATGCATTTCTGTGCTGATAAGAAGCGCCAACGGCAAAGCCAAAATCTCCGGCAGAGTTGGTACCCTCCAATTCTGTCTGAATAGATTGATTTTTACCGGGAGTCAGATAAATATAGCAGTCAACGAGATCGTCATTTACTTTGCTTTGTTCAAAGCGAATATTTACATATTTAAGAATCTTCAGTCTTGCAAAAGAAGAGTATGTAGCATCGACAGCCCTGTCGGAATATAAGGCGCCGGGGCGTATAAAACAATTTTCAATAAGCGTGCCGCTTCTTAAGTATGATTTGGCACCCTCGATAATTGTATAATCACCAATAGAAACCGTATCCCTCTTTTGTGTGGAATATAGAGCATTGACAGGGTCATAGTCTGTCACAAAGACAACTTTTCCTACATTAAACTTTTTATGAAATACATCTCCGGGATTTGTTGCCACATTAAGAGTAAGATCTACGTTTTTTGAATAAGCAGCCGTATCAGCTCTATAATTGATAAAATCTTTATTAAAACCCCAATAGCCATTATTTCTGATTCTATTTGTAATCCTTACCCTTTCATTTTCAAGAACATCTCTATCAAGAAGCATTCCCGGTTTTATTAAAGATGAAGTGGTATCCTTATATACAATAGTCCTTACCGAATCACCAGGAATGCTATATTTAAAGGATTCTATTTTGAAAGGTTCGTTTGATGTGATGTTGTAGATAATGTCAATTTTTTTATTCTTCTTTTCAAGTTTTACATCTACAGCACCTTCGAGATACCCCTTATTGTCAAGCATCTTTAAAATCTCCTTTTCTGAACGCACCGTAAGCATAGGGTCATAAATCTCAGGAGCATTGCCCGCTCTTCTAAGGAAACGGTTTATCCATTTGGTCGAGTCGGTGCCTGAAAGGTCATATAGATATAAAGGGAAAGAGACAAGGCCGAAAGTCTTATGGTTCGGCATTTGCTTGATGTACGGCTTCACATCGGAAGATTTAATATTTTTATTATCAGAGCGGACAGACACGCTTCTAACCAAATAATCCCCCTCAGGGACATAGCGGGTGAGACTGCAGCCTGCAATAAAAATCAGAAGAATAAGAAGAATACCAAAGCGTATATATTTGGATGCAAATCTTTTGGATACGGGCATAAGGACAATTCTTTATACAAAAACAATTATAATTAAATGTTGAAAACAGTCAGTAATGAAGAACTTAGTTTACAAAACAGTTCAAACAACATAGATGGCAAAGTTATTGATTTATATTTATGTCCAATCGGAAAAAAAATTAAATCAAGGCATGATTTTAAACTATAATTAATAAGATAACTTCGAATATGTACAAAGTCGATTGGATTTTCTTTTTAGATTTGCATAAAATCTTTATATGCAATATGCCAATCAGTAAGAATAAGATAAAATTTATAAAATCACTTGAGTTAAAGAAGTTCAGAAAAGAGAATAAAATGTTTGTTGCCGAGGGTAACAAACTAATACATGACAATATTGAATTTTTTGAATGCAAGACTTTGATTGCCACTCAAGAATGGTTCGATGCAAATAAAAACGTCAATGCCTCTGAGGTTATTGTTGCAACTAAGGATGAACTCTCAAAAGCGAGCTTTTTAAAAACGCCGCAGGATGTTATAGGTGTTTTCTCAATTCCCGAATACTCCTTAAATATAGATGAGCTTAAAAATAAACTCTCAATAGTTCTCGATACGATACAGGATCCCGGCAATATGGGCACAATAATAAGGCTGGCAGATTGGTTTGGCATTGAAAACATTATTTGTTCCAATGAGACAACCGATTGCTACAGTCCAAAGGCAATACAAGCGACAATGGGGGCTATTGCAAGGGTGAAAATACACTATACTTCATTGAGCCGCTTTCTTCAGGATATGAAAGGGTGCAATATTTACGGCACTTTTCTGGAAGGAAGCAATATATATGATACAGAATTATCACATAACGGGCTTATTGTTATGGGAAATGAAGGGAATGGCATAAATAAAGATTTATATGAATATATAACACACAAATTGCATATTCCGAACTATCCACCTGAAAGAGAAACTTCAGAATCTTTAAATGTGGCAATAGCAACAGCTATTATTTGTTCGGAATTTAGAAGAAGATAAAATAGGAGGAGATCGTTTAGAGCTGAAGAAGAAAACCCCGGAAGTTTATCGACTGACTTCCGGGGTTTTCTTATGCTTAAAACTACCTCTTTCTATTTATATGATATTTTTAGTAATGGTATTTGGCAACGGCTCTCTTTTTGCAATATCAAAAGGGATCATTTGTTTAATAATCACCCTCTCTCCTATTTTCGGAGATGTTTTACCATCCTGTGAATATAAAAAAATTGCGCCGTCAAAGAATTTCACAAATGCACTTTCATTCTTAAGAGCCTCAACAGATAAAAGAATGTTGTTTTCATCAATGAAAGCTACTCCTGGAGAAAAAACATTATTATCCAAGACTACCAACATTGCGGCAAATCCCCTATTCATTCGTACTGATTTCTGTTATTAAAGAATCACTGTTTACCTTAATATCACGGTGATATCTCATCAATGAGACATCATTAATATAAACAGGGTTTACTATAGAATCATTCTCAATGATGTAAGTGAAATTTGTAACAACGCCGCCTGCCACCGGTATCTTGTCAAAACTCATATTAAGCTTGACATTTCCATCGTTTACAAGGAATGTGTCTATCATCGAGATTGAATCGTTCGTAGACTTTAATGCAAAGAGCAAATAAATTTTAGACAAGGAATCAGGCTGCATTTTATTAATATTCATATTGAGCACAAGTGAATCGCCATCTTTGAAATTGGTGTCACACTTGACCTCATACAATCTATTTTCAGTAAGAAGACGTGGGTCGAGGATAAAATCAGGAGTTGCTTTCCAGATATCCACAGAGTCACCCTCGGGAGTAAGCAACGACTTTTCATAAAGATAAACTTCCCGGGCAACAATCTTGCTTTGCTCGGCAACCCTTTTATCCACCCGATCGTAAATCTTCATAAGCTCGGTAAGATGTGCGCTGTAATAAACCAAAGAGCTGTCAAACTGAGCCTTTGTCGTGTTGTTGGTTTTGTAAACATTGGCAAGGAGCCTTCTTTTATCATCCTTGCTTCTGATGTTAAGAGAATATTCCTCCATCAAGGATTCGGCAAGATGAGTGTCATAAATCACATTCTCCATCTGCTTTTGATTAAGAATACCGTCAGGAAGATTGCTGCATGAAACAAAAAGCAGCATTAACAGTGCAAAATATTTGGTATGGTTCATTATTTATTTTTTAAAACTTCTTTCTTTTCAGAATTGCCTGAATCGCCTAAATGATGTCTGTAAAAAATAAAAAGAAGAATAACTCCGACAGTAATGGCTGAATCAGCCACATTAAATATAGGTCTAAAGAAAAGATATTCCTGACCACCTACAAAAGGAAGCCACTGAGGCCAATTGAACTTAAACAATGGGAAATAAAGCATGTCGACAACTTTTCCGTAAAAGAATGGAGCATACCCCCCGTCCTGAGGAAACATCGTTGCCAACTGACCATAGCTTGAAGAGAAAATCTTTCCATAAAAAACAGAGTCGATGATATTGCCTGAAGCACCCGCAATGATAAGGGCTATGCAGCAAATGAAGCCTGTGGAATATTTTTTCTTAATGCACAAATACAAATAATAGGAAAATGCAATGACTGCAACAATTCTAAAGCCTGTAAGAAAGAGCTTGTTGAAAAGTTCAAGACCATAGGCCATGCCGTTGTTTTCTGTAAAGCATATGTAAAACCATGGAGTAATCTCAAAACTCTCATGTAAAACCATGTGGGTTTTTACCCAAATCTTTGTAAACTGATCTACTAAAAGAACAAGGAAAATGATAATAACAGATATTTTTCCTTTTGACAATTGTATTTTATTCATATTTTAAAAATAATCCGACATTTTTATAATTGCAAGGTGTGCAAATTTATAAAAATATCGGATTAATACTATATTTTAATTTATAAACAATCTCTTTTTTGAGATAACTTTCATAAGCGTGCTGAAAAAAAGGCAATAATTATCTTTTATTGGTATTCTTCGCATCTATACTTAAAGTAGCATGAGGCACCGCCATTAGTCTTTCCTTAGGAATAAGTTTGCCGGTTTCACGACACACCCCGTAGGTTTTGTTTTCAATTCTTACAAGTGCAGCTCTTAAATGCTGAATAAACTTCATTTGGCGCTGCGCAAGCTGACCAGCCTCCTCTTTAGACAATGTGGAAGCACCCTCTTCAAGGACTTTAAACGTTGGAGCAGTGTCTGCATCATCGTTGCCATCAGTATTCATGACAGCCGCCTTAAGCAGATCATAATCTTTATATGCCTTTTCAAGCTTGTCGGTAATAACAGCTTTGAATTCTTCTAATTCAGCGTCTGAATATCGTGTTTTTTCACTCATCGTCAATAGGATTTTGTTATACTTAATAAGAAACAACATCTAAATACTTTTGTTCGTACAATAAACTTATATCTTTAAGATGTATAATTCTTTAATGAGCGCGAAAGTATAAAATTGTTTTATATAAACAAATATATAAACTATTAATTTGTTATTAACTATTTACATAAGATAAATGTGAATAAGTTTCATAGTTGACTTAAATCTATTGAGAGACAATAAAATAAAATAGGTCTTTTGTCTCTTTACTATCCGATTAAAGATATTATTAGAGACAAAAGACCTATAAAAATTATTTTAAAATATAATTACATTCTAAATTTCAGAAACGGCTTAAGCCTTCTTGATTTCAGCATATAAATTAAATCCATCCATATCCATTTCGTTGTCAGACAAAGAATCGGAAGTCAGCTCAATAGAATTGGCAAGCACCTGAGATGCAATGTATGACTTGAATTTTTCAATGGCAGAATCGGTATTTTCATTCTTAGAGATACGTATATTAATCTTATCTGTGATTTCAAAGCCACTTGACTTTCTAATATTTTGTATTCTGTTTACCAATTCCCTTGCTATACCCTCCTGACGAAGCTCCTCAGTAACCGTGATTTCCAATGCCACAGTCAATCTATCCTGATTAGCAACAAGCCATCCCGGAATATCTTCTGAAATAATCTCAACATCAGAAACAAGAACCTCAGCCAATGTACTTTCAACATCAATACTTATCCTGCCGTCTTTCTCAAACAAAGCGATATCTTCCTGAGGAAGCTGAGTTAAAACAGAGGCAAGCTGCTTCATAATCTTACCATATCTTGGACCTAACTTTTTGAAATCAGGCTTGATACGTTTAACAAGTATTCCGGCTGCATTGTCAACAAACTTAAGCTCTTTGACATTTACTTCATTAAGAACAAGCTTTTTGACAGCTTCAATATCGGCACGCTGCTGTTCATCGAGAACAGGAATCATAAGATCGCTAAGTGGCTGACGAACTTTGATATTAACCTTTCGGCGAAGAGCAAGCACCATTGAAGTGATATCTTGTGCAGTTTGCATTCTTCTTTCCAAAGCCTTGTCAATCACTGTTTCATCAGCAACAGGGAACATTGACAAATGAACAGAAACTTCGCTCGCCCTGCCTGAAACAGAAATAAGGTCAAGATACAGCTTATCGGCAAAGAATGGCGATATCGGAGCCATCAATTTTGCAATAGTCTCAAGGCATGTATAAAGAGTTTGATATGCAGAAAGCTTATCCTTACTCATCTCACCACCCCAGAAACGTTTACGATTAAGGCGTACATACCAGTTTGAAAGATGATCGTTTACAAAATCAGAGATAGCACGTCCCGCTTTTGTAGGCTCGTAAGTATTGAGATTCTCGTCAACCTCTTTTATTAAAGAGTTAAGAAGAGAGATAATCCATCTGTCAATCTCAGGTCTTTCAGCCAATGGAACTTCATTTTCAGCAAAAGTAAAGCCATCGACATTTGCATAAAGAGCAAAGAAAGAATATGTATTGTAAAGAGTGCCGAAAAACTTACGACGCACCTCATCAATGCCCTCAGTATCGAATTTTAGGTTGTCCCAAGGAGAAGCATTGGTAATCATATACCATCTCAATGGGTCGGATCCGTATTTTTCAATAGTGTCAAAAGGGTCGACAGCATTGCCAAGACGCTTTGACATCTTGTTTCCGTTCTTATCGAGTACAAGACCGTTTGAGATAACAGCTTTGTAAGAAACAGAATCAAATATCATTGTTGCCAAAGCATGCAAAGTAAAGAACCATCCCCTTGTCTGGTCGACACCCTCTGCAATAAAGTCAGCAGGGTAGACCTCTTTGCTGTCAAATATATCTTTGTTTTCAAAAGGATAGTGAATCTGAGCATAAGGCATAGCACCTGAATCAAACCAAACGTCGATAAGATCGCTTTCTCTTTTCATAGGCTTGCCATTTGGAGAAAGAAGCACAATATCATCAACATAAGGACGGTGAAGATCAATCTTGTCGTAGTTTTCTTTAGTCATCACTCCAGGTTGGAAGGATGCAAAAGGATTAACTTCCATAAGTCCGGCTTTAACAGCTTTCTCAATTTGAGAATACAACTCCTCGACAGAACCGATGCAAAGCTCTTCGCTTCCATCTTCGGTTCTCCAGATAGGAAGAGGAGTTCCCCAGTAACGGGAACGGGACAAATTCCAATCCTGAAGATTCTCAAGCCATTTTCCGAAGCGACCTGAACCTGTTGAAGCAGGCTTCCAATTGATTGTATTGTTCAATTCAATCATTCTGTCTTTAGAAGCAGTGGTTTTGATAAACCAACTGTCCAAAGGATAGTATAAAACAGGCTTGTCTGTACGCCAACAATGAGGATAACTGTGAACATGCTTTTCAATTTTGAATGCTTTGTCGTTTTGCTTAAGCATTACTGCAATGTCGATATCCAAAGTAGCGTCATCATCCTTAAGATTTGAATCGTAAGCATTCTTAACGTAACGGCCGGCAAACTCAGAATAAGCCTCTTTGTTTACATTTTTCTCAACAAAGTCTTTATCCAAGTCTTCAAGGCGGTAAAAACGGCCTGTCATGTCGACCATTGGCCTGCTGTTGCCATCTTTGTCAATCATCATCAAAGGAGCTATTCCGGTGGCTTTGGCAACTTTATTATCGTCAGCACCAAATGTTGGAGCGATATGTACAATACCTGTACCATCTTCAGTTGTAACAAAATCACCGCTGATCACCCTGAAAGCATCCCCCTCAGGTTTTACCCAAGGAAGCAATTGCTCGTATTCCATTCCGACAAGATCACGACCTTTGTATTCCTTGATAACTTTATAAGGAATAAGCTTATCGCCGGGCTTGTAGTCTTCCAAAGCAATATCCTTTGCCTTTGGATTAAATAAGGATGAAAGCAAAGGCTTGGCTGCAATTACTGTAATTGGTGTTGAAGTATAAGGATTGAAACTTTGAACCGCACAATACTCTATGTTAGCCCCTACACATAATGCTGTGTTTGAAGGAAGCGTCCAAGGAGTAGTCGTCCAGGCAAGAAAATAAGCATCACCATGCTGAGTAAGTTCGGATGAAGGATTCTTGATTTTAAACTGGGCAGTCATGGTTGTGTCTTTTACATCTCTGTAACAGCCGGGCTGATTTAGTTCATGAGAAGAAAGACCTGTACCTGCAGCAGGAGAATAAGGCTGAATAGTATAACCTTTGTATAAAAGACCTTTATTGTAAAGCTGTTTGAGCAACCACCAAAGAGTTTCAATATATCTGTTGTCATAAGTGATATAAGGATTTTCAAGGTCAACCCAATAACCCATCTTATGGGTCAAGTCTGTCCATTCCTTTGTATATTTCATTACATCTTTACGGCATTCTGCATTATATTCAGCAACAGAGATAGTCTTACCGATAGCCTCTTTTGTAATGCCTAAAGATTTCTCAACGCCAAGCTCCACAGGAAGACCATGAGTATCCCAACCGGCTTTACGTTTTACGTGAAAACCTTTCATTGTCTTATAACGACAGAAAATATCTTTAATAGAGCGTGCCATTACATGGTGAATTCCGGGCATTCCGTTCGCAGAAGGAGGCCCTTCATAAAACACAAACGAGGGACAACCCTCGCGTTCTGTCATACTTTTTTGAAACACATCGTATTTATCCCAATTCTTAAGTATCTCTTTATTAACATCAGAGAGGTTTAAGCCGGAATATTCATTAAATTTCTTACTCATATTTTAGTTTTTCTATTTAATCCGTAAAAATTCGCCCGAAGATACAAAATATTTCTATTTAAGAAGTTGCCTGCATTTATAAAAGAGAATAAAGAGGGAAAAGTATATGTAAAAAATATTATTTATTCGGATGTATTACGATAAACGCATTACAAAATTCATAATTGCCGAGTGTTTATAAAAAGAAAAATGTCTGATTAATAAATGTACTGAAGATGACTTTAAATATGTACAAGAAATAATTATTAAACTTTGAGATTGAAAGAATCAAAGATATAATTGTATTGAAAACGACATTAATCTTAAAAAATTTAAGGCTTAAAAGATAAATGACTTTTAGTTGGATTTTATTACGAGTTTCAACTACCAAACTTAAACAGTCTCTGTTCCTTTTTGCTTTTAGTTGGATTTTATTACGAGTTTAAACTATCATGCTGCAACAGCCTCTGTTCCTTTTTGCTTTTAGTTGGACTTTATTACGAATTAAAACCTTAAAAATATGGATATCAATATTAATTGTCTCTATTTAATAAGACATAAAAGAACTTTTAACAACAAACAAAAAAATAGGGCCAACTCGACTCACGTCGCTTTGACCCTCAATCATTCAATCTAAAGCATGTATTGTAGTTATCGATGCTCCTTTCTTCTTCTGTAAACATACGCGCCATATGTCGCAATACTAAAGAATAAAGCAAGGAATGCATCTTCTAATGGGACAACTCCTGTAGCTTGAAAAGAACTTCCCGGCTTGAAAGCACTGTTTCCATTTGAAATGGAAGCTCTTGTTTGACTTGCAAACACTTCAGTAGAAGTTGTTGTATTAAAAATACCTTGATTTGTTGATGTTGATTCGTTCCAGATTGCATCTATTGAATAACCTGCTGTTGGCAATGTTATCAAAAAACAAACTAACACAACTTTTAAGAAAGCTGAATTGACCAGACTTCTAAATATCTTTTTTGATGAAAAATCTTTTGAATTGTTTAATGAAGAAACGGAGTTACCTCTTTCTTGATTCTTTAGTATGAATAATGAACTTTCAAACATGACCTTTAAATTAAATTAACTACAATACTTTTAATGCTTTTCTTTTTCTTTGATGGAACAAAGTTAATTATAATTGTTTCAAAATAAAAAGCTTTTCATCAATTATTTTCTTATAAATTTTACAATATTTTAAAAATTGATAAATATTTTCTTATATTTATCTGATTTACTGCTATTTACAAATACAACTATTTATGTAATTTAGAATGTTTCTAACATTATTTTTTTCTTTATTTAGAATGTTATGTATTTATTTAGAATACAAATTGTTTTTCGATTTGTTTTTCATGGCATTATTTGGATTTATTCTATTATCCGATGCTTTATTTTACAAACTTTTCTAAATAAATGACATTTATATCATATCGTTATTTGGATTTTTTCTATTTATTAGATAATAATTAGATGATTTATCAAGGAAAAGATAAAATATTCTTCAACAATCGAACATTACATTATTTATAATTTGTCTTATTAGTACATTTTACTTATTTAGAATACACAAGCCGCAGAAATTAAATCAGTTACTATAGATAATGGTTTTAATGGTTGATTTCATGGAATAGCTTGCAATAAAATCTTAACTGAGGTTGTGGTATCTCAATGAATATATATATATAAAAGGATAAGGATTTGTTACGAAAGAATGCAACGTGATTGAATGAGGATAGGAAATAGTTATGATTGAATGCACGTTGATTGTATGAGGATAGGAATTAGTAGTATCTGAATAAAAATTGCTGAATTAAAATTTAAGAATTAAGATTTTACCATTTTAGGATGTATTGATTAAAAACAGATTGCTGCCATTAAATTTTTAAAGCAAAAAAAAGCTCGGATTTTATCCGAGCTTTTTTCTATTTGAAGTGTTTCGATGAAACTTTATTCAAATTTTTAATTTATTTAAAAGTGCACTTTACTAAACGTTTACTTTAATAGAAGCTTTTAATCTATTGAAGAATCTATTAAGCAGATTACTTTACTTAACGTTTACCTTTAAAGAAACGCTTTGTTTTTCAGTTTGAATCTTAACGATGTAATTATCAGAAGCAACATCAAACCTCGCAATAGCATCATTGATATGCTTTCTTGAAGCAATCAACTTACCATCTGTTGTATAAACCTCTACAGAAGCAATAGGATCAGATAATTCACTTTGAACAACCATTACTCCTTCAGATGGAGAATAAGCATTAATTGCTGAATCCTTAACATCTTCTATTCCTGTTGCAGCCCTGAACTGAATATAATATCTTCCAGAATAATTACCATCAATCTGAGTTTTATCAACATTAAGAACTATTTCGGAATTTTCTTCAGTAAGCTCTGTCTTAACATTCTTTTCAGAATCGTAAAGGTAGATAGGATAAGTAAATGAATCCATTCCGTTGAACTTAACATTAACAGCGCCTTCAGTCTGAGTATAAATAGCTATCGGAACCAAAACGTCTCCATTAACAGTGGTAATCGAAAGAGCATTGTTATCAGCTATAGAGTAGACAACCGGAGTAATCTCAGAATTCGTTTCCAACAAAGTCAATACATCTTCACCCTTTTCATAACCATTCTTAGCACCGTCCTTGCAAACTACAGCTAAAGTAGATTCCAAATCGCCGCGATTTGCTGTAATTCTAAGTATTTGGTTATCCGGATTAACCTTATCAGCCTTTGCCTTAAGAGCAGCAGCAGGCGTATTATCAATTGTCATCATATCAGCATCGAAAACTAAGTCGATGTTCATATAAGAAATGCCATCTTCAGTTGTAGTCAAATTACCTTTACCCTCAATAAAGAAAGACTGTGTAGGAGCAATATTTCCATTTATTTCATCAACAGTTCCCTCTTTGGATGTATAAATCCATTTGTCATTCTCTTTATTGCAGGTATAAACCTTATCATTTGAGTTATTGTAAATCCAGAATGTTGGAGTAATCTTATCTCTGTTTGCTTCATAGAATTTTTCAAAATTCAAATGAGCCATAAATGGATTACCTACAAGGAAGATTGTATTTTCATTTGCAGCCGCATCACTTTCAACCTCTTTGGATACAGTAATTGTCTGAGAAGTTGTTCCTTCAGCAGGATTAAATGCAAATTCATACTGATTATTCTTTGGGGCATTTTCAGACAATGATGTAGCAATGCCAGCATCAGTATAGTAACGATAAGTTTCATCAATCTTAGGGAATTTAAACACAACTGTTTCGTCACTTCCGATCCATGAGAAATCACCTTCAGCCAAAACGCCTAAACGATAACCTGTTCCTACATTGTGCTTAAAGTTCAAAGCATTGAAAGATGCCGTCCAATCACTTCCTGCGATATAAGTTTCATTTGTTCCACTGTTTAGTTTATTTGCAACAGTCCTTGCAAATACCTGTTGATAAACGAAAGGCATTGTTCTGCTATTTGCTTGGTCAAGATCCTGGAACAAACTGTTTTTATAAACGCCATTTTTAGGAAGATGCATATCACCTGTATACATATCTTGAAGTGGAGCAGAAAGCATATACCAACGGTTAACTTTAACTCTTTGGTCTATCCAAACTTTTTCTTTCTTCAAAAGATCTGTTCTTGCAAGCTCAGACCCCGGTTGGAAATAAATATACTTACAAACATTTCCATCGTAATTGTAATCATAATATATATCCTTAACTTCACCCCAAGTATCAATTTCTCCATTATTTGAAGCCTCAACAAGAGAAGGATAAACTAAACCTGTCTTTTCAGGAAGAGTAACATTAGTAAAGTTCAATGGCACAAAACCTTTAATTCCATTTCCTGTAACTTCTGTAACAGTCATTCCATTAACAGAGGCAGTTCCCCAGTTAGAATCATCATTCCAGTCATTGTTTGTACCTTTCCAAATAGCATATTCAGGAACAATCTTCAAGATAAGATTAGCGCTTCCACCGCAAAGAGAACCATCGGCAAAGCTTACCCATAATTTATATTCGTAACCCTCTTTAAACAAATTACTACTTAAGAATATCAAACTCAACTTAGATTTATCGGAGCTGATAATAAAGTTTCCTTTTAAAACTGTTCCAATAGGAGCCTCACTATCAGTTGAAGAAATAATCATAATCTCTTTGATTGAATTTATAGAGCTTGAAATTTCCTTAATTGGAGCATCAAACGCCTGTCCGTTTGCAACTGTCTTAGAAAGACGAACGGCAAATTCATAATCGCTTGGATAAGTAACATTCTTTTCTCCAAATACTAAAACTCCTGAGCCGCCACCTCTGTTAACAGTAATAACTACGGGGTTATCACATAGAATAGGTGTTCCATCCTGACCAACAATTGTTGCATTATCAGAAACAGGGAATATAGTAAACTGCTGATTTGAAAGAATTCTATATTTTATTGATTTCTTGTTCAAAATCAATTTTCCCTCATTTACAAGAGCTGTAATTTGAGCGGAAGGATTATTTCTGTTGTCCTGGAATGCTTTTATCAAGGCTTTTGTATCATCATCAGCATTTCCGATATACCAATCAAACGGACAATCAACTGTAACTATTCTATTGTTATAGCTTCCTTTTACTACAGCAGATATTTCAACTTCTGAACTGTTACAGAAATTCTCAACAGTTGTTGAAGTATAAATATCACCATCTATAGTCAAATCAATACTTGATTCAATAGAAAAGCCTGCAGCCCAACCGCATCTTGTATCTGATTCAAAAATTGGGTTTTCTAATTCTTGTTGACTTGCATTTAACACCAAGTAATATTTCTTTCCAACCGTAAAATTAGAACTTTCCTGTGTAAAAGTAAGTTTTCCATTACTTAATGAAACCCCGGAACCTTCCGGTGCGACAAACTCTCCATCTTTAAATTGCAATGTTCCAAAAGTAGTAGCCGGTTTATTATTAAATTTATAATAATCGCAGTTTACAACGCCACCCTTGTCATCAATAAATCTATAATTCAGATATGCAGTACCTGCAGGTAACTGACTGATTAGTTTTTCATTGTCAAGTTCTATATAAACAGGAACTTTCTTGTCACATTCCGGACCTTTTTGCCAAGATTCAGCAGAAGTCTTTGTTCTGTAAATACGGATATCATCCAAGGCAAAGTCATTACCGGTTGAAGATGTACCATTATTGTCTACCTGCAATGTATAATAATCAAAATCCTGATTTGAAGAGAACATCACATCATAACAAACCTGATGCCAACTGCTTGTCGATGGAATCTTACCAGTAGTAAAGCGATGAAGAACAGTTTCAGTGCCATTATTTGATTTGCCTTTTAACACAAGGTTCAAGTTAGGCATTGTAGAGCCACTGTTTTTATTTAGATTAGTCACATAAGCGACAACCTTAAGTTTCATATTCTGACAAAGAGCCTGATCAAACTTCAAGTTTGCTACAGTACCGGGCTTTTGTGAAGCATCAACATAAACAAAGAAACCGCCATTAGGATTTGAATGATCTATTACACCGCTGCTCAAAAAGCCACTTGCACCAATATCACATAGAGCTTTTGAACTCTGAACAAAAGCATACTCACTCCATTCAGGGATATTGTTACCTGCCTTTTTATCTGTTGGATTTACCAATCCTCTATAATAGAAACCGTAAGAACTTTCATCCCAACCAAGAGGTTTTGTTCCAATGCCCGATGTTCCGCTCTGAGTATTATTATCAAAGTTCAATGTCGCAAGTCTCACAAAATCTCCATTTGCATCATCAAGAACACTAAGTTTTCTTTCATTACTTGTAATATTTGCATCAGTCATAGGAGCTGCATCAGCAACGAATTTCACTTTAAATCTTGCAACTCTATAATTCACACCATCTGCAGTCATTGTTAAAGTAACCTCTTTCGTATTTCCTGCAGTACCGGCGGTAAAGCTATAATACATATCTCCTGTATTTTTTGATACAGTATTTGAAGAATTTGAGCTTGAACTCCAAGCAAAAGTTCCTTGTTTATAGCCTGAACCCCAATAATTATCAGATGTATATTGAGGCTTTAATATAATCTCAGATTGACTTTCAGGAGCAGTAATTTCATATTCCTCAAGATAATCAGTATTTCCCAATTTGGCAAATTTGTCAATCATCTCCTGAGCATCTCTTACATCAAACAACCAACGATAGGAAAGAGTCGGCTCTGTAAATACGCCTGAACCTCCATTTGAAATTAGAGTGGAATTATTGTAATCCTGATAGTCCGACATATCGGCAGCTATCTTATGGCTTGTCTGTCCGTTTGGCAAAGTATAAGAAACAGAAATTTTTGGACCCAATGTTACATATCCTTTATCAGTCTCTCTTCCCGCATTTGAAAATGCAAGTCCACTCTTTTCATTATCATAATCGAACCATCTTGTATAGGCATTAACATAAGCTTCAGCTCCGGAAGCATCCAAAGATTTAGAAGTTCCAGGTTTTGCATAAACAGTTCTATAATTTATATGAGTCGGCTGAAGACCGGAAATCCCATCTGTATAAGAAGAAGGATAAGGATTACGATGTTGAAGGGTCAGTTTATTAGCTTTTTGTTCAAGATTTACAGAAACCACCCCTGAGGCAACAACTGCTCCATTATAATTTGCATCTACATTTAATAATGCTGTTCCTGTTTTTACATTTTGTGTGGAATTTGTTCCGGTAGGAGCAATTTTTGTTGTTGAAGAAACTTTAAAGTCTCCGGTTACATTAGATATCGATTTAACAGTAAAGGTTGCACCTGTAACTGCAATTGTCGATTCATCACTTTTTTTCAAATAAAGGACTCCATTTACAGTCGGAGACTGAGCCGAAGTAGTATTATAGACAAAACTTAAATCCTGAGCAGACAAAGTCTGAATAATATAACTTGCCGCTTTTTGTTTTAAAGTTATCGGTGCTGTTTTTGTTGCAACAACTTTACCATTCAAAGTAGCTTGAATAGTCAAAGTTACAGTCTCAGACTTTTCAGATGAAACATAATTTTTAGGAGCTATTTTACCTGTTGCACTATCAAATTCAAAAGAATCACTATCCGACATTCCTGAAATCTTAACAGAATAATTTCCTATTGTAAGATCTCCGCCTGCAGCGCCTTTATTCAAAGTGCTTTCTATGGTTTCAGTAGCTTTTGGTGTAATATCATCTCCGTTCCAACTTAAATCTGAGATTGGAGACACTGTAAAAATGTAAACATCAACTTCCTTTAGAGCCAAATTGGAATTATTACCATTTCTAACAGTAAAGTTACTGCTTTTATAATACAAATAATAATTATACCGTGTAGAAGACTTACTCAATAAGTTCGAGGTCCATTTGGCACCATTAGCACTATATGATGTGGATGTTGTAGTTAGTGTTGAACCAGACACATACAAATAATTACCCTTTCTGCCAACGTTCTCAAGGGTAAAATATCCATTTCCAACGGATTTGGCTAACCACTTAATATCATCTCCTGTAGTAGTGGATGTTTTAGTAACGCCACTTCCAGTTGAATTTATAACTAAATAATTACTACTTTCTCCATCAAAAATAGTATAAGTCTTACCATCTTCCAATGAACCACCAGTCAGGGCCTTTCCCTCACTAAATCCCAACAATAAAAAAGCACACGTTAGGAACAATGCTTTAAACAATCTTAGATTGGACACGGATAGGGATAATCCGTCTTTAAATGAATGTAAATTTCGTTTCATGAACACTTCACATTTAGTATATACTACAATATTTATCATGCTATTCTCTAATTTCTAAAGAATACAGTTTAGTTTTAATATTCTTTTATTAGAATATAATAATTTTAGTTACAAAATTAAGTATATTTATTATACAATAACTTTATTGTTGTAAAAATAAACAATTTCTGTGTTAATTTATATTTAATCTAATTTCCAAAAGGCAAAAACGGCTTTAATTCGGATTTTTAAGCACTTAACTATAAAATCGTTTTTTTAAAAAGGAGCAATAATCCATACATTTTTTGTATAAAAAAGCCACTTATATTCTAAATAAGGTTACTTTCAGCAATAACAATTCAAAATAAGCAACTACATATCAAAAATCATCTTACTTAAAACAATTATAAATTTGTTTTAACAATAAACAAATAGAAATTCAATTGAAAAACAAAATAAACTTCAGACATCAAGCAAAAAATTGATTTATTAATTAAAAAAAAGCAGAGCATCGCCGATAAATTCTCCAATTATACCACCAAAGATTAGTCTATTAATTAAAAAAGAAAGCAGGACATGTCATTTTTTAATGACAATCCCTGCTTTTTACTGCTTTTAAACTCACTGCACTAATTCAAAACTATTCATCCGCCAATCAGAATTGAACTAACAATTACCCAATTTAGCAATCTTAAATTGAAAAGAATTCATCCGTCAATCAGAATTGAAATAAAACTTAACCAAATTAGTAATTTTAAATTTCAAAAAAAATCAGCTTTCAATCAAAATATTCTTCTATCAATATGTTATCACCTCAAGTTTCTTGTTTTCAAAAAGTTTCTGATGAGAGATTCTATAAGAATCATATTTTTTGCCATCGAGTTTTATGGTAGATATTTTCCAATTTTCGCCATCATTGGAATTTCCACTCTTTTCGATAACCAATTCCTCATTAGGATAATATTTACCATCCAATTTTATAGTCACCCTGTCAAAAGCAGGAGTTGTCAGAGTATACTCCGCCTTTCCCGGACAGTCAGGATAAAATCCCATCATATTAAATATTGCCCAAGCAGACATTGTGCCGGTATCATCATTTCCCGGAATGCCATTTGGTGCATTTTTAAAATGTTTATCCAAAAGTCTTACAACCTCTTTTTGAGTTCTCCACTCCTCGCCTTTGAAATATGAGAAAAGATGAGGATATGCAATATCCGGCTCATTCGACATATCAAAAAGATTATTGTCAAAAACCATTTGAAGCTTATCTACAAATTTTCGCTTTCCACCCATCAACTTAGCCAGTCCCTCAACATCATGAGGCACAAAGAAAGTATAATTCCAAGCATTTCCTTCATGGAATCCCGGGCTTGGCTCAAAATTTTCGCCCTGTTTAGGATCAAAAGGTGTCAGGAATTTTCCATCCGGAGTTATCGGTCTGAAAGTTCCATACTCTTTTGAGTAGTAATTTTTATATCCAAGTGAACGTTTTCTAAACAATTTTGCATCCTCCTTTTTTCCCAAAGCATCGGCAAACTCAGCCAAAGCAAAATCAGCAATATAATATTCAAGAGCATGAGAAACCGAGTTGTCAAACTGTTCAGTCAACGGAACATATCCCTTTTCATAATAGCAGTCAATGTCAGGTCTCATCAAATTCTCCTTTTCAGGCAGAGTTGCCGACTTATACATTGCCTGATAAGCAGCCTCAACATCAAAATCCCTCAACCCTCTTTTCCAAGTATCAACAATCACCGGTATTGAAGGGTCACCCTCCATAGTAAATGTTTCTCTTCCAAAAAGCTCCCATTTAGGCATCCATCCGCTCTCCTTATACATATCGACCATAGTGTTTACCATATCGATTTGCTTTTCAGGATAAACCAAAGACATAAGCTGATGAACATTTCTATATGTATCCCAAAGAGAAAAAACTGTATATCTGTCTCTTTCCCCCTTCAAAGTTTTGCCCGTTTCCATGGCAGGATACTCACCGTTTACATCATTAAGCACAGAGGGATGAATCAAAGTATGATATAAGGCTGAATAAAAAACAGTTTTTTTATCATCGCTTCCACCCTCAACAAGTATTCTTGAAAGATTTTCATTCCAAGTGTTTCTTGCATCGGCATAAACCTTTTCGAAATCAAAATCCGGCTGTTCTGTTTCAAGGTTAAGTCTGGCATTTTCAATGCTGACAAACGAAACACCTATTTTAACCTCAACCACCTCATCCTTTTCAACATCAAAAGAGAAGAACGCACCAATATCATCACCCATCAGCTGACGGTCATATTTGGTATACAGTTTATAAGTTCCCGCAGTAGAATCCCAGTTCTTCTCCACACCCATCTCTCTTTGTTTTTTCCAATACCCCGAAGTCAGAGGCGTCTTGTCAACTTTCATCACAAAATATATCGGAAACACAGCCTGAGGATTATAACAGAAAGTTCCCTGCATCTTCACCCCCTCGATTTCATTGTCACTCACTTTTCTTACCATAGCACCCGACTCATTTGTCAGCCCCTCGCCAAGATTAAGCAATATATTAGCCTTCCCCTTTGGAAAAGTAAAACGTGCAATAGAGGTTCTCCTTGTTGCTGAAACCTCATTCTTTATTCCATATTTGGTAAGCACATTTGTATAATAGCCCGGTGAAGCAAATTCATTTGTATATTCACTGCCATACTCCTTATAATCGACATTAAGATTTCCTGTGGTAGGCATCAAAAGCAAAGAGCCAAGATCAGGACAGCCAACACCGCTGAGACTCACATGAGCAAATCCGGTAAAATATTTGTTAGTAAAATCATAAGGGGTAGACCACCACTGGGAATCCTTGTCATATTTGTTTAATTCCGAACCCATAACATTAAATGGAACAACCGACATCAAACCATTTGGGACAATAGCCCCGGGATTGGTAGTCCCATAGTTGGTTGTACCTATAAAAGGGTTAACATAATCAACAGGCTGTTTATCTGTCGAATTACTTTTTTCAACTGTAAATAGGGAGACATGGTTTTTGAAAGCATCTTTTTGTGCCATCATCGAGCAGGCAACAGCCAATGACGCTGAAAAAAGAGCAGCACGTTTGAAAATAATCATATATGTGTAAGGTTTAATAACTATTTAAAACCACACATATATATAATATGTGTAACAAACTTTTCACATTATATATATGTGTAATTTATTTTTGGACTAAAGCGAGCAAAAAAATGATTTACACCTTAAATGCAAATATAATCTTAAAATCCTAATTCTAAAATAATTTACAATTAGTTAGATAGTTGGTTAAATATTTTAAATTTCAATTCCTGCTATTCATTAACCACCGGGAATTGTGAAATTCTCAAAGTGGTACAGCCATAGGGTATTAAAGTTATTTTCTCTTTAGGAGCCATCACACCATTTTGATTTGCCCTGCCCACACTGAATGGTATAGGTCCTGTCATATCATTGTAAACGCCCCATGAAGCGACTTCTCTTGCATTGGCAACAATCTCTATCGGTGCATTTTCTATATTCCATGGGAAGTCTCCCGACATCTTGTCTGGATGTACCACCACATCAAAGCACTCGTCAAGATGCTCAAGGTCTGGATTAATAAGTGCATAATTCCATTTAGAAGTTGGAAGAACCTCAAAATATTTTTTCCCATAAATAGTGTCATTTCCAATAAAAGATTTCTCGTGCCATTCTTCACCAATTTTCAGAGCATAAACCAACGGTCCTCTTTTTATCGAGCGTGAATTTTCATACCATCTCTCACTCTCGATATGCATAGGCAAATGCAGCTCTACCCTATCATCCGATTTCCAAGCTCTCTCGATTCTCACAGTTCTGCCGCCGGAATAAGAGCTAAGTATCTGTCCGTTGAGCAGAACCTCAGCCTTTTGGCACCATTTAGGTATTCTCACCACAAAAGGAAACTCGACAGACTTAACTTTCTTACTCTTAATCTCAAAGCTGAACCTAATATGCTCATTCATCGGATAGAAAGTATCCTCTGTTACCTGTATCTCCACATTGTTGTTGACAACAGCATTAACAACGCTTGGAGCATAATTAATAGCGGCAATTCCAAAATCAGGAGTAGCATACCAAAGATTGTTTGTAAACTTAGGCCAGCCCTGATGAAGATTGGATGTGCAGCAAGGATAGCCGGTAAGCAAGCCAAAAAGAAGATCTGTTCCGCCATGATTTTGATCAAAATTTCTTTCAGCCCTTGTTATCATCACCTGATTTGCCTGCTGATAATATTGTCTTGTCATAAAATCATCGCTTATCTGTGTCGGTAATGCATTAAAGGCTATCTTCTCCAAATGGTCTGCATAGGAAAGATCACCTGTTATCTTTAGCATCTCTTCAAGAGAGAACATCATTTCCACCGAAGAACAAAGTTCAGAACCCTGAGTGGGATTGTTGCCGTGCATAGCCTCATCGCCGCCATACATACCCTGAGCCTGACCATGAAACTGCTTTATGTCCTTAAACGCATGCTTTACGGCAAAAAGATATTTCTCTTCCGGATGATGCTGATAATAAACCACCGGCATTTTAATGCCCTGAGCCAAGTTAACGCAGTGAATGCTGTTTTTCTTTTTCAATGCATCGCCTGTGATAAACATATCTGTAAGATTGTATGCCTGTGAATAGATCAGGTCACCAAGCTCCAAAAGAAACGGTTCGCCGGTTATATTGTAAAGCCAATAAACAATCTCAAGATTATCGCACGCCCTAAACTCAGCCCAAAAAGTCCAGTGACCAAGAGGCGACTGAGGAAGGGTCTTCAGTTGATATTGAAAATATTTGCTGAAGAAGCTCAAAACACGTCTGTCGTTTGTGGCAGAATAATACTGTTTCAAAACTTTAAGCATCACCATTCTCGGCCACCAATCCTCTGAATTGTTTCTCTGAAGTCCTACCTCATAATCATAATTCTCAGCGGGACCGAAAAAGCCGTCAGCTCTTTGACTCTTTAATGCCCATTCAATCCAAGGAGTGGTTTTATCAATCAGCTGTTTATCTTTTAGAATATATGCAAGGGGAAGCAAGCCGTCAATCCAATAGGGACCTCTTTCCCACTGGTCGCCATCGCCTCCAAGCCATCCGTTTCTCGAAGACATCACCTTGGGATACAATTTATCCATCTGCGAAGTCATTCCGTTTTTTTGCCTTTGAAGCATCTCCTTTAACCATCCCCTTGGCTCTATCGCCCCTATTGGAAGTTCAAGATATGCAAGCGGAGCCAATGGTGCCTTATTATTTATGTATGGCTGCCTTATTTCTTTTTTTCTTAAAAATGTTTCTTCAGGTTCCAACTCACTTGCAATCATCAGACTTGGAACAGTTGTAAATATTATTCCAACTACAACAACTAAAAGTTTATTTCTGCTTAATGGGGACATATCTTGTAGGTAAATGTTATTATTCTACAATATTAATTAATTTAATCATTCCATCAACAACTAAAATAAAAACGGAACAACTTTTCTCTTTATTGCACCACTTATCAATTTAATAATCAATATTAAAATATCGGATGTTGGTATTTGATTATTTCAAAATGTTAAAATGCAGCTTTACATTCAAACACACATTAATATAAATGGATTGTTTTATGATGCTTAAAATATACGGACTTCTAAATTTTGACATTTTTGAAATCCCGAATAGTTAAAACAGATTTATAATCTTGATTTTCTTTCACTTACAAACACAAATTAATTTAAAAAAAATCCAAAACAAATTTTCATCATCGAAAAATAGATTTCAATTGTCGAAAAATGAATTTTCATCAGTGATTCTAAATTTTTGAACTTCGATTTTGATCAAAAACGTTAGTAAAACATAAAAATCGACGTTCAAAATTTGATTTTTTATTTATGACATTAGAAAATTGATGTATATTTTTTCAAAAGGAGGGCTGACAGTTCGCGTTAACAAATGCTAAATATGCAATTTACATATCAAAGACAATTAATAATTTCAGGCGATTGATTTAAAACCGGCGATTTAAAATAAGCGTGTGTTTATGATTTAAAAGATGATTCAGCAAGCCATGGAATAAATATTTTTTTCTAAAATAATAATTATGAATGTATTCCGGAAAACAAAGCTCATTCTTTTTCCGATTTTAAGTACATAAGTGTCAATATCATAGATTCTATCCGATTAGCTCCGAGAGTAAAAATAAATTAAAACAAACAGCATGGTTTCTATGTTAATACAGCAGATAGGAATATCATTAAGCATTAAGCGGTGGTTATGTACAGGCATCTATTTCTTTTACTTATTATCAGTTTTATATCTGCAGATGTGTTTTCTCAGATTAAGGCAAAGGAATATTACAACAACAATGGTTTTAAGCCCGATTTAAAAGGGCCTGTCAAAAGCCAGACGCTGACTGTAATGACGCCGAGTCTGTATGTTGGGACATTGAAAATGCCTGAGCAGGCATATATTTTGAAAGAGAAATACAATGAGAATCAGATAAGGACAAAGGAGGAGATTTTCAACCTTGAAAAGGTGCTTATTGGCAAATCGGAAATTCTTCAAGACAGAAACGGTTTTGCCGTTGAGATACTATATACCGATATTTTTGACAACCTGCTAAACCGCATTACCTACGAATATGACAAAGATGGCAGTTGGAAAAGGGTTGTAAACTATGATGTTTACTACAATCCCTTAGAAATAATTTATTATGAATATACCGACACAAAGAAAATTTCTCAAATAAGAAAAACCGATGAAGAGGGAAATATCTTGGAGAGAGAAATATTTTTATATGATGAGCGAGACAACAACAGCGAGCGCACCTTGTATGATTCGCTTTGGAGTGTGGTTTCAACTACCGAATATCTTTATGACAAAAATAAAAATATGATTTCATACCGTACATTATCGCCTAATGGAGAGACTGTTGAGTTTTATGAAGCGACCTACGTCAACGACTCCATTCCCGCCTCATCTGACATTGAATATTACAAAGACGGCAAGGTTGCAATGAGCGATGAGTATGTATATGACCCTTTGGGCAATGTGCTGAAGATTACAAAGACAAACTTCATGACAACCCCCTCAACAAAAGAAACGACAGAATATCTTTACGAATGGGATTTATGGGGCAACTGGACAAAACAGATAATCAGCAGCGATGGCAAAGCCTCTGTTATAGCTTCAAGAGAAATAGATTATTATTAACATCTCTTTTTTCCGCATCACGATTGCAGACAGGGGTTTTAAACTTTACTTTAGGCAATGCCATATATAAACATTGTCAGACTTAGTCGAGGATAACTCCATCCTTAATGCCTCCGTATTTATCGAAAGTATATTTCACAGACAAATGAAGACTGATAAGAACGGAAAGCATAGATGCTGAGAAATTGATCACCATAATCATTATCTGATAACGGATAGACAGATTTGGCGAGCTTCCTCCCAAAATCTGGCCAATCATAGTACCCGGCAGAGCGATAAGTCCCATCACAGCCATGCTTGCAATAGCAGGGTTGAAAGCTTTAATAAGCGCCTGTCGGATAAAGGGACGCTGAGCCTCCTCAGTTGTGGCTCCGTTGCCAAGAAGATAGTTATACATTTGCTGTTCTCTGACAATAGAGCTGTAGAAAGAGTTGATACCGATAACGCTTGAAGAGAGGATATTGCCCAAAAGTATTCCGCAGATCGGAATAAAATATCTGCTGTCGAATAGATTCTCCATTCCTATAACAAGTTTAAGGAAATAGCTCGCTATAAATGAGAGTGATATAAAGACCGCAAAATATATAGGCACAAACATTTTTCTTTTTGAGAGATGTATTCTGTTTATCATATTTACAGCGCATACCCCTGTCATAAGCATCAGCCAGCCCACGTTGACAAAAATATTGTTCCATGCAAAAAGATAATTGAGATAAAATCCGACAAGAAAAAGCTGGATAACCATTCTCGCCACAGAGACAAACATATCTTTTACTATGCCGGTTTGATAATAATAAAGTATATATCCCGGAATTAATATCAGCAGCAGCCCGATAAGCAATTGGATGATTGATATATTTAATGTTTCCATCTTTTTAATGTCTTATTTTTTCAATATTAATAATGCGTCCGCATGAAGAGGCGAAGTTCTCATCATGAGAAATGGCAAGCATAGTTATCTCAAGACTTTTCAAAAACTCAATGAGCATTGAACGGGCTGATGAGTCGAGAGCTGAGGTAGGCTCATCGAGGAGAAGAATTTTTTTCTCAAGAAGAAGTGCAAAAACAATCATAAGCCTTTGACGTTCGCCACCTGAGAGTTCATTCATTTTTTTATTAAAAATATTTCTTTCAAGAGCCACATTGTCAAAATATTCAAACATTCTGTTTTTGTCGAAAAATTTATCTGAATTTACCTTTAATGCAAACAATGATTTGGCACAGTTTTCGACCGAGTCGTAGGGCAAATTAATCTCCTGAGGCACCCATGCAATCCTGTTTCTGATTAATTGAACGGTAGCTGGAGCCAAAGTAAGATTATCGACAATTATTTCACCCGACACCGGGTGTCTTAATCCCATAATGCCCTGCATTATTGTGCTTTTGCCGGCGCCGGACTCTCCCATAAGGCAAACCTTCTCATTAGTGGCAATTTTTTCAGAGAAATTGTCTATGATTGTTCTACCATCGAAGCAGAAACTTATATTATTGAATATTATCATCAGTATTTATTTTTGTAGGCAGCGATACAGACGCACCAAAGTTGGCAAAATTAGGAATATAGTTGCAACAAGGCTATTAAAGATTTAAAAATATAATTACAAAAAAAGAGAGGCGTAATGAATAATCATTAAAACACCTCATCTTTTACACAGTAAATTTATTGTTAACTTTTTCTATTTGTCTGACTTCAGCCTTTTTATAAATCTTATAAATTCCCCAACCCATAAAACCATCGATGTGAATATTATTATGATAATCCAATCGATAAAATGAATCGGGGTTACATTAAACATTGTTCCGCCAAAGGTTGTAATCAAAATCTGACCTGCAAAAATTATTGCAAGAACTGCAATAAAACCTTTAAGGGTATTTTTTATATCTGAGAAAGCAGAAAAGTTTGCACCCATTGCTTTGGCATTGAAAAGATTCCAGAACTGAATCATCACAAATATTGTAAAAAACAGACTTTGCTCATATCTGCTGATCTCACCATGCTTTGAAAAGTCAAAGTAATCAGCGAAATAGTCAACAAGATTAAATTGAGTTAAGGATGTGATATTCTCAACAATAAAATATCTGTTCAAACCGACAAGAAAAACAATAAAAAGGAATCCAACACCGAAAATATTTTTTCTCATTGAAAGAGTAATGATATGATCGGTGCTTTTTCGTGGTTTGTCTTTCATCACAATCGAGTTTGGAGGCAAAGATGCCAAAGCAAGGGCGGCAAAAGTATCCATAATAAGGTTAACCCACAGCATCTGAGTGACGGTCAATGTAACATTGACACCAAGGAATGACTGAAGAAACACAATTACAGAGGCAACCACATTTATAGTCAGTTGGAAATAGAGGAATTTTTGAATGTTTCGATACAACGATCTGCCCCATAAGACAGCCTTGTTTATGCTGTAGAATGAGTTGTCCATAATGGTTATCTCACTTGCCTGTTTGGCAACAGATGTACCATCGCCCATTGAGAGTCCCACCTGAGCGGCGTTAAGAGCAGGCGCATCATTGGTTCCGTCGCCTGTAACAGCCACCACCTGATTATTTTTCTGAAGCAGCCTTACAAGTCTCTCCTTGTCGGAAGGTCTTGCTCTTGACATAATCTTTATCTGCATTGCTCTTTTCGATGCTTCTTCATCTGAAAGAGACGCAAAATCAGGGCCGGTGATTCTATTAACCTCATTATCTGTTTTATCATTCCAAAGGCCTACATTTCTGGCAATCTGAGTTGCAGTTGCAGAGGTGTCGCCGGTAACAATCTTAACCTGAATGCCTGCATCAAGGCTTTGTTTTATTGCCTGAGGCACCTCTTCCCTAACCGGATCGCTGATAGCGGCAATACCTAAAAATGTCATTGAACTTTCACTGAGCTTTCCATTCTCAATGATATTGTCATTGTCAACAAATTTGCAGGCAAAAGCAAGTGTACGCATTGCCTGATTTTGATAGCCAAGCAAACGGGAATTAATATTGTCTATAATCTCTGAAAGAGGTTTTACTCCCGACTCAGAAAGATAGTCCGAACAAAAAGAGATTATAGTTTCGGGAGCACCTTTAAGAAAAACGACTTTTTTATTGAGCAGCCTTGAATTTACCAAAGTTGCCATATATTTTCTCTCGGTTGAGAAAGGAAGCTGCTCTATAACATCGCCATTTTCCCTCAACGAAAGATAGTCAATACCCATGGAATCAAGCCAAAGGAGCATTGCACCTTCAGTTGGATTGCCTAAAACCTTAATTTTGTTTGAGTCTGTTTTGTCAAGATATGCCGTTGAATTGAGCGACACCCCTTCTGTTATAAGAATTGATGCTTCAGAATTGTCTGCGAGAGTGGAAGCATCGATGCTTGGCAAAGATGGAAAAACGACATCACTTACTGTCATCATATTTTTGGTAAGGGTTCCTGTTTTATCGGTGCAAATAACAGTTGCCGCCCCCATTGTTTCGCATGCATGCATTTTTCTCACCAAATTGTTTGTTGAGAGCATTCTTTTCATGCTTAGCGCAAGACTTAAGGTAACACTCATTGGCAGCCCCTCAGGCACAGAGACCACAATAATAGTAACAGCTATCATTAGGGTATTTAAAAAATAACGAATTGAAGTATCTACGTCAAAATCAGAAGAGGAAGTAAAATAAATAATCAGACGTCCCGCTATAACCAAAAATGCTACCAAGTAGCTCATCTTTGTAATTATTGCTCCAAGCTTGTCAAGCTGAATGTTTAATGGGGTTTTAATATTGTTTTCAATTTGAGCTCCAATATTTACTTTTCCATATTCAGTTTCATTTCCGGTCTTTTGAACCTGCATTATACAGTGCCCCTCAATTATCGAGCTTCCACGAAGAAGCATATTTGAAGGATATGTAGCCTCTTTATCATTTAAAAGAGGGTCAGCATTTTTTGAAGCAGAGGGTTCGCCTGTTAGAGAAGATTCATTTACTGTTAGGGAAACCGATTCAAGAATAAGTCCATCGGCAGGTATCTCCTCTCCGGTATTCAATACAACTATGTCATCTACAACAAGATCATTTTTCAGGACCTCTGTAATGCCTCCGTTTCTTATTACTTTATATGGGATCTCCTCATTAATTTGATTAAGTATTTTGAATTTTTTGTCTGCATTCAACTCAAATAGAAATCCGATTGTAGTGGCAAGAAACACGGCAATAAAAATTCCAAGTGGCTCAAGGAAAATACTCATTCCGGTATTTTCATAAAAATATTCATAAAATGACACACATATTGAGGCCAATAATGCTACAAGAAGAATAATGATAATGGTGTCTTTGAACTTTGCCAAGAATTTTTTAAAAGCGGGCGTTTGTTTTGGTGCTGTAAGAGAATTGTCTCCGTGTTTTTCCCTTTGCTGAATCACCTGACTGTCTGTCAATCCGGCATAATGGTGTTGTATCATATAAAATAATTAAAATATTTATTCTTGTTCGAATATGAAACATTTTAGGCAATTATTGGTTCGAAGCTATATAAATTAATAAGTAACACAACCATCTGCGAACCGCATCAAATATAATCGAAATAGGAATATAAAATGCTTTTATTTAGAAAAATAAAATGGAAATGAGGTTTTATTTTTATTCCATTTTTAGAGGGTAATATTTGAGGGGGAAAAGAATTTTTTCATTTGTATATAATTTATTTTTCTAACCGTTACCTCTAAGGTACAAATGCGCCATTTATATACCTTCTGTTGGGTATCTCATCTTTTGGTGAGTTATGGCGATTTCATTTGTATATAATTTATTTTTCTAACCGTTACCTCTAAGGTACAAATGCGCCATTTATATACCTTCTGTTGGGTATTTCATCTTTAGATGAGTTATGGCGATTTCATTGCAATTTGAATTTTAGTCAGTTTTTTTTTTAGAAAAACAAACTTATGAAAGTAAAGATTCAATCAAAAATGTTATAAGTCCTAGTAAATATGGGGTTACTGGCAAAAAAATCGGTAACTTTGCTGAGAAAATTTGTATAACAGATAAATAGTATAATTATGGCAACAGCAATAGCAACAATACCTGTTTTAACAGGTGAAGTAGCTGAGCGTTTCGAAAGAGAGGCTCAATCTACTTATGAGAAAAGCTTTCATAGAACAGATGCTGAAAAAAAAGAATTGGCAGAACGCAACAGACGTGGCATGGAAATGGTCCGCAAAATGTTGGCTAAATCTAAATTGAAATAAGATGAGCTTCTTACAAGATAATTGCTCTATGTTCGTTCCAAGCAATTCCTCAGAAATGCTCGGATTATCATGTGGCGATGAAGATCTTGATAGTTTTTTTGCATCTGATTGTTTTGCCTATTCCAAACAGCTTTTAGGCAAAACTTATTGCTATAAGTTGGATAGTGATGATAAGACAATAGTCTGTGCATTTACATTAGCAAATGCCGGCATAAGAGTATCAGACCTACCTAACTCACGAAAGAAAAAGGTAGAAGCAGATATTCCACACATAAAATCATTAAAAGATTACCCAGCAGTTTTGATAGGACGCATAGGAGTTTCAAAGGATTTCCGTTCAATGCATATCGGCAGCGATGTTTTAGAATATATTAAGTACTGGTTCTTCGATTCCAATAACAAGACTGGTTGTCGTTTTGTTATTGTTGATGCTTACAATGAACCATCTACCAAAGCGTTTTATGAGCGTAATGGTTTTAAAACTGTGTTTAGTACAGATGCACAGGAAAAAGAATACCGACATTTAGACGCAGATGACCATCTTGGTACTCGTTTGATGTACTTTGACTTAATATCGTTGGCAGAAGATAATTAACATATTACCACTTGGCTTGTTAATCGCTAAACTAACTGAAAATGGCATTGATTTTGACAGTCTGTTTAGGTGTAAATTCAAAATAATTGATAATATTACGGTTAAAGGCCTTGTCTATTATAGTTTTAATGGCTTGGGGAAATTAAGTTTAAAATATATTGGCATTAATCCTCAGGACATCATCAGAAATATCGAGACATATTGGATTATTTTCTTTCTCACGAATTGTTTTCTTGTTTTCTTTAAGTTACTTGTTGGATTGATCGATAGCTTTTACTCTTTCGTTTTCAAATATACAGTTTGTTTACCAACCGATGCAATGATTTTTATACAAATGAATCTTTATTAAATACTCTATTGCAGTACTATGATTAATACTTAAATTGAACTCTATCATCAACAACATTTGCTTGTTTCTTTGCTTCGTTACTCTCTTTAGTAAACCATTAGTTGTTAGCCTTGAACCTCTCAATTCCCTTAATATCCGTGAATATGGCAATCATATAAGAAATGATAATTTTTAAATCTAATTCTTAAATATATTTTAAATATTGATAGCTGAAATACAGTAAGATATAATTAACACAATTGTTAAAATAAAAATAGGTATCTTTGTAATAAGATATACTTTGCCTCATCAATCAAATTTTTAAAGTTTTTTCTTTTAAATGTTGATTGATTTCGGCTTGAAATGAGAAATAATAACATTACAAATAATCATTTATGAACTTAAAGAAAACCTTATTGGCAGTTGTGCTGTCATCGAGTGTATTTTTTCCTTCACAGGCTGATGAGGGAATGTGGCTGCTTCCACTATTAAAGCAGCAGAATATGGAGCAGCTTAAGGCTGCCGGTCTGAATTTGGAAATTACAGATATTTACAATCCTGACAGTGTAAGTCTAAAAGATGCAGTAGTAATATTTGGCGGAGGCTGCACCGGTGAAATTATCTCTTCAGAGGGTCTGCTTCTTACAAATCATCACTGCGGCTATGGAGCCATCCAACAACACAGCACAGTTGAGAATGATTATCTTGCCAATGGCTTTTGGGCTATGAACAAATCAGAAGAGCTGCCTACTCCGGGATTGAAAGTTCAGTTTATTGAGGATATAAAAGATGTGACAGATTTTGTAAAAGAGTCTCTTGCAAATGACCCTGATAAAAAAGAGTTTGATTTTCTCTCAGGCAATTATCTTTCAAAATTGGTGAGCAAGATAGTCGGCAACAACGAGTATCAGAATGACCCATTTACAGACATAATGATTCTTCCTTTTTATGGTGGCAACAAATATTATATGTTTACAAAGAAAATATATAATGATGTAAGAATGGTTGGTGCTCCTCCTTCGTCAATTGGAAAGTTTGGTGCAGACACCGACAATTGGATGTGGCCAAGACATACCTGCGATTTTTCTCTTTTCAGAGTTTATGCCAATAAGGATGGACAGCCGGCAAACTATTCAGCAGACAACGTTCCATTAAGGCCTAAAAAATGGTTTGACATCTCACTTGCAGGCATAAAAGAGAATGATTATGCAATGATTATGGGATTTCCAGGCTCAACAAACCGTTTTTACACATCAAACCAGGTTAAATCAAGAAAAGATGTTGACAACGCCACAAGAATCAGAGTAAGAGAGATTCGTCAGCAGGTGCTTCTTGAAGAGATGCTTGCCGACCCTCAGGTAAGGATTCAATATGCAAGCAAATATGCAGGCTCATCCAATTATTATAAAAATTCTATTGGAATGAACACAGCAATTGAAAAACTTGGTGTAGTGGAGAGAAAACAAGCCGAAGAGGAGGTGTTTAAACAATGGGCTGAAAAGCAGGGTAAAATGCAGTATATTGATGCCCTAAACAAGATAAACAAATCAACTTCAGAGATTGACACTCTTCAAAAACAATATACTTATATTAATGAGGCTCTTTTTAGAGCTGTTGAGTTTTCAAGAGTACCTAATAATCTTAATGGGTTAAAAGAGGCTTTAAAAAACAAAAACAAGGATATAATAGCAGCCAAACTTGAAAATCTGCAAAAACAATATGAGGCTTTTGCCAATAAGGATTATAGTCCGGCAGTTGATAAGAAGGTTGCAAAGGCAATATTTGCAGCTTATCTTCAGGATGTTCCTATTGAATATCAGGCTTCAATTTTTAATACTATAAGAACCAAGTATAAAGGTGATTATAACAAGTATATTGATAATTGCTTCTCAAACTCAATTTTTGCAAGCAAGGAAAACTTTGACAAATTCAAGGCTAAACCAACTATCAAAGCTATAGACAACGACCCGATGATAAATTATGCTTTATCTATCAGAGAAAAAATAGCTCAGATATATGATCAGATTCAGCCGGTTTCGAATGAGCTTACTTTGGCAATAAATGTTTATATCGAAGGACTTCTTGAAATGGCTGATGGAAAGGCTGTTTATCCGGATGCCAATTTTACATTGAGACTTACTTACGGAAAGGTTCTTCCTTATGATCCTGCAGATGGAATTACATATCATTACTACACCACATTGCTTGGGGTAATGCAGAAAGAGGACCCTGACAATTGGGAGTTTATAGTTCCTCAGAAACTTAAGGAGCTGTATGAGGCAAAAGACTTCGGTCAATATGCAATGGCTGACGGAAGAATGCCTGTAAACTTTCTTTCAAACAATGATATAACAGGCGGAAATTCAGGCAGCCCTGTAATAAATGGCAATGGAGAGCTTATCGGGGTTGCTTTTGACGGCAACTGGGAAGCTATGAGCGGTGATATTGTTTTTGAGCCTAAAGTGCAGAGAACAATCAGCGTTGATATAAGATATGTGCTTTTCATTATTGATAAATATGCCGGTGCAACACACCTTATAGAGGAGATGAACATAGTAAAATAAAACCTTTGAATCACACATTATGAATAAATTTTGTTTTGTGGCTTCATTACTTATCATTGGCGGAGGAAACTGTTTCTCCGCCAATGACATTAAAGTTGGGAAGCTGCTTAAATCCAACAGTGTCATTGTTAATGAACCTATCCGAATAGACTCGGTAAATCTAAAGAAGAACAGATTTGAAGAAAAAGACCTTTTAAACTACAGCTTTATTCCAAATAAAGATTCATTCACTGAGATTGAGGCTGACACAACAGGATACTTCACTTCTGAAAAAACAGAAAACAAATCTTCGTTTTCAGTTTATAAATTTTATATCCGTTCAGATAGATATTCAAAAGCTACAGTCGAGGTAAAATCACCCGATATGCTACAACTGTTTGTTGAGGGCAAGAAAATAGGAGAAAAAACAACTCTTGAAGATTCTCTCTCTTTGGCTGGGAAAGTAAGCGGCGAGATAACCTTTGAGCCGGGGCAAAAAGAGGTTTCGGTAAAATATCTTTCTCTTTCAAAAAGCAAATGCCCACCGGCATTAAAAATAGATGTTATTGCATCAAAAAACGACTCGGCAGCACAATTTGAGACATCAATTAATGAGACTCACCCTCTTACTATTGAATATCAGATGACTGGAAAAAGAATTTCCGGTATGTCGCTCTCTCCCGATGGAAAATATGCTTATATAAATTATACAACTGTATTGCCTGACGGAAGCAAGATATACAACAAGCCTTTGCTACGTCTATCAGACAATGCTGAGATTTATGAGTTGTCAAACAAGGATAATCTTATGTGGATGCCTGTCTCAAAAGCTCTTTCTTATACAAGAAAAGGGATGAACGGCAAGGAACTTGTGGCTTTCTATCCTGAAACAATGAGTGAGAAAGTTTTGGTAAACAATCTGCCTGAGGGCTATTTTTATTGGAGTCCTGATGAGAAATTTCTTTGCTTTACAACGTCAGAAGAGTTCCCCGGTCAGAAAAAGGATGTCTATCAGGTTATGACACCCGATGACAGACAGCCGGGATGGAGAAACAGATATAACATAAGTAAATTTGACATTGAGAAGGGAGTGCTTGAACAGGTGACTTTCGGCTTTCATAATGTTTATATTCATGATATTTCCGGCGACTGCAAAAAGGTAATTTTCTCCGAATCGTTTGAAAATATCACAGAAAGGCCTTTTTCCTTGACAAGCATTTATGAACTTGATCTTGAGAGCTACAAGGTTGACACACTATGGAATAAGCATAAGTTTATTAATCGCGTCAGCTATTCGCCCGACAATTCAAAACTGCTGATTATCGGCACAGGGGAATCTTTCGATGGTATAGGCAACAACATAAAGGATGGTCAGATATCAAATCTTTTCGATACTCAGGCTTTTATTTTCGATAGAGAGAAAAAATCTATAGATCCAATCACTAAAGACTTTAATCCCGCAATCGACAGGGCAAATTGGTATAAAGGTGATAACAAAATCTATTTTACCTGCACAGACAAGGATTATGAGAATGTATATTCTTATGACATTAAAGGCAGGAAATTTGAAAAGCTGCCTTTAAACGTCGATGTTGTAAGCGGATTTGATATTGCCGACAATGCTCCTACTGCCATCTATTTTGGTCAGAGCGTTTCGTATCCTGAACAGGCATTTAAATATGAGCTTAAAACAAAGAAGTCTATGCTTGTGAGCGATCCACAAAAAGAGCAGGTTGCAAAATATGAGCTTGGAGAGGTTAAGGATTGGAGCTTTGTTTCTACCGATGGGACAACAATTGACGGACGTTATTATCTTCCTGCAAATTTTGACCCAAATAAGAAATATCCTATGATAGTTTATTATTACGGTGGAACTTCAACAACGGCAAGAAGCTTCTTTCATCCATATTCAATGCATCTTTATGCTGCTCAGGGATATGTGGTTTATACTCTTCAACCTTCCGGGACTACCGGCTATGGTCAGGAATTTTCTGCAAGACATGTGAATGCTTGGGGTATTCAAACTGCAGACGACATCATTTGCGGTGTAAAACAGTTTTGCAAAGAACATTCTTTTGTAAATGAAAAGAAAATTGGCTGCATGGGAGCCTCTTATGGCGGCTTTATGACTATGTATCTTCAGACAAGAACAGACATTTTTGCCGCCGCAGTTTCTCATGCCGGTATTAGTGCTTTGTCAAGCTATTGGGGAGAGGGATATTGGGGTTATTCTTACAGCGGAGCTGCCAGCGCAAACAGCTATCCATGGAATAATCCGAAGCTTTACACCGAACAAAGCCCGTTGTTTAGCGCAGATAAAATCAACACTCCTATACTTCTTCTTCATGGAACTGCCGATACCAATGTTCCAACTGGAGAGAGCATCCAGATGTTTACAGCACTTAAACTTCTTGGCAAACAGGTGGATTTTGTGCTTGTAAATGGAGAAAATCATGGTATTTCAGAATTTAACAAACGACTTGCATGGAAGAAAAGCATTTTTGCATTTTTTGCAAAGTGGCTTAAAGATGAGCCTCAATGGTGGGAAACTCTGTATCCTAAAAGTGTAATTGAATAGAAAAAAGAAAATATTTGTTGAATGCCGGGACAAAAATCAAATTATTGAGTTGTTCCGGCATTTGATTTATAACTATAAATCTTATTTTTGTATTTGGAAAAATTAATACGTTTATTTGTCATTTAAACTTTTTTGGATAATTGTTATTTTAAGCATTTATTATTGACGATGGGCTAATTGTAATGGCGTATTTGTACCTTAATGTAAAAAATATAAAATAATAATTTACACAAATGAAATCGCTATAACTCACCTAAAGATGAGATACCAAATAAAAGGTATATAAATGGCGCATTTGTACGTTAGTGTAAAAAATTTAAAATAAGAGATATAAACAAATGAAAAAAAAATTAAATCTTATATGCCTTTTATTGTTTTTGACATTGTTCGCATCGCTTTCCTTAAATGTTATAGGAGGAATTGAAAGCTTCAAAGAGGCAATGGGCACAGTAAAGAATGAGGCAGCCGGCGAGAGTGTTAATAAAGAGTCAATCGGAGATAGTCAAAAGAATGGTTCAGAAAATCTCGTAACAGAATATTTCTCTTTAAAGCTTATTCCGGTTAACCCTGGAACCTACCCCGATGCTATTTACAACGAAATAAGCCACAGTGTTCTTCCTGCACAGCATTCAGAGATAGTTGTAAAGATTGAACAGGAAAAGAATATTACAAGACTTATATTTACTCTTATACTTTGCATTGCGCAACTTGTTGTTATAGCTATAGCTTTTATATGCTTATTGAAGCTTATAAAGAATATCAACAACTCTATAATATTTGAGTGGGTTAATGTCAAACAGCTTAAAAATATTGGTTTTTCTTTAATCATTTCTTTCTTGATTTATACTCTTCTTAATTTCATTAACTATACGATTATTACAAAGAGTATTATGATACCGGACTATAGAATAGACTGGACAAGCGGAATACAAACAACAAATCTAATTCTTGGTCTTGCTTCACTTCTTGTGGCAGAGATTTTTGCACAGGGATTAAAGTTAAAAGAGGAACAAGAATTAACAATTTAATTAATAAACTTTGGTATGCCAATAATTGTAAATTTAGATATAATGATGGCCAGAAGAAAGATCTCTTTAAATGATCTTTCAGATAAGGTCAATATTACTCCCGCAAATTTGTCTATTCTCAAAACAGGCAAAGCTAAAGCTATTCGCTTTTCAACTCTTGAAGCTATCTGCAAGGTTCTTAAATGTCAGCCTGCCGATATTCTTGAATATCAACCGGACGATGAAACCAATGGAGAGATTTAAGTAAAAAGGGGATTGATTAATCAAATTCAAAAACCTTCAGATGTTTTTAGGACTTGGGGAAGAGATAAAAAGTGGCTTTATAGCCTGATTTATAAAACCACTAATCAAAGTAATAAAATAAAAAAATCCGAACCTTGTTGGTCCGGATTTTTTTATTGCATAATTGCAACCAATATTATCCCAAATAAGATTTAAGCAGTTTGCTTCGAGAATTTTGACGAAGTTTTCGGATAGCTTTTTCTTTGATCTGGCGAACACGTTCACGTGTCAAACCGAATTTATCGCCAATCTCCTCAAGCGTCATTTCCTGACATCCGATACCGAAAAACATTTTAATAATGTCGCATTCTCTATCTGCCAAAGTTTTAAGAGCTCTGTCAATTTCCTTAGCAAGGGATTCATTAATCAATGATCTATCCGCAATAGGCGAATCATCATTGACAAGAACATCAAGTAAGCTATTGTCTTCCCCCTCAACGAAAGGAGCATCAACAGAAATGTGTCTGCCTGATACTTTTAACGTATCGGAAATTTTATCAACAGGTATATCAAGCTCATCAGCAAGTTCTTCAGGAGAAGGCTTACGCTCATTTTCCTGTTCAAACTTAGAGAAAGCTTTACTGATCTTATTTAAAGACCCTACCTGATTTAATGGAAGACGCACAATACGAGATTGTTCTGCTAAAGCTTGAAGAATAGACTGGCGAATCCACCACACAGCGTAAGAAATGAACTTGAAACCACGAGTTTCGTCAAACTTTTCAGCAGCTTTGATAAGTCCAAGATTGCCTTCATTAATTAAGTCCGGCAAACTTAAGCCTTGGTTTTGATACTGTTTGGCTACTGAAACAACAAATCTAAGATTTGCTCTTGTAAGTTTTTCCAAAGCACGGCGATCGCCTCTTTTAATACGCTGGGCAAGTTCTACCTCTTCCTCTACAGTAATTAAATCCTCTCGACCTATTTCTTGTAGATATTTATCAAGCGAAGCACTCTCCCTGTTTGTAATTGACTTTGTAATCTTTAATTGTCTCATCCTACAAATAAGAATTTGGAGCGCAAATATATCTATATTTTGTCAATTTGTCAAACAAAAAGTTTAGACAAAAGTTTAATGCAATAAAATTATTTCTAATCTTATTACATTTCTCTAATTATCAGAACATATTAATGAGCTCTATTGTTTTTTTTCTCTCAGCATATTTCTCCTTTTTAAACATTGATTTTCAACATTTTAATATTATTGCACAAGAAAACAAAATGCAGATAAATTTTATATTCAATGTAATAAAGGTGTTTAATTATATTTAAGAAATAAACGGTATTTATAAAATTTTATTGTGTTTTAAAAATTAGTTTCAGCAGGATATCCTTAAAAGAATAGTTGTTCTGTTTTGTAAAAAAAAATTCAATACTTAATTAATGATTTAGAATATATATGAATCTTTTAATTGCTTTTTATATCTTTCCCTTTTATCCTTAATAATGATTGAGGGAGTTCATTAATAATCTTGCAAAAAAAGTAGTTAAGATTTACTTTTCCTGCAAATGCCTGAGGGGGTTCATTAATAATCTTGCAAAAAAAGTAGTTAAGATTTACTTTTCTTGCAAATGCCTGAGGGTGTTCATTAATAATCTTGCAAAAAAAGCCGGACCACCAAGTGAATGAAGCCCGGCATTTAGAAGCAATTGATTAAAAACAATTATTTCTTTGAAAACACTTAAAGAAAATACCTAAATGAAAACTATTTTTAAACTAATTTTAAGACACTTATTTAGCTTAATCAATAGAATATTTGATTTGACTACAATTTTTGTAAATTAATCAAGATATTTATTGAGCTTAATAAATTTAATTCTTGTTCTGACTATAAGGTTTAAATAATAATCAAGATATTTATTGAGCTAAATCAATAGCATAGTAAGCAGTCTTACCATTTGGATAAACTCCAACAATAAACATCACAGGCTCTCTTTCGCCTCTTTGATTTGAAGATGTAAGTTCCTTGTAGACCTTTTCAAGATCTTTTTCTGATGAAATCCTAATCTCATTAACTTTAACGATAATAAAACCATTTCTTATACCTGCATTTTTAAACTTACCGTCTTTTACATCAGTAACCTGAACTCCGTTTCTTAAGCCGAGACGGTTAAGATCATTTGCTGTCAATTCTTTAAAATCAGCACCAAGAACCTCTACGCCCTGCTTTTTAACAACATTTGTATTGCCGCCGGCATTCTTTAGAGTAATCTCAACTGTATTATTCTTGCCATTGCTTACATAAGTAACATTAACTTTATCACCCGGACGATAACGAGCTATTTGTTCCTGAAGCTGAGCTGAATTTTTAATAGTCTTGCCGTTGATTGCAACAATCACATCGCCCTCTTTAATGCCGGCAACTGCAGCAGCACTGCCATCAGCGACACCTTGTACAAGCACTCCTTCAGTAAGCTTTAAGTTATACTGCTCTGCACTTTCCTTTGTCAAATCAACAATGCTTATTCCAAGAACTGCACGCTGAACTGTTCCAAACTGTTTAATATCAGTAACGACTTTGCTTACAATGCTTGAAGGAACAGCAAACGAATAGCCTGCATAGTTGCCGGTCTCAGAAAAAATAGCGGTGTTTATTCCTACCAACTCGCCGTTTGTATTAACAAGAGCGCCACCACTGTTGCCCGGATTAACCGCAGCATCAGTTTGAATGAAAGATTCAATGCCTAATCTTTGATTACTTTGATTAGAACCAATGATGCCGATGCTTCTGCCCTTTGCACTTACAATACCGGCAGTAACTGTAGAGTTAAGCATAAATGGATTTCCAACAGCTAAAACCCATTCACCAACTTTAAGCTCATCTGAGTTGCCGAACTTGATGACAGGGAAACTATCACCATCAATTTTCAAAAGAGCTATGTCTGTCATTGGATCTGTACCAACAAGAGTGGCTTTGAACTGCCTGTTATCGTTTAATGTAACCTCAATTTCATCAGAATTGTCAATCACATGATTATTTGTCACAATGTATCCGTCAGCAGAGATGATAACTCCTGAACCAAAACCAACCTTTGTCTGAGGTTGTTGCTGACCTCTGTTGCCATAGAAAAGCTCCATGATAGGATCATAATACGACTGAGTAGAAGTAACAGTCGATTTAATATGAACAACAGCATTAACTGTCATTTCTGCGGCTTTTGTAAACTCCGTCTGATACTCAGGTCCATGAGAGACAACATCAAAACCAACATTCTTTGCATAATCTGTATTTTGCAGATTCTTTGAGGTGTTAGACGAAATGCTTTTTTCCATTATCTTAAATGTACCGAAAGAGACACCCGCACTAACCAAAACTACACCGGTCCAAAAAAGGATTTTTTTACCATATTCGTTCATAGGAAGTAATATTATAATTGTTAAAAACAAAGATTTTTCTTTCTTGTATGACTGAAATTAAAATCAAAAAATTGAAATAAGTATCTATTCATATTAATATTTAACATTATTTGATTCTATTCTCATTCCTTTAAATTGGATTAACAAAAAGAATGCCATTATTGAATATTTTTTGACATAATATTCTTTAACAATCAATGCCAATGTGTTAATAATGAGAAGTTGTTTGTATTGCTTAGTATTGCAATTAAACAAACTTCTTGTCAAAGTAATATAGTCAGTTTATTAGACAATTTATCAGCTTAATTATGACAATTTTTCAGATAATTTCATTCATGATTCTGTTTGTTTTTACAATAATGAAGTGAGACTCTATCATGGCTCATTAAAAACAGCAAAAAACTTTGTCGGATTTTACCATTTCTCTCTAAAGTCGAAAAAAAGCAAGGCAATATTCTACATTTTCTCTCTGAAATTTTGGAAAAAGCCAAGCAAGATTATATCGTTCTCTCTAAAGCCATAAAAAAGCCAAGCTATAATCTGCCATTTCTCTCTAAAGACATCCAAAACCTCAGCAATTATTTATCATAACAAAATAATATTTTTCTTTATTTGCAATCAGATATCATCACAATGTTAACAAATTGGAGAAAATATAGTTTCTAAATGCATTATATCAAATTTGACAAATCATATTTTTTTCTATCTTTGCAAAGAGGAAAATTTAGATTTGGTTTAAGCCATAATCTTTTTGATTAATGAACATTTTCCAAAATGAATTATTCTTTAATAAATGAGAATATCCTTATCAAAGAATAATCCAATTAAAGAGAAACGCAGCAGGACGGTTTGTCGCTCACTTTTTAGTGGGAGGAAAGTCCGGGCAACAAAGAGCGCCATACTTCTTAACGGGAAGTTGTCTGCGAAGGCAAAGTAATGTAACAGAAAATAACCGCCTTTTTCAAAAAGGTAAGGGTGAAAAGGTGAGGCAAGAGCTCACCGGATGCAATGGCAACACTGCATTCGTACATCTTATGGGTTGTAAGGTCATGTATACCGGCTAAAAAGAATTGCTCGTTCAATGTCGGGGGGTAGACCGCTGGAGCTTTATGGTGACATAAAGTCGAGATAAATGACAAACGCCTTTTTTAGGCACAGAACCCGGCTTATAGGCCTGCTGTTTTTTCTTTTTTTTCTCTTCCTAATAATATTCTTCAAAACATGAAGAAAACATCTAAACAAAGACGCATAAGAAAATTAAAGATAAGAGTTAAAAAGCTTCTTCGCTTTTTAACCTATGATATTTGGAGAGTCACAGAAGACGAAGTCTCCGGGTTAAGAAATTCTCTTTTCAATATTGTAAAAACAATCATTCTTTCAATAAGATTCTTCCTTAACGATCGTTTATCAGAGAAAGCCTCTGCCCTAACTTACAACACACTTCTTGCAATTGTTCCGGTGCTTGCTCTTTTACTTGCCGTTTCAAAAGGATTTGGTTTTCAATCAATAATAGAAAACCAGCTCTTGGAGTTTTTTCCCGGCCAGAAAGAGATAATAATCAAAGCTTTCGGCTTTGTTTCCAACTATCTTCAGGAGGCAAAAAACGGTCTTTTTCTTGGTATAGGTCTTATTTTTCTTCTTTGGGCTGTCATCAGTTTGATTGGCAATATAGAAACCGTATTCAACTATATATGGCAGGTAAAAAGTTCAAGGAGTTTCTTTAGAAAATTCACCGACTATCTCTCGATGGTGTTAATTATTCCAATATTGATGATTCTCTCGAGCGGTATGTCAATATTTATCTCAACCAGCATAAAGCTTCCATACTTTCAGTTCATTCTTGATCCATTGATGGTTACTATTTTTAAAATTGCGCCTTATGTTGTAACCTGTTTATTGTTTACTGTGATATATATCATCATTCCAAACACAAGAGTAAAGTTCATAAATGCCTTTTGGGCAGGTCTTGTTGCAGGAACCGCCTTCACACTTTTCCAATACTTCTACATTAATGGACAGATATGGGTAGCAAAATACAATGCCATTTATGGTAGTTTTGCTGCTCTCCCGCTTCTTCTTCTTTGGGTTCAGCTCTCATGGCTTATATGCCTTTATGGAGCGGAACTTGCCTATGCCTCTCAAAATGTAAAGAACTTTAATTTTGAACAAGACACCAACAATATCAGCCGAAGGTATTATGATTTCATAACGATTCTCATTGCCACTCTTGTTGTCAAGCGATTTGAAAAGCAGCTTCCCCCTTTAACAAATGAGGAGTTGTCAACCAACTATAGAATTCCCTCAAAGCTCACTTCCCAGATTCTTGGTAAACTTTGCGATATAGGAATATTGTGTGAAGTGGTTAATAATAACGAAAAAATTCATGCTTGGCAGCCCGCAATGGACATTCACAAGATTTCTGTCGGTCTTATCATGAGCAGAATGGACGCTTATGGGTCTGAAGACTTTAAGATTGACAGAGATTTTCTTTTCAGCAAGGAATGGGAGATTCTTCTAAAGACAAGAGAGGAACAAATGAACACTGCCAACTCCACACTTCTTATTGACCTTCAAGCATAAAATTTTCTATCTTTCAGAAAACATTTTCAATTCTATTAAACTATGCAAATAGATTGTTAATAGACATTTAATAATAAAAATTTCACCCATGCCGCTTTTGATAAATTAAAAATCATTTATCTAAAGCGGCATTTTTTATTTCAATACAATATTCTTTTCATTTAAAACGCCATAAAGATTTTGGCTTAAGAAAAGCCGATTGGTCTACAAAAAATTGGCGAACGTCTCATTTATTATATAATGTATAAAAAGGAAAATATTTTTGGTTCAGAATTAAAACGAAACATTAAAACATTCAAATATGAAGAAATCGGAACCAAAAATCTTATTTTCAATTATCTGCTTTCTTGCCTGCTTTAGCTTATCGGCTCAAAGCAATAATGAAAACAAAGGCCTGCAGTCATGGTCTTTGGACAGCTGCATAAGTTATGCAAGAAATAACAATATTCAGGTTCTCAAATCTGCACTTTCAACTGAGGAGGCTAAAGTTAACCTAAAAGAAGCCAAGGCTGCCTTATTTCCTTCCTTAACTTTCTCAAGTTCACAGAACGTAAGTTTTCAGAAAGATGCAGAAAAGAGTGTCATATACAACGGTTCATATACTCTCGATGCCAATGTTACTCTTTTCAATGGAGGAGCAAATATCAATACTATTAAAAAGCAGGGACTTTCGGTGGATGCAAGCAACTATAATTATCTTGCCACTTCAAACGACATCGAGTTGTCTATCATAAAAGCTTATTATCAAATTCTCTATGCACATGAATCTGTTACAACAAATAAAGAGATTGTGAATTCATCACTTAAGCAGCTCGAAAGGTCAAAAGCTCTTTTAGATGCAGGAACTATCAACAAGGTTGAATATGCACAGGTAGAGAGTCAATATATTAGTGACAAATATCAGCTCGTTGTTGCTCAGACTTCTGAAGAGGATGCTTTACTTTCTTTAAAAAAATTGCTTGAAATCGACACAAGCTCTGCTTTTGCAATAAATCTTGAAGAAGCAGGCTTGTCAGAATTGGATATTATTATTCCAGATAAAGCGGATGTTGAAAATATTGCCCTTACAACTCTTCCAGAAATCAAGGCAGCTCAAACAGATATAAAAATATCCAAGCTTTCTGAAAGTATTGCAAAAGCAGAAAGATATCCGACTTTATCGTTAGGAGGTTCAATTGGAACGGGACACAGTTCCGCCTTATCAACAAATTTTGGGAATCAATTAAGCAACGGATTGTCCGAGGTTTTGTCACTTAGAATTTCAGTACCTATTCTTAACAACCGTTCAACAAAGTCTAAGATTGAAAGAGCTCAAATTGCATCTCTTAATGCTGAACTCTCTCTTGAGAATACTCAAAAGGAAATCAGCAATGCTATTGCCACTATTCATCTTGATGCTATCTCTGCTCAGAGCAGATATGACGCTGCTTCTGCAAAAGTCAAGGCGGCTCAGGAGAGCTATAATCTTATAAGCGAGAAATTCCAACTCGGTATGCAAAATGCCGTTGATATTTTGGTTGAAAAAAACACTCTTCTTTCTGCAATTCAAGAAAAGCTCCAAGCAAAATATACTGCTTTACTCGATTTGAAACTGTTAAACTTCTATCAAACCCAAGGAGAGAGAAACAATTGATAGTTTAATATGAATAAATAAAATATATAATATGAAAAAGTTATTTATCGCAATCGGAATTGTTCTTTTAGGAGTAATTGCGTGGTTCTTTCTAAAAAAATCGCCGGCTCCTAAACAGAAAATTGAAACAGCATCTGTTGAACGCACTGACATGAGCAGATTGGTAACCGCAACCGGGACATTGGAACCTATCATTAATGTAGAAGTAGGTACTCAGGTTTCAGGTATCATCTCTAAAATTTATGTCGACTACAATTCAAACGTAAAAAAAGGTGAGATTCTTGCGGAACTTGACCGAACAACTCTTGAATCAGAGCTTGCCTCACAAACTTCCGCCATGAAGGGAGCAAAAGTTGAATATGAATATCAGGAAAAAAATTTTGCCAGAATGAAAGAGCTTCATCAAAAACAGATGATTAGCGATACAGAATATGAAACTGCTCTATACAGTTTTGAAAAGGCAAGAAACAGTTACGACAAGTCAAAATCAGACATGGTGAAATCAAAAACAAATCTTGGATACGCTACTATCTATTCCCCGATTGATGGTGTGGTTATCTCAAGAGCCGTCGATGAAGGACAAACAGTTGCTGCCAGCTTTAGTACTCCGACCTTGTTTACAATTGCAAATGACCTCACAAAGATGCAGGTGATTGCCAATGTCGACGAAGCTGACATAGGCGAGGTTGAAGTTGGCCAAAACGTTAGCTTTGAAGTTGATGCTTTTCCTAATGATGTTTTTCAAGGCGAAGTAACACAAGTAAGACTTGAAGCAACAACAACATCAAATGTCGTAACATACGAAGTAGTTATAAATGCTCCAAACCCTGATTTAAAACTTAAGCCCGGTTTGACAGCAAATGTAACCATCATGACTCTTGAAAAGAACAATGTTCTTTCAGTTCCAAGCAAAGCATTAAAATACAAGGCTGATGCTTCTTCAAATGAAAAAGCTGTTTGGGTTTTAAGAAACGGCATAGAAGAGAAAGTTTCCGTAAAAACAGGTTATGACGACAGAATAAATACAGAGATAATCGAAGGTCTTAAAGAGGGGGACAAAGTTATAACAGGTTCATCTTTGGAATCAACAGCAGACAACTCTCCTCAAGGAGAAAGCAGCAGTCCATTTATGCCTACACCTCCGGGAAAGAAAAAATAAAATTCAAATTATGAGTAAAGAGATTATCAAAATAACCGATTTGCATAGAAACTTTATCGTAGGCAACGAAACGGTTAAGGCTCTTAACGGGGTAAGTTTTAGTGTCAATGCCGGTGAATTCGTTACCATAATGGGCACCAGCGGTTCCGGCAAATCAACCCTTTTAAATCTTCTTGGCTGTCTTGACACTCCAAGCCAAGGAGAATATCTTCTCGATGGTATTAAGACAAGCACCATGAGCCGCGACAAAAGGGCTGATATGAGAAACAGCAAGATCGGTTTTATATTTCAAAACTATAACCTACTGCCCAAAACATCAGCTATAGAAAATGTTGAGCTTCCTTTGATATACAATCCCAATATTCCCTCTGATGAAAGGAAAGCAAGAGCAATAAAAGCTCTTGAAGAAGTGGGACTTGGTGAAAGACTATATCACAAATCAAACCAAATGTCGGGAGGACAGCAGCAACGCGTTGCAATTGCCAGGGCACTTGTAAACAATCCTGTCATTCTTCTTGCCGACGAAGCCACAGGAAATCTTGACACAAGAACATCTCTTGAAATTCTTGCCCTCTTTCAGGATCTTTATAAAGAAGGAAGAACTATTCTTTTTGTCACTCACAACCCTGAGATGGAGGAATTCAGCAGTCGGAACATTTCCCTTCGTGATGGAAAAATCATTGGCGACACATATAACAGTAATATTAAAGACGCCAGAGAGATTCTTAGGCAGCTGCCCAAATCGGATGATTGACAAAGAATCTTTTAAAACTTATTTATTATGATAAAAAAAATAAATCTTTATAATCTGTTCAAAATTGCTTTAAGAGCTCTTAATGCAAACAAGTTTAGAGGTTTTCTGACAATGCTCGGTATTATTATCGGTGTTGCTTCAGTGATAACTATGCTTGCTATTGGTCAGGGCTCCAAACAAAGCATAAGGAATCAGATATCACAGATGGGTTCAAACATGCTTATGATTCATCCCGGCAGTATGAGAATGGGTGGTGTTCGTCAGGATGCCTCTTCAATGCAGAGTCTTAAAATGGCAGACTTCAATGCCATAAAAGAGAAAGCAGAAAATGTGCTTTACCTCTCCCCCTCTGTTTCTAGTTCCTCTCAAGCCGTTTATGGAGCCAACAATACCCCCACTACCCTTTATGGAGTAAACTCTGAATACCTCGATATAAGAAAATATAAGGTTCAGGAGGGAGATCTTTTCTCTGAAGCTGACATAAAGAGTTTTGCAAAGGTTTGCCTTATTGGCAAAACCGTCATTGACAACCTTTTCACAAATGGAGAAAACCCTCTTGGCAAATATATTCGCTTTGGTAAAACGCCTTTCAAAATCATCGGCATCCTTGAGTCTAAAGGCTACAACAGCATGGGCATGGACCAAGATGATCTGCTTATCGCTCCATATACTACAGTTCAGAAAAGGGTGCTTGCCATCAACTACCTTCAGGGAATTTATGCTTCTGCCACCGATGAAGAGTCGTCTCCTGCCGCTGTCGAGGAGATAGAAAACATTATTCGCTTCAATCATAATATCAAAGAGGGTGCTGAGGATGATTTCGAAGTTCGCTCCCAAGAGGAGATGTCTTCAATGATGACATCAACCACAGATTTAATGACCATACTTCTTTCTTGTATTGCAGGAATCTCTCTTTTGGTAGGTGGCATCGGTATTATGAACATTATGTATGTCTCAGTCACTGAAAGAACAAGAGAAATCGGTCTTAGAATGTCTATAGGAGCTAAAGGAATTGACATTCTTATGCAGTTTCTTATAGAAGCTGTACTATTGAGCTTTGCAGGAGGCATTATAGGGGTAATATTTGGTGTTACAACTTCAGTTCTAGTAAAAGTCATTGCCGGATGGCCGATACTGATTCAGCCGTGGTCTGTTTTTCTTTCTTTTGCTGTCTGTACCGTTACCGGAGTTTTCTTTGGATGGTATCCTGCAAAAAAAGCTGCCGGACTTGATCCTATTGAAGCCATACGCTACGAGTAATATTTTTTATTACTTTTATAAACTCTAAAACATCTGACTTATGCAACTTATTTTTAATGGAAGACCGACCAAATTTCTAACTATTGTCTTGCACATAATTATATGGTTAATGCTCTTTGCATCACCTTTTATCTTTATGCCAAACAAGATTGATGAGTCATGGCTGAACTTCTACTCAAGATATTGCATAAGTCAATGTGTTATTCTGCTTATTTTCTATATAAACTATTTTGTACTGATAAATAAGTACCTTTTCAAAAAGAATGTAAAGAAATTCCTTTTGGCAAATATGGTTATGATTATTGTCAGCGCAGCATTTATGTATATTATAGATACATATTTCTGGGTTGCTCCAAGCTCTGACAACTTTCAAAAGCCTTCCATTCATTATGAATGGCTTCTGCATCTTATAAGGGATATAACAATGTATATTCTTACTGCAGGGCTTTCTGTTGGAATAAAAATGACAATAAGATGGTATATTGATGAGAGCCGAAAGAAAGATTTGGAAAAGATTCATGCCGAGGCTGAACTGAAAAATCTTAAAAGCCAGCTAAATCCACATTTTCTTTTCAACACGTTAAACAACATATATTCCCTTATTGCCATCAATCAGGATGATGCCCAGGAGGCGGTTCATCAATTAAGCAAAATGCTTAGATATGTACTTTATGACAACAATCAGATTGAAGTTCCGGTGGCTCAGGAGATCGACTTTATTGAAAGCTATTTGAATTTGGTAAAGCTTAGATTTTCTTCAAAAGTAGATATTTCATTCAATGTAAAAGGAGACAATAAAAACATGGTTGTTGCCCCACTTTTATTTGTCACTTTAATTGAAAATGCCTTTAAACACGGTATCAGCAATACCGGCAAGTCTTTTGTACATATACTTCTTGACATTTCCGACAATGACAAACTGATGTTTACTACTGAAAACAGCTTTTTTCCAAAAGGTGAAAACGACAAAAGCGGTTCAGGCATAGGCCTTGAAAACTTAAAAAAGCGATTGTCGCTTATCTATAAGAAAGATTTTTCTTTCTCTTCAGGAAGAGAAAATGATATTTTTCTGGCAAAACTCACTATTGGAAAGAGAAAAACAAATATTCCGCTAAAAGAAAATTAATTCCAAAGCCTTTGTCTTGTCTTAATAAATATGGCTTGTTTAAAGCTTTTTTGGTATCATACGCCCTATTAATTATAAATTATAACCCTTAATAAAAGCTCTTTTTGATATATTTAGTATTATATTTGATTTAACAAAATCAAATGAATAAAAGATGAGCAACTTATTAAGAACAGTAATTGTTGATGACGAGCCATTGGCTTTGGGGCTTTTGGAGAGTTATGTCAAAAAGACTCCGTTTCTAAAGTTGGCGGGCAAATTTGACAACTCTATTGAGGCTCTTCATAATATAAAGGAATTAAATCCTGACCTGCTTTTTCTTGATATACAAATGCCGGAGCTGAATGGTCTGGAACTTTCAAAGTTTATCCCCGAGGACTCATCAATTATTTTTGTCACCGCCTTTCAGCAATTTGCCTATGAAGGCTTTAAGGTCAATGCTCTTGACTATTTGCTAAAACCGATAAGCTATACCGAGTTTCTAAAAGCCTCTGAAAAGGCCTTAAAGATGTATACTTTAAGGATATGTTCTTTAAAGGGCAGTACACTTAATGAAAATAAAATCGACGATGACAAGAAAGACAAAAACGATTCAATATTTATAAAGTCCGATTATAAACTTATACGCATAGATTTTCAAAACATCGTTTACATAGAGGGTCTGAAAGATTATATTAAATTTTTTGTTGAAGGTGAAAGCAAATCGATTATTTCAAGAATGTCTATGAAGCAAATTGAAGAGGAGCTTCCAAAACAGGATTTTATCAGAGTGCACAGATCTTTTATTGTAAACAAGAAATATATTAAGGTTATAGATAGAAATCGTATAGTTATCGGCAAAGAGTATATTCCTGTGTCCGACTCATACAAAGAGGCTTTTAATGATTATATTAATTGCCGTTCTGCAGATAAATAATCATATTTTCGTAAAACATTAATTTAACGGCAAATAGTAAAGGAATGCATTAATAAAAAAAGCCATCTTCACAGATGGCCTTTTTTATAGTTTTCAATTAGGTATTAATTTCATAAGGTAAGAAAGATTGTTGTTAACCGTGCAAATATCGGATTCTTTACATATTATAACAAATTTATTAATATGTTGTAGAATATGTTTTCTGCACATTTCTTAAATAAATTATGTTTTTAACTATTAGTCTTTTTACTTAAAACTGATTTATTAGTTTTTTTGTCTGCTTTTCTCGATACTCCGGATCCTTTCTTGGAAGAAACTTTTTTAAAAACCAGAGCGCTTCTTGCCGGTAGATAAGTTCTTAACCATCCTTTGTCCTGTAATGTATAAAGAGGGTCGCCCAAAGTAAGATAATGCACGCTTTCATTTACTCTGTCAAAACCTCCAAATACAATAGAGTCAGTATTCAATACAATATGATAGTCTCCCTGAGGAACTAATAATCCATAATCGGAGAAAGACTTTTCAGGATTGAAATTAAAGACAAAAACCAAATCATTTCTTTCATAAGCCAAGACTTGATCTGCCCTATTATCCCAAATTTTGGATATAGGCTGCTCTTCAAACTTTTTTATAGAGGCAAAAAGCTCAACCATACTCTTATCAAAACAGTTAAGGAATTGATATTTCAAATCCTGCCTATCCACCAAGCTCCACTGTCTTCTTGCATATTTATATGACCAGTTATTTCCCTCTCTTGGAAAGTCTATCCATTCAGGATGTCCGAATTCATTTCCCATAAAGTTCAGATAACCACCATTTATTGTCGATGCAGTTATTAAACGTATCATTTTATGAAGAGCAATACCCCTATCTACGGTAAGGTCTTTATCCCAGCGCATCATATTCCAATACATTTTCTCATCAATAAGACGGAAAATTATAGTCTTGTCACCCACCAAAGCCTGATCATGACTCTCTGCATAGCTTATTGTCTTCTCATCAGCTCTTCTGTTGGTAAGTTCCCAAAACATTTCAGTAACATTCCAATCCTCATCCTTCTTTTCTTTAAGAAGTTTAATCCAATAATCAGGTATCCCCATTGCCATACGATAGTCAAATCCAATACCGCCATTCTTTACATTTACTCCAACACCGGGCATACCGCTCATCTCCTCAGCAATTGTGATTGCCTTTGGATTGACCTCATGTATAAGTTTGTTTGCAAGAGTCAAATAGCATATCGCATCCCCATTTTGACCTGCATTATAATAATCATCATAGCTGCCAAAATCCTGACCAAGACCATGATTGTTGTATATCATTGATGTTACCCCATCAAATCTAAAACCGTCAAATTTGAACACCTCCATCCAATATTTACAGTTGGACAAAAGAAAATGAACCACTTGATTTTTACCGTAGTCAAAGCAAAGTGAGTCCCAAGCGGGATGCTCTCTTCTTCCGTCAGCATAAAAATATTGATCCAAAGAGCCGTCAAATTTGCCAAGCCCCTCATTTTCATTCTTCACAGCATGAGAATGTACAATATCCATTATTACTGTCATTCCTAATTTGTGAGCCTCATCAATAAGCTGTTTAAGTTCATCAGGAGTGCCATATCTTGAAGACGGAGCAAAAAAGCTTGACACATGGTAGCCAAAAGAGCCATAATAAGGATGTTCCTGAATGGCCATAATTTGAATGGCATTGTAACCGCATTTTGCTATTCTTGGCAGAATATTCTCTCTAAACTCATTGTAAGTTCCGACTCTTTCATCCTCGACAGCCATTCCGATATGACACTCATATATCATCAAAGGATGAACTTCAGGTACAAACTTGTCAACTTCAAATTTGTAAGAATCTTCAGGACTCCAAACTTGAGCAGAAAAAATATAGGTTTTAGGGTCCTGTACAACACGGTCTGCCCAAGCAGGTATTCTTTCACCTTTCCCCCCATTCCAATGAACAGAAAGCTTATACAAATCCTGATGATTTATTTTATCTGAAGGAATTTTTATCTCCCAGTTTCCATTGTCTGTTTTAGTAAGTTTAAAGTCTTCACTTTCCTTCCAATCATTAAATGAACCAATAAGATAAATTTCAGTGGCATTTGGTGCCCATTCACGAAAAATCCATTGATTGTCTCTCTTATGAAGTCCAAAATAAAGATAACCTGTTGCAAAATCAGACAGTGAACCGGCATCTGAAATGAGTTCTTTTTCTCTTTTTTGCATATATTCATAACGACCGTCAATGGCATCTTTATAAGGCATTAACCAAGGATCATTCTGTATAAGTTTTAGGACTTTTTTCATCTATTCATTTTTTATTTTTTACATTAAAACATAAATGCTCTCTTTAAATTGGATTATTTGTATTCTAAATCAATTGTCAGAGGCAATTTAATAATGCTGAAATTTCACTTTAAATATTGCTTTCTTTGCATTTCCTTTATAGATACAGGGCATGTGGCCATCCTTAGGAAAAAACACAATAAACTGGCCCGGCTCAACATCTAAAAATGATGAACACATATCTTTGTAAAAAGCGATATCGTTTTTATTATCATATTCTTTGGAGAGGATTTTTAGATTCGAAAGGGAATTATATCCGAATGTTTCCTTTTTCGACAATGGCAATTGAATATCTATATACTCTTTGTGTATCTCAATTGCTGCGTCTTCAACATCTCTTCCTGCTGCCTCAACAATATTTAGATAGATATTTTCACCATCTATTATATGTTTTCCAAAAGAAAGAGTATTGATGTCGTTTAATTTTAGAAATTGCACTACCTTTTCAAATAAGGGTTGAAGAGCGGTATAACGCGATAGATTTTCAATGGAATCTAAAATCATAATATTTTGATTATTAGTTTAATTAAAAAAATATTTAAACTTACCAAAAAAGACTATGCCAGCATTAAGGTTTAATATATCAGAAGTAAAAAAAGTTATCATAATTCTGAATGCTTAAAGCACATCTTTGACAAATATATAAAATAAGTTTAAGGTTTGTCTTTAATTCTTGATTACTATCGCTAATAGTATTTATTATTTTTTTTAAGTTGCAAATTAACCATTCCAAACTACCGGTATAAGTTCATTATCTAAGCAAAATTCTTTTTGGTCTAAAAAAAATACGTTTTAATCATTCTTCAACAGAATTTTACCGGTCTAAAACTCATTTTTACCTGACATTTTCAGAATTTACCCAATAATAATTTTTTGTTCCAAATATGTAAAG
>JAUNSR010000033.1 GCA_030539115.1 Bacteroidales bacterium
ATCAAAATAATAACCAGCTGTCACTCAACTTTTTTTAAGTGGACAGCAATGATATATTATATAGTTGAAAGTTTGATTGTTTTTACAAAATAAGAGCTGAAATTGTTTGTTAGGTAAGTTAAATCTATTAGTAAAACCATCAACAACAATAAATATATACAATATAAAAATTTCAATCTAAAACAAGACATCTATACTGCAAATCCTTAAGCAATTAACGGACAATAAAAGGAGTTAATTACATTTGAAATATTGTTTTTCATCACATCATAAGCAAATTTGCAGATGAAGAAATATCCCAAATCATTATAATTTAATCAAGCACACTCTTTCTCATTTAAACACACCAAATATTCCCCGCAAGACTCTTCATTACTTTATAAATAGAATAAATAAAAAAACTCCCTTAAAAAAACTTTATGAATTTTTTTAAGGGAGTTTTTACAAATAAATAGTTGTAACTATAAGCAAGTTCTAATTTTGACTTTTTTCGGATTAGAATGCGTTCAATTAATACATGAAAAATATTTACTAAAACGATTTAAAATCAAAAAAGACTATTCCATCAATGTCTTAACATTCATTCCATCGCTGTTTTTAATCAGCTCGCTCTTATAGAAGTTAGAGGAAGTTTGATTTACAGGCAATGTATAATATTGAGGATTTGCATTTCTATCGTAATACAATATTTTAATTGTAGTAACACCTGCTATAGAGGCAACATCTGCAGGGATTGCAAATGAAGCTATAGAATTAGTCCATTGTGGAGGCAATATCCATCTGTTGTTTAAGTTGACAATAAATTCCAAACTAAGCACACCTCCTGTCGGGTTAGGAGTTGTAGATGCTATAGTGTCAGTTTCACCACCACTGGTAACAAATGTGACTTCACTCTTAACAAGATTTACATATACAGGAGCATCGACCCAATAATATCTAAAGAAGATATTTATGTAACCGCCTTGATACCAAGCTTCCAAAATAGGGCCCGGATATTTCTTGGCAACTACTATAGAATCAACATTGGCAGTATCCATTACCCATACAGATTTGGTAAGAATCGGTTTTAGAGCTAATAAATCAATGGTATAGGATGGAGCTGAGCCACTTTTAATTGTAAAGTATGCAACCGCTCTTTTGCCGTTGGCAATATCGGTAAGCCATTGTGATTGATTATCCGGAGTAAGCTTATTACCTTTTTCCGTAGTTAGATAGAATGAATTTCCAGTTGCAGCTTGATCGACAGTCACAGTTACAATGCTTTGATAAATATAGTCATCATCATCGTTGTCGTCACATGCAACCACAAATAATCCCCCAATAAGTGCAAACAAAATCCACACAAGAACATTTTTTTTCATAAAAAACCAGTTTTAGTTTAACGATTATAATCAAATTATTTAAAGTCAATACTTTAAATTCCATTCAACAAGAATCTAAACCAAACTATCTGCAATTATTTTTGCTGCTTTAGCAGGTGCACCCGGTGTACCTAACAATGATTTCATTTGAGAATATCCCTCCAATACCGATTCTCGGTTTTTACCTCCTGGAAGAATATTTTTTAATTCCTCAGTTAAATTATCCACTGTTAATTGATGAGCCAAAAGTTCTGTAACGACTTTTTTATTTACAATCAAATTTACCAATGACACATATTTCACCTTCAACACCCGACTCATAATTGCATAAGTCAGTTTACCACCTCCAACTTTATAGCAGACAACTTGAGGTATATTTAGTATTGCCGCCTCTAAAGTAGCCGTTCCGGAAGTAACTAAAGCTGCTTGTGAATTAATCAACAATTCATGGGTCTTATCAAAGACCAGCTTTACATTTTCATCTCCGATTACAGATTTGTAAAAGTCTAAAGAGAGCCCAGGAGCAGCGGCAACCACCGGTTGCAATTGGGGAAAACTCTTTGCAACTTTCAACATATAATGCAGATTGGAGATAACCTCTTGTTTACGACTACCTGCTAATATTGCAACAATTGGTTTTTGCGAAAGTTCATGTTCTGCTCTAAACTGAGATTGTAATTGATAATTTTTAAATTTATAAAGAAGTTCATCTACGGAAGGATTGCCAATATAATCGACATGATAATTATGTTTTGAATAGAAATCAACCTCGAAAGGGAGTATACAAAACATTTTATCAATATATTTTTTAATTGATTTTATTCTATATTCTTTCCAAGCCCATATTTTAGGTGAAATATAATAGTAAACAGGAATATTGAGAGAATGCTTTACCGCTTTTGCTATTTTAAGATTGAAGCTTGGATAATCAACCAAGATAAGCACGTCCGGAGAGTAAGAAAGAATATCTTTTTTACATAATTCCATATTTGATAAAATTGCAGGCAAATTTTTTATTACCGAAACAAAGCCCATGAAAGCCATTTCTCTATAATGTTTTACCAACACACCCCCTTGAGATTGCATAAGATCTCCACCAAAAAATCTAAAATCCGCATCTTTATCATTCTTCTTTATTTCCATCATAAGACATGATGCATGCAAATCACCGGAGGCTTCTCCAACTATCAAATAATACTTCATCAAATATTTTTTTTAATTTTCAATAATAAAGATAATGCAAGCCGAACTCAATAAACTTTTGAAAGCGACAGATTTCAAAATGCGTTTGATGAGGCGAAGCTTAGCTTATTCAAAGATAATGCAAGCCGAACTCAATAAGCTTTTGAAAGCGACAGCTTTTAAAAAGCGTTTGATGAGGCGAAGCTTAGCTTATATAAAGATAGAGGTTTATTTACAAAATAATAGTTTCATATATTGATCGTTATTTTCTCAAGTCAGTATCACTTATCTATTTTATTTAATAGTATAAAAATGGTATCAGTTTATATTTCTTATGTTTTTTATGTTGAGACCTAAAAAATATCAGTTTTAGCCCTCTTTTGAAAATGATTCCAAAGTTTTAAGCCTGCCTTGAGTTTCATAAGATGTCATATCTACCTTGCAAGGCACTACAGAGGCAAAGCCATTTGACAAAGCCCACTCGTCGGTATCTTTTGCCTGAGGCTCATTATTATGAAAATAGCCTGTCAGCCAGTAATAATCCTTACCTATCGGATCCTTTCTTTTTTCAAACTCTTTAGTCCAAAACCCCGATGCCTGACGACACACTCTTACACCCTTTATATCAGCTGAGTCAGGAAAATTAACATTCAAACAAACGCCTTTCTCAAGACCATTATCAATCACATCCTTAACAATAAAGCGGATATAGTCAACAATATTTGAAAAATCAGCATCCTTGTCATAAGAACAAAGGGAAAAACCTATTGAATTTATGCCGGCTATACAACCTTCAATTGCGGCACCCATTGTACCTGAGTAAATAACACTTACGGCTGCATTTGAGCCATGGTTAATTCCGGAAAGTACAATATCAGGCTTTGATTCCAACAACTGATGAAGAGCAAGCTTTACACAATCAACGGGAGTCCCTGTTGTCTTAAATATCTCTAAGTTTTCATTCTTCTTTAACTGAACAGCTCTTAATGGAACACCTGGTGTAATAGCACTTGACTGACCGGAACGAGGACCGTCAGGAGCTACCACTACAACTTTTCCTAAATCTTTTACTGCTTCCACAAGCGAAGCTATGCCTTTAGCATCATAGCCATCATCATTTGTCACTAATATAAGAGGACGTTTATTTTGTGTATTCATATATCTTTTTTGATACTGGCATTTAGCCAATAAATTAAATAATCAATAAAAATGAGGTACAAAAGTACAAAAATCAAATACAAGAGTTCATAAAAAGATAAATGCTAACATAAATTCTATATTTTATGCATTTACATGATCTCAGACATTCTTGACTATCAAATCCATTTGCATGCAATTAATTTTTATTGAAAAAAAATTAAAGTCTATAAATCAAATATATTTTGTAACCCTGCAAAAGCTTTGATATGGCAATCACTTCCGTATGGCAAAACATATTATAGGGTTGCCATTTTTTTATAAATCTTTCATAAAATGTTATGCACCTGCAACCTTAAGGACAAAAGAGAGTAGCGCAGATCTATTTTTGAAGCATTTTTAATATCTATCTACAGCTTTATATGGCGCCAAAAAAGTAGGAGGAAAATAAATAATTATTTTCCTCCTACTTAAGATATTTCAAAGATTATAAATAATAATCTTATTTGTTTTCACCACGTGGAACAGCAGAGTAGTTAATCTTTAAAGCCTGAGCATCACGAAGAGCCTGCTTAACATCTGACACAATACCCATTTTTGTTTCAATATCAACTTTAAGTGATACCTGCATCAATCCTTGATCTTCCTCTTTCATATTGGCACGTTCCTGAGAAACGAAGTCTCTGACTTCAGCAACCTCGATAAACTTGTCATTCATCTGAATACGGCTTTCTGTACCCATCTTTTTACGATATTGCTCTTTTGGCTCACCAATGTAAAGATAAGTTACAAGTGACTTCTTTTCAAGCTTTGTAAGCTCTGTTGCAGTTGGTGCAGTGAAGTCGACCATCAACTCATTCTCACGCATTGTTGTTGTGATCATAAAGAAGAACAACAGTGTAAAGATAAGGTCGGGAAGAGATGAAGTATTAAGTTCGGGCATCTCTCTGCCACCGCTTTTATTAAATTTTCCCATTATTTCTTTCCTCCGTAAACTTTAGGTTCTGCTTCTGAAATCTTCTGTGGATAAATAGCTTGAACAGCTTTCTGTTCCGGCTCACTTAAATCAGCAAAAGATTTATTGAATTTTGCCTTTGACAACTCTTCACGTAGTTCATTGTAAGCAGCTACCAATTCATTCTGAACTTCAATATAAGCTTGATATTCTGTCTGACGGTCATTTTGCAATGAAATAACATGGAACTTAGTTACAGGATAAGTTCCGAAGAACTCAACGTCTGTAGGAAAACGTTCCGGAAGATTAGGCAAATCCTCTTTATTTGCAATGAATTCTTTGGCTCTCTCTCTTAGATTTTTCACATCAATCTGTTCTCCATTTACAGCTACCTGACCAAAGCTATTAATCATAACCTGTAAAGTGTTACGTTTTTTAATATCCAAGTCCTGCTGCTCCTGATCAGGTGGAATTGGAGGTGGAAGCTTTCTTAAAAGTCCTTTATCCGTATCCATTGATGTTGTTATTAAGAAAAAGATAAGCAACAAGAATGCGATATCAGCACTTGAACTGGAATTCACTTGTGGTACTTTTCTTTTCTTTCTTGCCATAATATTATTCTATTTATCAGGATTGCTCCCGAATAATTATTTTCTAATAACTTTTAAAAGGCTGAAACCAATTATGAGAAGAATAGAAGCTCCAAGAAGGAATTCTCCTGCAAACAGCCACATATCTGTTAATTTCAACCAGAAATAAGTATTATCACTTCCATCGTAGCTTGGCAAGTTTAATGGAGTTCCATCACCCATAGCCCAACCTATGATAAGAAGAATAGCAAAAGCGGCAATCCAAACAATGCTCATAACAGCTTGTTTTGGATGATCTTTTAATAGCAATGCGAATTGGAACAACGCAAAAGCTATTGTCAAAACTGCCCCAACAACCAAAACAATATATCCTAAATTAAGGATAGTGTTGGTGTAAACAGGAGCAGCGTATTCTGCATTTGGATCTTCAACGCCTCCTAAATAGAACATGCCAAAACAAATGACAGTTATTATCATAAGAGCGTAAAGTAACCAAGATGAATATTTACTAATATTTTGCATAAGTTCTTTTATTATTTTTTAAACTTAAGGTTGTATTTGATAATTGCATCAAGCAAAGAGATAGAAGAATCTTCCATTTCGTTAAGGATTGATTCAACTTTTGCAAGAAGATAGTTATAAAATATCTGAAGAATCAAAGCAACGATAAGACCACCTACAGTAGTAATCAAGGCAACTTTCATACCACCTGCCACAACTGTTGGAGAGATATCACCTACTTGTTGGATTTTATCGAATGCCTGAATCATACCGATTACAGTACCCATAAATCCTAAAGATGGAGCCATTGCAATAAACAATGTCACCCAAGAAAGTCCTTTTTCCAAAAGACCAGCTTGAACACCACCATAAGATACAACTGAACGTTCTACAACATCGATACCCTGATCAACGCGAGAAAGACCTTGGAAGAAGATAGAAGCGATAGGACCACGAGTGTTGCGGCAAATTTCTTTAGCTTCTTCAACATTACCTTTTTCCAATGCACCCTCTACAGAAGCAATCAATTTTTTAGGATTGATTTCTGCAAGATTCAAATAAATAATACGTTCGATAATGAATGCCATACCCAAAATTAGGGCTAATACAACGAAAGACATAAAGAAAGCGTTACCCTCAATGAACTTCACTTTCAATTCTTTGTGCAAACCAACTTCTTCTGAAGGAGCTGCTGCTGTTTCTGTAGCTGGAGCTTCTTGAGCGTTAGCAACAGGAGTCATTCCAAGGGTAAGGAAACCTAAGAATGCGAAAATAGCTAATAACTTTTTCATTCTAAATGTAATTTTAAGATTAAGTGTAATTAAAAATTAGTTAAAAGTCTCGCGGAGAGAGGGGGATTCGAACCCCCGATACACTTTTGGCGCATACACGCTTTCCAGGCGTGCCTCTTCAACCACTCGAGCATCTCTCCTTGTGTGAATTCCTATTTACAAAAGCAATTAAATTTTCCTGCTCGCAAATGTAATTAAAAATATCACTATACAATAATTTCTTTTTCAAGAATTATGAACATATTTAATGATTAGCGTTTTTTAAGAGCATAAATATGCTCCTTTTATTTAAACTTAGGTTAAAGAAAAAAGAAATTCAGCATTTTTGGTTGTTATTCTGTTAACTTCTTCTAAGCTTATATCCAATGTTCGGGCTATCTCCTCTGCAATTTTAACCACATAAGATGACTCATTTCGCTTTCCTCTGTATGGCACCGGTGATAAATATGGCGAATCTGTTTCCAAAATTATATTTTCAATTCCTATAATCGGTATTAATTCTTTAAGTTCACTCTTTTTAAATGTAACTATACCATTTATTCCAAAATAGAAATTTCCAAAGCTCTTTATCAAATCCACATCATTTACATCTCCGCTAAAACTATGAATAACACCACTGAGGTTTCTATTCTTATATTTTGACATGACGTTGTGCAAATCCTCGAAAGCATTTCTAATATGAACGATAACAGGAAGATTCATTCTTAATGCAATCTCTATTTGCTGCTCAAACGCTATAATTTGCTGCTCTCTATATTTGGTATCCCAATATAAGTCAAGCCCTATTTCGCCAATGGCAAACCATTTGCAGATATCTATGCTATTAAATAAAGTATCAAGATTGCTTTGGAAATTATCATCAACACTTGTCGGATGAAGTCCTATGGTTGGTATGCAAATAGATGGATATTCTTCACAAGTTTTTATAATCCTTGGTAATGAATCATTGTCAACGTTAGCCAACACAATCTTCTCCAATCCTTGTTCTAAAGCTCTTTCAATAACCTGCTCTCTATCTAAATCAAATTCTTCGCCGTAAATATGTGAATGAGTATCAATCATTTAAAAATCAATTTTTTTCTGCAATTTATTAGTCTCAATCTCTTTTTTTTCCTTTGGACGGCAATAATAAACAACGCCCAACTGCTGAGTCTTCTCAATTCTTAAAGAGGTCGGCAAAGTTTTATAAGTTTCCTCCGCCTGATTCCACAATTCCAGAATTATCTCATCAGCACGATCTCTCATAAGAGATATCTTTGCAAGATTTTTAGAAGTATTATTTTGCAAGACCTTTTGGTTGTAATAACTTTCCTTAAAAATATTGTAATGAACGCTAACTTTTGCTATTGTAGGATTATATATTGGAGCACCTCCATTGTTTATTCTCTCCTTTTCTCCATTTATAATGGATTCGCCCCATTTAAGAAGTGAATTTTCGGAAGATAAATCCGGGACTCCAAAATCTCCCGGTGTTAATCCATAAAGTTTTTTTGCATCTTTTTTCACCTCATTTCTAACAACAGCCAAATTAAGCACCTGAATAAAATGAGAAATATACAATCTTACATTTTTCAAATGAAGATAATATTTCTTGCTCGATTTTACCTGTGTTTCAAAACTTTGCAAGTAAAGCTGATGAACTCTTTGAAAATTTGGAAGGAATGTTTTAGCATCGTCGACACTCTTGTAAGAGAGCACAACTTTCCCATTTTCCATTATCCCCTCATTTTCTATTGCTGTTTCAAGTGCTCTGATTCTGGCAAGGTCTGTGTTTGGTAGTCGTCTATAAGGCATAATATAAATCAAAAAATATTTAAGATTCCCGATACATTAACTGTGAAGCCAGTTTCTCAAGTTCATATTTCTTTTCAGTCTCTATGTTAACTCTTTTCAATGCTTTGAGTCCCATATTGAAATATTCCTCCATTCTCTTTCCGCACTCATTTTTGGCACCGCTGTTATTGTAAACCGATGTGAAAAACTCAATTTTTTCTTCAGCAGAAAAATTGACCTCTTTCAATTTCCCCCTTATCTGCCTATTATCTTTTTCCGAAGAAAGTTCAAGAGCCTTAATAAGCAGGAATGTTTTTTTATTATTTAAAATGTCACCGCCAATATTTTTACCAAAGACCTTTGGATCCCCATATACATCAAGAAGATCATCTTTTAACTGAAAAGCAAGACCGATTTTCTCACCAAAAGTATATAACAAGTCTGCATCTTTATTTTCCGCACCACCAATAATTGCGCCAACTTTCAATGCGCACCCAAGCAATACAGCTGTTTTGAGTCTAATCATCTCTATGTATTCACCCTCAGGCACATCTTCCCTACTCTCAAACTCCATATCAAATTGCTGTCCTTCACAAATTTCAAGCGCAGTTTTAGAAAAGAGGTCGATCACCTGCTTTAAATGTTCTGATGGAGAGGCTGCCACAAGTTTATATGCAAGTATCTGCATTGCATCGCCTGAAAGAATGGCTGTATTGGCATCCCATTTAACATGAACAGTCGGCTGTTTTCTTCTTATCAATGCATTGTCCATTAAATCATCGTGAAGAAGAGTGAAGTTATGAAAAACCTCTATTCCTATAGCGGGACTGATAGCCGGATTTATATCCTCTGTAAATAAAGATGTGGACATCAACGTTAATAATGGCCTTATTCTTTTACCGCCTACAGAAAGTGTATATTTTATCGGATCAAAAAGACCGGGAGCTACACTTGGATAGGAAATATCTTTTATGGCATTATTGATAATTTCAATTAATCGGTTTTGAACTTCCATCTTTACAATGTCTTTTAAATTAGCAATAAAAATCTTATTATTAAATTAGACTGTTAAAATCAGAATATTTAGAAATTGCTTTTAACTAAAAAACACAAATTCCAACTTCCGGCATTTACATCAAGAAAAAAAATATGTCAACATATTTGCCTCAAATTCAAGAAGCAGCAATATGATTAAAAAGAGAATATCACTGAAACGATCTAATTCGCATAACAAGAGTTATATAAACCAAATGTAAAGCTTTTTTTTCTATTTAAATCAAATTTAACTATCTCTTTTTTTATTAAGACAGCCTTTACCGCCAAGCCATTTTTGAACAGCACACTTTTAAAACTGCTAAAAATAAAAAAGCCTCTCAAATGAGAGGCTTTTAAATATCTTTTATTGAAGGCGGAATTGTACCGGAAGCGTAAATTTAACACGTACCGGTTTTCCACGCTGTTTACCCGGAGTCCATTTAGGCATTGAATTAACAACGCGTAAAGCCTCTTTATCCAAAGATGGGTCAACACCACGTACTATCTGTGCATCAGTAATACTTCCATCACGTTCAACGACGAAAGAAACAATAACACGACCTTGAATACCATTTTCCTGAGCAATAACCGGATATTTCACAGACTTACCTAAGAAGCCGATCAAAGCGGCATCTCCACCCGGAAATTGAGGAGCGTCCTCAACTACGGTAAAGATTTCATTAGTAACCTCTTCTTCAGGTTCAGGCTCAGGCATAGCAATAATTTCTGTTGCCACATTCTGATCATCCTCTGTAGAGGCGATTTCTACTTCTGTAATCTCTTTGTCATCTTCTACAATGTTCAAAACTTCTTCGAGCGCAGGTGCTGGTGGTGGCGGAGGAGGAGGAGGCGTATCCTGAACTGTTGGAGGAACAATTTCTTCCTCAAACAATCCTGCACTCGCACCGGTGTCGTCATGTTTGACAACATTCGTAGTTGTCCATTCGAAAGCTACGAACAGAATGGCTAAAATTGTTGCAAAACCGATTAGAATGAACGTTGCTTTTTTGTTCTCCAAATCGGCTTTCGGGTTCTTTTTTATTTCCATATATTGAATCTTTTATATGTGTTTCTCTGATAGTGGCAAATGTAGTATATTTTTTAATTCGCAATTTCTCATAAACCTATTTTTTTACATTTATGAAGCTATTTATCTTTTTTTAAACCATTATTCGTGTTAACAACATACAAAATGGATTAAAATTGCGTTCAATATATATGAATAAAGTTTAATATGCTTTATTCATCATCATTTGCTTAATCAGAGTACGAATTTAACAAAAATAGAATGACAAGATTTTATTTGTATACATTTTTTTTTACAATTTCATTATTCACTAATTTTTTATCGGCACAAAACACATCGAGTGCTTTTAATTTTCTTTCAATTGCGCCCTCTTCAAGAGCAAATGCACTTGGAGGGGTAAATATTTCAGTTGTAGAAAAAGACTTGTCGCTTGTTGTTTTAAATCCTTCTTTACTCGGAAAGGAGATGACCGGCACGGTGTCTCTAAATTATATGCATTACATTTCTGATATAAATCTTGGAGCTGCACTTTATGCTATTCCATTTTTAGACAGAGGCGCTTTGGCTTTTGGTGCATCTTTTTTGGATTATGGCAATTTCAAATTGACTTCGCCGAGCAATGAAATATTGGGCGATTTTAGTGCAAAAGATATGAATTTTCATGCTTTGGTCGGGTATGACATTAGTGAAAGATGGAGAGGTGGCGCACAAACGAAACTGCTCTACTCGGTATATGACACTTATTCTTCAATAGCATTGGCTGTTGATTTAGGGATTAATTACTTCAACCCATACAATGAATTTTCATTCTCTGCTACTATTAAAAATTTAGGAGCCCAATTAAAACAGTTTAATGATATAAGAGAAACTCTTCCTTACGACTTCCAGATTGGAGTCTCCAAAATGCTTGCTCATGCTCCTCTTAGATTCTCTTTAACAGGAATAAATCTTCTTGACTACGATGATGATTTTATTGTTGATGACAATGTTGAAATAAAAACAAAAAACGGCTTTATAAAAAAAGGACTTCGGCATTTAGTGTTTGCAGGTGAGTTTATTCCGAATGACAATTTTTATTTTGCCTTGGGGTATAATTATGGGCGTAACTTTTATTTCAACTCTTTAGACAGTTCCCCTTTTGCCGGCTTTTCCTGTGGCGCAGGAGTCAAGATTAAAGCTTTTGATATAAATGCATCAGTGGCAAGATACAACCGATCCGGGACCTCATTGTTGATAACAGTCAACACAAACATTAATTATTTCAGATAATTTATTTTCACAAATGACTTAAATGGCACATTATAGGTATTGAACCATTCCCATCATAACGTTGGAAAAGGTGCGGTTTGAAATAGATTTATTTTTATAAATGTGTGTCAAGGCTTTTTAAAACAATTAAACCATATATTTTTCAGGGTTGCTTACAAATGATAAAATCTCAACCTAAACAAATTTATTTAAACCGACCGAAACACAATTTTTATCCTCAAAAAATCATTATGATTGCATATTTAATAATTATGTCAGATATAACAACAAAAATCGATAATGAAAATTTAAAAATCGACGTTCAAAATCGATTTTCCGACGGTAAAAATATTTTTTTTGACGGTAAAAATTTAAAAATCTCAAATTGAAAATTTCAAAATTATGCATACCCATGAATATCAGTCATTAACAAACATTATTAATCAATATCTTTAAAAAAAACACTTGTGTCAAATATGTGAAGCCGCAAATATCAACCGCTGTTTAATATAAAAAAAGGACGAAATCGCAGTCGAAATCATCCTTATATATAATAATGTGTAAAACTATTAAGCAGCAAGCATCAACATCTTTTATAAAAGCCGTTTAATATTTAAAGCAAGCCTTACAGATGTGCCGATATTATTTCATTTCATCGCAAATGTCAATAATCTCCCGGCGTATCTCTTTAAGCCTTTTAATAACCTCATGAGTTTTGGCTGTCCCCTCTCTGTTTTCTTTAAGCTTTTTCTTTGCTCCGGCAAGTGTCATCCCCTTCTCCTTCAGCAGATGATAAATAAGAGAAATATTGTCAATATCTTTCTTATCATAATATCTTGTTCCCCTGTCTGTTTTGCGCGGGTCTATAATGTCAAACTCTTTTTCCCAAAATCGGAGAGACGACTCATTAAGATTGAACATTGCTGCAACCTCGCTGATAGAATAATATAGCTTATCGTTTTTATTTTCCATAATTAATTATGTCTCTCAATAGAGAACTAAAGAATAGGTGAATTCTATTGTTAAATATCGTCCGAAGTGAAATCAAATCTCTTATATGGATATACATATCAATCTATTGCATCATCCTAAAGAGCTAAATATTTGTTCAGACAATGCAAATATCGGTAAAAAGAGACTAATAATCATTCCGGAAAAGGAAAAATTAATCCATAACCTGACCTTGGTTCGAAGCGATTTGAATCATTGCATCGTATTCTTCCGGCGACAGATCCATGAAATAATAATTCATAGGATTCATTGGCTTTCCTTTTAGCCTCACCTCATAATGAAGATGGGGACCTGTTGATTTGCCTGTATTGCCAACTTCACCGATTTCATCGCCCCTGTTTACTTTTGCTCCTTTCTTGGTTTTTATTTTATTAAGATGCGCATAAACAGTTTTATATCCGAAACCATGATCTATTTCAACCGTATTACCATACCCTTGCTGCCAACCGGTTGCAATAACGACACCTTCACCTGTTGCAAATACCGGAGTGCCTATTGCCGCGGAGAAATCCATTCCTTCATGAAACTTTCTTGTTTTATAAATTGGGTCAACACGCCAGCCGTATCCGGAAGCAGTTCTCTTTAAATCCTTGTTTGCCACCGGCTGTATAGCGGGAAGTTTGCGCAGTTTTTCTTCGTGAGTCTTGCCTAAATCGATAATTTCCTCAAAAGAATTTGACTGAATATAAAGCTGTCTTGCCAGCAAGTCCATTTTTTGAGTGGTTGAGACGACCAAATCGGCATCAGGGAGAGTTAAAAGGTCCTCATATCTTTTTACATTTTCAAAAGCCGCCTTTCTTGTTTTGGATGAAATAGGGTCACTTTGAAGTATCACTCTATAAAGGTTGTCATCCCGCTGCTGAATGTCATCAAGTATCAAAAGAGCTTCATCAAGACGCTTTGTGAGAATCTCGTATTGATTAAGAAGGAGCTCCTGCTCTTTTGTCTTTTTTCTTTCTCCGGGGGACTGTACAAAATACGTAAAAACGCCAAAAGTTATAGCCCCGACAATAATTCCGGAGAAAATATGTCTTAATACAGAAAAGAATTTTTCCTTTTTTGAGGGATAAACTCTTTCATAGCTTGATGTCTGTGGATTATATTTATAAAAAGCTTTTTTGCTCATCAATATTTCTTTTAGATAAAAATAAATTTTTATTGCATACTGAACCGGCTTAACATAAAAGAATAAGCATAATCAATAGACAATAAAAATCATGTTAGGTTTAAAAAGGAGCCATATAGTGAATGCCGTGATAAAGCCCAAATAATCAACATATAAATAAAAAATGATCAACTGTTTGATGATTTAATGTAGGAAGAAAGCTTTATTTGCATAAATTATCACTTAAGCCAAGGCTCATTTTCAATATTTTCGGTAATCTATGAAGGCAAAAATAATATTTTGAGTTATTTTTGCAAACTGTTTTTCAGATTATTAATAGTAAGCTGACAGTGTGTTTATAAATCAAAATAATTAAAGAGCGATTTTTATTCCATATTGATAAATAGCGATAGTCGGTATCGGATAAAATTTCAACTTTCTAACAAAATAAATATATTCAGATGAAGGATATGCTAACTGCAAAAGAGATTAGAGAATCGTTTAAGCAATTTTTTGCTTCAAAAGGCCATCAAATTGTCCCTTCTGCTCCAATGGTAATTAAAGATGACCCGACCTTAATGTTTACAAATGCAGGTATGAACCAGTTTAAGGATATTATTCTTGGCAATACCCCTATAAAATTCTCTCGTGCGGCGGATTCACAAAAATGCCTTAGAGTTAGCGGAAAACATAATGACCTTGAAGAGGTAGGGCTTGATACCTATCATCACACAATGTTCGAGATGTTGGGTAACTGGTCATTTGGCGATTACTTTAAAAAGGAGGCTATTGATTGGGCATGGGAATATCTTGTGGATGTTATAAAACTCAATCCGGATAGATTGTATGCCACAGTTTTTGAAGGATATGCTCCTGAAAGTCTTGAAAGAGACAATGAGGCAGCCTCATATTGGGAAAAACACCTTCCTAAAGATCATATCATTAATGGCAATCGTAAAGATAATTTCTGGGAAATGGGCGATACAGGGCCTTGCGGACCTTGCTCTGAAGTTCATATCGACCTTCGTTCCGATGAAGAACGTGCTCAAATCGATGGACGCTCTCTTGTTAACGAAAGCCATCCTCAGGTAATTGAGATTTGGAATCTTGTCTTTATGCAATACAACCGTAAAGCCGACTCCTCTCTTGAGCCGCTTCCTGCAAAGGTTATTGATACAGGCATGGGATTTGAGCGTCTTTGTATGGCAATTCAAGGCAAGCGTTCAAATTATGACACTGACGTTTTCCAACCTATCATTAAAGTGATAGCTAAGATGGCAAACAAGACTTACGGCAGTGATGAGCAGTCTGATATTGCCATGCGTGTGATTGCCGACCATATAAGAACAATTGCTTTTTCAATAACTGACGGTCAGCTACCTTCAAATGCCAAGGCAGGTTATGTAATCAGACGTATCCTACGCCGTGCCGTTCGTTACGGTTACACATATCTTGGACAGCAGAAAGCATTTATGCACACCCTTATACCTATTCTTATAGAAACTATGGGAGATGCTTATCCAGAACTCACAGCTCAGCAGGATTTGATTACTAAAGTTATCAAAGAGGAGGAGGATGCTTTTCTTCGTACCTTAGAAACAGGAATAAAAATGCTTGATAAGGTTATGGAGGAAACTAAAGAAGCCAACAAAGATGTTGTTGACGGAAAAGTGGCATTCGTACTTTATGATACTTATGGATTTCCTCTTGACCTTACCGAACTTATTCTTCGTGAAAATGGATTGGTGGTCGATAAAGAGGAGTTTGACAAAAACATGCAGGCTCAAAAACAAAGAGCAAGAAATGCAGCTGCGGTTGAAACCGGAGATTGGGTAACTCTTAAAGAGGGAGAGCCAAAATTTGTAGGTTATGATTTTACAGAGGCAGATTCTGAAATTCTTCGTTATCGTCAGATAAAACAGAAAAATCAGGTTCTTTATCAGATCGTTCTTGATCAAACTCCTTTCTATGCAGAAAGTGGTGGTCAGGTTGGAGATACAGGCATTCTAAAAAATGGCGAAGAAGTTATAGAAGTTATTAATACTAAAAAAGAGAATAATCTTGCTGTTCATATTGTAACTAAACTACCTTCTGACGTGACGGCTTCTTTCAGAGCAATAATCAATAAGGAAGCGCGTCAGGCTACCGCTTGCAATCACTCTGCTACACATCTTTTGCACGCTGCCCTTCGTCAGGTGCTTGGAACTCATGTTGAGCAAAAAGGTTCTTACGTTACTCCTGAGTCTTTAAGATTTGACTTTTCTCATTTCCAAAAAGTCAGCGATGAAGAGCTTAGAGAAGTTGAACGCATTGCCAACAGAAAGGTGCGTGAGAATGCAGCTCTTGAGGAGCATCGCAACATGCCTATAGCTAAAGCTAAAGATCTTGGTGCAATGGCGTTGTTTGGAGAAAAATATGGTGATGAGGTTCGTGTTATAAAATATGGAGAATCAGTTGAATTATGCGGTGGTACTCATGTTTCTGCAACCGGCAATATAGGAATGATAAGAATCTTATCTGAAAGTTCTGTTGCAGCAGGAGTTAGACGTATTGAGGCTGTTACTGCACAAAAGGCAGAAGAGCTTGTGGATATTCAACAAGATATATTGAAAGAAATAAAATCTCTTTTTAACAACACTCCTAATCTTGCGGGTGCAATCAAGAAAATGATTGAAGATGATGGCGAACTTAAAAAACAAGTTGAAGAATTTGCAAAAGAAAAAGAGGTTTCAATTAAAAATGCTCTTATTAAAAATGCAGAAATAATCAATGGCGTTAAAGTGATACGTATTATCTCTGAAGTTCCTGCTGATTCAATTAAAAATATCGCATTCCAATTAAGAGGAGAAATAACAGAGAAATTGTTTTTCGTTGCCGGCACAAGTGATTCCGGCAAGCCTCTGTTGACACTTATGGTATCGGATGATTTGGTTAAAAATGGCGTAAATGCTTCGGCAATTGTCAGAGAAGCAGCTAAACTAATACAAGGAGGCGGCGGAGGTCAACCTCATTTTGCTCAAGCAGGAGGCAAGAACAAAGATGGTCTGACTGCTGCTGTTGACAAAATTATAGAATTGGCTCAGATATAAAATCGACACTTAATTTTCACAAAACCCTTTATGATGTTAATCATAAGGGGTTTTGTTTTTAGATACCTCAATTGATTAATTACTATCCATTTTTAATAATGATAAATTAATTCTATATTTTTGCATTTAACGAATCAGAATCGGATTTTTGACAATGTACTTTTTTGTGATTGTAAAAACAAAATATAATCTCAAATGTTTATTATCAAATATAAAAGGTCATACAAGAGAAAAAAATAAAAAATAATTGACATGAAAAAATCATTTACATTATCAGCAATTTTCCTTATTATTTCAATTGCCTTATTTGCACAAGATAAAAAGGCTGCCATAACATTTTCAAGAACAACACATGATTTTGGCGATATTGAGGAAGAGAATGGCAAAGCAACTACAGAATTTGAATTTACAAACACCGGTAATGCACCTTTGTTAATAACTCGAACAGCTGCCTCTTGTGGTTGTACAACTCCGGAATATCCAAAAGAGCCAATCGCTCCGGGCAAAAAGGGTGTGGTAAAGGTTACCTATAATCCTGCCAACCGCCCGGGGGCTTTTCAAAAGCAGGTATATGTTTATGCAAATACAGATCCGGAAAGAAGCTCTCTTGTAATTAAAGGTAAGGTAATTCCTCGCACTCCAAAAAAAGAGGACAACTATCCAAGAGAAATAGGTGATTTAAAATTGAAGAAAAAACATATTCCATTCTATGACGTTTATGTGGGCATTCCAAAAGAAGAGGCTGTGGAGATGTATAACCCATCATCAAAACCACTTAATTTAACTTTCGTTGAACTTCCAAAGCATATTAAAGTAGAGGCTCAGCCTAATCCTGTGCCTGCGATGGGTGAGGCTAAACTTAAAGTTACTTACCTTGCTGACAAGGCTAAGGATTGGGGTATAAGAAGCGATGAATTTGTTGTGAAGATCAACAACGAGGACAATAAGCTCGACAAAATCAGTGTCTCTGCCGATATAAGAGAGGATTTTTCTAATTTGACAGATAAACAAAAGGCTAATGCTCCTTCGTGCTTTATTTCTCAAAAAACAGTCGATTTTGGTAAAGTAAACGGTAAGACTACAAAGAAATTAATAATTACGAACAACGGGAAATCAGAAATGATTGTCAGAAAAGTAAAAAACATGAATGGTATGTTCAGCTTCTCTGCCCCCCAAAAAGCCATACAGCCCGGCAAGTCAAGTGAAATAGAGATTACTATTGACCCTGCCAAGTCTTCAATGAAAAAATTTAACAGCGTAGTTTTTATAATTACAAATGACCCGAACTCTCCAACTACAACATTTAAGGTTTCCGGCACTATTGATTAAATCTAATTTTACAATATACACTATTATATAGGTGAAAATAAAGAGCAGTATAAATAATATTGCTCTTTATTTTAGTATATTGCTGGTAATTACTAAATGCTTATTATTTATCTTGCTTTATAGTTTTACAAAGAGAATATATAGAGTTATTTTTTTTTGAAAAAGTGCTTTAACTAATATCTAAAAAAATTCATCTATGGACCATATAGAAAATGATGATAAATATCAAGGACTCACAGTAAATAAAGGAGTCGTCTCTCCACCGACAGTTAATCCTTATCTTAAGAAAAATCTTAGGGCAAAGAAAAGTCTTTATTCTGCAAATGAATATGTTGAGGGGATTCTCAAAGGTGACATAACGATGCTTAGTCAGGCTGTGACTTTAATAGAAAGCACATTGCCTGAACATTATTCTCTTGCTCAGGAAGTAATAGAGAAGGTTCTGCCATATTCCGGCAACTCAGTTAGGATAGGTATAACGGGAGTACCGGGAGCTGGGAAAAGCACTTCCATAGACAGCTTCGGGATGCATCTTATGAAGCAAAACAAGAAACTGGCTGTCCTTGCAATTGATCCAAGCAGCGAACGTTCTAAAGGGAGCATTCTTGGTGACAAGACAAGAATGGAGCGTTTGGCAGTTCAGAAGAATGTTTTTGTCAGACCCTCTCCTTCCGCCGGCTCTTTGGGAGGCGTGGCAAGGAAAACGAGAGAGACGATAGTGCTTTGTGAAGCTGCCGGATTTGACACCGTATTTGTCGAAACTGTTGGTGTCGGTCAGTCGGAAACTGCTGTTCATTCAATGGTGGATTTCTTTCTTTTGATTCAGCTTTCAGGAACAGGCGATGAGCTGCAGGGTATTAAAAGAGGTATTATGGAGATGGCTGACGGTATAGTTATCAACAAGGCGGACGGCAGCAATATTGATAAAGCTCAGCTTGCCGCGGCCCAGTTTAGAAATGCTCTTCATCTTTTTCCACCGACAGAGTCAGGATGGGTTCCTAAGGTAAAGACATATTCAGGCTATTTCGACCTTGGAATAAAAGAGATATTTGACATGATTGATGAATATTTCAGTTTTGTAAAAGAAACCGGATTTTTTGAATTTAAACGACAACAGCAATCCAAGTATTGGATGTATCAGACTATTGATGAAAAAATAAGAGAACATTTCTATGAAAATGAGGAAATAAAGCAACTGCTTCAAGAAAAGGAAAGGTTGGTTCTTGACTCTAAGCTCAGCTCTTTTGTTGCGGCTAAAGAGGTGCTGAAAGTTTATTATAATAAATAACATTTACGGATATATACTTAACTTTGTATATATCCGTTTTTATATCTTTTGATTGCAATTTTTTAAATATATACTATTATGAAAAACATTCTATTCTCAATCTTCTTTATTCTTCTTTCTTTCACAGGAGTTGCTAAAGTAAAACCGAGTTTTAATATCGCCACTTACAATATTAGAAATGATAATAAAGGCGATTCTATTAATGGAAACGGCTGGGGAGAACGTGTAACTTATATATCTCAAATGGTATTATTTCATCAGTTTGATATTTTTGGTACTCAGGAGGGCAAAAAGAATCAACTTGAAGATATGAAAAACAATCTTCCAGACTACGATTATATAGGTGTCGGACGTGATGATGGGAAAGACGGTGGCGAATTTTGCGCTATATTTTATAATACCAAGAAGTTTAAAAAAATAGACGACGGTAATTTCTGGCTTTCAACAGAAACATCATATCCCAATAAAGGATGGGATGCCGCACTTCCAAGAATATGCACTTGGGGTAAGTTTAAAGATTTAAAAAGTGGTTTTACTTTTATTTATTATAATCTTCATATGGATCATATCGGAGTTGAAGCCCGTTCTGAGAGTGCTAAACTAATTTTAAAGAAAATTACCGAAGAGCCTAAAAAGACAGCTGTAATTCTTTCCGGTGACTTTAATGTAGATCAATTTAATGAATCGTATTTACTTTTAAATAATTCAGGATTGCTTAAGGACAGCTATGAAACTACAGAATTTAGATATGCCCCAAATGGAACGTTTAATAATTTTAATCCCGGACTTAAAACAAATAAAAGAATAGATCATATCTTCCTTACAAAAGATTTTAAGGTAAAAAAATATGGTGTATTGACTGATACTTATCGTTCTGAAAAAGAGAATCAAAATAAGGGAGGGTATGCAAGAACCCCTTCAGATCATTTTCCGGTAATGATTTCTGTTGAGGTGAAAAAATAGAGATTATCAAATTAAAATGTATCCGACAGATCGAAGATATTATGTGTTTAAGCCAATTTTATTTTGAGCAATAAGAGTGTTCAATATTAATGAAAGCTTCGTATGTTTTCAAATTAGGAAATTTTTCTGTTTTTAGATTATAAATTTTTTGTTTCACAATAAAAAAGTGCCAAACTATTCTTTCAAGGAATTGTTTGACACTTATTATTTTATAGCCTTAACTTATCTCATAAACATGTCATTCATTTAATTATGAATGATATATTAATTATTTTTTTTAAATAGACAATATTCTCAGAGTATTAAGAAGCTCTCTGTTGATAGGCTTATCGTTTTTGATTGCTTTGGTGAAAGGGACATAAACGATTTCATCATTTTGAATACCTATCATAACATTTCTTTGGTCGTCAAGAAGAGCATCAATAGCGGCGGCTCCCATGCGGCTTGCCAAGATTCTGTCAAAAGCAGTAGGAGAACCTCCTCTTTGGATATGACCAAGAATAGTTACTCTTACATCATATTGAGGATATTCGTTCTTAACTCTCTCAGCCATAGCCATAGCGCCACCGGTCAGAGGACTCTCAGCAACAAGAACAATGCTTGAGTTTTTAGACTTTCTAAAACCATTTTTTATCAACTCTCCAAGTTGATCATATTCAGTTGCAATTTCAGGAATAATGGCAGCTTCACTTCCGGTGGCAATGGCACCGTTTAAAGCTAAGAATCCGGCATCACGTCCCATAACTTCAATAAAGAAAAGACGTTCATGAGAAGTGGCAGTGTCACGTATCTTATCGACAGCATCCATAATAGTGTTTAATGCTGTATCATATCCAATAGTGCTGTCAGTGCCATACAGGTCATTGTCGATTGTTCCTGGAAGACCAACGATAGGATAATTAAATTCAGTGGCAAAGATTCTGGCACCGGTAAGTGTTCCGTCACCACCAATGCAAACTAAAGCATCGATATTTTGAGAAACTAATGTGTCATAAGCCTGTTTTCTACCCTCAGGAGTCATAAATTCTGCACAACGGGCAGTCTTTAATATAGTACCGCCTTGTTGAATAATATTACTAACATTTTGAGTTTTGAAAGTCTCTATTTCATTAGTAATTAGGCCACGGTAGCCTCTATATATAGCTTTAACCTCCAAGCCATTGTAAATAGCAGTACGTGTTACGGCTCTGATAGCCGCATTCATTCCGGGAGCATCTCCTCCTGAAGTAAGAATACCAATACACTTTATTGCACCCATTTGATTAAAAATTTTTCTTAGTTATATAACAAGGTTTTATATTATAAAAAAACCTCTTTTAAAATTTGCTCTTTCCAGACAGACAAAATTAACTAATAATATTAAAACTCACCCTTTTGAGGTTTTATAAAATATTTATAATCCAAATAATAGGAGTTTATAGTATTATTATTTGCTGAATATGAATTTTAATCAGCCTGATTTGCTATTGAATTGATATATTCGGCAACCTTTTCCATTAGCCATTTAGGAGTTGATGTTGCTCCGCATATTCCAATTGATGAGGCACCATTAAGCCATGATTTATCAATCTGAGTTTCATCGGATATTAAATAGCTTGCTTTGTTTACTTTTGTACATTCCTCAAACAAAACTTTTCCGTTTGAACTTTTCTCGCCGCTGACAAATAAAAGGATATCATGAGTCTTGGCAAAATTTCTTATATGAGACATTCTATTGGAAACTTGGCGACATATAGTATCAAAATATTTAAAATCTACACCGGCTTCTTTACTTCTTTTTTCTAATTCAGAAATAATCTCATGAAAATGGCTTATTGATTTTGTGGTTTGAGAGAAAAGACGAATGTCTTTTGTAAAATCAATCTTGTCAACATCTTCAATTTTTTCAATAACGATAGCATTACCATTTGTTTGACCAACAAGACCATTGACCTCTGCATGACCATTTTTTCCAAAAATCACTATTTGAGAGTTTCTTTCATTGGAATCACAGTACATCCTTTTAATTTTCTTTTGAAGCTGAAGGACAACAGGACATGTTGCATCAATAATACGGATTCCGTTGCTTTTAGCTAATTCGTAAGTCTCAGGAGGTTCACCGTGCGCTCTTAAAAGCACCTTTACACCTTTTAAAGCCTCATATTTAGAATGATCAATTGTAACAAGACCTTTTTCTTTAAGACGGTCAACCTCTCTGCTATTGTGAACAATATCACCCAAACAATAAAGAGTACCACCATTAAGGAGCTCTTTTTCCGCACTGTTGATGGCATTAACAACACCAAAGCAAAATCCTGAATCCTTATCTATTTCAATTTTTATCATTTTGTCAATTAAAAAGAATTAAGAAATAAGCTAACAGTTTGCTTTTTCTTTAAATATATTCATAAGCCATTCATCTTGCTGAGGAATTGTTAAATTGGAATTGTCAAGTAAAAGAGCATCATCAGCTTTTCTAAGAGGACTCTCACTGCGGTTCTGATCAATATAATCTCTTGATTTTACATTCTCAAGGACCTCATCAAACGAAACTTCGTCGCCTTTTGACAAAAGCTCATCCACCCTTCTTTGAGCTCTAACCTCTGCCGAAGCTGTAACAAAAATTTTCAACTCAGCATTGGGGAAAACTGTAGTGCCGATGTCTCTTCCATCCATAACAATTCCCTTTTCTTCCCCCATTTGTTGTTGAAGTTTGACAAGGGCATGTCTAACAAAAGGGAGCGCGCTGATTAGACTGACAAGATTGGAGACTTTCATAGTACGAATCTCCTTTTCAACATTCTTTCCATTAAGATATGTTTCGGGAAGTCCTGTTTCCTGATTATTGATAAAATCTATTTTTACATATGGAAGCATCTGTTCAAGACGAGCCTCGTCAATAACTTTGTCCTTAATAATATTTGATTTTATACTAAAAAGGGTAACGGCTCTGTACATTGCGCCACTATCTATATATTTATAACCGATCTTTTTTGCTAAATCCTTTGCCATTGTGCTTTTTCCACAAGATGAAAAGCCATCAATAGCTATTACTATTTTCTTCATATTTTGTAAAAATGAATTTTTAAGTTCAAATATCCAAACTTTAATTTTATTTACATCAAAAAAAAGGTGTATGATTATTAAAATATGAATGAATTTCCAAGAACTGAGATTTAATGTTTCTTTATTTTCTTATTTGTTTAAAGATGCAATTATAATTGATACCATTTAAAAAAACAAAAACGGAAAAATTTAAAGCTTAAAAAATATTTTTAGATATTGCGAGTGCTCTTCTTTATTAAATAAATATTTTTCCAACAATAACATCATATAACTAAAAATAACACAACATTCCACAAAAAGCAAACAGAGAAAGAAACGGAATAGTTGATACTATTATAACTACGTTTTTTCTCTGATTGTTATTATGTAGTAAAATTAACAGATAATCTTTTATGCGGTTTATAAGTAGCCTGACATTATTGGTTCAGCGGATAATACTGAGATTCCTGTTTATCTTTAATATAAAATCAACAGCTGTTTTCTGCAAAAAGCCTTTGATTAGGTTTCGTATCCTATCTTATTTCAAGCATTAGATATACTGCTTTGGAAATCAACAGTAAAGAATATAGCCAAGCGAGGCGACACTGATGATAATCCAAAGTGAAACTCCAAGAATCAAAGGCTTAACTCCAACTTTTTTAAGCACATCTGTTGAAAGAGAGGCTCCAATAAAGAACATTGTAATGATAAGTCCTTTTCTTGCTATTCCCGATATTGAAGCGCCAACCTGAGGCATTCCATCTAAAAGATATGTATTTGCGATGATGGCAAGAATAAAATAGAAGATAAACCAAGGGATAGAAATTTTCTTGTCCCTGCTTTTAAAAATAACTGATGTTACAAGAGCTAAAGGAATAATCCACAGTGCTCTGGTCAACTTTATAGTTGTAGCAATCTGAAGAGCCTCTTCTCCATAAGCTGCTCCTGCACCGACAACAGAACTCGTGTCATGGATAGCTATCGCAGCCCAAGTACCAAATTGTTTTTGATCTAAGCCCAACCAATTTCCCAAAACGGGGAATATAAACAGAGCAATTGCGTTTAAAACAAAGATTGTGGCAAGAGAAACAGACATATCGCTCTCTTTTGCGTTCAGGACAGGTCCAACAGCTGCAATTGCACTTCCTCCACAGATTGCTGTGCCGGAACTAACCAAATAAGCTGTGTCCCGTTCTACTTTAAGCATTTTTCTTCCGATAAACATACCAATTACCATAGTACCAATCACAGAGATAATTGTAAATTCCATACCCTCTTTACCTGAAGCTAGCGATGACTGCAGATTCATACCAAATCCTAATCCTACAACTGAATATTGAAGAAGCATTTTGGATATTTTTTTATTAAAAGTTGGATATGCCTGTCCAAGAGTAAGTGCAAATATTAATCCTAAGAATAAAGCAAGCGGAGGAGTTACTAAGTCGCTTAAAAATGAGCACACCGGAATGTAATCCAACAGTAAAAACAATGTCATCACCGACAATAATGTAATGTAAACAACTTTGTTGTTTTTTCTTAAAAAGGAAATCATAATTAATAGGTTTTGGATAAACCGGGTCTCATCTACACAGATTAAACCAAGATTTATACTTTATAATAAAATATGTAATTGTTTACTTAAAAAAATAAAATAGATGATTGATTCTGTCGATTATACAATAGAAATGAAGTTTGCTAATTATGCGTAATGAACAAATATTTAATGTATAATCATTATATATACCTTACATTGTTTAAAGTACAGTAATTAAAAAAAATAAAGAATAAAATTCCATATTATTCGAATGGATATAAGCCGCTAATAAAATAATTCAAATATCGGTCTGCAAATTTATTCTCAAAAAACATTTTTCTAAATAAGCATATTCCACAAAATATCAGATTAACTACTGATTAATTCTATTGGCACTCTTTACTTCATTAATCTGTTTTAAGGAATGACAAAGATTTTCCACTTCATTGACATCATGAACGAAAACTCCGATTTTACCTTGAAATATTCCATCACTTGTATCTATATGAAGATTTCTGATATTTACTGCAAGATTTCCTGTAATGACCTGAGTGATATGATTTAATACTCCAACACTGTCAATACCTTTAATTTCAATAGTTGCAGAGAAAGATTTCTCATTGTCTCCGGCCCATTGAGCTGAAATAATCCTTGGACCGAAACTACTTTTAAGCTTTGTAGCAAGAGGACAAGAACGCTTGTGGACAACTACAGACTCATTGTCATTTATATAGCCAAGAACGTCGTCTCCCGGGATTGGTTTACAGCAGGCAGCTATGGTATAATTCTTTTTACCATTGACTTCCCTAAGGATATAGGTCTCCTTTCTGTTAATAATATGAGCTGGATTTTCCTTTTTTTGATTTTGAGAATCATCTTTTTTTCCAAAAGACATCTTCCAATATTTTAAAAGGACATTACCATTCTTTTCCTTGATAAGCTTTTTTGTATTTTCATCAAGTTCAATCTCGCCATTACCCACCTTGGAAAAAAGTTCCTCTCTTTTTTTAAGACAAAAATGAGAAAGCAGCTTATCAATAACAACCTGAGAAGCTTCAATCTGATTTTTCTCAAAAAAATGATTCAAAAGCTTTTCTCCTTTTTGAATGTTTATTCTTTTCTCTTTTCTTAAATATCCAATAATCTTTGTTTTTGCCTTTGCAGTATTCACATAATTGAGGGCATCGTGATTGGGAGACTGATTTTTTGAGGTAAGTATTTCAACTTGGTCGCCACTTTGAAGGGGTTGACTTAAAGGCACAAGTTTATGATTAACTTTTGCAGCAATAGCTTGCAATCCAATATTTGTATGAAGAGAAAAGGCAAAATCAAGAGCCGTAGCATTTTTTGGAAGAGTCTTTAAGTCGCCTTTAGGAGTAAAAACAAATATTTCAGAAGCAAAAAGATTTAATTTTATTGTATCAAGAAAATCAAGAGCATTAGGTTCGGGATTTTCAAGAATCTCTTTAATAGTTTTCAGCCATTTATCAAGTTCAGACTCTTCATCAGTTTCACCAACCTTGTACTTCCAATGCGCAGCAAAACCTCTTTCTGCGATATCATCCATTTTATCGCTTCTTATCTGAACCTCTATCCAATTGCCATCCGGGCCCATCACAGTAACATGAAGAGCTTGATAGCCATTAGCCTTAGGACGGCTCACCCAATCTCTAATTCTTTCAGGATGGAGTTTATATATATCAGTTATTATAGAATAAATTTTCCAGCAGTCAGTCTTTTCATCCTTATAATCCTTTGGCTTAAAAATAATCCTGACAGCAAAAAGATCATAAACCTCCTCAAATGGGATGTTCTTAACCTGCATCTTATTCCAAATGGAATAAACGGATTTCACCCTTGCCTTAATTTCAAAATCAAGACCCATAGCCTCCAATTGTTTCTTAATAGGCTGAGCAAAAATTTCAAAAAGTTTAGTACGGTCCTCTTCAGAATCGATTATTTTCTGATTAATATCAGCATAAGCATCTGGATGTTCATATTTGAAGCTCAAATCCTCCAGTTCGGTCTTTATTGCAAACAAGCCAAGTCTGTGGGCAAGAGGAGCATAAATATATAAAGTTTCTCCGGCAATCTTATACTGCTTGCTTGGAAGCATAGATCCTAAAGTACGCATATTGTGAAGACGGTCGGCAATCTTAATTAAGATTACTCGAATGTCTTCAGGCATAGTAAGAAGAAGTTTCCTGAAATTTTCCGCCTGTGCTGAGGCTTTATCACCAAAAATACCACCGGAAATCTTTGTAAGTCCGCTTACAATTTGCGCAATCTTCTTACCAAAAAGATTCTCAATATCCTCTTCTGTATAGTCTGTATCTTCAACAACATCATGAAGCAAAGCAGCGCAAATAGAAGTCGAACCAAGACCAATGTCTCGGCAAACAATTCTGGCAACAGCAAGAGGGTGAAGTATATATGGTTCTCCGGAACGACGCTTAATACCTTTGTGGGCTTCATTTGCAAAGTTAAAGGCGCGCTCAATTATTTCAACCTTTTTTCTGTGGTTGGAATTTAGATAATCATTTAATAATGCCTTAAACTCTTTGTCTATTTTTTGCTCATCAGTAAGTTCCAAATCAGTCAATTCGCTCATAGTTTGTCTTCTAAAGGAAGTGACAAACATAAGAAAAAAAACTGAGTTATTTTACCAGAGTCCAATAACTGTTTCTTGGAGATATCACTTTACCCTCTTCTTTTAATCTTTTGATAGCTTTATCAACCTCATGAGCATCAAAACCTGAAGAATTGGAAAGTTCCTGAATAGACATTGGTTCAGTGGCCATCTCAAGAATATGTAATATTTTAGCAGTTTTTTCCATTATGTTTCATTTTTTGAGTTCTTATTTAACATATAACTTTTAAGAATGATTTATTGTTCGAAAATAATTGGTTTATGATTTTTGTAAGGTGTATTATTATTTTATGTAATTGAAATTTAAGCTTAATATTTCATCAAATGAATTTATAAGAATTATTTACTATGTAAGAAGATAAAAGAAAAGGTTTCATGTTTTATTTAAATATAAAACATGAAACCTTTTCTTTACTTATTTTTATGCTATGACCTTGCGATAAAATTTAAATTATAAAATCGAATATCCAAAAACTATGATTTATAAACAAATAAAATAGTGTTCAAATAAAAGAACTACCCATTGACAATCAATCTCTGACCTATTCTTAATCTATCATTTTTAAGACCGTTGATTTTCTTAATAGAATTTATTGATGTATGATACTTTCTTGCAATTGTGGAAAGAGTCTCACCGGCCTTAACTTTATGAACTGTGGTGCCTTGTGCAGCAATTGTACCGCCAGGGCCGACCTCTCTTCTTGCATTTACAAGCAATTCTTCAGATCTGTGAGCTGCAATTGTATCTTGATGTTCAATAAAAGCATACAATTTTTGTACCGGCAATCTTAAAACGGAGGGTGAAACATTTCCTGGCACAATATCTCTTCTATATTGAGGATTAAGAGCCCTTATTTGATCAATAGGAATATTGAGTTTATCGCTTATCTGTTGAAAATGCACCATTTTATCAATAACAACAGTATCACTGCCATTTGGAATCTCCGTCATAACAGGGCAAAGATTGTGTTCACAATAATAGTGCATCACATAATTAGCGGCAATAAAAGCAGGGACATAACCTCTGGTCTCACGAGGGAGGTAAAAATATATTTCCCAATAATCAGTCTTTCCCCCGGCTCTTTTAATTGCTTTATTTACATTGCCAGGTCCGCAATTATAGGCAGCAATAGCCAAATTCCAATCGTTGTAAATGTTATAAAGCTGTTTAAGATACTTAGTCGCTTTTTCAGTCGACTTATAAGGATCGCATCTTTCATCATAAAGGGAATTAACTTGCATTCCTAAAGTCTTAGCAGTTCCAAGCATAAACTGCCATAACCCCGTTGCGCCCATTCTTGACCTTGCCGTAGGCTTTAAAGCCGATTCAATAATAGGAAGGTATTTTAGTTCTATAGGCATATCATTTTTGTCAAGAATTTCCTCAAATATTGGAAAATAAAATGAACCAAGACCAAGCATATATTCCACCAAATCCCTTCGTTTAGAAGTGTACATATCGATATAAGAACGAACCACTTTGTTGTAAGGCATTTCGATGACTGTGGGCAATGCTCCAAGTCTTTGAATATATACGGAATCAGGATATTCTATATTCATTGTTGAACTCACACATGTTGAATCCAGATAAGTATGATGACGCATAAACCAATCACTTAAAAGGGAATCGATTTCAGTATTTAATCCCTCTGGGACAATGATAGCACTATCTTGTATCGAGTTTTTCAAAGATGAATCTTCTCTGATACTTAACGAGTCGGATTGTCCAAAAGTTGAAATACAGAAAACAGAAAAAATAAAAGTGATTAAAATGCGCATAACAAAATTAAAAATTAAACGAACACTGCAACCCTAAGGATGTAGCGTGAAAACTATTCTTTTCTATTAAAGCAGGTGTAACCTGCATACTAATATCGGGTGAGATATCAAAATGGTATAGAGAAGCATCAACATAAGCATCAACCATAGTAAGCAAATATACGGCTGCCATACAAATAATACTTAAATCTCTATATCGGCGATAGGAATCTTTTCTTCTTTTCAATGCATTTTCAAGCCAATCTCTGTTGGTCTCCACATCAAACCCCGGTCTTACATAATCGAGATAGCTTTTATTCGGGCTGTTTTCAACTAATTCCCTATAGGCAGTTGCATAACCCTTATAATATCTTTGATTCCAAGTAACGGCGTAGGTAAGTCCCATATAGCCACCATAAATAATTGGTATTTTCCAATATTTACGATTATAAAGCTGACCTCCCCCCGGAAAAAGAGCCGAATACCAAATTGCTTTCATTGGATCGGGAGAAAACTTGGGATTATCAAGTGTAATCTCTTCAGAAGCCTTGTCATAATCTTCAACAATTAAAGGAGTACTGTCATTAACAAAATATTCATTGACATCCTCCTTAATTTGAGCATTTATTGAGCCCACTGAGCAAATTAAAGAAATTAAAACAATAAAAAATTTCTGCATCAAACGCATGATTTTTATTCAGTTTGTAATAAACGGCATTTTTAATCAATCCTGAAGTTTGTCAAAAATGCCAATAATTCTTTCCAGCTCCTCTTCTGACTTAAAAGGAATGCTAATTTTTCCTTTTCCCTTGTCATTGCATGTAAACTGGATTTTTGTATTAAAAAACTTAGAAAGATGAGATTTCAGCAAATTATATTCTTCAGGAAGTTTAGCTTTATTGTCAGCAGTTTCTTCTTTTAAAGATATCTCTCCTGCAAGAAAATTACGTACCATATCTTCAACCGCTCTTACAGAGTAATTGTTCTTCAAAATCTCTTCATAAATTGCCAACTGAGCTTCAGGGTCATTCAAAGGCAGCAAAGCCCTTGCATGTCCATTGTCAATTAGTTTATTCTTAAGACCCATTTGTATTTCAGCGGGAAGCTTCAATAGCCTTAAGAAATTTGTTATAGTTGTTCTGTTTTTGCCAACTCTTTCACTGAGTTTTTCCTGAGTCAGACCATATTGTTCCATCAATTTCTGATAGGTAAGAGCAATTTCTATTGCATTTAAGTCTTCTCTTTGGATATTCTCAATAAGAGCCATCTCCATAACATTGTCATCATCAGCAGTTCTTATATAAGCAGGAATAGTTTCTTTGCCTGCAATCTTAGATGCTCTGTAACGACGTTCTCCTGCAATAATCTGATATGTTCCGTCAGTGCTTTCTCTTAGAGTAATTGGCTGTATAATACCAATAGCACGAATAGAGGCAGCCAATTCCTCAAGAGCCTCTTCATCGAAGCTTCTTCTTGGCTGGTCTGGATTGGCAATAATTTTAGATAGTTCAATTTCATTGATGGATGATGAACCTCCGGCTTTAATTTCATCCATCATTATAAGAGCATCAAGCCCTCTGCCTAAAACATTTTTTTTTGAATGAATCATAATCTGTCAAGGAGTTCTTTAGCTAATTGCATATGATTGATACTTCCTCTGGAATCCGGGTCATAAAGCAGTGCCGGTATTCCATGGCTTGGAGCTTCACTTAAACGAATATTTCTTTGAATAACTGTCTTAAAGACCATTTCTCTAAAATGTTTCTTAAGCTCTTCATATATTTGATTTGCCAAACGCAATCTCGCATCATACATTGTTAATAGAAATCCCTCTATCTCCAATGATGTATTAAGTTTGGATTTAATAATCTTTATTGTATTCAATAGTTTGCTTATTCCCTCAAGTGCAAAATATTCTGCCTGCACAGGGATTATCACAGAATTGGCTGCCGTCAATGCATTTACTGTAATAAGACCTAACGAAGGGGAACAATCTATAAGAATAAAGTCATAATCATCTTTTACATCTTTCAACAATTCTGTAAGTACTTTTTCCCTGTTTGACACATTTAAAAGTTCAAGCTCAGCCCCTACAAGATCAATTCTTGATGAAATTATATCAAGTCCTTCAACACATGTTGGCAAAATAGCATCTTTAGCATTTATACGATCTATAAGGCATTCGTAAATAGATGTCTCAACTGAACGAATGTCAATTCCAAGGCCGGATGAGGCATTAGCCTGAGGGTCGGCATCAATGATGAGCACTTTTTTATCAAGAGCAGCCAATGATGCAGCCAAATTTATAGTGGTTGTTGTTTTACCTACCCCTCCTTTTTGATTGGCCAAAGCAATTACTTTTCCCATATTTTTCGTTTTTTCCTAAGCAAAGAAAATAATAAAAAAACAAATTGAGCCTTTGTGGCTGAGTGAATTTTATTATTTGTTGATAAATGGCTATAATTGTTGAAAACTTTAACTATTTAAAACCTTAACTCTTAATTTATGATAATATGTTTTTGATTGATTGAGTTTTATAATCACCCTTTTAGGAGCTTTATAATTGTAACTATTCATTTTGAAGAATCTTTCCAGCAAATCAATTTATGTATTCATATAGTATAACGCCTTTTAAAAAAGAAACTATTCTATAAAACAATAATTTCATAAAATTACTAAACTCAAAGATTTATCACTTAAGAAAACAAAATCCTGAATAAGAGACTCGATTAATGTCCGAACAAATATAAAAAGAGTTAATATCTAAAGCTTTTACAAGTTTAAAAGAAGAATTACTATTAATTGTACACTTAGAAAAAACATCATTAACATCATCATCTTCTTCTTTTACATCATTTTTATACCTGAGGCTTTTTCTTAGACTTTGTTTTTTACTTAAGCTTTGTATTTTTACTTGGGCTTTGATTTTAACTTATAATTTTCTTTTAAATTAGGCTTAGACTTTGTCTTATGCTTTACCTTCGACATTTTTACTAATATAATAGGAGAAATCCGCAACTTTGCCTTTGGCTTTGACGTTGACTTTATCGTTGCCTTTATATTTATAGCTTTATCGTTAGTTTAGGTTTGTATTTGGTATTTGGTCTTTTGCCTTATGTTTCAATATATTATAAGGTTTCTATCTTTCCATTTTACAATTAAGTTCCTAAGCTTAAAGTTAAAACCATTATAAACGAAAAAAGTCCCCGTTGATTTCTCAACGAGGACTTTCTCTCTTAAAAC
>JAUNSR010000086.1 GCA_030539115.1 Bacteroidales bacterium
TCCTGACTTTGTCAATGCGACACCTAAACCAAATTTTTGTTCCAGAAGTCGTTTTCAAATAGTTTTGCAATAGATTTGTGCTTGTTGGTGAGGAGCATGGTTTTTGATATAGTTTCTTGGCTTTCTTGTAGTTTTACCTGAATGGTGGTTATGGTTTTGGCAATGGAAAGGACTTTATCCACACTCATGTTTATGTCGTTATTTTTGAGGATTCTTTCTAACTCTTTGTAAACCTTATATGCAACAAAACAGATGCATACGTGTGCTTCAATTCGTTTCTTTGTGAAGTGGAACATCGGGCGTAGTTCTAAAACTCCTTTTGTTACTCTAAATGCTCGTTCCACTTGCCATAATTCACTATATTGTCGATATACATCATTTGCAGGTAAGCTCGTGTTAGTGATGTAACCTTTTAGTCCATCCCATTTGGCATCCTCTTCTATTTTTGTATAATCTATTGTAACGCTAACATTATCTGTTATTTGCAAAAACTTATTGTATCCTCTTTTATTTATTTTATCCTTGGTTATAAGACCTTTACCATACTCTTTTTCTAGTCGTTTAATGCCTTTCTCTCGATTGTAGGCGTCTTTTCTACTTCTTCTATCGGAATACCCTAAAATCAACTTTTGATCTGCCGTCTTTTGATATTCATAAAAAGTGCCGTCTTTTTTCTCTTGTGCCAAAATCCATTTTTTAATCTCCGATTTCTCGCTTTTTATCTTTGCACCGATGATGTATTTATATCCGTTTTTGTTCAATTCTGCAATGTTTTCACTATTCATCAGCCCCGAATCTGCCACTACAACAAAATCATTCATCTTGAACTTGGCAACAAAATCTTTAATAACAGGCAGCATCGTATGTCCTTCGTATTTATTACCTTCGTGAATTGAGTATGCCAATGGATAACCTCCATCACTTACTAAAAGTCCTAATACCACTTGCGGTTGTGAGTGTTTCCCATCTTTTGACCATCCTTTTATTCTTAATGTATCATCGTTATCCGTCTCAAAATAAAGTGTTGTTACATCGTAAAATACAACACCAATTTTGCCGCCAAGCACCTTCCTTGTATGATTAACGCTATGCTCCTGTATCTTATCTTTTTGACTATCTGATAATTTGTCTAAATATCGATAGATTTTATTCAAATCAACGTCTTCATCAAAATATGATTTTAGATAATCGACTGTGGCCACTTTGCTTTGCGGTTGGCAGATGCGAGATATAACCAAGTGCTTCAAAATGTCATCATTTATTCTATCAAAGCCTATGTTTTTATACACCGGATTCAGAATTAATTGAGTGCCATTTAGTAAGATATGTTCAATTTTATTTAAAAATCCTTCTACAACAGCTCTTTCATCCCCTTCACGTGCATGCTCCAAGAACATATCACGCTGTCCGATTTGTTGCGCAATCCATCTTTTCCCCTGTGTGTAAAGTTCGTCTATCTCATTTTCATCTGAACTTGTCCCTATCGTTTTCAGATAACATACTTTTCCGTCGCGTTTTTCTATAACGACAATACTGGTGCTTCCAGATCTATTTGGTTTTCTGCGTACAAACATGATGCAAAAATAGACAATTTTCTTTTGCGACACCCAAAACTATGTCGCAAATTTTATAAACAACTGTATTTCAGTAAATTATATTATCAATAAATTTTGAGTGATAAAGTCAGGA
>JAUNSR010000034.1 GCA_030539115.1 Bacteroidales bacterium
AAAAAATAGAAAAGACGTGATTTTATCATTTTTGTGTGTAATAAAAATAGTGAACTAATAGTAGAAACTTTATTTTAATATTGTGGAGTTCCATACCCAAATATTACTTCACTATTCAATGAATAGTTTTTTTGTCTACACATATCATCATTTGAATTACCCTCAACTGTATAAACCCTACCATTTTCTACTTTTTCTACAATTCCAACATGATTTGCTTTTTCATCAACTTCCCAATCAAAAAATATAATATCTCCACCTTTAGGAGTAAATCCTTTATCTTTCCATTGCCCTATTGCTTTAAACCAATTAATACCTGTATTAACTCCTGCAAATTTTGGAATAACTCCAGTTTGAATATATCCTGCCTGATTTGCTACCCAAGAAACAAAAACTGCACACCATTCTACTCTTTTATTAAATCCATACCAACTCCAGTATGGCTCTCCTCCAACATTACCAACTTGTGATAAAGCAATTTTAACAATATCGGGACTTCCGACTGATGTACCAAATATTACTGATGACCACATCATAGAATATTCATCACTTAATAAATCTTTAACTTGCTGTTTTTGTAATTGACTAAAAAAATACATATTCATCATTTCATCTATTGATTTACTTGATATTGTTATATGAAGTACCTTTTTAGGGATTTCTGATTCAAATTCACCCTCTATTGTTTCTGTTTTAACTTCATAAGATACAGTATTCATTTTCCAAAATATGTCTTTTAAAGTTTTAACCTTTTCATCATCTAAAGTTATTACTTCTGTTTCATTTAATCCATTTGATACCTTTGCAGTATAAATTGCTAAAACATCTTTCCATTCTGCTCGATCTGAATCAATAGTATATTCATCGTGAACATTTTTATCTTGAATGTCTTTTATTTTATTTGCCATTTCTGTATTTACTTCAGTTATAACTTGATTCATAGTTTTTCCACTACCAGTCTTTTCACTAGAAAAGAAAATACCGAATATTGAACTACATAATAATCCAACTAAACAAATAACAATTATAACTACAAGTGCTACCCAACCACCTGCTATTAATGCTGCAATCAATGCTTTTGTTCCTGCAATAATTCCTTTAATAGCTGATATAGTTGCTTTAACTGCAACTTTAATACCTCTATATGTTGCTTTTGCAGTTTCTTGAGCAAGTTTTTTTGCTCTCTGTGTTGTTTTAACAGTTTCTCTAACAACAACTTTACTTCCAGAGTTAACTACTTTTTCAGTTGTTTTAATACCTCTTTTTATTTCTTTCTTTGCCTTATTTATCTTTTTTCTTTCGGCTAGTTTAGTCTTAATATTTTTAATTTTAGTTTTTGTCTTAATAATATTATCCTTTGTATCTTTAAGAGATTCCTTACCTTTTTTATTAAACTTATATACAGTTTCATCTGTTGCTCTATTTGAAAGATATTTAACTTTATCACTTCCGTACTCATTTGAATTAATTTCATTACTATAACTTTCAGCAGCTTTTTCTTTAATACTGACAATAGTATCCTTTAATCTTTCAGTAGCAATAGCACCCTTATCTATTGTTTTAATTGTTCCCTTTATAACATTTTTAGTTTTTATTTTAGACATATTATTCACCAAACTTTGTTGTCATTAATTTATATAATTTAGTATTAGTTGGGAACTTATTAACAAAAGGTACAAGTGAACTACCTACTTTAAGTAATCCCTCTCCTGCACCTACATTAGTTATATAACTCATTTGCAATTCTGATATATTAAGAAGTTTAGCAAGTTCTAATCTATCTGTACTTGCTTGATTAAGCATTACAATAAACTCACTATTAGCTAACATAGTTCTGGCTGTATGACTTTGTAATAAATCATCTACATTTTGAGTAATACCTGTTGCATAAGCACCATACTTTCTTACTCTTTTCCACAAAGTAAATAAGAAGTTTGCTGAATATTCGTGTTGGAATAATAAATATATTTCATCAATAAAAATAAAGGTATTTCTACCTTTGGCTCTATTCATTGTAATTCTATTTAAAATACTATCTAATACTACAAGCATTCCAATAGGAAGTAATTGTTTTCCTAAATCTAATATATCATAGCAAATTAATCTATTATTAGTATCTACATTAGTATGTTTAGCAAATGTATCTAAACTACCATTAGTAAATAACTCTATTGCAAGTGCTATTTCTTTTGCTTCTTTTTCTTCTTGTTTTAATAATTCTTCTCTAAAATCTTGAAGTGTTGGTGGTGTTCCTTGATAGTTGCCTTGTAGATAGTTTCTATAAACACTTGCCGTACACCTATCTATAATAGATTTTTGCTTTGGACCTAAATTGCTACCTCCAATTAGTTGTTCACATAAAGATAGTATAAACTCTGATTTTAATATTACAGGGTTTGCACCATCTCCATACTCACTATTTAAGTCCATAGCATTTATATGGTTTTTACTTGTTGCTGATATATGAATAACCTCACCATTTAATGCTTTTACAAGTGGTGTATATTCTCTCTCTGGGTCAATTATAATAACATCTGCATTTGGATCACGAAGTATAACTGATACAATTTCATTTTTACCTGTAAAACTTTTACCACTTCCACTTACTCCTAATATGAATGAATTACCATTTAATAATTGCCTTCTATCTGCAATTATCATATTTTTACTAATAACATTTTGTCCATAATAAATACCATTTTCGTGATTAATTTCTTGAACTTTAAAAGGAATAAAAACAGCTAATGATTCAGTAGTTAAAGTTCTTAAAGCATCTATCTTTCTAACTCCAAAAGGCATTGCCGTATTTAGTCCATCAAGTTGTTGATATTTTAATATTGCAAACTGACATAAATGTTTTCTTGCAGTTGTTAATAAACTTTCTGTATCATTGTCTAATAGTTCTTTTGTATCTGCTGTGTGTACCATTGTTAAAACTGATACAAACATTCTTTGATCTCTTGTTGTTAAATCATCTAAAAACTCTTTGCTTTCATTTCTTTGTTGTTCCATATCATAAGGTATAATTGCACTAAAATTATTATTAGAGTTTTGTCTTCTTTGCCAATTAGTAATATTTGTTTCTACACCTAATCTACGGTTTTCTACTTCTCTTACTGCTTCATCCATTGGTATTGGAATAACATCAATACTCATCATTAAGTTTCTATTTAGTTCTGTTAATTCTGCTACCATACTATCTTTTATATATGAAGCATAATCTTTTAAAAATAAAACCCTACCATATCTATTGCCAATTTTAAAATAATCTTTTTCTATATCAAATACATCAGGACATATATAATCTTTAAAACTATGTCCTCTTTTTACATTTGTTAATATATCAAAAGTATAATTATTTTCTTCACCTACTCTATAAAAATCGTGAAACAATCTTAATCTATCAACTGATTCAAGTTCAACACATCTTGACCCTAATTGTGAGAAATGACTAATTAAATCAGCACCTACTCTTGAAAAGTAGTTTCTTGCTTCCTCAATATTTTTTTTATTTACTGATATAGTTATATACTTTTCTTGAACAATACCATTTGCACCCGTTGCTTTATCAACAAGTATTTTATTGTATTCTTTTCTATATTCATCTAAATTATCATTACCCATAGGAAGTAATATTGTTCTTTCAAAATCTATTTTATTTAATCTTCTATTCATAATAGTAATTTTAGTAGTAGCACCTGTATCAAATGAATTTAAAAGTTCACTATAATCTAAAAACATAGCTTCTTTATCACTTTTGCTTGCTACTGCATAGTTAATATCAGTAAACTTATAACATTTTGAATATTTATTCTTTCCAACTAAAAAAATACCATCTTCCCATATTTTATTAACAGGTATGGTATCTTGAACTCCTTTTGGAACAATATATTTTTCTTTATCTTGTTTAAATAATACTTTTAACGATTTCATTATTCTTTAATCCCTCCAATTCTTTCTTTTCTATATATTTTTTTGTTAATTCATAATAATAATTAGTCGGTTTGAAAGTAAAATGTTTTGGATTTAAAAATTCTGACCTAACATAAGCAACTAAAAACTTATCAGCTGTCATTCCATTATAAGTAATAAATCCAAATGCAGCAAAAGGTGAAGCACCTAAAATGCACACCCAAGACAATGTTTCAATACTAAACTTATTTTTTAATAAGAAATATAATACCACTGCTACTAAACAAGCCATTATTGAAAAAATAAATTGTCTAAATGACAATCCAAAAAATATAGACTCTGTATAATTTCTTATTTCTCTATTTATTCTAACTTCCATAATTACCTACCTTTCCATATCTCTATTTTTAATAAAAACCACTTGTTCTTTTTCAGTTACTTTGTCACATCCTATAAGTTTCAAATTATTTATTCTTAATACTTTTACTAATGTGTCATAACAAGGATTCCATACATTACTATTAAGATATAAATCACCTTTATAATCATTTTTGACATAAGCAACAATTTTATCTATGTTTTCATATAATGTATTTAAGTCATATTCTATATCTCTATAAGAGTATTCTTCATCTAATTTAATGGTGCTTTCCAAGTCATTTAAAAATTCATTAATTCTTTTGTCTTCATATTTTTTCATAACATACTATCTTTCCATATCTCTATTTTTAGAACTCTTATTTTTAGGTGTTTTATCACTTTTTACAATATCAATACATTCTTCTTCAAATTCTTGTACAAATTCCATATATTTATTTTTAAATTCATCAACAAGATCATCTATATTATTTATATCTAAAACTTTGGAATTAAAATGTATCTCACTATCTTTTCCATTTGAGTTATCCAACATATCTTTTAATCTTACTAACAAATCTCTTTTGATAGCTGAATCAACATCTGTTACCTTCGTATTATCTATTCCTTTACTTATTTCTTCATAATTCATTGTATTTCCTCTTTCCTTTTTATTATCATTTTCTAATACCTTACTATAATCAATGCTATATAATTGATATACCATATCATCAATACTCATTAAATCATAATCATTTACATCTTGATAATGATCTATAATAAAATCTTTCTTTTCTTTTGATGTTAATTTGTCTATTTCATCATAATTTTCACAAGCTGAAAACATAAAATCAAACTCTTGAATAATATTATCTTCAGTATCAAGTTTTATTTTTGTTAATGCCATTTTTGAAACTAATAGTTCTTTTATTGACTCTACTTGCTTATTTTCCAACACAAATGTGTCATAATCAACAAAATCATCTGGTCCAGGTGCAAAATAAATACTTTTATCAGTAATAATTGACCCAACCCTATTTACTAATACATTTGGCTCAATACTTGCTATACCATTGCCAAAGTCACTATCTCTTAAATCATAGCAATATAATCCTTTTTTTAGTAATTGCTCTTTTTCTTTTTTATCCTTATATTCTGTTACTAAATATTTCATTACCTATCATCCCTTTCCTTATTTTTTTGATAATATTTCATAATATCATTTGAAATTATAAGATTTACCTTACTCCCTATTAATTCTTTATTGATATTATTTTTCTTACAATATTTTAAATATTCTTGCATTCCTTTTTTGCAATTTATATCTTCTGGATACAAATCATTAATATAATTCCATATAGAATAATGAACTTCTGTATCCATATATCCAATAGCATATTGTTTATTTTCTAATAATGAGAACACATCTTCATCATAACTATATAATCCATCAATTATGCCGTATGCTCTGTTATTTTGCAAATCTACTTTATATATTTCATCATCTTTAAAATAATATATTTCACTATTATTAACATCAACTTTATTTAATAATATATATTTGCATATATCATCATCATTTTTAAATTCAATATCATCAGTTCTTTTAATTATTCTATCGGCTTTTCTTAATAATTTATCAATATTCATAATATGTCCTTTCTATAATCCCATCATTTCTCTTACAACTCTATCTGCCATTTTTATTGTTCCTACTAAAACTAACATATTAAATATTAATTCACCTATATATTTCCATACTTGTGTAACTGCAGCTGCACTCGTATCTACAACAGGTGGTGTAGATGCAAACAATGAAAATATAATACAGGCAAGTACGATTATTGCACCCTCTAAACATACAGAACAATATGATTTAATAAAGCTTTTACCAACTTGTTGAGTCGGCTCTCCTGCAAATGTACTTAATGGTACAGGTGCTATTGCTGTATATAAATACAATTTAAAAAATCTTCCATATACTGACATAATCATTATGAAAGATAAAACTGTCACAAATAATCCTCCAATTAATGTAACTGCCCAGAGTGGTATGCTTTCAAAAAATCCACAATCTTCAACTGCCGTTATTATTTCAGTAGGAAGTAATGTTTTAGTTACTGCACCAAATCCTGCCGACCTCATAATTGTAGAAATTACTCCCTGTACTATTTTGAATAATGCCATCATTAACTCTAATCCATAAGTAACAACACCTTTTGCTATTGCAAATCTAATAAATAGTTTTAAAGCGTGTTCTGGCTTTTTTACTTCGGCAAAAGATCCACAGGTTTTCATAACACCTACTACAAAAAACAAAACAAGAAGTGCTAATCCTATTGCTTGCAATGCTCCGTGTATGTTTTCAATAACATTCCATATCACTCCACCTTTAAATTGTTGGGGTGATTGTGTAATAAGTGTCCATATTTCACTTAATTTATCATTCCAGGTATCCAAAGCATTTTGTAAGTTTTGAACTACCCAATTACTGCTTTCCAATTTGTCCACCTCCTTATAGTGAAAGGCAAGTTATCACTTGCCCTTAACCTGCTATCATATTTAAGATTTCTTTTGCAAAAGTGATAACTAATCCACCTGCAAAAGTTAAAAAACCATTTGCTCTTTGACTTGGATCGTGTGATTTTAAAGATAGTCCAATTTGAACTATTGAAAAACCTAGTATTATCATTCCTACTGCTCTTGTTAATCCAAATATAAAACTAGATAAGTTATTAACTACTGCAATAGGATCATCAGCTGCAAAAACATTAGTTGCAGTAAATACTGTCATTCCTAATATAGAAACAATAGTTGAATATATCTTAAATCCCTTTATCATTTTTTTACTCATTTGTAATTTATTTTTTTTCATCTTTCTTTTCCTCCAATTTTTTTAAATATTCTTCTATATCTTCACTAGATATAACTTCATAATCATCTAATATGTTGTTCATATCATTAAACTTATAATTATCTATTTCCATATCAATAGAAATAGTTGCTACTGCTTGATTTGTATTTCCGTGTTCGTAGGATTTTCCTTTACCATCAGTTGTATATGAAACATTAGGATGTTTTAAAATATCATACTTTAAATCTTTAACAGGTCTTTCCCCTCTTATAAAAAGTAAAGCATACTTGTTATCTAACATTCTAACTTCATCTGGTGTTAATAATTCTCTACCACTGATCTGATAATTAGTTGAATAACTACCACTTCTTCCACTGCTTTTTCCATAGGTATTAGTATCTATTGTTTCTTTACCTATGAGTTCACTAACATATTTATGAGTTGATTGTTCATTTCCACCAAGATATAAGAACTCATCACAGTTTCCAACAATAGACTCCCATTGTTTTTCAAATAATGCTTTTAATTGTGCTAAATTTTGCAAGATGATAGAAAAAGACACTTGTCTTGAACGAGCAACACTTAAAATCTTGTCATAATCATCTGGCAAACTCACATTTGCAAATTCATCCATTAAAAAATGAACGGGTACTTTTAAACTACCTTTGTATTTATGGTCTGCAAGATAAAACAGTTGTTGAAATAACTGAGTATATAAAATACTAATTAGAAAATTAAAAGAGCCATCATTATCAGGAATAATTGCAAATAATGCAACTTTCTTTTCCCCTAGTGATGGCAAATCTAATTCATCAGTAATTGTTAAAGAAGCTAAACTTTCAAGATTAAACTTTTCTAGTCTTGATGCTAAAGTTATTTGAATTGATTTCAATGTTTTAGCACTTCCACTATGATAATCTCTATAATACTTAAGTGCTATATGCTCTTGATTATCATCTTCTAATCTATTAAATAAAACATCAAGTGGACTAACATAAGTATCATCATCTTCCCTTACTTCACCTGCTCTTAACATTTCAAGTACCATTGGAAAGTTCTGTTCATCTTCTGGTGCTTCATACTTTAAATAAAATACTAATGCTAAAAGTAGCATAGAAGCTGCAGTATCCCAAAAAGGATCATTTGATGATGACCCCTTTGGTGTTGTAGATTTAAACAAATTAGTGACCAATTTTTGAACATCATTATCACTTTTTAGATAAACAAATGGATTATAACAATGACTTTTTTCCATATTGATTAAATCTAATACTTTTATTTCATATCCTTTTTTTTCTAACAATTCTCCCGTATCTCTTAATATTTCACCCTTTGGATCAAGTGTCACAAAAGAAGTATTGCACTGCATAATATTAGGTTTACAATAAAATCTTGTTTTACCTGCACCACTTCCACCACAGACAAGAGTATTCAAGTTTCTTCTATGTTTTCTTCCATCAAGTCCTAGTGAAACATTTTGTGTTAACAACTTGTTATTATATTGTGGTTTTTGTTTATACTTCTTATTAAGTACACTTGCAGTTCCCCATTTTGCTGACCCGTGTTCTTCCCTATGTCTGTAATTTCTTCTTGTAGAAAAATACACTAATATTGCTAATCCATAAATTAAAAGCAAAATAAAAACAGTCTTTAAACTATTCTCACAAAACTTTATATTCATAGGATTATTGATAATCTTTTCAAAATCTTGAACTATCCCAGATAATCCACCACTTACTGATGGTGCTATCAAAAGTGCAATCCATACAACAGGTATTATTCCAATAATAGATAAAATAATTTCGTTTCTTTTGGTATCCATTATCTATCTCTCTTTAAAACCTTTACGAGTGGACTTTTTTTTTCTGGAGTTTCAACTACTTTAATTATAAGTTCATCAACAGGATCGGTTATTCTTTGTTCTTCTATTAATTTATTTCTAAAACAAATTAAAGCATTTGTAAGTACACCGATTTCATACTTATCAAGTTCTAATACTTTGACATTTTCTTTCACTTAAAGTCCTCCTATCTTTCTTGGTCTTTATTTTTATTCTTTTCTTTAGAGATAGTATCAAAATACATACTTACTCTTGAATTCAAATCTTTCATTGAACTACGAACACTTTCTAATTCTTTTCTAAAATCTTTTGATTCTAAATTCTTTAAAGTGTCAGGTATTCCATTACATTTATAATTTTCCACATCAATATTATATTTATTGCAAATCATATAAGAAACACAATAGCTTTTAAAATCATCTATTTCTTTATTGCCACTTTCAAAATCTAATTTTGCTAATTCTTTTGTTAATGAATAGAATAATTGTGGTGTTTCTGACCCTTTTTGAATATATAAAACATTATTTTCTTTGTTCCATTCCACCATCTTACCAGAATCTAAATTATCAACTGTTTGTATATCAACAGGGCATTCATTTAAAAATGCTTTTAATAGTAATCTATCATCATAATGACTTTCTTTTGTTGGGTTATTAGCATTAGTCTGTGCTATATCAAACATTGTTCTAGTATCATAATAATGTTTAGTTGTACCATCCTCGTTTGTATAACTTTCCCCTTGTTCTAATATATTCCAAGCTTTTGCACCTTTTAAAAATAGCACTCCATCTTTTTTCCACTCATCTATTTCTTTAATCCTTGTAGCATTAGGTTGTTTGGCAAGTATTATCATTGCATTACCAACAGAGTATTTATCAAATCTACTTTGTATTTGTAGATATTTTTCAAATGTGAACATACTATTCATAACTTCACTGGTAGAATCATCAATAGTTTTAAATGCCTCATTTCTATCTGTTTGTTTCTTTTTACTCCATTCTTCTTTATTAAATGGTTGTCTATTATTTTTATTTCCTAAAATATCATCATAGTTATTCATAATTATCTTTCCTTTCCTTTACTAGATTTCTTTATATCTTTTTTTGTCGGTGTATATTTTGTTGACTTTTTTTTATCAAGATCTATAAGAGTAATTGATTTACCTTTTTTTAAATCTTTTTGTATTTCCTTTGGAGCAGTTCTATTTTTAAGTTCATTTTTAATATCTTTTAACATTTCGCGAACTGAAGGTTTTTTTTGTACTTCAACACCCTCTTTTTTGTTCTCGTAAGAAAGCTCGGACTGAGGGCTTTTTTCCGACTCCTTTAACGGGGGGTTTTTCACTTCATTTTCCTCCTTTTGAATTGGTTTATTTAAAATATCATCTACCATTTTATCTTCTATTGTTCTAATTTCTGTGCCTTTTTCTTTTGCCTCTCTTAATGCTTTATCTATTTTTGCTTTTTCATAAATGCTTTCAACTTCGGCTTTATTAGTTGTAGATAATTTAAATCTTTCCACAATTCTATTAACTTTACTTGCATCTTCTTCTCTTACCATTATATCCACTAATCCATCTGGACTTTTTTGATTTTTTTTTGCTAAAACACAATATAAAACACCATATCTTTTGGCTTCATCAGTAAACTTTTTTAATTCATCTTCTCTTAAAGAAAATACTTTTGATGGTTTACCAGATTTAAGCATATTTGTTAATGTTGTTTTTCCTTTGGTTTTGGTATTATCTTTCATAATGGTATAAATCATTGCACTAACATTTTTCGCACCTGATCCTGTTATCTTTGCAGCAACTTCAATTCCCTGCAAACTCATTCTAACAATAGATTCAGCTGCATCACCTGATGAGTTCATTAATATCACTTTCCTTTCTTTCTATATTTTCATCACTTACTTCATTGATGTTTTTTTCAATACTCGGTGTTCTTTCCTCTATTCCTTTCAACAACCTTTCTTCTTCCTGTAATGGTTTCAATTTCTTTGATAATTCATCTAGTTTTAAACGAATGCTATCCTTATCAGTTTTAGATTTTGATTTTCTAAATTGATACCATAATTTACTTCGTTCATCTAATAAATCATCAATTTTATTTATTACAAGAGTTTTATATGAAAAAAACTGCTCGTAAGTTTCTAGTTCCTTACTTACAAGCAGTCTTGTTTCCTTTGATATGTCATCCATCTTTTTAATATCTAATCTTATAGATGGTGGCAACATTTTGTTTGGATATTTTTTAGGATATACTTTTAATAAATAACAATAATGCAAGAATAAACCTTTGATACTACTATTTTTAGTTTTAGGTCTATTTGTCTTAACACTTTTCTTTTTACTTCCATATACTTCTAAAAATGGCTCTCTTATTGCCTCTGTATTCATTATTCTTTCTTTAATTTTTTCAATAGTATATTCTTCTCCAAAACTTCTTTCAATTCTTATGTTTTTCTTATATGGATTTCTTCGTATGCTTAATTTATTAACACGATAATATAATTCATAATCCATTGCTTTCATCATATTTTCAAAATCAATATATGAATACGATTGAGATATTGCTCTATCTAAATCTTCTTTTGCTATTGTATGATAGTTAGATTTAAAAACATTATCTTTGCAATAATTAGCATAGTTAATTCTACTTCTTCTACATACTTGTTCTTTTAAAACACTTAATCCATATTCTTCACATAATGAATCTGATAAATGTCTTAATTCTGCATAGGTACTTCTTTTATCATAATATCTTTTACCATCTTTAAATGATATAGAATTAATAACAAAGTGGTTATGAAAATGATTAGTATTTAAGTGAGTAGAAACAATTACTTCAAATCTATCTCCCCACATTTCCTCTGCTAACTTAACACCTATTTCGTGTGCTTGTTCTGCACTTACTTCATTTTCTTTAAATGATTGAAAAGCATGAAATGCTAATATACCATCTGTTTTTCCAAACTCTTTTTTAGTTATCAACATTTCTTCATAAGCTGTTTCACTATTACAATTAATTCCAGATACATAAAATTGTTTTTCGGTTTTATAATCACATTTTGCATATTCAATAACATTATGAAGTTCCATATAATTTGAAGTATCATAATCTCCATTTAAAGTCTTTTCAACATTGGTTGTATAATCTATTAAATGGTCTAATCTACTTTCAACTTTCCATATTCCTGTGGTTGCCATAATTACCTAAATCCACTTATAACTTTATTCATATTTACGTTCCTTTCATATATATTAATAATCATTATTCAAATATACTTTTTTAACTTTAATCATAAATTCATTCCACTTCTCAGATTCTTTTTTATAATAGGATTCCTCAATATAACCTAATGAATTTACTTTTCTAGCTATTTGATTAAGATTATTTCCTATTAAACGCATTTGTTTCATAGTTTCATAAAATCTATCATCTGGTTTTTCTCTCGGCTCATAGTTCATTAGTAAATTTCTAATATATGTTGCTTCATTCATTCCAACTTTTTTAGATTTTTTAGAAAGCATTATTGCTTCTTCTCTATTAAGCCATACTTGTTTTTTAATATTTCTATTTCTTGTTTTCACAATGCTCTTCCCTTTCTTTTTATTAACAAAAAAAAGATTATCATTTCTGATAACCCAATTCTTCATAATTTATAATTAATTTACTTTTGCTTTTAATTCAGTACCTGCTTTAAAACTTACAGACTTACTTGCTTTGATATGGATAGTTTCTCCTGTTTGTGGATTTCTTCCATCTCTTGCAGCTCTTTCTGAAATTTTAAATGTTCCAAAACCTGCTACTGAAACTTTTTCACCTTTAGCAAGTTCACTTTTAAATAAATCAAATGTTCCATTAAATACTTTTTCAACATCTGCTTTAGTTAATCCTGTTTCTTTTGCTAATGCTTCTATCATTTCTGACTTTTTCATTTTAAATTCACCTCCCATTTAAGCAACTACGCTCTAACTAATTATAACATTTTATTAAAATAATTGAAACATATTTGCTTTTTTAGGGGTTTGGGGTTTTCCCCCACAAGCGAATAATTACAGGAGTAATTATTCAGTGCTTGCTAGTACATAAGAGAAGTATAAACGAACTTCATTTTTTTAACTAAAAATCGTATATTTTACTCTTAATTTTATTTGTTTTATCCTACTCACTTTTGTAAAGACAACTACCACATTCCGAACAAAAATATTCACAACTTTGACAACAAATATTTTCTATTTCTTCATCAACTGATGTTACTTCAAAGATATAATTATTGTTCTCGTTTTCTTCATTATTTGAGATAATTTTATCAATTTTTTCTATTGCATTTTCTTCATTTTCTGCAATAACTTCATAATTATTTTCTGATATTGTTTTAACATTTACATTGAATTTTCTCATCTTTCTTCACTTTTCCTTTCATAATTTCTTTTATAATTTATATTTTTTATAGAGCATAAATAGTCATTATAATCTTTCCCAATCATAGGTGGATCATCTACAACTTTATATTTATTACTCAACTTTATTTCTAAAGCTTTCGTTGCATTTCTACCTGCACTATCATTATCTAAATGAAAATATATAGTATTTACATTAGGATTTTTTTCTAAATAATGTGATACTGCAATAGGTATTTTGCTTTCATTTATATTACCAGATGGTTGATAGATACCTGATAATGCTATTAAAGTTTCATCATACCAACTATGATTATTTAGTTCTTGAATAGTTGCATAAGACAGTAAATCAATAGCACTTTCAAATAAATGAATGCTATTATTTTTTTCTTTAGGTACTAACCGAAAAGAATATGTTTTATCACTTCCATAAGCATCTTGCATATATCTACTTAAATTAGTTCCCCTTATTCCTGCATATTTTGGAATATTATTTTCATCACATCCAACAAAAACAACATTATTGTTTTGAAGTTGCTGATATATTAGTCCTTTATCAACACACTCATCAATAATGTTTTCACTAATTCCACGATTCACTAAATATTGTTTTGCAATAGTAGTATCGTGTGATTTTTTAGGTAGAATTAATTTGTTCCTTTCTACTCTTTTTATGATGGGAGAACTATATTCTATTCTTTTTCCTGTTAATATTTCCATAGCTTCCAAAAAGGTTTTTTCCCTTACTTGAATTAAATATTCTAAAGCACTTTTTCCACCTATTCCTCTTGAAAACCAATACCACATACCATTGCTAATCTTTAAACTATCGTGTGATTTAGTAGTATAAGTATTTCTACTAAAATGTACCAACTCATCTGGCTCATAGTTTTGTAAATATGTTAACAAATCAATTTCTTTTACTCTTGCTACTTCTTCAGGTTGATAATATGCCATAATATCTACCTTTCATAATCTTTGTTCTTCTTTTCTTTATGATTAGTTTTATCTTGTTCTTTTGCAATTTTATCTAATTTTGGAATAATATCTGTTGATATTTTATCGTAAACTTCTGAATCAAAAGTACTTATTTCAACTAGATATTTTACTTGTTTATTATCTTTCATATCTTTAAAATATTCACATAAATCACGAGCATTTACTTTTTTATCTAGTAGTTTGCCCAAATTATATTCATCCATATCTTCAATGTTAAAGTGTTTTTCAACATAATAAGCTAATTCATAATTATTTAATTGCTTTAATGCCTCTTCCATATTTTGTAATAATTCGTGATTAGGGTTTTCTTTTTTTACTTTCTCTACAAGTTCTCCTAAACCAATTTCCATACTTTGTTCTAAAGTTTTATTAATCCCACCATCTGCATAATACCAATCATCATATAAATATTGTAAAGTATTTTCTTGTTTTAATAGTGCCTCTAATTCTTCATTAGAGTAATTACTCGTACTATTAAACATATCAGGATATTGTGATTTACAAGTGATTTCATAGGACTTTTCAATAAGCTGTTCTGGTGATAACAATTTCATTTCATTTATGAAATTATTATATTCTTTTTGTAATTTTTCATAGAGATCATATACTAGTTTTTCATTCTCATCCATATTTATTCCTCTCTTTCTTTATAGCATCAAAAAAGATTAGCCATCTCTAAACTAATCCTTTCGTTTAAATCCCACAAGCAATTCAAAAGAAACACATAACTCTTTTGAAATACTTTCAACTACATATATTGGTGGGTTACTTTTAAATTGTAATGTTTCTAATTTTTTTATATAGTCCTTATTTTTGCCAATTTTCAATGATAATTCTTCTTCACTTAATCCTGACTTTTCTCTGTAATATTTAATATTTGTAGCCAAAACAATTCTTAATTTATTACTTCTGTCTTCTACATCAAGCATAGTATTTCCTCCTTTTGAAAATATTATATAAGAATTGTATTAACTATAACAAATGTACAAATTACCTTTCAAAATCCTTTTTGTAGGTTTGACTATCTTCTACTTCATCACGACTATCTACTATCTCATTTTCTTTTTTATTAAGATTTAACAAGACATTTAATTCATTTAATCTTTTAGTTTTTTCTTTCAATTCATCTTCTTGTGGGAATGGTCTATTAATTTCTTTTTTAGCATTTTCATATTGAATCTTTTGATTTTCCAATTGACTTTGTGTGCTAGATAAAATATTTAATAATGTGCTTAATGTATTATCAATACGAGTAATGTTTCCGTGAATATCTCCACCAAGTTCTACATTGTAAGAAGATTTGTTCTTTAATGTTAATTGAAATACCCTAGTGGTTGTATCAAAACTTAACTCCATTTTAAACCCTCTATAATTTCCAATAGGTGTTAAATCTGGTTTTGTCATACTCTTACATACTTCTAATAACTTCTTACCTGCATCTGCCTTTTCAGTATATTTCACTTCATTTATTGTCATAGGATTAAAGACTTCCAAAGTTGTATTTTTTCTTAAATGTTTTATATCTTCTTCTACATTTTCTATCTTAACTTCTAATCTTTTAATCTCACTAGGATAATGTTTTATTACTTTATCTTCCATTTCATAAATCTGACTTAAATGACTTTGTTTTAATAGTTTTAGTTTTGCAACTTGTGTATCAAGTTCAGTTTTTTCAATTATTAAAGGATTTCCTGCAGCAAGAGCTTTTATTTCTGCATAAGATAATGCAGTTTCATCTATATCTTCAGCACTTCTTACGGGTGTTTTAGATGACATTATTTGTGAAATAAATCTTTGTTTATTTTCTACTAATTGATATAAATAAGCATCAAAAGTTTTTTCAGTTACATATCTATAAATATATACTTCTGGATTTTGATTTCCCTGTCTTATAATACGACCACTTCTTTGAATTAAATCACTAGGTCGCCACGGACAATCTAAATCGTGTAATGCAATTAACTTATCTTGACAGTTAGTTCCAGATCCCATTTTAAATGTTGACCCCATTAAAAATCTTATTTGTCCTTTTCTAACTTTTGAAAAAACTTCCTTTTTTCTTAACTCTGTATTAGCATTATGAATAAACTCTATTTCTTCTTCTGGAATACCTTTTTCTATTAGTTTTTTTTTAATATTATCATAAACATTAAACTTATCTTCGTTAGGTGTTGATAAATCACAGAACAATAATTGAGTTAGTTTTTTATCTTTATTTTCTTCCCATATCCTAAAAACATTATTAGCACATACTGCTACTTTACTATTTTCTTCATCTGGTAGCATATCATTTATTAACCTTTGATCTAGTGCTAATTTTCTTCCATCATTAGTTATTTTTAGCATATTATCTTCGTGAGATTCTACTTCTTTATTCCTTATTTTTTCGGCTCGTTCTGCTAAAGACTTAACTATTTCTAATTGCATTTCACTTGGCTTAATAACAACATTTTCATAATTTGCTTTTGGAACGGGTAGATTTAAAGTATCTGCTGTTTTTATATCGGCTACTTCTTTAAACATACTCATAAGTTCTGGTAGATTATAAAACTTTGCAAATCTTGTTTTTGCTCTATATCCTGTCCCCTCTGGTGATAATTCTATTGCCGTTATTGTTTCACCAAAAGTAGAAGCCCAAGCATCAAAATGTTGTAGATTTTTTTCTAAAAGATAATCATATTGTAAATATCTTTGCATTGTATATAACTCTACCATAGAGTTTGAAATAGGTGTTCCTGTGGCAAAAACTACTCCTTTATTTCCTGTTAATTCATCTAAATATCTACATTTCATAAATAAATCAGAACTTTTTTGTGCTTCTGTTTGAGCTATTCCACCGACATTTCTCATCTTTGTATATAGATACAAGTTCTTATAATAGTGTGCTTCATCTACAAATATTCTATCTACACCAAGTTCTTCAAAAGTGACTACATCATCTTTCTTTGATGAATCATTTAATTTTGCTAATTTAGTTTCTATTGCTTTTTGTGATTTCATCATTGCTTTTATAGAATACTTTTCCCCACCATTTGCTTTTAAATCTTTTATACCTCTTGTTATGTCATCTATTTGATTTTCAAGTATTCTTATTTGTCTTTTTGTGGACATAGGTATTCTTTCAAACTGTGAGTGTCCAATAATTATTGCATCATAATCTCCTGTTGCAATTCTTGAACAAAACTTTTTACGATTAGCAGTTTCAAAATCTTTTTTTGTTGATACTAAAATATTAGCACTAGGATATAGTTGTAAAAACTCACTAGCAAATTGCTCTATTATATGGTTTGGAACTACAAATAATGATTTATTACATAGTCCTAATCTTTTACTTTCCATTGCAGCTGCTACCATTTCAAATGTTTTTCCTGCCCCAACTTCGTGAGCTAATAAAGTATTTCCACCATATAGAATACGAGCAATAGCATTTACTTGATGTTCTCTTAAAGTTATTTCTGGATTTATTCCATCAAATGTTATATGAGATCCATCATACTCACGATTTCTAATTGAGTTGAACTTTTCGTTATAAAGATTAACAAGTCTTTCTCTTCTTTCTGGGTCACTCCAAATCCAATCATCAAAAACAAGTTTTATTTGTTCTTGTTTTGCTTGAGCAATAGCAGTTTCTTTTTTATTTAAAATTGCTTCTCTTTTTCCATCATCAGTTACATTATAATCATATATTCTTACATCTTTTAGATTTAATGTATCTTCTATTATTCTATATCCATTGGCTCTTGAAGTACCATAAGTAGAGTATGCTCTAACATTCCCTCTATCATAGTTCTTATTTTCTATATTCCATTCAGAAGTTAATTCAGAATAATGTGCTTTTATATATTGTGATGTTCTCCAATTAGTTTCAAAAATATAATATATAAAATCGTTTACTATATCTGTTGGCAACCAAGTAGCACCTAGTCTTATACTAATTTCACTAGCACTTAATTCCTTTGGCATTACTTCTTTTAAATATTTAACATTAATATTAAATCTTTCATTTTCTAAAGCAAATTCTTCTGCTATTTTTAATTTTTCTCTAATATTACCACTTAAATACTCATCAGCAGTAACCCATATATTAGGATCACCATAGTATGGAACATTAAAAATTGTCCCCTCTAAATCTGCTAACATTTTATCCATATCCATTTTGCATAATGACTGCATAAAAGATATATCTACACAAGCTTTTTCTGATATAGAAACAATTAAAGCATCATTTGCCGTATCTACTTCTGTAATCTTATTCTTTGGTCTAATAGTTCTTTTAGTAAACATATCTGCTTTTCTTGATAACTCATTGTTTTCATCTAATAGCTCTAATGAGCATAATAAATAATAACTTGAATCATTAGAAAATGCTGTACTATTTGCTCTACTATTAATAAGTCCGTATTTCTTATTAAAACTGTCATATAAAGTGTTTAACTTTGATTGTTGATATTTTATATCTGCATCAGGATAATCCTCTAATTGCATATCTATAATCGTTTTGACAGTATCTCTTATTTCTATTAAACCTTTTACTCGGTTAGAAGTAGTTAAAGGTAAGTCTTGTGAGTACATTCTACTATTTTCTCTAAAATATATTTTGTCATCTACTATTGTATAAGAAAAGTTTTTGACTCTTATATCTGCTTCAATAGATAAATCTTCTTCATCTATATCATCTATTTGATATTCAGTTATAGTACCATTAATATTTGATATTGCATTATTTAACATATTTCCTAAATCGTTAATATCTTCTAACTTACAAGCAGAATCCATACCAAATCTAGTTGTTTGCATAACCATATTACCCATTATCATTTCTGGATGTTCTACAAAATAACTATTCATTTTAATTCCATTTTCATTAGTATCTAAATGCACCCAATCTGGCTCTATATCTACAATGCTATCTCTTTTTTGTAAAAATATTATGTCAGCAGTAACCTCTGTTCCTGCACTACTTTTAAATGTAGTATCAGGTAATCTTATTGCACCTAGTAATTCTGCTCTTTGTGCTAAATACTTTCTAACAGTTGGAGTTTCTTTATCTAGTGTTCCTTTTGAAGTGATAAATGCTACTATTCCACCTGGTCTTATTTTGTCTAATGTTTTAGCAAAGAAATAATCGTGTATTAAAAAGTTATTTTTATCATATTTCTTATCATTTAATTTAAAATCCCCAAAAGGTACATTTCCAATAGAAGCATCAAAAAAAGAGTCTGGCAAATTAGTTTGCTCAAACCCTTGAACTGCAATGGAAGATTTTTGATATAACTGTTGTGCTATTTGCCCACTTATTGAATCTAATTCTACACCATATAATTTACAATCTTCTAAACTATTTGGCATTAATCCAAAGAAGTTTCCTATACCACAAGATGGCTCTAAAACATTTCCTTGTTTTAATCCTAACTTTTCTAATGCTTTATACATTGAACGAACTACCACAGGTGGAGTATAAAATGCTGTTAATGTTGATTCAATAGCACTCCTATATTCTTCTTCGGTAAGTAATTCCTTTAGTTCTTTATATTCGTTTGCCCAAGATAAATTACTCTCATCAAATGCTTCTGATAATCCACCCCATCCTACATAATTAATTAAAATCTTTTGTTCTTCAGGAGTAGCAAATCTATCTTCTTTTTTACACAATTTTAGTATTTTAATAGAATTAATATTATTCCTAAATCTTTCTTTTGGAGTTCCAACGCCAATATAATTATCTTCAATTTGATAATTATATCTATCTATGTTTTTAACTTCAGGATGTAAATCAAAGTACCTAACCTTATTTGATATAGGTTTTTGAAATTGAGGGACAATCTCTTTTTCTTGATTTAAATATTGTTTAATATTGCTAAATCTATCTACTCTATTTATTGGATAACCAACACTTTTTTGATATGTTAAATCTTTTAATTTAATTTCATCATTTGTGCTATCAATTTCTTCTACTTCATACTCTCTACCATCTATTGAAAATATTTCACCAAGATAGTTTTCGTATTCTTCTATATCACTATAATCATTCTCTATTTCCTTTGGTGTTCCGTATTTCTTACGGTATTCATTTAATATTTGAAAATCATTGTCATCAATTAAATCTACTTTTCCATCATCATTATAAACAAAAAGGTCATTATATAAAAAATCGTATAATTCTTTTCCTTTCCAAGTATTATCATCATCTTTTGCTACAATAATTTCATTATCATCAAAAGAAACTTCTATGTCATATATCTTATGAACATTCAAAATATGATTTATTAAATCAACTTCATCATTGTATTCACCATAATAAGTATTTTCTTCAGTTGGTATTGATTTAACTTTTAAATGCTCATTAGCAGGATTTTCTTTTACTCTTTTATCAAATTCTTCTCGTGGCATTTCTTTGTTAAAAAGTGGAAATTGATAATCATATAATCTTACTTCTTTATCATCATAAGATAATATTTCATATTCTTCTACTCCAATATAAACTTTATCACCTAAATGATATTCATAAGTATATTCTTCTTCATTTTCTATTGTTACAGATTGTTCAAAAGCATTATCTTCTTGAACTATTTGTTCTTGTTTATCTAACCAAACAGGATACTGTTCTTTTTCTTTTGGGTTTAAATATCTATCTATTTTAATAAGTTCTTTTAATCTTTTTTCTACTTGATTCCAAGATAAAAGAAGCTCTGGTCTATTATCTTCATATCCCTTATAAAGTCTTATTCCTTTATAGTCATAATCAACACCTATTCCACTACCACTTAATATTGAAGTTGTTCCTCCAATACCATATTCATTTTTTAAAAATTGAATATTCTCTTTTGTAGATAAACTTTCTTGAAATTGTCTATAAACTCTATATTTTCCTTCAACAAATCCACTTCCACTTGTTAAATAATAATCTATCATTTCCTGCGGGAATTCTAAATTGTTTTGTTTTTCTATCTGTTCTAAAAGTGTTAATTGTTGATTTTCACTTGGTAATGGTTTTGTTCTATCATCAAAAGTATTTAATAGTATCATAGCTTCAAAATGATGAGATATTGTTTTCCAATTACTATATCTTTCACTATCTCTTGATAAATAACTACCACTCCATAAATGAAGTACATTTTGATATGTTTTGTAACCATATCTCTTATCATCTACCATTACTTCAGTATAGTCATCATTAAAAATACCTTTGATATATTCTGTTCTTTCTTTCTCATCTAAATTATTATTATAAAACTCTAATATTTCTCTTTTAGTAGCTTTTAAATGTGGAGTTGTTAATAATATATCATTTACTCTTTCATCAATTAAAAAAGGAAGATTACTTTTGTCTTCCTTTTCGTTATAAAGAGTTCTTATGCCATTATTAGTTCTTGACTCACTATTTCCTCTGCTGTCATCTTGAAGTTGTTCATAAGTCCTACCCATTTCATTTGGTCGGTTGCTTTCAAGTTCTCGTCCACTTTCTCTTGTATCATCAATTTCTTCGTTATCTCTTGTACTCTCATCTCTGCTGATGATTGAATCTCGTTCAAGTGTTCCGTTAACTTGTCTTCCATCAATAATTTCGTGTACAATTTTTTCTTGTTCCTCTTGAGATAATCCAATCTCATTATACTGTACTTGCCTAGTGGAGTCGGAACTTTGGTTTGAATTCCTATATTCGGAATCAAGTAATCTCCCTGCATTGTGTAAGTTATTTTCATTCAAATCACCTCTTTCATTTTCATAATATTCTAAATTAGTATTTTTATCAAATGTACGAATTTTATCAATTTCCATAATTCGTAGATTTTTAATTGTTTTACTAATTCCATTTAATTCCATTTTTGCAATATCGTTTGTTACTAAACCTAAACTTGTTATATCATCTATATCTTCAAAATATACTATATCATCAAATCTTGAACTATCAATATAGCTATTAGGATCAAGTCCACAACGATTAATTGTTATATATGAAATGCTATATGTTAAAATGTTTTCTAACATATCTTTATCAATTAAATCAAAATCAGATAAATAATCTTGAATATTGTCTTGAACTGCATTTGAAGTTGCTGATATTATTGCTTGACCTATGTTTCCTTTTTCGGTTAGTTCACCATAGTTATTTTCTAATGATTCTATAATATCTTCTTCATAATGTTTTCCAACACTCCAAATATGAACATTTTTACCGTATCCATTTTGAGTATCATTAACATCAAATACATACTCTAAACTACTATATCCATTTTTTTCTGTTAATAAAGCTATACCTTTTGATCCTTTTTTTACCCATCTTTTAAAATTAGTATTCCAACTTTCAATACTTATACACCCAACTGCTTCTTGTTTTTGCCCATATATTAAAACTTGGTCATTAAATGGTCTTTTATAATTCATAGAAGCAGTCTTTAAAAATTGTTGCCAACTTTCTGTGTCAGTTGTTATATCTTTTAAAGTATCTTTGTATAACTCTGTTATTAATTTTACTGAAGCCAATTATCTCACCTCCTCGTATTTATTCTTTACTATTTTTTAATGATTCTCTTACCTTACATAAAACAGAATAATAATCAGCACTAACATTAGTAATTAAAGTTGAATTAACTAATATAGTAATTACATCTATAACTTCATTCACAAAAAATCTTATATCTACCATTTCTTCATTTGTTTCAGTTTCAAATGGAACAGTATATTTTAATAATTTTTCTTTTAATCTAAATGCCTTTTTGTTCATTTCGTTATTTGAATCTTGTTCTACCATAGATAAGTATTCTAATAAACTATTAAAACCACCTACACTTAATACAATTCTAATTGGTGGTGTTTTCATCTTGTAAGCCATATATTTCTATCCTTTCAACAATGTTTCTTATTATAATTTTTAATTCAAAATTACTATTACCATCTTTCTTGCAATTACTAATAATTTCACCATATACATCAACACAACTTCCTATTTTACATACCTTTTTGCTGTCAAATGAAATGCCTTCAAAAACTAGAAATGAAACATAATCACTTACTGCTTCCACCCCATTTTTAGTAATTGTCATTAATTTTGATGGATACTCTAATACCCATTTAGCAAAGTCATCATCATATTTTGTAATTTCTTTAACTCTGCCACTAAATCTTATTTCACTTACCATTATCTTTCTGCCTCTCTACTCTTATTTTTATCAGTAATATCACAAATAATTTTACTATCACTAATAGTTATATCTTCTCTATTAACTTCTTTTAATCTTATATCTTTTAAACAACTATTTTCCATAACATCTTTTACCATTTCAATAGCTTCTTCTCTACTATCTGCTACTACTTCTATTCTCATATTTGCAAACATTTTTACATTAAACTCATAACTATTCATATTTATTTCCTTTCTTTATCTTCTGGAGTTCCACTTAAAAAAGCAATAATTTGTTTTGATTTTATTGCTTTCTTTAAATCAATTATTATATTCATTTCAATGGAAGTTAAATCTGGAACTCTTTGTAAATCTTCCATCATCATTGATAGTATTTTCTTTTCGGTATTAAATCCTGCACTAAAAATCTTATCTAATGTTTTTGATATTTGGTTAATATTATATTTCATACTTTATCCTCCAATTTCTTACATTTTAAAATATATATTCTTTTATGATAAATAAGTATTTCAGCAATTTCTTCTTCATCTTTAATAACTCTAAACCAATTACCCCAAAATCTTATCCACAACTTTCTAAACTTTTTAAACATTACATATCTTCCTCACTAACAAGATTAGCTATATAAACAATTTGCTTATTAGTATTGTGTCTGCAAGTTATTAAAACTAAAGTTGTCTGCTTTTTATCTCTTTTAATTGCTACTTTTCCAGTTTTTTCTACATCATAGGTATCAACTATTTCATAAGTATATTTTTTATTATTGTAGTACACATAACATTTATCACTTATTTCTAATTTATATAAATTTCTAAAATAGGCAACTCGTCCACTACCAGAATGTCCTGCAATTATTAGATTCCCATTTTCAATATTAGGCATATCTGATTTTTCTATAACTTGTATATTTCTATTAACATTATTATCTTTATTGTTAAGACTCGTAAAACCTCTTTTTACATCTATTTTAGGTATTTCTAAAATACCAATATAATTATATATAGGATTTTGTTCCTTTGGTTGTTCTTCCTTTTTAACCACTTCTTCATCTTCCTGTTCAACAATTTCTTCTTGTATTTCAAAAAATTGTTCTACCTTTTTTGTATCTTCTAATTCACTTACATAATCATAAAATTGTTTTCCAGAATAAAGAGCTGCACCGAATAAAAATATTAAAGAGCCAACTATCGTTAATAATCGGCTCTTTTTAGTTCTGGTGTTATTTTTCTTTCTTTTTATTAACATAAATAACTACCCCCAGTCCTAAAATCATTGTTGCAATACTTATAATTGGAATTATTAATGATTCATTATTTTCTGTATTTGGTACTTCTACAATTAAATCATTTGTCATTACGATTTCAATTAATTCTTTATTTTTAGTAATTTCAAAATCAATTTTATCGGCATTTAATTCATATCCATCTGCAGGAGTTTTCTCTTTAATGTAGTATTTTCCATACTCTAAATCATCTATTATAATCTCCCCATTTTCATTTGTTAGTTCAGTAAATAGCAACTCATCTTTGTCATTATAAATACCAATCTCTGTATTTGGAATAGTTTTATTATCTAAAGAATCAACTTTTATAATTTTTAGTGTTCCCTTTATCTTTTCATTAGTCATTGTAGATTTAACTATTTCTCCATTATCCTTAATTTCAAACAATACTTTTTCATCTGTTAATACATAACCTGTTGATGCTTCTTTTTCTACAATATAGAACTTTCCAACAAATAAATTATCTATTTCAATACTTCCTTTAGAATCAGTCTTACCGCTAAAAATAAGTTCATCATTTTCTGTGTATATTTCAATTAAAGTATTTGGTATTCCCTCACTCGTAGTAATATCAGTTTTAGTAAAGTTAAGAGTTCCTTTTTTATAATAGTTTTCTAATTCTATTGTTTTATTTATTAATGGAGTATATTGATTTTTAAATAATAATTCAAAAGAATATTCTTTATCGTCTAATATATGATTACTACTAGTTTCAATTTCTCTTAAATAATATTTTCCTAATTCCAATTCTTTTGAAATGGTATAACCTTTGTCAGTTGTAAGAGTTTCAATTAAATCCCCCTTTGAATATATTAAAGTCTTTCCAACATAAATATCTTCATTAGCATATAGTCCAATCTTAACTCCACTTAATTTTTCTTTTGAATAAACATAGGTATCATTTTCAATTACTAATTTTTCACCTATTTTATTGATTTCTACTTTACCTTTTACTCTTTGATTTGAAAAATCAATAGCCAATAAACTTCCATACTCTGGGTCAATTAATATTTCACTACCCTCACCAATATGAAATTTAATAGGTTTACTATTCCAAGTATATCCATCAATAACTTGATCTTCTACTTCTTCAAGTTGAAAATCACCAACTAATGTTGATGGTGTAATAATTATTCCATTACTATCTGTTTCAAAAGTACATATTTTTGTAGCCGTTGGATATGTTATTGTTTGACATACATACTCGTTTGTTGTTAAGTCTTTTATTTTAAACTTTATTCCTGCTTTAGTTATTACTTCTTTTGTTTCTTTATCTATTTTAATTACTTTTAATTTTGCTTCTATTGGAGCATTTGATATAAGTTTATAAATATTAGCATCACTATTTTCATTAATAGTAATATCAAAATCATCTACTTTTTCATAATCAGGAGTAGTATTTTTTTGTTTAAATGTCCATACCCCATAAGGTAGTGTAATATTGGCATAACCACTCTTATCAGTTGTTATACTTTTGTAGTATGCGTTATTTGATTTTAGATAAATGTCAAAAGTTATGTTTGGCTCTGCTTTCAAAATACCTGTTTCGGAGCTTGCAAACACTTTAAAAAGAGTAATGTCTTTCTTAATTACTCTTTCATAAACTTTAATACTTGCTAATAGATTATTTTCATCAACAATAAAAGGATACTTATTTTTATCTAATGTATATCCATTACTTGGTTTTATTTCTTTTACATAGAACTCTCCTAAACTAGGCAAATATTCACTTATTGCATAAGCATTATTATCTGTATTTAACTTAAATAGTAATTCATTATTGGTATTATACACACCATACTCTGCATCAGTCAAAATAGCATTTCCCTGTGGAGTTGTAGTCATTGTTTCATTATCAACTTTTGTTATTTCTACTCTACCACCAACTACTTTCAAGCTAAAATTTGCAGGTAATGGATCATAATGTCCTACTCTAAACACATTTTGTGAATGATTACTAAAATATACTATTGGTGGTAATTCATAAGTAGTTGCATTTTTTATGAAATTAACTTTAGCAGTTCCAATACCTGTTGCCGTAACTGTTAAATTGTTTCCATTTATTGTTGCATTAACATTTTCAGTAGAAGTTACTTTAAAATATTTTAACACACCATTTGTATCACTTAATGTAGCACTTTGTCCTAATGGAACAACTAAATCATTTGAATTGAAATTTGGTCTAGTAAAATGACTATCTACTAAAGCATTAATTTCTGCTATTTCATCATCATAACTATTAATTCTATTTCCATTTAGTGAATCAGTAAAATATATATCTGACTCTGGGTTTGTTAATCTCCATATCATTACTTGACTAACTGCATACCAAGAATGAGCTGAATGATTATATCCATTTTCATTGTAAGTATATCCATAATATGCTATTAAATTAATTCTAGTCCAAGTATCTTCTGATAAGTTCAAAATATTAGCATAATCATCTCTTATAATATCATAATATGGTAGATTATTGTCTATATCAGTATAAGGCTGTAAGCAATAGACAAACTTGTTATCCTCACTTCTTCTTATAAATCTTCCTTGTTGGTATTTGGTATATCCATCAGGTTTTACTTTTTTTATAAACACACCTGATATATGTTCACTAGGCCAAATGGCTTGACCTGTATATTTTTCAGCTTTAACTTCTTGTATGCCCATTATAGACAATAAAAAAAGCATACTCATTAAAGCATACTTAATTAATTTTTTTCTCATTTTTTTTAATCCTTTCTTTATTTCTAAAATGTCTTTAACATCTCACCAAGATAATCTCCAGAATAACTGTTTATACTACTACAAGAAAATCCTAAACCTTGTTCCTCCATTATTTTATGTCCATAACTACGACAAGCATTTATAGTTTCTTCTATACTTGCATAATCACTTACTTTAAAATCTATTCTTGCCCAAGACCACATAGGTTTATTGTAGTAATCGTATTCCGTTATTCCTAATTCTTCCCAAGCTGTTTGTTGCTTTGGTTTTTCCTCAATAACAGGAGTTTTAGTGTCCTCTACTTTTTCTTGCTTTGGCTTACTTTCTTCAACTTTTTGTTCAACTTTTGATTCTGTTTTAGGAATATCTTTTGTGATAGTTGATTCTTCTGGTAATTTTGATTCATCTTCAACAATTATTTCTTCTGCTAAATCATCATCAGATTTAGTTTCCTCAACTACCTTTTGTTCCTTTACTTCAGGCAATGTCACACTATCTTTTTTTGTTATCTGTGAAGTATCTTGGTCGTTGATAAAAAATAATGTTCCAATAACACCTGTTATTACAAACAAGCTAACAAATAAAATTATTTTTTTCATAAACATTCCTTCTTTCGGTTTCAGTATATATTCAATCAAAAGTTATGTCATTTGTACAAACTACTACTTATATTTTTTTCGGTTAGTAAATAATAGTTAGTAAAAAACTAAGGGAGGATTGTAAGGAGGGATTTTTGGAATAAATACTCCCACTATCTCTCTTGATCTCTTTTTTCTCTCATTTTCTTTTGGTATCGGTCATAAAACTCAACTGCTTTGATAATATACTCCTCTTTTTCTCGGTCATTTTTTAAAGTTGGTGGGAGTACAGGATTTAATCTATTCATACTAACTTTTAACTTGGGATTTTGATTAGGTTTATCTTGTTCCATTAAATCTTCAATTTTTTCTGCTGTTAATGTTCCCTCTTGACTCAATTTCTTTAAATGTATTGCTTGAGCTAATGATGGGGTACAATCTGAATACTGAATTGTATCTAATAATGTATATTGTTCTTCTTCGGTTAAGTATGAAAGTGCTACTGCTGGATTAAATGCTATTCGTTCATTATCTACCATTTCCAAAATCTCTGGCATTAAATATGTTAATCTTATATATCTTTGAATATTTCTTGCACTTTCATTAACTTCTTGTGCTAATAATTCATCAGTTCTATACTTTGTGCCAACTTGGCACGAAGTTTCTTCAAACCTTTTACCTTGATGTTTCATTGCTTCAAGTTTTAATTTATATGCAAATGCTTTTTCACTTGGGAGTAATTTTTCTCTTTGCATATTACTATCTACCATTATAATAGTTGCCTCATCATCAGTCAAATCACGAACAATACAAGGTAGTTCTATTAGATTAGCAAGTTCACTTGCTTTCTTTCTTCTATGACCTGCTATCATTTCATACTTGCCATCTTCTTTTTGTCTTACTAATACAGGTGATAATACTCCGTTTTCTTTAATACTATCTACCATATTATATAAGTCATCATTTACTAATACTTTAAAAGGATGTTTAGGGAAGTCTGTAATATCACTTATGGGAATATTAACAACTTTCTCTAATTTTAATGAATCTCTTTCTTCTTGTGTAGAAAATAAATCATCTACTGTAATCTTTGGAAGATTCATTTTTATTTCTTTCTTTTCCATTTTCCATCACCTCTTTAGCAAATGATGAATATGCTTGTGCAACTTTATTATTTTTATCATAAGCAAATATACTTGTTCCTTTTGAAGTAGATTCAGCTGTCTTAACTGCAATAGGTATTTTTGTATCAAATATCTTAACAAAATTACCATAATTATTTTTTAGTGCATTATTAGTTTCTTTTGATAAATTAGTCCTATTATCATAAAGAGTTAATAGTATTCCACCAATTTTTAAATTAGGGTTAATTTGTTTTCTAACTTTTGATACGGTTTGCAATAAATGTCCCATTCCTTTTGCTGCCAAATACTGTGATTGGACAGGTATTACTACTTCATCAGCACAGGCAAGAGCATTTATAGTAATCATACCTAAACTGGGCATACAATCAATTATAATATAGTCATATTTGTCTTTTACTTCATTTAAGCAACTTCTAATTGTATATTCTCTACTCATAGCATTAACTAATGAAACTTCCAATGCTGATAAATCTAAATTAGATGGTATTAAATCTACATTTTCTTTATGCTTTTTAATAGCACTATCTACATTTATGTTATCCTCATACATTGACCTTTCCATTAAAGTTGCTAATGTAATTGGTATGCTATCTTGATCGTAATATCCCATATAGGTTGTTAAATCTCCCTGTGGGTCTGCATCTACTAATAATACTCTCTTTCCCATATTAGCAAGAGCAACACCTAAACTTAAAGTTGTAGTAGTTTTTCCTACTCCACCTTTTTGGTTTGCTATTGCAATAACTTTACAATTTTTCATTCATCATTTCCTCCTTTCTAATAAGCCAATTCTATTTCTAAAAATGGCTATGTACACATAAAAAAAACTGATTCAAATATCAGTTTAAAATACTTTAATTATTTGCATATTCTTCAAATTTTGATACAGTATCAGATTCCATTTTTGTAGTAACTTTTACATATATTTCATATGTAGTTCTGATATTACTATGTCCTAATCTCTTTGATACAGCTTTTATATCTGCACCAGATTCTATAAGTCTAGTTGCGTGAGTATCTCTAAAATCGTGAAATCTACAAGGTATTCCTAATTCATAGTGAATAACTTTATATGGATATTTACACGAATCAGTGCCTTCAAAAACACCATTGTTTTTCAAAAACACTAGATGAGTTTCTGGTAATGCAACTTCTATTTCAGCATAAGCATTAAGTATTTTTATTTCTGGTTTATTATTATATGGATTAATCACTGTTTTTTTATAATGTTTCATATATGTATCACCATAATTTCTACGATTAATTTCTTGTTCTTCTTTATATTTCAATAAAGCATTTATTAATGTATCACCTATTTCTATCGTTCTATAACTACTTTTTGTTTTGCAAGTACCAAAATACCATACTGTTGTTGAATTTCCATTGATATGTCTTGTTTTAGTCCCACCATTTTGATTTTTTTTTAATATGTTTTTATTTACTGTTATTGTTTTCTTTTCAAAATCAATATCTTCCCAAGTCAAAGCAAAGGTTTCTGCAACACGAAGTCCTGTATAATATGCAGTCATAAATGCATAATATACACACCTATTGTTTTTAAATCTCTCCAACATCATATCTACTTCTTCCTTTGATAATATGTATACAGGGTCTTCATCAGGAATATCAAATTTAGGAAGTCGAACTTTTAAAGCTGGATTTATTTTTATAAATTCAACAACATCATTCGCATATCCAAATGATCCTTTTAATACTTTTAAAATATTTTTTAGAAAGTTTTTTGAAAACCCCTTATCTAAATATACATTATTAATAAATTCTTGCAATGTAGCAGTAGTTATTTGTGAAATCAAATAATGTCCTAACTTTGGTTTAATATGATTTTTTATAATGCTTTTATATGCTTCTATAGTATGATATTTTAAATTAATTTCACAATGTTCTTTAATCCAATAATCTAAATAATCAGAATAAGACATTTTACTAGGAATATAATTTCTTCCTGTATTAAGATACTCATTATATGCTATTATTCCTGCTTTTTCTGCTTCTGCTTTTGTTTTAAAACCAGATTTATTTATACATTTTCTCTTACCGTCAATAGGTGCTATGGCAAATTGATATTGATATACTTTCCCTCTCTTTTGAATATAAACTTTTCCCATAATTTTTCCTCCACTATTTTATTAGCGAATGAAAAAATACTAGCTGGAATGCTAGTATTATTCTTGTTTGTAAAAATGTTTGTAAATGATTTCCCCTTATTTTATGGGCATTTTTAAGGTTTTTGCAAACATTTTTTTATTTTTACAAACAAATTACAAACATTTGCACTTTTTTCAACCTTTTTTTAGTCCTTTAATACTTTACAAACCCTTATTTTATGGCTATTTACCACAACACTGTTTGTATTTCTTACCACTTCCACA
>JAUNSR010000087.1 GCA_030539115.1 Bacteroidales bacterium
AATGGTCGAAATTTACGGATATAAAAGAAATTACTTCTGATTATTATGAATAATACATCAATATTATTGCAGTATTTATAGATTTTTGAGAAGTCTGACTTAATACAGATTTACTTTACACGCATTTAACAATTAAAACGTGTGAACAATGGACAAATTAAGAAAATCCCCTCGTCAGTTTGAGATGAGTTTTAAGCTTGCAGTTTTGCAAGATTATTATGAAAGCGGTAATTCCAAACTCTCAATATGTAAAAAACACCAGATTGCCTTATCAGCTTTTCTACGTTGGCAATCATCCTTTGAAAACAAAGCTATATCTTTACCTGATGATTTAAATGAATTGGAATCTAAGATTTATATGGCACATCAAAAAAGAAAAATTCAGGAATCAGAAGACTCTCCTGTCTTAAGTGAGAGTGAACGTTTGCGAAACGAAAATGAACGTCTTCGCAAGGCCTTGGCTTATTCAGAACTACGTAATGAAGGTCTCAGTGAGATCATTAAAATCAGTAGTGAAAAATATGGCATTGACTTATTAAAAAAAGCTGGCGCCAAGCAGTAGACAACCTTCAGCTCAGACATCCAAAACAATCAATTAGATGCCTGAGCGGATTGTTTGGCAAAAGTCGTGAAGGTTATTATAGTGTCAGCCTTGAAAATCGCAATCAAAAGGAACTTACAGAGCAAGATATAATAAATAGCGTTAAAGATATTAGAAGTCAGGCTCCAGGGATTGGAGCATATAAGATGTTTCTTATACTAAAAGACATATATCCTAAAGAAATGCATGGAAGGGATTGGTTTTATAAGATGATGCATACACATCATCTTATGCTTAAACCCGAAAGGAAACGTCATACAACGAATTCCAACCACAATTACCATAAATACAAGAATCTGATTAAAGAATTTGTTCCTACAGGAATAAACCAGTTGTGGGTTGCAGATATTACATATATAGATACAGATGATGGAGTAGTATATTTACATCTTCTAACCGATGCATTTACTCATGAGATTATCGGATGGACACTCTCAGAGAATTTAAAGGCTGTTAATACATTGGCAGCCTTGGATATGGGGATTTCTATTATGTCTCATTTTGGATTTAAGAAACTTATTCATCATTCAGACAGAGGCTCACAATATTGTTGCAATGCATATATTGAACGTCTCCATTCAATAGAATCATCAATCAGTATGACAGAGGATTATAAACCTACAGACAATGCAATCGCAGAACGTGTTAATGGCATTCTGAAACAAGAATGGCTATATAGAATGAAACGGCCAAAAGACCTTTCTGATGCTATGATAGTTATAAAGGGAATTATTGATTTTTATAATTGGAAGAGACCACATATGAATAATATGAAAATACTTCCACCAGGAAAGTTTAGAGAGATACTAACTGCTGTATAAGACACTCAAAGGAGGCTTTGCGCCTCCTGCCGTTAGGCTTCCTCCGCAGTGTTTTTCATTGTATTGTTAGTTTAAAAGATTAATAAATATATCTTTGTAAATATAAAGTATTTCAGAAAAAGATTACAATGATGTAAAGCTTTTCAGTATATGACTTAGATTTATATAAAGTGAGTTAGTAAAATATACATTTTTGTGTAAAGTAAAAT
>JAUNSR010000066.1 GCA_030539115.1 Bacteroidales bacterium
ACCCCAACATTAAAAGTGTTGTGCTCTACCTACTGAGCTAGCGAATCATTGTTGTGCTTCGTTTTAAAAGCGATGCAAAGGTAGCAGTATATTTTTAAATTCCAAATTAAATTTTGACTAATATTACCTTGAAAATAATTATTTAGCTGATAATTAAAATAATAATAAAGTCAAGGAAATTGATATTTAATATTTTAAAAGATATGTAGACGGAAATTATAATTTAAATTAAACAATTTTGCTGAAGAAAAACTAATTAGGAAGCAACAGGTAGAATGACTATCTTTGACTAAGATATGCTTTGCCTTATCAAACGCCTTGTTGAAAGTTGTCGCTTTCAAATGCTTATTGAGTTCGGTTTGCGGTATCTTAGCAAAATATAGAATTTATTGTTCCAAAACAATGTATCTCTTAAGTAATGATTGTTGCTTTATTTGCATATAAAAGCATCGTTCATTAAATATAAAACGTATAACATCTCCTGAAAGATGAATAAAAGAGATAAAATATTCATCTCTTTATGTGTCTTTTTGTTAATAGTTAATCATTGAATTTATATATATCACAATTAAACATGGCAGACGACAAGAAAGTTATTTTTTCGATGATAGGAGTAAGCAAAATCTATCCTCCTCAAAAACAAGTATTAAAGAATATTTATCTGTCATTCTTTTATGGCGCCAAAATTGGCATCATTGGATTGAATGGCTCAGGTAAATCCACTTTATTAAAAATTATTGCCGGCATTGATAAATCCTATCAGGGAGAGGTGGTTTTTTCACCTGGTTATACTGTCGGCTATCTTGAACAGGATCCTCATCTTAATGATGATAAGACAGTGAAAGAGATTGTTCAAGAGGGTGTTCAGCCTATTATAGATGCATTAAAGGAATATGAAGAGATCAATGAGAAATTCGGTTTACCTGAATATTATGAAGATGCAGACAAAATGGATAAGTTGTTTCAGCGTCAAGGAGAATTGCAGGACATTATTGATGCTACCGATGCCTGGAACATAGACAATAAACTTGAAAGAGCTATGGATGCTTTGAGATGTCCTCCTGAAGATCAAAAGGTAAAACTTCTTTCAGGTGGTGAGCGCCGCAGGGTAGCTCTTTGCAGACTTCTTCTTCAGCAACCTGATGTTCTTCTTTTGGATGAGCCTACCAACCATTTGGATGCCGAATCTATTGATTGGCTTGAGGTTCATCTTCAGCAATACCCTGGAACAGTAATTGCCATTACCCATGACCGTTATTTCCTTGATCATGTTGCAGGATGGATTCTTGAACTTGATAGAGGAGAGGGCATTCCTTGGCAGGGAAATTACTCTTCTTGGCTTGATCAAAAAACAAAAAGAATGGCTCAGGAGGAAAAGCAGGCAAGCAAACGCCGTAAAACTCTCGAGAGAGAGCTTGAATGGATTAGTTTAAGTCCTAAGGCTCGCCAGGCTAAAGGTAAGGCGCGATTGAATTCCTATGACAGGCTTCTTAATGAGGATCAAAAAGAGAGGGAAGAGAAACTTGAGATTTTCATTCCAAATGGACCACGACTTGGAAACAAGGTTATCGAGGCTAAGAATGTTGCCAAAGCTTTTGGAGATAAGCTTCTTTTTGATGATTTGAATTTTATGCTTCCTCCAAATGGCATTGTTGGTGTGATTGGTCCTAATGGTGCCGGTAAGACTACAATGTTCAGACTGATTATGGGAAGTGAAAATCCTGATAGAGGAACATTCGATGTCGGTGATACTGTCAAAGTGTCTTACGTAGATCAGTCTCATAAAGATATTGATCCGGAGAAATCGGTTTATCAAATCATTTCTCAAGGTCAGGAAACATTCAGAATGGGCAATAAGGATGTTAATGCCAGAGCTTATCTGTCTCGCTTTAATTTCTCAGGTTCCGATCAGGAGAAAAAAGCAGGGATTCTCTCCGGTGGAGAACGTAACCGTCTGCATCTTGCTCTTGCTCTTAAACAAGAGGGTAATGTATTGCTTCTTGATGAGCCGACAAATGATATTGATGTAAATACTTTGAGGGCTTTGGAAGAGGGACTTGAGAATTTTGCAGGATGTGCCGTTGTTATTTCTCATGATAGATGGTTCTTGGATAGAATTTGTACCCATATCTTGGCTTTTGAGGATGACTCACATATTTTCTTTTTTGAGGGTTCTTATTCTGAATACGAAGAAAATAAAAAGAAAAGACTTGGCAATGTAGAACCTAAACGTCCTCGTTATCGTAAACTGATTGCTGATTAAAAAAACATTGTTGATTGAAATATTAAAGAAGATTTGAATCCTATCTGTTTATTTTGGATTTGAATCTTCTTTTTTTATTATAATGATATATGAAACAAAGAATGGAATGTTTATTATTATTTGTTTCGTTAATCACTGCATTGTTTGGGTTAATGGCTTTGAATAAGAAAATATATTGGCGTAATATCTTTTGTTGCAATTATTTATAAAAAATTGATTAATAGAAGTCTTAGAACTGGTATTTATCAAATTTATCAGACTGATGTTTTTTAATGAGATTGAGAGGTTATTATCAAATTAATTCTATTATTTTTAATTGTTATTTTATTTAACAATCTAATAATAAATGAAAACACGCATATTTCTATTTTTTTCGATAGCAGTAATCTTTTGTTTTGTTCTATTACAATACTTAGGAGAGTATCATTTCTATTATATCGAGCAATATCAACTATTTAGATTTTCGGATTTGTTTATAAAGAGTGAAATCTTTCAAATAAATGGATTGAACAACTTGATAACTGATTTCTTTCTCCAGTTTTTTGGGTTACACTATGTGGGAGCAATTTTTTCATCATTATGTATCGGTGCAATAGGAATATTGTCGGTGGATGTAATAAGAAAAACATTCAACAGCTCGATATTTTCATGTTTAATGTTTTTGACATCGGTCGCTTTCATTCCATTGCAGTTAAATAATCACTTTTATCTTACTGGTTCGTTCGGTTTTTTAACAGCTCTTGTGTTGATAAATCTTTTTTGTTGTAAAGAGGGAGCGGCTTATGGCTATATAAGTCTTATTGTGTCAGTTATATTTTATGTTTTCTTTGGTCCTGCGGCTATTTTCTTTTCAACTGTTATTTTTATTGCCAGATTTAAATTACCCAAGAGCAATAGATTGTTGGGTATTTATTTGATATCCCCCATTTTGATACTTTTTGTTGGAATAATGCTGGTTAGATTGGGGATTGTTGCCAATCTTAAACTTGCTCTTACCCCCGCGTTATATTATGAATCGCTTATTTCTGCTCCTATAATTCTATATATGCCTTATATTATAGTTTATCTTGGATTTATATTTGGACTTGTTTTTGATCGGAAGACGGTTGTTAAGTCAGTAATTGTTAAAATTGTATCTGTTGTTTGCTTGATAATTTTTGGAACCCTTTTTATTGCAAAAGATGAGATGAAAAACTCTTTAAAGGAGATGCGGTTTAAACAACTCGATTATTATACTACAAAAGAGGACTGGAATGCAATAATAGAGAACTGTAGAAATGGTGTGGACAATTTTTTATATATGAATTTCCTTAATCTTGCACTATTGCAGGAGGGCAAATTGGGTGATGAAATGTTCAATTATGATCAAAGAGGTGTGATTTCTTTATGGGTGCCTTGGAATAAAGAATCTCATGTTTCGACTCTTTTGGGAGAGATAGCTTTAGCTTCCGGACAGACTTCAATGGCTCAACGAATGTTTTTTGAGGGCGAAGTAAGTCTTAAATCTTCTATCTCTTCAAGACACTTAAAACAACTTATTAAGATTAGCATTTCAAAAGGTGAATATGAAGTTGCAAATAAGTATCTTTTATTGCTGAGTCAAACACTTCTTTATAAAGATTGGGTAGACAAATACAGGTCAATCATAGAAAAGGAAAAACTTATCTCTCAGGAAAAAAGGATGGCATTTCAAGAAAAAGTGAATCTTTCACAGGAAAAAGGTTCAAACTATATATCTAATGACTCTTTAAGGAGTGATTCTCTTTTTAATGATGAGCCTTTTTTTGAATTCAATGATATAATTTCTCAAAATGAAGAGTGTGATAATAAATCCGTTCAGTTTCAGGGAGCTTATCTTTTGTTGAAAAAGGATTTAAATGGGTTTAAAAAATTAATTGAAAGATATTATGGAACACCGGCTCTTACGGTTCTGCCTAAGAGTTTTCAAGAGGGGGTTATTGCCTACTCGGAAACAGATCCGGATTATTGGAAGACTTATGGTGTGGAAAATGACTGCATTTCTCGATTCAATAAATTTAAATCATTGATAAGGAAACAAAGGGACAATGATTCTGCGGCTAATTCTTCATACAAATCCTTTGGAAATACATTTTGGTTCTTTTATATGTTTAAATAAAAATACTATGAGAGCAATAATATATATTTTTTTAATGGGGGCCTTTTTCTTTTCGTGCGTTCCAAATTATAATATCGACGCTATTGTTGATGAAAGTTCAAATATTTATCCCGATTATAAGGATGTAACAATACCTTGTAATATTGCACCTTTAAACTTTGAGGTCAAAAACATTAAATCAGGCTTTGTTGTATTGACAGCTAATAATAAACCTTATTATTTTGATATTAAAGATGGCAATGTGAGCTTTGATTTAAAAAAATGGCATAAAATAATAGGTGAAAACAAGGGTCAAAGTATTTCTTTTCAAATAGCGGCTCAAAAGAATGGTAAATATTTAGGCTATAAAGCCTTTAATATTCACATTTCGAAAGATTCAATTGATCAATATATCGTCTACAGATTAATAGAGCCCGGTTATGAACTGTGGAATAACATGGGAATTTATCAAAGAAATCTTCAGAATTTTGATCAGACTGCTGTATATGAAAATTCTCTTTCAAATCAGAATTGCGTTAATTGTCATAGTTTTCAATCCAATAGTCCAAATAGGATGCTCTTCCACATGAGATCCTCCAATTCAGGGACCTATATCATAGATGACGGGAAAATTGAAAAGTTGAGGCTTAACTCTAAGGATAAGATTAAAAGTTTGGTTTATCCCTATTGGCATCCAAGTGGAAAGTATATAGCTTTTTCAAGCAATGACACTCGTCAGGCATTTCATTTCAATGACCCAAATAAAATTGAAGTATATGATTTGAGTTCTAATATTGTAGTTTATGATTATAAAAACAACAGGCTCATTTCTTCCCCATATCTTTTATCTGAGAATAGCTTTCAAACTTTTCCCACCTTTTCTCCCGATGGAAAGTGGCTCTATTTTTGTACAGCAGAGGCTCAAAATATGCCTAAAAGTTATAAAAAAGTGCATTATAATATTTGTCGTATTGGGTTTGATGATGAAAAAGGAGATTTTGATAATAAGATTGACACCATTTTCAATGCAAATAATGAAATGAGCGCCTCTTTTCCACGAATATCTCCAGATGGTAAATTTCTTCTTTTTACGAAATTTAATTATGGCAATTTTTCAATCTGGCATAAGGAGGCGGATTTGGAAATGGTGAATTTGGAAAATCAAAATACTTTACCATTAAATCTTTGGAATAGTGATGATACTGAAAGTTATCATAGTTGGAGCTCTAATGGTAAATGGGTTGTGTATAGCAGTAGGAGAGATGACGGTTTGTATACTCGATTGTATATTGGTCATGTCGATGAAAATGGAAGTGTTCAGAAGTCCTTTCTGCTTCCTCAGAAAAACAACAATATTTATCGTGAACTGATGAAATCATATAACATCCCTGAATTTATTAAAGAAAGGGTAAAGCTGAATACCTATCAATTGATTAATGAGCCTAAAGAGGTAATTCCTAAAAATTTATAGATATTTGAATTTTGATTAATAATAATTATAAACGGGATTATAAAGAGGGAGAATTAGCATCTTTTAATTAAACTCTTTTTTTTGTGATATTTGAGTTCTGGCTATTTTTTTGAGATACAATTCTATATTTAATAAACGGCACTTCATTCTCATTCTTTGCAAATGGAAATAATATCTTAAACTAAATACATATTGCTGATGCTAAGGAAGTAACATTAGATCCTAAAAATACTGCTCTTGTTTATCACGAATTTGTAGCAACTTGGTCAACAGGTATGAAATTCGCTTTATAAGAGTTTTCATTACTGTCCCGTTAAAGTGGACTAATCGTTCTTTGAAATTATTGAAATACAG
>JAUNSR010000006.1:0-122025 GCA_030539115.1 Bacteroidales bacterium
AAAATTATTTTGTTTTGGTTGAAATTATATCAGTACTTTATATTAATAAACAGCTATTAATATTTAATTTAAATATCAAACACTTATACGAATCTACAACCATCGTGAGCAAATAAAATGATAATTGATTTCAAGATTATTGACAATAAACACAGTAATTACATACTAATATTGCAAACATTTTTTATTGTAATTTTCAAAACGACAATTATATTTTTTTAATAAATCCACAATAAAAAAGGGTTCAACTTTTAAAAAGAAGAACCCGTAAATACGTTTTTGAAATATCTCTTTAACAAGAATATTACTTTCTTTTTTCCTCAATAAATTTCTCAAGAATTCTTTTATGTCTTTTTTCATCGTTAAGAATATCTCTCATAAGAGGAGTATTTTTAGCTGCGGGCGTATAGCCCTCAATAGTCTTTGTTTCAGTCATAAGCATCATCTTCATAACGAACTTTATACCTAACATTTTTGCAGTAAGACGGAACAAAAATTTTGGTTTTTCTCTTCTTTTCAAAGACTGTCCTGTATATTTTCTTAAAATTCCTGCATGTCTTCCCTCTTCGGTAGCCATCTTAGAGAAAGCATCTTTCATTTCAGGATCTTTTGCTATAGAAGAAAGATATTTATATATCACAACCGACTCCAACTCACCCTCCTGAGCCTTTAATAATGCCTCTTTTACATCCTCATTCATTTGTTAAACGTATATTAGGTTTAGTATTTTCAAAAAATAAAATTTCCAAATACAACTACACTATTAAGAGTAATAATATAATTATATTTTCACTAATCAGGGTGCAAATTAATACTAATTTTTTTCTTATACAAGGAGGAGCTCCAAAGCTGTTTTCCCAAATTCTCTTTCATAATGTCAGAATTGGATGATAATTTTATGGCATAATATGATGGGAGGTTCCATTTTGTTTTGAAAAGGAGAAAATAAAGGATAAATATTCAAGTTTTATATTAAAAAAAGATTCTTTATTATCACTTAAAAATTTATCTTTGCCATGCCTTGTATATAATTGTAGTCTTCCAAACCAAGAAAACCACTCTATTGAAAAATAAATAATATTATATACAAAATTTTACTGTTAAAATTACCAATATCAATTACCCTTACAATTAGAAAGTGCGTTGTAGGGTGCATTAATAAAAGGAAACAATAAACATTTTATTAATTATATAAAATAAAAAATCTATAATTATGAATTTATCACACATTGAACATTTAGGCATCGCTGTAAAGAGCCTTGATGAGGCAATCCCTTATTACGAAAATGTATTAGGATTGAAGTGCTATTCAGTTGAGGAGGTTCCTTCTCAAAAAGTTAAAACAGCCTTTTTTAAGATAGGTCAGACAAAACTTGAATTGCTTGAAGCAACAGCTGAAGATTCTCCTATTGCAAAATTTATTGAGAAAAAAGGTGAAGGCGTTCATCATGTTGCCTTTGCAACCAATGATCTTCCTGCTGCTTTGGCTGAAGCTGCCGACAAAGGCGTTCAGCTAATCGACAAGACTCCAAGAGGCGGGGCTGAAGGCTTGGAAATAGCTTTTCTTCATCCAAAATCTACTAAGGGTGTTCTTACGGAACTTTGCTTTGACCCTAAAAAATAGGATTTAAAAACAGACATTAAGGAGAATAACAAATCTTATTCTCCTTAATATATTATTAAATATATTAAATAAAAAAATAATCTAACAGAAAAAACACTATGAGTAACCAACTTGACAAAGTTAAAGAGCTCATCGCATTGCGTGAACAGGCTCGTCTTGGAGGTGGTGAACGAAGAATCGAATCACAACACAAAAAAGGGAAATATACTGCACGCGAAAGAATAGCCATGCTTCTCGACGAAGGAAGCTTTGAGGAAATAGACATGTTTGTTCGCCACAGAAGTACAAACTTCGGCATTGACAAAGAGAGCTATCTTGGCGATGGTATAGTTACCGGTTCAGGAACTATCGAGGGAAGATTAGTTTATGTTTATGCTCAGGATTTTACAGTTTTTGGAGGGTCTCTTTCTGAAATGCTTGCATCAAAAATATGCAAGATTATGGATCAGGCCATGAAGATGGGCGCACCTGTCATTGGTATAAATGATTCGGGAGGCGCACGTATTCAAGAGGGTGTAAATGCTCTTGCGGGATATGCTGAAATATTCCAAAGAAATATTCTTGCATCCGGAGTTGTACCTCAGATATCAGGAATTTTTGGCCCTTGTGCCGGCGGTTCTGTTTACTCTCCTGCTCTTACCGACTTTAATATCATGACTAAGGGCACATCTTATATGTTCCTTACAGGTCCTAAAGTTGTAAAGACAGTAACAGGTGAAGATGTAACTCAGGAACAGCTTGGCGGAGCAAGCGTTCATTCAACAAAATCCGGTGTAGCTCAGTTTGCTGTCGATTCGGAAGAAGAGGGATTGACATTAATAAGAAAATTGCTTAGCTATATGCCTCAGAATAATATGGAAGAGGCTCCTCAGTTTGAATGCAGCGACCCAATCGACCGTCTTGAAGACGGATTGAATGAAATTATCCCTGACTCAGCAAACAAATCTTACGATATGTACGAGGTGATCGGAGCTATTGTCGATAATGGCGAATTTCTTGAAGTACATAAAGACTACGCTCAAAATATAATTGTAGGCTTTGCCCGTTTCAACGGTCAATCTGTCGGATTGGTTGCCAATCAGCCAAAAGTTATGGCAGGATGTCTTGACAGCAATGCCTCAAGAAAGGCTGCTCGTTTTGTTCGTTTTTGCGATGCCTTTAATATTCCTTTGGTAACATTGGTTGACGTTCCGGGATTCCTTCCGGGCACAGGTCAGGAATACAATGGCGTAATTCTTCATGGCGCAAAACTTCTTTATGCTTATGGAGAGGCTACAGTTCCTAAAGTTACAGTAACACTTCGTAAATCTTATGGCGGCGCTTATTGCGTAATGAGTTCAAAACATTTAAGAGGTGATGTAAACTATGCTTGGCCAACTGCTGAAATCGCAGTTATGGGTCCTTCAGGTGCTGTTGAGATTATTTTTGCCAAGGAAGTTGCCGGCTCTGAAGATCCTAAGGCTACTGCATTGCAAAAAGAGGAAGAATATAGAAAAGCATTTGCAAATCCTTACATGGCTGCAAAATATGGATATATAGATGATGTTATAGAGCCAAGAAATACTCGTTTTCGTATTATCAGAGCTTTACAACAACTTCAGACAAAGAAATTGTCTAATCCGGCAAAAAAACATGATAACTTACCTTTGTAACAGTATATATTATGATTAAGTATAAAATCGGACTGCTGTTGCTAATGAGTTGCTTTATATTTTCAAATATAAAGGCACAAAGAACTTCTGATTTGGTGATAAATGAAGTTTTGGTTAACAATCAAAACAGCTTTATGGACCAAAACGGAGAGCGTGGCGCCTGGATTGAAATATACAACAAGTCGGCAGGTACAGTAAATATTGCAGGCTGTTATCTTACCTTGGATAAGAATAACTTAAAACAATATCCTATAACCAAGGGTGATGCCCGCACTCGTATTGAGCCTCATCAAAGAATTGTTTTTTATTGCAATTCCCAAACTCACAGAAGTGTATTCCATACAAATTTTTCTTTGAATCCAAACTCAACAAATTCAATTTATCTTGTCAGTGCAAACGGCAAGGATATAATCGATGAAGTTGTGGTTCCTGTTCTTTCTCCGGATGTAAGCTGGGGATGTCAGTTTGATGGCAAAAAAGAGACAAGAACGATCTTGAAAAATGCAACTCCAAGTGCTGCAAACTACGTTGATATGGGCAGCACCTCTGTTGAAAAATTCAAAGAGAGCGATCCGTTTGGTATAGGTATGGCAATTACTGCTATGAGTGTGGTTTTTGTTGCTCTATTGTGTTTATTCTTAAGCTTTAAGATTATTGGCAAGATTGCATTGTCTCTTACCAAATCAAGAGCAAGAAAGGCAGGTGCATCGCTTGATGGAACAGATGTTGATACTACCGAGATTTCAGGTGAAGTATATGCTGTTATTGCTATGGCGTTGCATCTTCACGAAGAGGATGCTCATGATTATGAAGATACAATTCTTACAATGAAAAAAGTTGAAAAGAGATATTCTCCATGGTCATCTAAAATTTACGGTCTTCGTGAGAATCCTTCAAAGAAAAATTAATATTCTAAATAGTGTTAACCAAAAATCGTCGCTGAGTCTGATATTTTTTCTATATCTGTAAACCATGCTATAGTAAATATTATTGGAGACTCAAAACAAAAAGATAAGACTTATATGAAAGATTATAAATTCACAATAAATGGTAATATATATAAGGTGTCTATTACCAGTGTTGATGACAATATAGCTAATGTTGAAGTTAACGGAACTCCATATAAAGTTGAGATGGACAAACCTGCTAAAAAACAAATTCGTCCTTTGACAAGACCTCAAAAAGCTCCAACAACAACAAGCGGAGAACCTGTTATCAGCCGTCAACCCTCTTCAAGTCAACCGGGAGCTATAAAATCACCACTTCCGGGTGTGATATTGGCTATTGATGTAAAGATTGGAGATACAGTAAAACGTGGACAAAAACTTGCTGTTCTTGAAGCAATGAAGATGGAAAACAGTATTCTTGCAGACAGAGACGGAGTTGTAAAGGAAATAAAAATTAATAAAGGTGATTCAGTTCTTGAAGGTGCTGACCTTGTAATAATAGGCTAATATGGGAGATAGTTTTATATCATTCCTGGGCAATAATATCGTAGATTTTTTGTCATATACAGGATTTGCCAACGTTGAGTTTGGCAATATAGTGATGATTCTCTTCGGATTCCTGTTTATGTATCTTGCCGTTGCAAAAGAATTTGAACCAATGCTGCTTATCCCTATCGGATTTGGTATTCTTATTGGTAATATTCCTTTTAAAGATGCGGGACTTGAACTTGGTGTTTATGAAGAGGGTTCAGTGTTGAATATTCTTTATCAAGGTGTGGCTAAAGGATGGTATCCTCCACTTATTTTCCTTGGTATCGGTGCTATGACAGATTTTTCATCCCTTATAGCCAATCCGAAATTAATGCTTGTTGGTGCTGCTGCCCAATTTGGTATTTTTGGTGCTTATGCTATTGCTCTTGCTTTAGGGTTTGAACCTGATCAGGCTGCTTCAATTGGTATTATCGGTGGTGCCGACGGTCCAACTGCTATATTTCTTTCTTCTAAACTTGCGCCAAACTTAATGGGAGCCATTGCAATCTCTGCTTATTCCTATATGGCTTTGGTGCCGGTTATTCAGCCTCCGGTAATGAGACTTTTAACTACGGAAAAAGAGAGAAAAATCAAGATGAAGGCTCCGAGAGTTGTTTCTCAGACAGAAAAAATAATTTTCCCTATAGTTGGACTGTTGTTGACTTGTTTTGTTGTTCCAACCGGTCTCCCTCTTTTGGGAATGTTGTTCCTTGGAAACTTGCTTAAAGAATCGGGTGTTACTCGTCGTTTGGCTGACACTGCAAAAGGTCCGCTTATTGATACAATTACAATACTTTTAGGAACTATGGTTGGTGCTTCTACTCAGGCTGCCTATTTCTTAACTTGGGATTCCATCTTAATATTTGTAATTGGTGCCATTTCATTCTTTATTGCAACTGCATCAGGTGTGCTTTTTGTAAAACTATTCAATCTGTTCTTAAAGGATGGCAATAAGATCAATCCTCTTATTGGTAATGCAGGTGTTTCGGCTGTGCCTCACTCTGCAAGAATTTCACAAAAGCTCGGTTTGCAATACGACCCTTCAAACTATCTTTTGATGCACGCTATGGGTCCTAATGTTGCCGGTGTTATAGGTTCAGCTGTCGCTGCCGGTGTTTTGTTAGGATTCCTAATCTAAACAATAAGTTTTTTTAAATATTCAAGTCGGATTTGAGTTCAAATCCGACTTTTTTTGTATAAAATCATATCTTTTAAAAATTATTTTCTTACAATAAAGATGCTCTGAAATACCTACAGGCTATTTTTTTAAAATATTTAAAAAAAATGAAACATAAATGAAACGTTGGTTTGTTAATAAATATGTATTTTTGCGAACTAATATAACAAATGACATTTTTTTCATTCTCAATAATTTAATTAAATCAAGATTTATGTTGAAAAGATTACTATTATTAATCAGTTTACTTAGTATCTTCATTTCGAGCGCCATGTCACAGGTGACAACGGCCTCAATGAGTGGAAAAGTAATTTCAAACAACGAGGCTGTAATTGGAGCTACGGTGGTGGCTGTACATGAACCATCAGGTACTCGTTATGGAACCATTACAAATGTAGATGGTCGTTATGCTATTGAGGGTATGCGTACCGGAGGTCCTTACAAGGTCACATTTTCTTATGTAGGTTTTGAGTCTGTTAACAGAACAGGAATAAACCTTCAATTAGGGGACAATTATGTATTAAATGTTGACATGAAAGAATCCTCGGAAGTTCTTGCAGATGTGATTGTAACAGGAACAAAATCAAAATTTAATACAATGAAGACAGGAGCTTCAACCAATATCTCAAATGAACAATTGAAGCTTCTCCCATCAATCAACAGAAGTATTACAGACTTTACCCGTCTTTCACCTTATGCCGGAGCAAACAATTCTATAGGCGGTCGTGACGGAAGAACAAATTCATTTACTATTGATGGTGCAAATCTTAACAATAACTTTGGTCTTAGCAACAATCTTCCTGGCGGTGGAAATCCAATATCTTTGGATGCTATCGAAGAGGTTCAGGTTGTTGTAGCTCCTTATGATGTTCGTCAGACTAATTTCGTTGGTGGAGGTATCAATGCTATTACCAAATCAGGTACAAACAAATTTACCGGAAGCGCTTATACTTATCAAAGGAATGAGGATTTCCGTGGTAATTCAGTAGATGGTGTAGATTTGGGCACACGTGCTCCGGAATCAACAGAAACTTATGGTGCTACTTTGGGTGGACCTATCATTAAGGATAAATTATTCTTCTTTGTAAATGGTGAATATGAAAACTCTCCAAACCCGATTACAAAATGGAAAGTTTCTAAGGATGGAGTTGCTAATACTAAAACTTATACAAGTAGAGTAACAGGCACAGATATGCAGAACTTTGCTGATATTCTTCAAAATACTTATAATTACAATCCGGGGTCATATACTAACTATGATGGAGGAACAAAGAATTATAAGTTCTTGGGACGTATCGACTGGAATATAACTGATGCCCACAAATTGAGCATGAGATATAACTATACAAAAAACAGTAATGATTTGCCAACCAACGTAAATTCTACAGTAGGATCAAAAGCTACATCAGGACGTATTTCAAGTGATGCAATGTCATTTAGAAATGCATGCTATGCAATGGACAATTTGGTTTCTTCATTTACTGCTGAGTTGAACAGCCGCTTTGCATCGAACATCTCAAACAGAGCATTGTTTACTTTCTCTAAATTAACAGACCAAAGAAGCACAGGTTCATCCCCATTCCCATTTATTGATATTTGGAAAGAGGGACAGGCATTTATGAGTGCAGGTTATGAATTGTTCTCTTGGAACAATAAGGTTGAAAATACTATTATCAACTTCCAGGACAATGCAACAATGATTGTTGACAACCATAAATTTACTGCCGGTTTAAGCTTCGAGTACCAGAAGGCTGTCAACAACTTTATGCGTTTTGGAACAGGTTATTATAAATATGCATCTTTTGATGACTTCAAAAATCAAGCTGCCCCTATTGCTTTTGGTTTGACTTACGGTTACGGCGGTGAGGCTAATCCGGCTTCTGAGGTTGCTTTTGGTCAATATGCAATCTATGGTCAGGATGAATGGTCAATTGGTAATAACTTTAAATTGACTTATGGTATTCGTTTGGATTATATGCAATTTTTGAATGACCTTGAAAGAAACGAGGCATTCTATAATCTTGATTGGAAAGACCATTTTGTTGCAAAAGATAATGCAGATTACAGCAACTATAATGCTCCTAAAATTGATACTGGTCTTTGGCCTTCATCAAAAGTTCTTGTTTCTCCTCGTATAGGTTTCAACTGGGATGTTTATGGTGATAAGTCTCTTAAGATTCGTGGTGGTTCAGGTGTGTTTACAGGCCGTATTCCTTTGGTATTCTTCACTAACATGCCTACAAATGCAGGTATGATACAGAATACATACCAAACATCTGATGCAAAAGTATTGGCAAATTTGTCAGGAAAGATGTTGACTAATGTAAATGATATGATTTCAGCACTTGGTTTGGACTCAAGTAAGTCTCCATATACTAATGGAAGCTACAAAGTGTCGGGTGCTACTGTTGTTGGTGTTTCTGAAGATTTCAAATTGCCTCAGGTTTGGAAAAACTCTTTAGGTGTTGACTATCAATTGCCGGTTTATTTCCCATTAACTGTTTCTGCAGAGTTAATGTTTAATAAAGATATCAATGCAGTTACTCAGGACAACTACAACATTACTAATGTTGGTAATCTTTCTCGTTTCCCTGGTCCGGATAATCGTATTAATTATGGAACAAGCTCTTCTTGTCTTGTACAAAGCGGTGTATCTAATGGTGCAATGGTTTTAACAAACACTCACAAAGGTTACAGTGGCAGTTATAATATTATGGTTAATGCAGAACCTGTTAAGAACTTAAACTTGATGGCTTCATATACAAATATGTATGCAAAAGAGATTTCCGGTCTTCCGGGCTCTCAGGCATATTCTGCATGGCAAAACTGCTACTCTGTTGATGGTCCTAACCAAAACGGTCTTTCTTATTCTCAATACTTAACACCTAACAAAGTTATCGCTTCTGCTTCTTACAGAATTGAATACGGAAAGAACAAAAACTTTGGAACAAACTTTGGTCTTTATTATGCAGGTTATAACGCTGGTACATTTAGCTACTATTTTGACAGCTTCTCTGTATATAATGCACAGAAGGACAAAACTGATACTTATGATATGAATGGTGATGGTATAAATACTGACTTGGTATATATTCCAAAATCAAAAGATGAATTGACATTTGTTGATTATGTTAATCCTAACAACACAAGTGAAGTTTGGTTCACAGCTGCTGAACAAGCTGATGCTTTCTGGGAATTTATTAATCAAGATGATTATTTGAAAAATCGTAAAGGCAAATATGCAGAAGCTTATGGTGCTAAACTTCCTTGGGTAAACAGAATTGACCTTAAGATTTCTCAGGATTTTAAACTAAAAGTTGGAAATTCTGTAAATACTCTACAAGTTAGCTTGGATGTTTTAAATGTTGGTAACCTTATTAATGATAGTTGGGGTGTTACAAATACTACAGCTCCTTCTAATTATGGTAAGATTTTATCTAAAACATTAACTTATACTTCAAATGGTGTTCCTACATATAATATGTCCTATATTACAGGAAGTGATAAGAAAAAACATCTTATCAATCATTCATTTGACAAAAACTATACATCTTCAAATTGCTGGCAACTTCAATTAGGTGTTAGATACATCTTTAATTAATATTTTATTATATATATTTGAAATATTGATTTTTTATAAAAGGCTATTAGAAATTTTTTATTTCTAATAGCCTTTTCTTTTTATATTATAAACTATCTTCAATTATTTATAAGTTATCGACTTACATATCTATATATTTTATAGATAAAGATATCATTAAGAGTTATTCAATTATGTAAATAATATATTATCAATTATAAATACATCTTCTAAATATTTAATAAATAGGAACTATAGTAATCCCATAGAGAAAAGATTAAATTAATTAACTTTTGTTTAATATTTAAACTGATATTATTGGCAATATTTATTTTTATTAACTATTTTTGCTGAATAAAATCAAATTTCAACTGATGTCCAATATAAAAAACATAATATACTTTTTAATAATAGTCCTTTTTACATGCTGCAGGAATGATAAACAGCAAACAGACAATTATTTAGTAAACGGAAACTTTAGCGATGAGTCGTATCAGGGGAAATATGTTTATCTAAAAGACAAAAGCACAGATGAAGTCTTGGACAGTTGTTTAATAGAGAATGGCATATTTCATTTTGAGGGTGAAGTAAAGGGCACTCGACTTTGTACTGTTTTTACAAATGATATAAAAACAAGTTTTATTCTTGAAAAGGGAGAAATTAATATTGATCTTTCTTTGCCTGAGAGACCTGAAGGAACTAAATTAAATAATCTTCTTAGCTATATGGCTACTCAAAGGGAAGAGATAAGAGATGATTTTCTTTCCACTTCAAGAGCAATTTGGCAAATGGAGGATGTAGATGATGAAGAGAGAGACAGCTATTTTGAGGAGAATTACGATTATTTTAAATCAAGAATTGATTCACTTTATAGAGATACTTTTATTGAAAATTCAAGCAACTCACTCGGCGTTCAACTTATGCTTAAATGGTCTGAATACCTTACTCCTACCGAATTTGACGAAATTATCTCAAAAGCTGATTCAACAATAATAAATAATAATCTTATTGCCAAGATTGCCGAAGTCAACAAAAACCTTAACAATACCTCTGTCGGTAAAAAGTTTGTCGATTTTGATGTAATTGAATATGACGGCAGCAATTCTACTTTTGGAAATTTTGTAGGCAATGGAAAATATACACTTGTTGAGTTTTGGGCTTCATGGTGCAAGACTTGTGAATATGAAAGGCCTATATTAAAACATCTTTATTCAAAATATAAGGATAAGAATATTGAGTTTCTCGGAGTGGTTGTTTGGGAGGAAGAATATAATTTCCCAAAGATTTGCCAAGAAATAACAAACTATGAATGGCCTCAATTATTGGATCCGACAGATGTGTCAATAAAAAAATATGGGATATTGGGCATTCCTCATTTTATTCTTTTCGACCCTGATGGCATTGTGGTTGCAAGAGGATTTAGAAGCCATAAAATTGAGAAGGAGTTAATGAAAGCTATCAAATAGATTATACATTTTTTTTATTATCATATCATATCCTTTAAATGAACAAGTTTGCTCTCTATACATTTATTCTTCTTGGCAATATTTTAATTGGTTGTTCAAAAACCACAAATTACACCTCAAAACTGAATGCAGACAATAATAATTTATTGTTATTTGCCGGTACATATTCGAATAAGATAAATGGAGACACAGGTGTATTTGTATATATGTTTGATACAATAACAGCAGACTTCGAGAAAATTTCAGGGGTGAAAAACATTGTCAACCCCTCCTATCTTCATCTTTCAAAAAAGAATAACAAACTTTATGCAGTGAGTGAGGGTGGCAAAAACGGGAATCTTGCAAACACGCTTGTTTTTAACAGAAATGATTCTTCTTTAAATATTATCAATTCATTTAAGACTGAGGGTGAAGATCCATGCTTTATAATTACAGACAATGATGAGAAGATTCTCGCAACTGCAAATTACTCAGGCAGCAGCATTTCTTTATTTTCACTAAAAGATGGAATTATCGAAAGCCTTATTAGAACAATCGGTTTTAAGGGTGAGGGCGTAATAAAAAGCCGTCAGGAAAAATCTCATCTGCATAATATTATCTTTTCACCTGACAATAAATATTTTTTTGCAACTGATTTAGGCACAGATAAAATTTATCGAATAAGGGTTAATTCTGCACTTTTTGACAAAAATGTGAATCCCGATATAGATTCAATAGATGTAAAACCGGGTTCCGGTCCACGCCATTTAGCTTTTGGCAAAGATTTCAAACATCTTTATCTTATCACTGAGCTTTCCGGTGAGATAAATGTTTTTAGCTTTGAAGATAACAATTTAAATAATATACAAACCATTGCTGCCGATACCACAAATGCACAAGGGAGCGCAGATATTCATATCACCAATAACGGAAAATATCTTTATGCTTCTCACAGACTAAAAAATGATGGCATCTCAATTTTTAAAATACTTGATGATGGAAGAATCGAAAATATTGGATATGTAAATACCGGTAAACACCCAAGAAACTTTGTAATCTCTCCTAATGATAAATATCTTTTGGCAGCTTGTCGTGATGACAATATGGTTGAGATTTTCAGTATCAATCAAGAGACCGGAATGTTGGAAAAAACAAATAAGCAAATCCAACTTGGCTCTCCTGTTTGCTTAAAATTTGGCTTTTAAAACAAAACTGTCATCATTGATCCAATAAACTTTTTTGACAAAAATTCTATTGTAATTTGCAGTAATTATGCTCCTAATTAATTTCTTAAGTTAAAGTTTAGGTTAAGAACAAATCAGCTCTTTTAGATGTTAATAAGGCATATTTATAGAGTTGAAAGAATGGATCCTATTTATACAAAAACTGCTTTTGAGATTGGTAAGATTGTTACAAAAAATTACAGCACCTCATTTTTTTCCGCCACAAAGCTGTTGGATAAATCTATCCGCGATGACATCTATGCCATCTATGGCTTTGTAAGATTAGCCGACGAGATTGTCGATACGTTCTCTGTTTATGATCAAAAAGCTCTTTTTAATCGTTTTGAAGCTGACTATTCTGCCTGCGCAAGATTAGGTTTTAGCTTAAATCCGATCCTTTACGCCTTTCAATGCGTTGTAAACAAATACAATATTCCGGCTTCAACCGTTGAAAGTTTTATTGAAAGCATGCGTGCCGACCTTTCAAAAAAAATCTATACCAATGAAGATGAAGTTTCAAAGTATATTTTCGGTTCTGCCGAGGCTGTCGGCATGATGTGTCTTCGTGTTTTTGTAAATGGCGATGAGAATGAATATAATAAACTTGAGCCTATGGCGCGAAAACTTGGAGCTGCCTTTCAAAAAGTCAACTTTCTGAGAGATATAAAGCATGACATCGAGGTTCTTGACAGATGTTATTTTCCTGGTGTCAACAGAAGTAATTTTGACGACATAAGAAAAGGAAAGATAATAAAACAAATCGAGGATGAGTTTAAAGAGGCATACAAAGGGATTCTTAAACTTCCAGACAACAGCAGAAAAGGCGTGTATACCGCCTACATATATTATACTAAGCTTTTGGAAAAAATCAAAAAGACTCCGGCTCCCGCCCTTATTTCAAAACGAATCCGTCTTTCCGATTCCTCTAAAATGCTTCTAAAGATGCAGATTATGTTTTACAACACTGCAGGCATTATTTAATCCAAACCAAAATCAGTTATGAATAATGATGTTGTTCTTGTAGATGCCCTTGATAATATTATTGGTTATCAAGAAAAAAATCTTGCCCACATTAACGGCTCGCTTCACAGGGCAGTTTCTGTTTTTATTTTTAATTCCAAAGGAGAATGGCTTCTTCAAAGAAGATCTTTCAGTAAATATCACTCTCCCGGCTTATGGTCCAATGCTTGCTGCACTCATCCTTTCCCCGGTGAAAGCAATTTACAGGCAGCAAAGAGAAGAGTTAAGGAAGAACTTGGTATGGAAATAAATGTGGAGGAAAGATTTCGAATAATATATGATTTTTCCCTTGACAATGGCATGAGAGAGCATGAATTAGACACTATTTATATTGCTGTTTGCGATAAAACTCCAATGATTAACAAAGACGAAATTCATGAATACAGATATATAACTCTTGCTCAGATAGAAAAGAAACTTTCCAATGAACCTTTTTCTTTTACATGTTGGTTTAAACAAATATTCAGGAGAGTTGATTTTAATATTTAATGGCAGTTAAAAGCATTTATCTTTTATGAATTCACTATTAACAATAATACTATCGGTTTTTCTTGTGTTAACTCCAAAACAAGAGGTTATCGACAGCACTTTAAATTATGCTGTTGTTTCTAACAACAAAGTTTTATGGGAAAAGGAGATTAATCATTTGGCGGCACACAAGGATTCTTTGGATGATTTTCATAAGAAAAAATTCATTGAACTTATTTATGGATATATAGGTTGGAACATTAGGGAGGGAAAGAAAGAGGAGAGCTTAAAATTTGTTGAATATTTAAACAGCCTCATTAACAGCAACCAAGATGTTATCTCTATTGCCGAACAATCTGCCTATCTTGCCGCCGTGTTAGGCTATAAAATCTTACTTAATAAAGAAGATATTATTATTGGCGGCGTCAAATGCTATAATGCCGCGAAAAAAGCTTTAGATGAAAATCCGGATCTTCCTTTAGCCAACATTATTATGGCAAAAGTCACTGAAAATATGCCATCTTTTCTTAAAAACAAGCACAAAGAGGCTCTCAAATATTATTATAAGGCTGTTTCCATATTCGAAAATTCAAATAATACTCTAAACAATTGGCAATACTATGAAACTCTAAACTCAATTGCCAATATTTACAAGAAAATGAACAAAGAGAAGAATTTAAAGAATATTATTAAAAAAATCGATTCCTTGAAAAAGAATATAATGAATATTGATCCCATGAAAAATGACACGGTTATCAAGGTTGACACTATACTTTTTAAATAATTAATTATGAAGGATAAGATTATTGTAATTGGCAGCGGGCTTGCCGGACTTGCAACGGCTTTAAGACTGGCTAAAAGAGGTTATAAAGTTAAGATTATTGAGAAAAACTCTACTCCGGGTGGCAAACTCAACATTCTTTCTAATGATGATTACACTTTCGACATTGGTCCGTCATTTATCAGTATGACCTATGAATTTAAGGAACTTGAAAATGACTGCAATTTCAATTTTCCTTTTTCCTTCATCCCTTTAAACCCATTGTTCAGCGTAAAATTTCAAGGTAACAGCAATAAATATTTGTTATATAAAGAACTTAACCGCACTTCTGCCCAATTTAAATCGTCTGATATCTTTGAAAAAGAGATGATTGCCTATCTAAAAAAGACTGAGAATCTATATAAAAACATCATAGATATTGGAACCAGAACTAATTATTATTCTTTTCTTGATTACATTATCAAGCTGAATAAAATTCCCAAAAAATATATTGGATATCTTTTCAAGAACTTTCAAGGAGTTATAGACAATAATTTTTCAGATGGTGAAATAAGAAAAATAATGTCTCTTTCCTCCTATTTTCTTGGCTCGACACCAACAAGGACAAGCAGTATTTATAATATTCTTTCACATATTGAATTTAGAGATAACGGATACCATTATATCAAAAATGGGATTTACAGCATAGTAAATTCATTGACGGAGGAGCTTAAGAGATACGATACTAAGATTATTTTCAACAAAGAAATTGTTGATTATAAGGCAAATAACAGTCAAATAGCCACATTTATCGACAGCCAAGGGAATGAATACTTTGCAGATAAATATGTAATTAACAGCGATGCCTGTTATTTTAGGAATAAAGTACTTAAATCAAAAATTTATTCTGACAGCATAATCAAGAAAATGGACTGGTCATCCGGGATGCTTACAATTTATGTCGGTCTTTCCATGCCTATTGAAAATCTCGATTACCATACATTCTTTATTGGCAATGAAACCTCAAAGAAAATCGGCTCATACTTTAAAAACAAAAACTCATTGGCTAATCCTTATTATTATGTAAACAAAGGATGTGGAAAATCATTAAGCAACTCAATGCCTGAAGCCAAAACATTGACATTTGTTGTCCCTGTTCCCAATCTTTTATATAAAAATGATTGGAGCGATGCCCCTCATATTGTGGATTTGATACTGACGGATTTTTCTAAACAAACCAATTTTGATCTTTTCAACCATATAAAATACATTTCTTGGTTTACTCCCAAAGATTGGGAAGACAAATTTAACCTTTATGCAGGCAGCGCCTTGGGTCTTGCCCATACATTAAAACAAAGCTGTTATTTACGGCCTTCAAACACTGATGAAATTTACAATAATGTTTTCTATACCGGCTCATCCACTGTTCCCGGCATCGGGCTTCCTATGGCAATAATAAGTTCGCGCCTTACAACTGAAAAAGTTATTCAATCTGAAATCATTCCCAATTATAATTAGAGGCTTCTTAATCTTCAATTACTATATAATTTGATGAATAAATGTTTTTCAGGTTATTCTAAGCCGTATTTTTGCCGTGAAATATTTTTAAGTTTAGATTTAATCTGAAACTCAGATCATAAAAAAAGTATATAATTCTTCCGTTTGCCCATTATCAATTAAAATCTTTAATTATTCGACAAAAAGTATTCAAATTCTCATCATTAACCATTATAGACTGATTTTTAATCTCTTTTGAAAGATAGATGGAAGCATCATTTATATTTTTAATATTATGTTTGTGTAGGAAATAATTCAATGGATGTACTTATATAATCTATATAAACATCTTTAAAAGTGTAATTATTACATCTCTATATTATAAGCAATAATATAATTTACCAATTATTACTATGAAACAGTACACAAAATTCTGCTTAAGGATAATAATAGTCTTTATATCATTGTTATATCCATTTTTCTTTTCATTTTCTCAAATAAGAAAAGCTCCTGCTCCTTTGTTTAGAGATCCTATAACTGATGGGGCTGCAGATCCTGTTGTTGTTTGGAACAGAGACTCAAAGACTTGGTACATGTTCTATACTCAAAGAAGGGCTAATGTTGAGAGTGCTGACGTTGCCTATTGCCATGGCAACAGCATTGGCGTTGCAGAGAGCGAAGACAATGGCAGAAGCTGGGTTTATAGGGGTGTCTTGGATTTAAATTTTGAAAAGGGACATAATACATTTTGGGCTCCTGAAATTGTTTATGACAATGGCACCTATCACATGTTTCTTGCTTATATAAAAGGTGTCAGAAATCATTGGGGTGGCGTTGCAAGGATAGCTCACTATACAAGTAAAAATCTTTGGGACTGGAAATTTAAAGGTTTCCCTGTCTTAACATCAGATAGAGTCATCGATGCCACACTTTTCAAGGACAAAGATGGATTTTGGAACATGTGGTACAAAGATGAGACCAAAGGTTCAGTTACAATGGTGGCAAAAAGCAAAAACCTAAAGAAATGGAAGCTTGACGACAAGCCTGCCATTGGAGGAAATGCTCATGAAGGACCTAAAGTGTTCCGCTTTGGCAATTATTATTGGATGATTACCGACGAATGGCACGGCATGAGAGTATATCGCTCTGAGGATTTAAAAAATTGGGAAAAGCAAAATCTCATATTAGACAAGCCGGCTTCCCGTCCCGACGACGGACCTCAGGGAGCTCACGGTGATGTGGTGGTTGTTGGAGACAAAGCCTATGTTTTTTACTTCACACATCCGGGAAGAAAAAGCCATACCGATGCTCCAAACAATGAAATTGGCAATCTTCCTTATGAACTCAGAAGATCATCCATCCAAGTTGCGCCTTTGGAAATTAAAGATGGTATTTTGGTTTGCGACAGAAGCAAAGATTTTGACTTCTTTCTGCCGAACATGGATTAATAAAATGAATTTGGTTATTATATAAAGAAATATTTAATGTTAGGTTAAATGGTTTTTTTAAAGATTGGGTTATATAAAAATGGAAAAAGGTTTATTTTAAAGACTTTTATTTAATGCAAATGCCGTTTCTGTGATAGAAACGGCATTTGAAATTTTATTAAAGATACTTTTTTAATCTTCTACTGCAACCATATCTCTTAGCATTTGTATTTCCTGCTTCCAAATCTCCTCATCCGGAGTTTCAAGAATGAAAGGCAGATTATCAAAGCGGGAATCATTCATTATACGATTGAAAAAATCAATTCCAAGAGTACCTTTTCCTATTGATTCATGTCGGTCAACTTTAGAGCCAAGTTCTTTTTTCGAATCATTAAGATGAAATGCCTTTAAGTAGCTAAGTCCGATAATACGGTCAAAATCTTCAAATGTCTTATTATATCCCTCCTCAGTAGCAAGGTCAAGACCTGCAGAATAGCTGTGGCAAGTGTCAATACATACTCCGACACGTGACTTATCCTCAACTCTTTCAATGATATAGGCTATTTGCTCAAAGGTATATCCGAGGTTTGTTCCCTGACCGGCAGTATTTTCTATAACTGCAATAACACCATTTGTTTTACTTAGAGCCATATTTATTGATTCGGCAATAAGCTCAAGACATTTGTTCTCATCAATAGCCTTTAAATGAGAGCCCGGGTGAAAATTGAGCATCGTAAGCCCCAATTGTTCGCACCTTGTCATCTCATCAAAAAAAGCAGTTCTCGATTTTAAAAGATTTTCTTCGTTTGGACTTCCCAAATTGATAAGATAGCTGTCATGAGGCAAGATATGCTCAGCCAAAAATCCCAAGTCTGATATATTCTTTTTAAAAGCATCAATGCTTTTCTTTGACAATGGGCTTGAAACCCATCTTTTTTGATTTCTTGTAAACAAAGCGAAGGCATTTGCACCGATTTTTGCAGCCTCTAATGGAGCATTCTCAACTCCGCCTTCAGCACTTACGTGTGCTCCGATGTATTTCATAAAAATAATGTTTATATTAAAAGAGCAATTATTAATTGCTATTGTTCAAATATATTCTTTTTCTTTGAAAAAAATATTAGTTCAAATCAATTTACAAACATAATATTTTAATATGGATTATATTTTAGCATTCATTTCAATTCTATGCGCCATAACAGGCATTTTAGGAGCCTTTCTTCCTGTGCTTCCCGGACCTCCAATAAGTTTTGTGGGAATAGTTATTCTTCAGTTCACAAAACTTGCAAACTTCTCCCCCACATTTATCTGGATAATGGCAATTTCAACCATATTGGTAACCGTTCTTGATTATATCGCCCCCGCTTGGATGACAGACAAGTTCGGAGGCTCAAAATATGCAACCAATGGCTCAATTATCGGACTTATTGCAGGCATTTTCCTTTTCCCTCCTGTTGGTATGATTATAGGGCCCTTTATTGGAGCCTTTATTGGAGAGCTTCTTTACAATAAAGACACCATTCATGCCTTAAAAATTGCATTTCTCTCCTTTTTGGCATTTCTTATAGGCACAGGTTTAAAATTTATTCTTTGTGCTGTAATGCTATTCTATATAATAAAAGAGATAGTAATCTAAGTAAGCACGTTTATGCTTAGACACATGACAAAAAGAAAAGAGCATAATAAAATGTAATAACACATTATTATGCTCTTTTATATATTAAAAAATTTATTTATTAGCCTTTAGCGGCAAGGAGCCAAGCATCTTTAAAATTATCATTTTCACTTCTTAGAATCTCCAAATATCTATTTGCCTCGTCTTTATTAGAAAATGAATTTATATAAAGTCTGTATTTATTGTCCTTATTTAAATAGTCGATGCCCGAAAGCCCTTTCTTGTCAAAATACTTGATTCTGTCAACTGCCTGTTTTTCTGACGGGAAACTGCCTACGATGATATAATATTTTTTTGAAGCTGCTTTTTTAGAAGCATTATTTTCCAAAAGATTGTTTGCCAATGTTGCCTCATTCTCTTTTGTGGAATTTTTAAACAAAGGCTTTATCTCAGGATCATTAATAACAACATCAACATTATGAGGAGTATCTGATTCTAAAACATCAATATTTTCCTCTTTTTTTTCCAAAGAGATGTTATTGCTTTCTAATGATGCGTTCTCTTCATTTTCATTCAAAGCCTGAGAAACAACCTCATTCGAAACTGAAATATTATTATTGTTTTCTCCAAGTTCGGCAAACATATCACTGTTATTTAAAAGAGTGTCGCCAAGCAATTTTTCCACATCAGTCTCAGATACAGAGGGCACTATGGCATTTTTTATCAGCTGAGCTGAAATAAGCGACGCATAGTTGTCAGGAATATTCCCCTCATCCAAAGGATGCGATACAAAAAGCATTAATATTATGATTGCAGCTATTGAACTTACCCGCTTTAAAAGATGCATGTTTACCGGAATAAACACAATTTCTTTTTCATTTGCATCTTCATCAACTGCATTGCCGTCATTCAAATCTATTCTTGTAAGTGTCAATCTTTCAAATCCGAACAAATTCAAATCAAAAAAATTATCCCTGCATGGAATAAATTGAATTAAGTTGTGGTCATCTTTTTTGAGTTCGCCTATAGAACCAAGACTCACGACATTGCCCTCATTAAGACTTTCATTCCATTCCTTAACACAAGAATTTATTATTATCATGGCTTCATTGAATGATATATTCCTTGCAGACATCAAAGATGAAGCAAGCAAGCCATCATTATGAGAAAGGCTGGGATTAAAAGCGAGCGCTTTTGTCGGAGGTGTAATTATATCATTATTAAAAGATGACTCTTTATAACTTGATACAAAGCCACCTAATCCAGGCACAATTATGCAATCGTGCTTCGTTAATAAATATTCAATATGTTTAATAAGCGTATTCATTGAGTACAAACTTAATTAAAAAAACTTGAAGTGTATCTAAATTCTGATAAAAAATGGCTTCTCAGCAAGTATGGAGCTACTATTAAATAATTATTTAAGACACATTTTCACTGAATAATCATATTAACAACAATCATTTTCTGTGAAAGATTTTCAAATCTTATTATTTCCATATAGAATTTACTTTATATGCTTCCAGCAATTCCACATTAATATTATTTCCAAAGAAAGAAAATTTATTCTCTTTTATATCATCCTTGGCATCACGCTGCATAGAGTATGAATATGCACCATTGTCGACAAATACCTCCACAGAAGTTCTGTCTATAAAAATATCGGCATAAATTGTCATAGAGGTCGGATCCTCAGGAGAATAAAAAACTCCATTAATGGTATTTGAATTCATATCATAAAGGAAAATACGCTGATCATTCAACTTAATTCCGGCATCTGTGGCATGAGAGAGTTTAATTTTTACTTTAATTCTCATTCCATCATCATCTTTCAAAACATTCAAATTATCTGAAGCCTTATCTGAATTAAGGTTTTTCCACTCACCCTTTTTCTCACATACTGACTCAACTTCTTTAACTGGATTACTAACAAGGCGCACGCCGTTTTTTGTTTTATTTAAAGAAAGCTCGGTAGGCAAAAGCATCATTCCATTAAAAGGCATATCCTTATGAGAGATTCTTCCCCAGCCTATCTGTATTCTTCTTCCATCGCTCTGTGGAATATTGGAATATGTCTGAGCAGCATATATACTTCCTGTATTATAATAATATTTTCCCTCCTGAGGCGTAAATTTCTCACCATCAAAATCTCCAACCATATAAGTGCCCGATGCGCCATACATAACCCACTTTTTGTTTTTATCGTCTCCATCAACAGCAAGTTCAAACAATTCCGGACATTCCCAAAAACCTGTTACATGACTTTTATAAGTCCAATCCTTTAAGTCGATTGAATTATATATAGAATGTCCGTCTCTTTCATTCAAGACAAGCACCCAATGTTTTTTCGGAGCATACCAGAACACCTTCGGGTCTCTCGTATCTTTGCTGTTCCACTTTTCTTTTGAATCTATAATCGGATTCTTATCATATTTTGTAAAACTTCTTCCATTGTCCAGACTGTATGCCATGCACTGCACCTCTTTTGATGGAGAATCTGCAGTATAAAAAACCACCATCGCAGGTTTGCCGTTTTTATTAAATCCTGCATTATTTTCATAGTCTATAACAGCCGAACCTGAAAACATCGTACCTAAATCATCAGGACACAATGCCTCCTCAATCTCATTCCAATGAATCAAGTCTTTGCTCACTGCATGTCCCCAGTGCATATTTTCCCATTCCCTTTCAAAAGGATTATGCTGATAATACAGATGGTACTCGCCATCAAGATAAACCAAGCCATTGGGGTCGTTAATCCATCCTCTTTGGGTGGTAAAATGAAACTGAGGTCTATATTTTTCCTTATACATCATTGATTCACCGAATATTGAATCGCTCTGCACAATATTATTCAACCCGCTCCCATCAAAAGTGATGTTTAGCTTTTTTCCCTTTAATGCCGACACATCATAAAAGACCCAATAGTCAGGATTGTCATTGGTTAGTCTGATAACAAACCTGTCGATTGTTTTATCATCGACATCAAAAAGCATTTTTCTTCTCTCAGCCTTGTGCGATACGGGAATATTTAAATATTTCTTGGTAATTCTCATATTTAATTCATCTGCACTGACATTCACAACAAATGTAAATGCAAAGAGAGAAATCAATGGTTTTAATAGATTCATAATGGCAATTAGATTTACTTTAAAATAAGATCCGAAATGAAATTTTCAGATGATTTGAAGATAACACAGTTTTATAAAATTATCAATAAATTCATTGTTTTAAATGCAATATAACAAAAAAGAGGCTTTCACATTGGTGATTACCTCTTTTTGCTTTTTATCTATATTTAATTCTACCAATGGTATTACATTCTATCGGCATTCAGGATATATAAACTTGACAGAATTTTTAACCCCGTTATTTAATTCATATACAATAGATATTTAAGCATTCATTGCTTTATTATTGTTTTAAGGCTGCAAAGTTATTCTCTAATTATTGTTTTACTATATTTGCTAATCATTATATTTCTATAATATCAATCGAAAAAACCGATTAATTTTCATATGGAACTACGTCAATTAAGATATTTTGCAGAAGCTGCCGAATCACTAAATTTCACTGATGCCTCAAAAGCCCTTTTTATAAGCCAAAGCACTCTTTCACAACAGATAAAGCAACTTGAAAACGAACTTGGCGTCTCTCTTTTTGACAGAATAGGCAAGAGAGTTTATCTTACTGAAGTTGGAGTCGAGTTTTTAGCTCATGCTAAAAAAACTTTGCAGGCGGCTGAATCAGGAAAACAAAAAATCATGGATCTTCAAAATCTAAAGACCGGGATTTTAAAAATTGGAGTTACCTATACTTTAAGCATTCTTCTTGCCGATGCTCTTGTGAAATTTTCAAAAAAATATCCTTTTATAAAACTTGAGATAGTTTCCAACAATTCGGAAGAGTTGTTTGAGCTGTTAAACAATCATAAAATTGACATGATGCTCTCATTTAACAATACTTGTATAGTTTCAAATATTATCAGCCGTCCTTTGTTTAATTCCTCTCTTTCAGTTATCGTACATGCAAATCATCCTTTTTGCTCATTAAAAAGCATCTCATTTTCAATGCTCGATTCAATTCCATTAATACTGTTGTCAAAAGGTTTTACAGCAAGAAGAAAATTGGATGAAATATTGAAAAAGAAAAATATAGAGGTTTCTCCAGTTATGGAACTCAATGATGTGCATATTCTACTGCAACTTGTAAATAAAGGCAATTGGGCTACAATTTTATCCAATTCAACAGCAGTAGGTCATAATGAACTGAAGGCAATACCTCTACAGGATAAAGAATGTAATCTTACAGCATCACTGTATATACTTGAAGGTACATATATAAGCAATTCCATGAAAGCATTTGAAGAGACGCTTTTAAATATGCCACTGCCTGAAAGCCTTGAAAAATAGTATTTTTTATTTTTATATTATTATTGATTACAATTAATAAATACATCAAATAGTCTATATAATAAAAAAACAAGGACTCTATTCGCTCTTTATTATACAGACCATTTATAATGCCTTTGTATAATTAAAACTCCCTATTTGCCGGTATCGCAACAATTTAATAAATAACCACATCCGAATGCTGCTGAATAGCATAAGCTATTGCTCCTGCAGCAGCTTCGTCGGGAGCAGCAATTTTATAGAATCCGATAATATTATCGGAACTTTCCTTATGTGAATATCCGAACTTCAGTTCTGATTCAACAACTACGGGTTCAAAAGTTGAAATCACATAACACCCATCTGTATAATTATAAATATAAAGGCTTCCCAATAAAGAGAAGCCTTTTATCATAAAATAAGAATTAACATTAAAACATATAATCCCACGCAGGCAATGAAACAGGTTTTGTTTTTAAAGCCTCCAACGCTTTTTGCGAAAGATATTCCTTACGGATTACAATTCTGAAAAGATATTCATCAAACCATTTATCTGTAAATGTCAGATATCCGTTGTTGCCGCTTGCACTCCCCCAACTGTTTTCAAACTCCCATTTAACGGGAACATCATTCTCATCTGTATCAACAGCCACAACAGCCATAGCATGTGAAGAACCGCTTTGTCTTGTTAGAATACGAGCTTTCTTATCCATATCAAAGTTAACGCCAAACAAAGATTCGTAATCATACATCTCAGGATCCAGAATTCCATCCTCCCTATTATTTTGTTTTCCAACATCACAAGAAGCATACATCGCTTCATTGTTTTTAATCGAAGCCAAAGCAGACTTTTTTATATCCTCATTAGGAAGGTTAAGATATTTCCAATTCACACCCTCAATGGTGTTACGGTAGTTATCAATATCATAAACTTGATAATATGGACGGGTAGGATCATTCATTATCATAACAAACTCTTCAGGCGAATAATTTTGAGGCACATTTTCCTTGTAAAATTCCATAGGAGTAGTCTTCAAGGATTTAACCTCGCCATCTTTTGTTTTATATCTCCATGTAAACTCTGTAGGCGGCTCGCCAAGAGTGTAGGTAAGGATTTTATAAATATCAGTCATGGTTTTTTGCTTAGCCTCTCTAAGCTGTTTTTCCTTTTTGCCCGACTGCGCAAGCTCTCTAATCTCATAACCACCCTTTCTTAAACGCTCATTAAGGAAAGAGCCCAATAAAGATGTATTTTCAGAATGTGCAGTCTCAGGCATCACCTCCTTCGGTACAAATCCATATTTACTTGCAGCATTATAAAAAAGATTCCAAACACCTCCGTCACCTACCGGAGAAGAAAAATAAAACACCACCTCTCTGTCATTAATGTCCTTGCCTGATGTCTTGATAATATTTTCAAGAAAAAGATTGGATTTCTCAAGCAAATCATAGAAATACAGATAATTCTGAGAAAAATCAAATGAGGAAAGATTGTATTTCTTCATTATGCTCGGACGAAGCACATTCATTGAAGTAAACATCCAGCAACGCCCCGAACTTTTCTGATCTGTAATACCCTTTACGTCAACTTTGTATTTAAAAAAATGATCTATCTTTCCTTTAAGATCATGATTAAGAGCCTTGTCTCTCAACTTAACATCACCAATAATTGAATTTTGTCTAAGATGCAGATTCGGGTCTGAATTAACCTCTTTTCTAAAATATTCAAGCTGAGTGTTGTCTATAGACTGCGCACTTACTGCAGCACAAAGCGATAAAAAAGCAATAGATAATAAATTCTTCATTTGAACAACAATTTATATAAGAAACGTAAATATAAATCATATTAATGATATCAATATAATAATTTCTCAAACAATTTGAGCGTAGCACAAAAAAAGCCTTCTGTTTTAAATAAAACAGAAAGCATAAGCAATAATAATTTTATATATATACTCTTCTAAACTATACGAATTATTATTCAATCGTTTAGTTTTTGATTTAATTATTTCTATGATTTTATTTTGACTTGTCAATTAATTGGTCAATTATGTTGTCATTGAATCCCATCGACTTTGCAGTCTGAAAATCTTTCAATGCCGATTGCTTGTCATATTGTGCATACCTTATTCTTCCTCTTACAACATAAGCGTAAGAGTCATCCTTGTTTAACTCAATACATTTATTTATATCCTCTGCGGCTTTTGCCAATTTACCCGCCTGATAGTACAATTCTGATCGCTTTAAATACAGATCTGATTGTTTGGGATTAACCTTTATAACTTGGCTCAACATCTCAGCAGCCATTACATAATCTCCATTAGACTGCAAAAGTGAAGAAATACCAATTCTTGCCTTTGAACTGTTTGGGTTAATCTTTAAAAGTCTCTCAAAATCACTTCTCGAAGCAATCGTGTCACCTTTTTCCTGTCTTACCAATCCTCTCATGTAAAGCGCATCCTCATTTTCATCCTCAAGAATCAATATAGCCGAGTAGTCAGACTCTGCCTTATCCCACTGCTCTATTTCTGAATAAAGGGCAGCTCGGTTTGAAAGAAGAGTGGTCGATTTTGGAACTATCATCAAAGCAGAAGAATATGACACTAAAGCATCATCAATTTTATTAAGCTTGCGCTGTATTGTCCCCAAATTGGAAAGAAGAAGAAAATTCTGAGGATTGGCAGGCTCAAGCCTCATTGCATTTTTTAAAGCATTCTCAGCCTTTGAAAGACTGTCGCACTTTAATAAAACAAAAGACGAATCGACCCACTCATTATATGACTGAGAGTTAGCGGAAAATGAAAATGTTATTAATATAAGTATAAAGAATATTTTTTGCATATAAAAGAATTAAATAATTCAAAGAGTTATGCAAAAATAGCATTTAGAATTTCACACTATGGTTTAATAGCTCTAAATAACATTAAAAGAAACTTGAACCGCCCCGTAAATAGAGTTTAAATAAAAAAGATTATTTTTGACCGAAAATATATCATTCTCATTTATGTTACCATTATTACAAATCTTATCTGCACAAAGTACGGCAGAAACAGTTGAAAAATCATCTGAAATAGTCACTAAATTAAAATCTCTATCCTCAATGTCATTGGGCGATATCATTGATTCCGTAATAAAGGGAACAATTACATTCGGTTTTAAAATTGCTCTTGCAATATTTCTTTTTGTTGTCGGCAAATGGATCATCAGCAAGGTTGAATCATTGATGGTTAAGATTATGGAGAAAAGAAAGGTTGACCTTTCACTTCGCACTTTTCTTGAAAGTCTTGTCAAAATCACAATGATGATAATTCTTCTTATCATTATCATTGGTATTCTTGGCATAAACACAAGCTCCTTTCTTGCTCTTTTTGCCTCTGCCGGTGTCGCTGTGGGTATGGCTCTCAGCGGTACACTGCAAAATTTTGCAGGCGGAGTAATGATTCTTCTTTTCAAACCTTATGAAGTTGGCGATTTTATTGAAGCTCAGGGTCAAATAGGCACTGTAAAGCAGATTCAGATAATCAACACGGTTCTTAACACCGTTGACAACAAAGCCATCATAATTCCGAACGGTAGTCTTTCCACCGGAATTATAAACAACTATTCAAAAGAGGGCATTAGAAGAATTGACTGGACTTTCGGAATTGCATACGGCAACGATTACGACCAGGCTAAAAAGCTTATTTTGGAGCTAATCAGCGAAGACAAAAGAATCTTCACCTCCCCCGCTCCATTTGTGGCACTTAGCAGCCTTGGCGAAAGTTCTGTAAACATTACAGTGCGAGTATGGGCAAATCTTTCCGATTATTGGGACATCTTCTTTGAGCTTAATGAAAAGGTTTACAAACGTTTCCCTGAAAAAGGATTGAATATTCCTTTCCCTCAAATGGATGTTCATCTTTACAACACGCCAAATACTTAATTGATGTTTGTGTTTATTATCATCTCTTTTCTTGAGACTATTATTTAAACACCAAATCAAAATAAATTTTCAGCCTGCATTAACAGAACCTTTGTTCTTAATGCAGGCTTTTGTTTCTTGTATGCTGCCTTTATGTTTATATAAACACTCTCTCGATTAAAGGTTTTTCTATAATTAACCTGAAAAAACTTCAACATCAACCCACTAATTTTCAACAGTATTTTTTAAATTTTGATTCGAGAAAAATTCAAAACACTAAAGTATTTTCAATAAAAAACTAAAACAATTTATATATTTAACTTGAATATATTTTATTTGATACTTTAGTGTTTAAAAAAAATATTCAATCAAAATTTACAAATAACCGATCAAAACAGGATTACTGCCAAATATAATTTATAACCCGATATAACTAAAAAATATTTAATTGTATATTCTTTCACACCCATCGACAATAAATGGGGAATTACAGCAATCGGAGATTCTATTATTTACAAACAATTTATGTTTTAAGCAATTAAGGAATCGCCCAACAACAGATTCTACAGCATCGCTGAAAACATCATAATAATATTAAATCATTCATCAAGACTCCCGAGTCAGTTAGAATCAAAGGCAGAAAATAAAAATGCGCTTTATTTAGATTTGTTATAAAAATATAATCCCTTTGTATGAAAAAAAATGGAAAATATCACATTGATTTAGTACCTTTACAACATTGGAAAAAATGAAAAACAAAATATAATGAGCAATGAATGGAATTATCACACATTAACTCCGGAGGAAGAAAGCATTGAGCAGGTACTTGCTCAAGAGCTCGCAATAAACACATCGATTGCAAATCTGCTTGTTCAGCGAGGTATAGATACGGTTGAAAAAGCTAAAAAATTCTTCAGGCCGCAACTGACAGACCTATATGATCCATTCTTAATGAAAGATATGGACAAGGCTGTTGACAGGCTTAACAAAGCGATGGGCAAAAAGGAAAAGATCCTAATTTACGGAGACTACGATGTTGACGGAACTACTGCCGTATCCTTAGTTTATAAGTTTCTCCGAACATTTTACACCTCACTCGATTACTATATTCCCGACAGATATGACGAGGGCTATGGCATATCAAAGAAAGGTATAGATTATGCGACAGAAAACGGCATTACACTAATTATAGCCCTCGACTGCGGCATAAAAGCCATAGAAAAGATAGCTTATGCCAAGGAGCAGGGTATTGACTTTATTATCTGCGATCATCACATGCCTGATGATGAGCTTCCGGTAGCGGTTGCCATACTCGACCCAAAGAGAAGAGATGCGAGCTATCCTTATCAGCATCTTTCGGGATGCGGCGTTGGCTTTAAGTTTATGCAGGGCTTTGCGATAAACAACGGGCTGGATATTCACACACACCTTCTTCCACTTCTCGACTTGGTTGCCGTCAGCATAGCTTCGGATATTGTCCCTATCACTGACGAAAACAGGATTATGGCTTATCATGGGCTTAAGCAACTTAACAATAATCCGAGTCTTGGACTTCAGGGTATTATCGATTTATGCGGTTTAAGAGACAAGGACATCACCATTTCAGATATTGTATTTAAAATCGGTCCACGTATCAACGCTTCCGGAAGAATGATGTGCGGAAAAGAGGCTGTTGATCTTCTTACAGCAAAAGACTGGCAGACGGCAAAGGCAAAGAGTGAAAACATTAATCAATATAACGAGAACCGAAAAGAGCTTGACAAGAAAATCACTGAAGAGGCAACTGCAATAATTGACAATCTTGAGGGATTTGAAAACAGAAAGTCCATTGTAATTTACAATGAAAACTGGCACAAGGGGGTGATTGGAATTGTTGCTTCGCGTTTGACCGAGCTTCATTATAGACCTGCCGTTGTTCTTACATTATCTAATGGTTTGGCAACCGGATCAGCCCGTTCTGTTCAGGGATTTGATGTGTATAAGGCAATTGAATCTTGCAGAGATATAATTGAAAATTTCGGCGGACACACCTATGCTGCCGGTCTGTCTCTTAAAGTAGAAAATATCCCTATGTTTATGGAAAGATTTGAGAAGTTTGTTACTGACAATATTCTTCCTGTTCAAATGGTGCCTCAACATGAGATAGATGCCGTGATAGGATTTAAGGATATTACTCCAAAGTTCTTTAAAGTTCTTAAACAGCTCAATCCTTTTGGACCGGGAAATCCAAAACCTGTGTTCTGTACCAAAAGAGTTTTTGATTTCGGAACATCAAGGCTTGTGGGAAGAGATCAGGAGCATTTGAAACTTGAATTGGTTGACAGTCATTCCGAAAATATAATGAACGGCATTGCATTTGGAATGCATGAACACAACGAATATATAAAGGGATTCAATCCTTTTGATATATGCTATACCATTGAGGAAAACAATTATAATGGCAACTCCTCTATACAGCTTCTGATCAAGGATATCAAACCATCTGATGACTGACAGACGAAAACTAACAATAAAAGTGATTTGATACATACAAACCACCTTTTACAAACAGATAAAAACATAGGCTTTATCGGTATTACCGGTAAAGCCTATGTTTTTCAAATATGCCCGGAAAGTCATCATATACGACTTTTCAGACTAATTGATGATATAATGTATAACAGGAATTGCAAAAGATGTCATTGCTCCCATCAAGCCTATGGACAATCCGCTTATTGCACCCTCAACTGCGCCAATCTCCATAGCTCTTGCAGTGCCAAGACCATGTGAAGCGGCTCCAAGTGAGAGTCCCTTTGCCACACTGCTGTCTATTCCTATAAGTTCGAGAAGTTTTGGACCGAAAACCGCTCCAATTATTCCACACACGACCACTGTTACGGCAGTTACTGCAGGAAGTCCGCCATTGGCATTTGAAAGACTTATGGCAATGGGTGTTGTAACCGACTTCGGTTCAAGAGAGAATATCAATTGAGCATCCACTCCCATTATTTTACCGATAGCAATGACGCTTCCAACGCCGATAAAGCTGCCTATAGTGATTGCGGTAAACATTGAAACAATATTTTGTTTAAGATATTCGGTTTGTTCATATAAAACTACCCCTAAAGCCACTACGGCAGGGCCAAGAAGAAAATGTATTATGCGGCTTCCCTTAGAAAATGTTTCATAACTGATGTCAAAGACAAGCAAAAAAGAAATAATTACCGCCATGGCTATAATGCATGGGTGAAAAAGAGCGAACTTTGTCTTTTTATAAATATATGTTCCCAATAAAAACGAGCCGCAAACAAGCATAAGCATAAATGGCTCGGAGGAAAAAATAATATCTTTCATTTGTATATAATTTAATTTTTTACACTAAGGTACAAGTGCGCCATTTATATACCTTTTGTCGGGTATCCCATCTTTAGGTGAGTTATGGCGATTAAATATCTAAAAGTAAATTACAGTGCCGATAGTCTTAATGTCAACCTGACAATAGAAAACATTGGCATTTTTTTCAACAATCACCGGTTACAGAGATGCTATCTTCTTCTTTTCTCAAAAAACTCCTGAATCAATGACACTACAGCTATTATCAAGAATGTCGTTATGAAAGAGACAATCAAAAAGAAAGTCAGATTATCAGATAAAGCACGCCATGCTTCCATTATTCCTATAGAGGCAGGGATAAAAAACATTGCCATATTTTTTGTAAGGAAATCAGCTACAACCTTAACACTTTCAACCTTTACAATCTTCAAAGACAATGAAGCAAACATCAGGAGCATTCCGACAACTGAACCGGGAATAAATCCTCCTATAAAATAAGAAACCGTTTCTCCTAAGAAAAGAAACAGAAGAATAATAAAACTACCTTTAATAACAACCATTTTATAAACTACATATTTCAAAACGACAAAGATTCAGGCTTTTCCTGCTTTTCAAATCGGGGTCCTAACTCTTTTTCAAAAAAAATTTATTTTCATTTTCATAAATAACCTTCTCATCAATAAGATATCTTAATGTCTGTATAATATGATCCTCATTAAATTGAAAGAGTGCATCTACAAGATGTGTATAATCATATTCATCCTTGGAAAGAAGAATTTTAATTTGATCATAAATCATATTAAATATATTGGAAGAAAGATATCCGGCTTTTTTTTTCAGGCATACATCACAACATCCGCAATCTTTTTCAGATTTTTCGCCAAAATAATCAAGAAGCATTCTTTCTCTGCACTTATCGGACGAAGAGGAGTATTCAATCATTGAATTAATCCTCTCTTCGTATCGTTTCCTTCTATCCTCATAAACAGACTTAGGTATAATTAGATATTGAGAATCTATTCTTGACTGAGTAAATGTTATGACAGCACCCTTTCTTGCGGGAATGTAATTGAGAATATGGAATTTTGAAAGAGCTAAAAGCTTATGATATATATCACCTCTTGAGAGTTTGGTACGTTGAATCAAATATTCTTCCCTGATAAATGTATAATCAGAAAACAATCCAGTATATGACCTTAGCAAAACATTAATAAGATTGTTTGTCTCACGGTCAAAATTCTTTAGCTTATAAAGTTCCTCCCTTCCAATTGTAAACATAATTCTTGACAAGGAATCCTGATCCTCGTCATATTCAATATATCCCGACTGATGTATAATTTTCAATGCGTTGTGGGTCTGAATCATAGGTAATGAATAGGCGGAACAGAACCTTGCAAGGTCAAAGTCAAATGTTGCCTCAAAAGCCGCTCCTTCTGCTATCGAAAAAAAGCAACCAAGAAGGTGATATACCCTGCGGATAAAATCTTTATCCGGAAAACCGTCTGTAATTCTCTTTTTAAGCTTTGCCTTGTCTGCCTTGGAGTAAAGGATTATTGCATAAGCTTTTTTTTCATCCCTGCCGCCTCTTCCGGCTTCCTGGAAATATTCCTCAATAGAATTGGGCAGATCCATGTGAACAACGACTCTTACATCAGATTTGTCAATACCCATTCCAAAGGCATTGGTGGAAACAATGATTCTTGTTTTGTCGTTTTTCCACTCCTCTTGTTTTGTTTCTTTGACTTTGTGAGAAAGGCCGGCATGATAGAAATCGGATGAAAAGCCATTTTCTTTAAGCAGGTCTGAGATTTCCTTTGTTTTCTTTCTGCTTCTTACATATACGATAGAGCATCCTTGAACTTTGGATAGTATCCTTATAAGATCCGAAAATTTATTTTCAGAATTTCTTACAACATAACACAAATTATCTCTTTTAAAACTCTTTTGAAAAAGATTCTTCTTCTTAAATTTTAATTGCAGTTGTATATCATTGACAACCTCAGGAGTTGCTGTTGCAGTTAGTGCAAGTACCGGTACATTGGGAATCAGCTCTCTGATATCGGCAATTTTAAGATAAGAGGGTCTGAAATCATATCCCCACTGTGAGATGCAGTGAGATTCATCTACAACAATCATACTAATCTTCATAGCCTTGAGCTTTGCGAGAAAGAGCTGAGAGGAAAGACGTTCCGGAGAAATATAAAGGAACTTGTAGTTGCCGTAAATACAATTTTCCAAAGCAACTGTTATCTCTTCTCTTGTCATGCCGGAATAAACGGCGGCAGCCTTTATCCCCATATTTCTAAGGTTGTCTTTCTGATCCTTCATTAAGGCAATAAGAGGAGTAACAACGAGACAGACTCCATCCAAAAGAAGAGCGGGCACCTGAAAGGTTATTGACTTACCCCCACCTGTAGGCATAAGGCCAAGTGTGTCCTTACCCTCAAGAACGGATTTTATAATATCTTCCTGAAGGGGCCTAAAGGCATCGTATCCCCAATAGTGCTTTAATATTTGATGAATAGAATCCAATAGATGAATTGTTGTTTGATTTATACTTTAATTCAATAGATAATAACTGTTTTAATAACTTATCAGTGTTAATATAGCAGATATTAGGCATAAAACTCTTATCCGAAAATTTATCATGCCTTTACTATGAATCAAAAGCTGTGCAAAAGTAAGAATTCAGAATAAGTAAAAAGAAAAAATCCATATTTAAGAATCCACAAAATGTGAATATTCTTAAATATGGATTTTTTCATTATGTAAAATGACCTTTAAAAAAGAATAACCAATATTGTATTAATTAATTATTCTGAGATAAATTGTTGTCACTATTGATTGCAACACCTGTTGCCACGATTTGCGCCCTATTGTTTGAGTTAAGGAGTTTGGATGCAAAATCCTTAATATCATCGCTTGTAATTGAATTTAAAGTTTGAAGATAGAAGCTCTCCTTATCCAAACCAGAGATCACTCTTTTATCAATAATTGAGAGCCAATAACCGTTTTCCTTAATATTTTCATTGTATTGCTTTACCATATATTCCTTAACCTTTCCAAAGTTTTCCTCTTCAGGACCCTGCTGAGCGATTTTTTTAATCTGGTCGAAAGCAATTTGTTCAAGTTTGTCTCTCTTCTCCTCACCGGTATCGAATGAATAGATCAAATAATACTGATCTTTTGGAAAATCTGAAATCTCACCTTCTACAGACACGCCGTAACTGCCACCCTCTTCCTCTCTGATTGTTTTGGTATATGCCATTTTAAGCACCTGCTGGAATATAGACGCCTTTTGAGCATTTAAAAGAGTGTTGTACATATCAATAGAGTAAACATTGATGACAGTAACCTTTGGTGTAAGCATTGGAACCTCAAACCTTTTTTCAAAATTACCTGAGACAATCTTAGGGTATATCTCTTTAAAGTTTTCCTTTTTTCCTTTGCTTGGAAGAGAGGCTATATACTGCTCGACAAGTGGATAAAGAGCTGTTGCATCGATATTCCCCACAAAAATAAATGTAAAGTCCGAAGCATCTGAAAAACGTTTTTTGTAGACATCCAAAATATGATTCAAATCTATATTGTCAATCTCCTCAATTTTGAGATCAGTGGTATACGGATTGTTGTTGTAGACGGCTGAAGTCAGAGAATCTTGGATTATTTTTCCTGGATTGTTGGATATATTTTTCAACTGATTCTTCGAATTGTTTTTCCATGCCATAAAAGCATCATTATCCGGACGAGGTGCGGTAAAAAAAAGGTATTGAAGCTGCATAAGTGTCTCTATATCCTTAGGAGAACAGGCTCCATTCATTGATTCCTCATGTAAGGAGATGGAAGGGGTAAAAGATACATTTTTGCCGGCAAGCATTTTTCTTAAATTTGTATCAGAAAAGTTTGCTACACCCCAAGAACTGATTATTGATGAAATAACCTTTGATGTTACAGCATCCGATTCCGGCAAAAGAGAGGTGCCACCTTTACTTACGGCAGAGAAAAGAATTTCATTTTTTTTAAAATCCGTATTTTTAAGAATAACAGTCGCTCCGTTTGAGAGTTTCCACACTTTAGTATTAAAGAACCCATCACTTACGTTGTCAATTTTTCCTGACTTTGGAAGTTTTGTAATTAATGGTTCATTGGAGACCTCATCTACATAGGCAACAGCAGTCTTTGACATGCTATTGTTATACTCTGCAATAAGTTCATCCTTTGTAGGATAGTTCATTCCGTCTTTATCGATACCAAGCATCATTATGGCAAGGTTATCATCTGTAATGTAGCTTTTTGCCAAATTATTTATATAGTCAAGAGTAATGTTAGGAATAATCTGATTGAATAAGGCATATTCAATTTCAATACCAGGTGCAGGCACACTCTCAAGAAAGTTGTTTACATATTGGGTTACATAGCTTTCGTTTTCAGCTTTATCCTTCTCTTTGAATGAATTATCAAACATACTTTTCATCTGAGCCTTCGCTCTTTCAAATTCAGAAGCTGTAAAACCATAGCCTTTGACACTGTTTACTACAGCAAGAGCTGCATCCAAACTCTTTGCCCACTCGTTTTCTTTATATAAAACATCAACATTAAAAGCTTTTTTTGTCTTTGCTATTAGGAATGAGCTGAAATCTGCAGAGGCATTAATAAATGGAGCATCAGACTTTTGAGCCAGTTCATTGAAACGTGAAGAATACATTAATGATATGAGCTTATTGCTCATCATAAAGGTAAATCCCTGAGCTGAAGCCATGACAGAATCTGGCAAAACATCTTTTTTATACATTAATGAAATGATATTTCTTGTTGCCTCCTTATCTTTGGATATTGCAGCAAGAGGTTCTTTATTGTCTTCAATAGAGTAATAGATACGTTTGGCGGGATTTTCCTGCTTAGGAATATCCTTCCACATATCCTTAATCTTTGCTTCTACTTTGTTGACATCAATGTCGCCGACAATGACTATTGCCTGCAAATCCGGGCGATACCATTTATTATAATAGTTTCTTAATTCTTCGTAAGAGAAATTATCGACGACATCCATTTTACCAATCGGCAAGCGATTTCCATATCTGTTGTTTGGATAGATAACCGGAAGAACATCCTTTTCAAGCATTCTCATCTGAGCATTTGAACGTGTTCTCCACTCTTCATGAATAACGCCACGCTCCTTGTCTATCTCTTCATCTTCAAGAGAAATGAAATTTGACCAATCGTGAAGAATTAAAATGCAGGAATCGACAAACCCAGGATTAGTTGTTGGGACGGATGATAGATTATATACTGTTTGATCAATGGAAGTATAGGCGTTTACGTTGGCTCCAAACTTAACGCCGTTCTTTTCAAGGTAGCTTATAATGCCGTTACCGGGAAAATTTTTAGTTCCATTGAATGCCATGTGCTCAAGAAAATGAGCCAGCCCCTGTTGGGAATCCTCTTCAATAACAGAACCGACTTTTTGGACGATATAAAAATCAGCCCTGTCTTTTGGTTTTTCATTATGACGGATATAGTAGGTTAATCCATTGTCAAGTTTGCCATATCTTACTGCCGGATCTAAAGGCAATAGATTATTTTCCTGCGATTGTGCGCTAATTCCTGATGTAAAAACAAAACTGAATAAAATAGCGTAAACCAATAATAAGTTACTTTTCATTGTAGTAAGATTTTATCTGTTATTTTTAAATGTTTATTGAAAATTCATTAATTTATCACCTGCTAAGAATAAAGCTTTCTGAATAGATTATAAAACTTCGCTCTTAATGACTCAACAAATATAATTGATAAAAATAAAATAACAAACATTTTTCAATTATTTTTTATCGTTTTTCAATATATCATCATCGAATACATTTTTCAGTCTGTTTATAGCATTGTTTTTCTTTTCATCGACCTCTTTATTTATTATATAAGTAGTATATATTGAGATATTTATGATTGAAAAATCTTTATTATGTCAATAAATGTAAATGTTATTTTATTATACACTGCAGGGATAAAATACAAAAAGCTTCAGTTTTGAGAAATCTCAGAACTGAAGCTTTTTGTAAATCAACAAGGGAAAACCTTATTTAATTATATCAAGAGCTTTAAAGCATTTTCCAATTTTTTCAAGTGCAAAGTCAACCTGTTCCTTTGTATGAGTTGCCATTAAAGAGAAACGAATCAAAGTACTGTCAGGTGATGTTGCAGGAGCGACTACAGGATTGACAAAAATACCCTCGTCAAGCAGATCTCTTGTAACTCTAAATGTTTTCTCATTATCTCTTACATAAAGAGGGATAATAGGTGTAGATGTATGACCAATCTCACAACCAAGATTCCTGAATCCATCAAGAGCATAATTAGTAATATCCCAAAGATGCTGTTGACGTTCCGGTTCATTAAGCATAATATCAAGAGCGGCATTAGCAGCACCGATAGCAGCCGGAGTAGCAGAAGCAGAGAATATGTAAGATCTTGAATTATGACGAAGATAATTTGCAGTAATAGAATCAGTAGCAATAAAACCACCTAAAGAAGCAAACGATTTGGAGAAAGTACCCATAATCAAATCAACATCATCAGTCAATCCGAAATGGTTACAGACACCGCGTCCATGATCTCCGATAACGCCAAAGCCATGAGCCTCGTCAACCATTACACTTGCATTATATTTCTTGGCAAGAGCAACGATTTTATCAAGATGAGCGATATCACCCTCCATACTAAAGATACCATCAACAACAATAAGCTTGACTTTGTCGGGAGCACAAGTTTTTAGAACCTTTTCCAAAGATTCCATATTGTTGTGTTTGAATTTCAATGAATTTGAAAAAGAAAGACGACGCCCCTCAATAATTGAAGCATGGTCCAACTCATCACAAATAATGTAATCTTCACGTCCTGTAACACAAGAAACTACGCCAAGATTAACCTGAAATCCTGTAGAGTAAACAATAGCCTCCTCTTTGCCGACCCATTTTGCAAGACGGTTTTCCAATTCTACATGAATATCAAGAGTACCATTTAAAAAACGGGAACCTGCACATCCTGTGCCGTATTTTTTTGTTGCTTCTATTGCAGCTTCTTTAACCTTTGGGTGATTAGTAAGTCCTAAATAGGAATTAGAACCAAACATTAGCACTTTTTTGCCATCGATATAGACCTCTGTATCTTGATCGCTTTCTATCATTCTGAAATATGGGTAAACACCTGCCGCTTTAGCAATCTGCGGAGCATCATATTTCGACAATTTTGTTTGAAGTAAGTTCATTTTATTATAAAATATTCTTATTACTCTAATTATTCCTTCCAGAAAGTCATTTTTACTAATAGGATGCAAACATAGCTATTTTTATTTTTTTTGTTGACATTATATTTCATTTTTTTAATATTGAGGTAAATAAAAACATATTAGCGCAGATGTATACATCTGAAATATAATTCATTACAAAACAAATATTTTTTATCATTTTATTGTAGAATGTCACATGTGGGTAAAAGATGCTTTTTTGTTGTACATTTGCGATAAATTTCAGAATGAGGAACAAACTTGAATGAAAAAGAAAAAACTTTTTGCAATAATAAACCCTATTTCAGGAATCAGACCAAAAGATAATATTCCTGACCAACTACGTGAATATCTCAATCATGATCTCTTTAATATTGAAATAGAATTTACTCAATATGCCGGTCATGCCACTGAGCTTGCTTCCAATGCAGTTGCAAAAGGCTATGATTATGTTTTGGCCATTGGCGGAGATGGAACCATTAATGAAACTGCCAAAGCTCTTATTCATTCCGACACCGCCCTTGGCATTATACCTTTAGGGTCAGGTAACGGACTGGCAAGACATCTTCAGATTCCAATGGAGACAAGCAAGGCTATTGCCATAATTAATGAACAAAACGTAATTTCAATAGATTATTGTAAGGCAAATGATAATATCTTCTTCTGCACTGCCGGCATCGGCTTTGATGCCTGGATAAGCAAAAAATTCTCTGAAGATAAACATCGCGGAGGCATTGTTTACATTAAGAATGTCCTTACCGAATATCTAAACTATGCTCCAAGGGAATATACGATTGATACCACTCAGGGAAGATTAAATGAAAAGGCTTTTCTTATCGCCTGCGCCAATGCTTCTCAGTACGGAAATAATGCTTTCATTGCTCCAGGTGCAAGCATGCAGGATGGTCAGATGGATATTACAATTCTTCATCCTTTTAATCATTTGGAAGCGCCACAATTGGCTATTCAATTGTTTACCCGTCAAATCACAAAAAACGGAAAGATTGAGACCTTCAAGGACAACAAAATCAGCATTCATTTGAATAAAGAGGAGGTAATGCATCTTGACGGCGAACCTAAAATGCTTGGTAAGGATATTACAATACAGACCGTTCCTAACGGCTTGAAAATCCTTACTCCTTTGAATCCCTCTACCTCAATCATTGAACCCATTCAGCATGCCATTGAAGAGATTCAGTATAATATAATTTCCGATATTAAAGAGGTGGTAAAGAAAACCGACCAGACAATAAAGAAAATTAAAGGGGAGTTTGAATAGTGAGGTAAATCATTTTTATACTCACTAATTTTATCCTCAGTAAGTTTCTTAGATTTAACGATAGGTTTAAATTGAACAATTATCAAAAAGCATTTAATTAATGAGTAGTTTTTTTGTCTTTATTACCAATTTAAAATACATCATTGACAAAGAGCTTTAGATTAAGCCTTGAAATAATGCGTTTAACTATACTGTAAAATTCACATTATATAAAATAGAAAAGAGAAAATTCATAACAAATGAATGAGTTTTCTCTTTTTTATTTTTTAGTTACAATCTATATCTCAATTTCAGTAAGACATTTATTTACTATGGCTTTAAAAAAATTAAAATATAAAAGTCCTGACGGTATAACTGCTATGATTAATTGAAAGAAACAAGCTATTTATTTGATAGCAGGACTTTCTTTTTCAAAATCTTTTGGCATTAAAATAAATCTTATGCTTTCTTCAGGATCTAAATATTTACGAGCTGAGTTAATTACAGAATTTATATCTATTTGTTCTGTTTCTTTAAGTTTATATTCAGTAGTATATGGAAGTTGCTTCATTCTTAAAGCTGAATAAACAGATGTAAGCGTGGCTGCATTACTGTTTGTTTCCGAATTGATAGAGACTCTTGTTTTTTCTTTATATCTATTTAATTCATCCACTGTTGGACCCTCGCTCCATAGTTTGTTAATTTCAAAGAGCGTTCTGTTTAATAAAGAATCTGCCATACTCGGATTGCAGCCAAAAGTAAGATTTAAAGAAGCGTCGTTATTTAACAAAGGATTTACACCTCCAACTACGCTTACTCCATAGACTCCGCTCATTTCCATTCTTAATGATTGAAATAACCTTGAATTAAGTATATCAATGAATGCATCAAAACCGGCAGCATCAAACCTATTGTAGCCTGAATATTTCCTGAATTTTATTTTAACTGTCGATTTATCTTCATTGTTGATATTCTTTATATAAGTTACATTGGTTTTTGGATTTTCCGGCAACCATTTTTTTATTCTTTTTTTAGAATCGGGGGCAACAGGCAAAGAAGCTATATAAGTTTCAACATAATCTCTCATTTTATCAAAATCGATATTACCGACGAATATATAATTAAAGCCTGCCGCATTTGAGAATCTGTCTTTATATATATCCATTGATTTTTCAAAATTCACCTTTTCAAGTTCTGATATCAAAGGCCATGGAGACATCCTGAAATTTCCTCCGTTCATAATGCTGTCGACAAAATAGTCAAAACAAGTTTGCGGAGTAGACTTTAGATAACTGTAGTCTGACTTATTCTTTTTAATCATTTTTGAGGCAGCTTTATTATCAAAATAGGGAGAAACATGATAAAGATTGATAAGCTGCATAAGGGACTCCAAGTCATCCGGAGTTGTCTTGCCCCACATTGATTCAAAGTAATAAGAAATCGACTGAGTGATGGCAATATTTTTGCCTGACATAAGATGTTTTAATTGACGGTTGTTTATTCCATTGACTCCGCTTTCATCTTGAATGCGGGTAGCATTGACAGCCGACATTACATCTTGATCATTCACATTCGAGTAGCCTCCATCTGAGGTTGCCCTATACAAAATCTCATTATCCTTAAAATCTGTCTTGCTTAGATAAACGTTTAATCCGTTTGACAAGGTCCATTTTACAATATTAAGGGAATCGATCTTCTGCTCCTTTATTATAGAACCTTTTTCAGGCTTACGGCTCATCAATTCATCAACGGCATCATCCTCCTTGAAAGGCACAATGTCATTATTACCCTTTAAAAGATAATTTTTCAAATCCTCTTCCTTGGGATAATTTTTATTATCAGGACCTGTGATAACAATTACCCTCTCTTTTTTCTTCATATATGAAGAGGCAAGAGAATTTAATTCAGACACATTAATTGTTGGAAGAATTTTGTTGACAAATTCATACTCCCACTCAATTCCGGGGTCATTTTGACTATAAAGGAAAGAAGTTTGAAAGCTGTCGGCATAATCTTCCGAAGCAGTTTTATCTCTTTCTCTATACCATTTGGTATAAGAGGCAATTAAAGCTTTCTTTGCCTGCTCCAATTCATTATTTGAGAAGCCATATTTAAGAACTCGATTGTGCTCATCTACTAAAAAACGGAAGGCAGAATTAACTTCATCAATGTCACAAAGAGCAAACAGGGAGTAAGTATCGATAAACCTAAAATGTTTTGAATAAGATATTTCAGCTCCCGAGATATTCATATCGGAAGTATCGCAGTCGGCTTCAAGTCTGTTGTCCATCATGCGCGAATAGAGCTTATCAAGAATATTGCTTTTGTAATCATTCTCTGTTTTTATTCTTTTTGAGGGATGTTTGCAGATAACCTCCACAGAACAGTTTTTCTTTTCCTGGTCTGTTGCAATAACACTTTTTATTTTCTTGTTAACTTTGGGATAATATGTTGGTCTGACGCTTTTTTTTGTTGGCTTGTAATCTGATTCAAAATATTTGTCAAGAAGTTTTTTTGCTTCATCAGTTTTAATATCGCCAACAACAATAACAGCCATTAATTCAGGGCGGTACCATTTTTTATAGAAAGAGCGAAGTGCATTATATTCAAATCCGGCGATAACTTCGGCAGTACCAATGGGTAAACGATTGGGATATGGAGAGCCATCGAAAATCACAGGCAAATATTGATTTTGAAGTCTTGTTCTTGAGCTGGAGCCAAGCCTCATTTCCTCAAGGATAACATTTCTTTCCCTATCAATTGTTTTATCTGCAAGGTTTAGATGAAAAGCCCAGTTTGAAACTATCCTCATTCCCAAATCCACTTTATCGGAAGATATAGGCAAATAAAATACTGTCTCATCAAAAGATGTATATGCATTAAGTTCTTTGCCAAACCTGACGCCCACACTTTGAAGAGTGTCAATCAAAAGGCTGCCCGGGAAATCCTTTGTTCCACTAAAAGCCATGTGTTCCAGAAAATGGGCAAGCCCTCTCTGATTTTCATTCTCCAAAGCGGAGCCGGCATTTACAACAAGCCTAAGCACGACCTTATTTTCGGGATAATTATTCTCCCTTATATAATAGGTAAGGCCGTTTTTTAATTTTCCTTTCACTGTGTTTGGATCACTTGGAATGTCTTTTGAAAAACACCCAAATATATTTACAACAAAAAGGATAATTACATATAAATAATTTTTACTCATGTATTTAAAAATTGTAAGATAATGAGATTAAAGGATAATGACGATAAAAGCCATTTTCCGTTCTCAAATATTTATAATCGACATTCATAATTAATGAATTGCCGTTATCAAAGGAATAGCCAATTGAAGCTGCTCCACCCAACGAATAATAGTTCTGAGAAAGAATGTCTGTTTCTTTATCAAAAAACATCTCTTTTACGGTTGGATTATCCTCTTCTCTCTCCTTATAATTGGCATTAAAATCAGTAACGATGCAATATTCACCATTCAGTTTAAAGGAAGCCAAAAGATGATTTCCTAAAAGAGTATTCATCTCAGGAGAAAGGGAGATAATATTGTTTTTGAAATTGATGTAGGTATCCATTACCTCATATTTTTCATCAAAACTCTTGTTTTGATATCCAACCTCAATGCCGTAAGGTGAATAATTCTTGTCTGAACTCAACGATTTTAGGGAATAAACGGCTTTAAAGTTCTTTTTATTTCCCTTCCATCTGTTGGGAGCTTCAGAATCGGTCTGCCAGGCATTCACATTTTCGGAGGAATTATATATCTGTATAATCTCTTTTCCGGACTCCTTATTAATATCGGGAATAATCTTAATCTGATTCAAAAAATTATCTCCGTACAATTTAAAGTCCACAATGGCAAAATATTTGTCACTAAAGTATTTTCCCCTTAAACGAGGCTTATTGTTTTCAATATCCGAGACCTCCTCACCATAATTGGTATATTTTCCCTGAATATCAATCTCAAAATTATTCTCCCTATATCTATAAGAGATCATACCGCCAATTCCATGTCCGTCATATCTTCTTTCCCTCTCTGTGGTTGAGAAAATATCAAAAGTGTATTGTCCCAATCCTTTAAAGGCATAGATCTTTTGAGTTTCACTTGTGTTATATAATATAAAGTTTGTCAGTTCGTTAAACCTCTCATAGACAAAAGCACCTCCTATCCTATTTTTTCCAAGATTTAACGTCAAAGATGGCACAGCCTCTATTCTATTGTTGTTGCTCTTTGGTCGTGGGTCAATCATCTTGGCACCTCTTGCAACATTCAATGAAAGAAAAACTCCGGCTGAAAGCTTTTTGTCAATTATTTCAGTAGCAAGCTTTGTCCACATAGAATAATTTTGTATTCTCCAATTTGAATCTGTGCTGTCTGCCAGTTGATAAGGAGTTCCTCTATAAGGATCTATCAAAGAATTAAAACGAACAGAGTTTTTATAATTCTGAGAAAAATGAAATCCTCCGCCCATGTATATTTTTTCTGATGGAATTACACATCCCTGCGCATCAAAAATATAACCGGTCTGATTTTTTGCTGTTTGTGGTCTATGATAAGTTCCATATTCTCCGCTATATTTTATTGCTATATCTGAAAATTCCTGATTATTGGAATAAATCATATCAGATGCAACAATAGAATTATAATCAAAGGAAGTTTGTTTGTAAAGTAACCTATGAAAATAAAGTTCATCATTATTATTCTGCGCTTTTGCATGGGAGCTGCCCAAAACAGCAAAAGCAAAGCAGAAAAAAGCAATGAATATTTTTCTAATATTAAATAGTATCATAACATTCTTTTATTTGGAAAGAGGATTATCATTTATTTCAAAATCCTCACTCGAATTGTTTGTGTCTTGATAAATGATAAAATCACCCTCTTGTTTTTGAACTTTACGAATTACACTCTTGGAATTATATGTAGCCTCAACCGAAGCAACGCCGGCATCAAGCACAGGAGGAAATCTTTTTGACACTGTAGAGGATTTGTTCTCCGACAAATCAACTGCATCTACAATATATTTATTGGGGATTTTCTTACACAGCCAATATTCCTCATCTTCAAAAGGATCCTGGAATGATTCGGGAAGAGTGACAGTCTCGAATGAGTTCATCTCCTCTTCAGTGGCTTTAATAAGCACAATGCCTTGTCCAAACACACTGATTCTCCATAAATAGCTGAATGAGGGCCAAAAAATCAGCTTCATATTCTGAGCCTGAAAGTCAGGATAACTATTTGACGGATTACTAATATAAGCCTCAAAATCTGCATTTGACAAATCGACAGGAGAATTTAAATTATAATCAGCATTTTTATTATGAGGAGCAGCCATAACAGCTATAGTGGCATCTTCCCCACCTTTTAGATAGTATGAAGAATTTGAAGATACAATCTTCCAAATAGTCATAGCATATATATTTTTGTAATTACCTGTCTCTTCGCCGGGCCATTGGGGTCCCGCTATTCCTTTACCGCCAAAATTTTCAACAGAGGCGATATAATAGTCATTAAGCTTAACATCATCTAACGAATTGTTGTGAATAGTGTAAAAGCCGTCATTCCTATAGGTCATATTAGAGGGAGTTCTTGAACCTGCATAATACAATTCCTTAATTATCACCGGATTTGACGAAGAAACCATAAGCAATAAAGAAGAAAGGTCCGGTTGACTGCCAAGACGCATTTTCACATTTGCCAAAAAGCCTGACAATGTTCCCTCCTGAGCCTCAGGGTTTTCAGTAACCAATGCCATTTCCTGAGCTGTCAATGATGATGTTACATTTATTGTATATTCTCCCGGGAGAAGCTTTTCAAGAATTACATTTCCTTTTTTATCTGCATAAAAAGTATATGTGATTTGCTCGGTATTATTTACTAAAGAAATTTTTGGCACATTGGTATATTCCAAATTTTCACCTATTTGTTTGTAAACCAAGTGAAGCTTTATAGGAGATATATAAGAATCAACCCCTTCTGTGTCTCTTTGACATGAGAAAAACAGGCAAAGAGAAATAGTCAGAAGAATATAAAACACTTTTCTTATCATAATGTCTTTCTATTTATTTAATAATTAAAACTTCAACCAAATCTCTGCTCCAAAAAACTGTTCAGGATTTCTTTGTTTGAAAGTACCCGGAGTTCTTTTGCTTTCTTCATAAGGTTGTGTCATGAAAAGATTGTTTACAAAAAAGGCAAAACCGCCCCACTTCTTCATTTCTTTTGTCAATCTAAGATTAAACAAAAACAAAGGATCATAAGAATCAGTAATAAACCTATTCTGAAGTATTTGTTTTTGAATATCCGAAGGAATATTATCACCGGGATTTATTTCATGATAGGAAAGATCACCCGCAGATAGATATGCATAAGGAGTTTGATTTTCCAAACCTAAATATCTGTGAGTGTCACTCCATATTGTCTGCATGGACAAAGAAACCAAAAGGCTGATTTTAGGAATATTATGAATAACTCTCAATGTTGTCAAAAACCTATCATATCTGCTCCCATCACCTGAAGCATAAATACCTATGTCTTTATATTTTCCGTTTGAATCTGCATTTTTTTGATAATAGCTCTCTGAAGAGGAATAGGTCTTACTGTTCATATAAGCTCCATTAAATACAAAAGTTGTATGAATAGATTTTATCTGACCGAAGTTTATATCAAATTCCACTCCTCTGTTTTCATTCACCTTATTGTTTAAAGGGCGATAATAACTCAAAACAACATTGTTGGAGCCATTTTTTGAAAGAAGAGGATATGTTCCATCCCTATTCTCACCGCTATATTTTATATGTTCAAAGAGTTGGAAAGAGGATGCGTCATAGCCAAAGCTATAGCCGTTGACAAGTTTTTCATTATAGGCTGTAAATGTAGCGTCTATCTGACCTAATGTAAAATCGAGACCCACTTCACTCTTTGTATTCTTTGCTATTTTCAAATCCTTGTTCTCGGTATCATAAACCTTGGTTGTAATCACACAAAGACGTTCAGGACTATCAGCTGTAGTAGTTGCAATATTATCATAATTCAAAAAATCAAAATAAGCCTTGTCAGGATACAAATACATCAAAGGAGGAGCTTTCATTGCAATACCCCAACCGCCTCTTACAGAGAGCCGGTTTGGAATTAACTCATAGCTTAAGTTTAATCGTGGGGAAACTCCAAAAAACTGTTCATCTTTTCCCGGCTGAATAAGCTCAGTTCTTACACCTGCCTGAAGCTTAAGCTTTCTTCCAAGGATAGTCTTTTCTGCATTCTCCTCGGCAAACACGCCCAGCTGGTTTAAAGCAGGAATATCACTGAACGGTCTCATCCTAACGCCTGAGGTAGGAGGATAAAGAGGGTCAAAAACCACACCCTGTCCAAAGTTTACATCGGTTTTCCAGTCAGCTCCCAAAATCATTCTATTGCTAAAGCCAATAAAATTTGCCAAAAATCCTGTCGTCACCTTAGCAAACACATTCAAAGGCTTGCCTTTTGTGGTGCTTTTTGTAAGAAATTCATAAGGCAGAAAGTTTGTTCTTGCTTCAGGGTCGACAGTTTGATTATTTGTAATTGCTGTTCCCCAAATGTTTTCTACAACTCCGTCAATATTTGAAGTTATACAGCCGTCTTTGGTAGCTGTTGTTACCATATAGCCGAAATTACCTTTCAGCTCCTGATAATAGCCGTTTTGAACAGCATAGTTTGCAGATAGATTAAACCTAATATATTTAAGATAGGTCTTATCAACATTCCACATAATGTTTGTATTGGCTTTAAAGCTGCTGTTCTTGGAACTTCTTTTTCTTTGATACCTTGTATCGGAAGGATCCAGTTTTTGAGCATCAAGATCATAGCCAAAACCGACACCTGTAGTGCTTGTTATTGACTTTGTAATGTTTTTTGAATACAAAAGATTGGAAGTGACTCTCGAATATCCCTGATAAGGTCTTCTTTCATCACTTAAAGAGGAGGCATAATCAGCATCAAAACTCAGTTTTCCATATTTATCACCTAAATTAAAGCCTTTGCCTATAGATGCCTGAGTTAAAGTAGGATTAATTTTTGAACGCACCTGCCAAGGAAATTCTCCCGCCTTGGGATTTACAATTATAACCCCGGAAGTTAAGTCTCCGTATTCAACAGATGGAATACCTCGGATTACATCTACAGATTCGACATTATCTACCGAAACCTGCCTCATATCTGTGCCGCTTCCTGCTGTTGAAGTGAAATTTGTATTTAAGCCTCCCTCGGAAGCTGTATTGCCAATTTGAAGATTCGCATTATTTGATACCGGAGAACCATTGATAACCAACGATGTTCCAAGGCTATTTAAAGGATCGGTCTGTATTTGTCTTATTATCGCCTTTCCAGGAGAGGAAAGTGTGGGATTTGACGCACTTTGTCCGGGCAAAAGCTCCATAATATCTGTAAGAGATGTAGCCTGGAGGTGATCTATTGCAGAACGTGAAATGGAAGATGCGGTAGAGGCTCCAACTCTGTTGTTTGTTGCAGTAACAACCACTTCATTCAAGCCGAAACTCTCCTCCTCCATCTCGATTTTCAATTTTTTCGACTTGAAATTTGAAGGATTGATTTTCTCTTCAATAGTTACCATACCAACCATTCTAACAATCAAAGATGTATTTCCAACAGGTACTTTCTTAAAAACAAATCGTCCCTCCACATCAGAAATCGCCCAAAGCCCAAATTGAGGCAATTGAATCGTTGCTCCGGGAAGCGGTTCATTAGTTTTCTTTTCAACTATTGTTCCTGAGAAATCAACATCATTCTTTTGGGCATATAAAGAGAAATTTATTATTTCTGCTATTGAAAAAACAACAAATGCAATGATAACCTTAATATTTAAAGCAGTAGTTCTCATTATATATGTATGTTAATAAAAAAGCAGTCTTTGATTTGCCATCTAAAGACTGCTTTAATTTTTATTTAGTACAAAATTATTTTACACAGCGAATAGGAAGAGCAGCATTAACCTCCATTGTTTTTTCTAAAACCACAAAGTTATTGTCGCCTAATGCATAAGCTTGTTTAAATCCTCTTGCTGAAGTTTCTTTTCCGTCAGTTTTGTTTAATTCACCTGCCCAGAAATAGCCTGCTTTGGGAAGATATAATTTTGCATCAGCCTGAGCTCTTGCAGCTTCGTCATCACCTTCAATTTTGTAATATCCTGTTCCCATAATCAAAAGAGAGTTATAAAAATCAAGGGCAGCGTAATATTCTTCATCAGATTGGAATATGCCATCATAATCAACCCAAGCGGCATTTGTAAGCTTTTTCATCTCTTCCATAGTAGGGATTCTCCAGCCTTCAGGACAAGGAGTATTTGCAGCAACGCTCCAATCCAAATCTCCACCTTTAGATTCCTTGTTGTAGAAAGAATTTACACCTGAAGCATCAGCAACAGGAATACTGTTTCCAAACTGATAGTAATCGCCTATTGCCTGAGCATTTTCTTCAGCAGTAGCAGTTTTTGAATAAGCCTTTGTTGCACCAAGGTTTCTATCCAAGATATCAAATCCCATCGTTTCTTTCAAAGAGATTGCTTTATAATCATTTATGTCCGCCTTTTTTATAGCCAATTGAATTTGACAAGAAGCTGTTTGTCCTGAAGTTTCATTTTTAGCTGATATAGTTACATTTCCGTAACTAAACTTTTTCAAAGACAAAGTACCTGTATTATCAACAGCTAAAATTTCGGGATTAGATGAACTCCATGTTATATCTTTATTATCAGCATTATTCGGAGTAATTGTCAAAGTAAGAGAAGGTGCTTTACTGTCATAATAAATTACACTTTCAGAACTTTTCAGTGCCAAATTAGTTACCAAAATTGGATCATCTTCTGAAGAACAACCTGAAAACAATGCACCGATTGCTAAAACGACAAATAGTTTTTTCATTTCTTACAAAAATTTAAATTAATTAATATGGTGTTTTTTTATACCCCAAATGTATACTATATTTTTATAATTTTAATATTTATGCAAATATTTTTCTGTTTTCACATTCATTTTTACTACATTTTGTTACTATATCAATTTATTTAGTTTCATTTTCAAAGTTCACAGAGGTTATTTTATATAATATTAGTTAATAAAAAGAAGTGATACTATATTAAATTTTTAATATTTACTTTGTGTAAAATTATTTTCATGGGCAATAAGGTTATATAATGCCTTAGTTAAAGCATGAATTAAGCTATCGTTCAGCAATTCAATTAAAAATATATGCTTCATAATAAATCAAACCTATTTATCAGTCTGTTTTTCTCTCTCATAGCTGTTACCTGCACAACCAAAGAATCAAATAAATCAATTTTAAAAGATACAGTAAAAGCTGCCAAGACATCCCCGGCATTTACATTCAAAGAGATCGATTATCCCATTTTTATTGACAATAAAGAAATGAAAATTGAATACAAGCTTTGTCATTTTTGGGACAGCACCTATTTTGAAAATTTCATACCAAAAAGAGATTCAGACTATCTCAGCAATATTTTAGATAGGTATATTATGTTCCTGTCAATCAACGACTCGGCGTATCTAAACAACAGCATAAAAAATTTTTACAAGAGACTAAACACAAATAAAGATGCCGTTATTACAACTAAAAGTATTTCAGATCATATCCTCTATAACCCTATTTCAAACAAAAGAGATGATAAAATATATGAGATATTTCTAAAAAACTATCTTCTTTCACCTTTTGCAAATAAGGAAACATATTTTTCAGACTCGGTAAGGCTGGCGTTAGTAATGAAAAATCAAATTGGCAATACAGCGATTGATTTTAAATATCTGAACAAAAATGGGACAATAAGCCAAATGCATAATCTGAAAGCAGAAAATCTGATTCTCTTCTTTTATAATCCCGGGTGTCATGCATGCCAAGAAACAATAGAAAGCCTCAAGTCTTCACAGACTATCAATGATTATATAAAGAAAAAGAAAATCAAAATTCTTGCTGTTTTCCCTGACAATAATATTGATGAATGGAAAAATGGTTTTTCTGAAATACCCGATTTCTGGATAAACGGATATGATTCTGAAAGGGCTATCGATGATATTCCTCTTTACGATTTAAAAGCCATCCCAACAATATATCTTCTCGACAAGAATAAAAAGGTTATAATAAAGGATGGCACAACAGGCAAAATAGAGAATTTTCTTAAAATAATCAATACCTACAATTAAACCAATAAAAAAGGTAGGATTTTTATCATTACAAATATCCTTGTAATCATATAAATCTCACCTTTTTAACAAAGCCTCTGCAATGATCATTATTTCAACAATCAACGCATCATCCAAAACATTTTATTATTGCTAAAATAAAACTCAAAGGTATTAGTTCTTAAGTTTCTTTACAAGTTTCTCAACAGCCTCATCAATAGAATTATTTTCGCCAAGAAGTTTGACAAACAAAGATCCTACAATAGCTCCGTCAGCATATTTGTTTGCCAATGAATAAAGCTTATTGTTTGAGATGCCAAAGCCTATCATTCTTGGATTATTCAAATTCATTTGCTTGACACGCTTAAAATATTCAACCACATCACTGTCAAAATCATCCTTTGCTCCGGTTGTGGATGCAGTTGAAACCATATAAATAAAACCATCGGTAGCTTTATCTATCTCCATGATTCTCTCTTTGGAAGTTTCAGGAGTTATAAGCATTGTAAATTTTAGCTCATTCTTTAAAATAATATCCTTGTAATGCTCAATATACTCCTTAAAAGGCAGATCGGGAATAATAAGCCCATCAACACCTACCTCTTTACATTTCTCACAAAACCTTTCAAAGCCAAAATGCATGATAGGATTAAGATAACCCATAAAAACAAGAGGAATTGAGCAATCTTTTCTGACATCTTTAATTTGAGAGAAAATCTCATCAAGAGACATTCCATTTTTTAATGCCATCGTTGAGGAATCCTGAATGGTTTTACCATCTGCCATTGGGTCAGAAAAAGGAATACCAATTTCAATCATATCAACGCCATGTTTTTCAAGACTCACAATAATTTCTTTTACAGAATTTTTTACAGGATATCCTGCAGTAAAGAAAACAGACAACTTATCTTTTTTGTCTGATTTAAAAAGCTTAGTAATTCTATTCATAATCTTTTATATTTTTTATTTCCTAATTTCTTCGATAAATTTTTTCAACAGTGGAATATTCTTTATTCCGGGTTCAATCTCAAAGCGGCTGTTTAGATCCACTCCATAAAAATTTTCATTTCTTATTTTTTTAATCTCCCCGGCATTTTCAACCCCTATTCCACCGCTTATAAAAAAAGGTTTTCTTCCTTTATAATTTTCCACAATACTCCAATCAAACTGCCTGCCGCTTCCTCCATAGGTTTTACATTTTGTATCAAAAAGCAGAAAGTCACAGCAATCGTCATTTTGATAATCATAGCTCAATTCAATATCACTTTCATCTTCTATTGAAATTGCCTTGATAACCTTAGCGCCATTTTCTTTTATTAACCTGCAAAATTCAGGCTTTTCGCTGCCATGAAGCTGAATGACAGATAGATTATACCTCTTTATCATATCATCAATAATCTCTTTGCTCTCATTTACAAAAACTCCGACACGTTCAGCAAAAGTCGGTGGCATCACATTCTCAACAAATCTTTTTGACTTGCTGTAGAATATCATCCCAACATAGTCCACTTCGCATCTATCAACGGAACTCATATTTTCAGGATTTTTCAGTCCGCAAACCTTGATCTTCATTTTTATATATTGTATGTAAAACTCCTAAATAAATATCTTTTCTTATTCTAAATAATACATTCCATCAACCGGAATATATCAGCTCGTTTTTTGATTTTATCTTATCAGATTGCCGTTCATCAAATTTTCACCTACAAGAAATCCGTCATAGCCCACATTTTTGAGCATCTCCATATCCTCCCATGAAGATATCCCGCTTTCAGAGATTTTAACAACATCATTAGGCAGTTTGTCAAACAAATCAACCGACTGTTTAATATCAGTCCTGAATGTTGTCAAATCCCTGTTATTGACACCTATTATATCAACATAATCGCAGAAATGATCAAGCTCTTTTTCATTGTGAACCTCAAGAAGCACCTCCAATTTCAAAGAATGAGCAAGGAATGCCAAGTCTTTCAATTTATTCTTTTCCAAAGCAGCCGCTATAAGCAGTATTGTGTCTGCCTGAGCAAGAGCAGCTTCAAAAATCTGATACTCATCGATTACAAAATCTTTTCTAAGCACAGGAAGGTCAGTGATTTTTCTGACATTCTCGAGATCTTTAAGCGAACCGCCAAAATATTTCTTATCTGTTAGCACTGATATCCCTGAGGCGCCCAACTTCTCGTACAATGGAATTATTTCTTCTACATTTGCATTCTCCTTTATCACACCTTTTGAGGGCGAAGAGCGTTTAAATTCAGATATTATTCCATATTTAGATTTTTTTATTGAATGGCTCATTGAGCATCTCTTCTCTTTAGCCGAATAATCGCCGAGCATCTCAACAATCAATGACTTTGAAACCACAGATTTTCTTATCTCTATTTCACCGACTTTATCGGCAAGTATTTTATTTAGGATATTCATACCATCAAATATTTTCTAAGAAACACATTCAATAAATTTTTCAAAACATCTCTTTGCTCTTCCATCAATCAATGAACGCTCTGCCTCTTCAAGGCATGATTGAATATCAGCATCACTTTTAAATGTATTTATAGCATAGGCTGCATTTGCAAGCACAGTGTTTCTTTTGTCGGCTGAACAAGTATTGTTAAGCACGGTATCAAACACATGCGCTGCTTCAGCCACACTGCTTCCACCGTAAAGCTCCTCCTCTTTTGATATTTTAAGCCCTAATTCAGATGGTGAAACAATTTTCTCGCCCTTTTTGCTAAAGCACTTGAAATCTCCGGTAAGTGATATCTCATCATAGCCATCAAGAGAATGCACAATCATATATTTTGCATTGCTTTGCTGAAAAAGATAATTATAAAGTCTGCCCATCTTTAGATTATATACACCAAGAAGCTGCTTTTGAGGCATTCCAGGATTAACAAGTGGTCCCATCATATTGAAAAAAGTTCTTACTCCCAACTCTTTTCTTATCGGTGCCACCTGTTTCATAATAGGGTGAAAATAAGGAGCGTGAAGGAAAGTAAAATTAGACTTTTCAAGAGTTCGCTTCAAGTCATCCTTGTTTTTCTGGAACTTAGCACCGTGAAATTCAAGTACATTTGAAGCCCCGCTTACAGAAGTTGCCGCATAATTGCCATGTTTGATTACAGGATAGCCGGCTCCTGCCACAACAAAAGATGCTGCAGTCGAGATATTAAAGGTATTTTTGTTGTCTCCTCCGGTTCCTACAATATCAACAGCACCATATTCCGACAAATCAAGTTGTGTGCATGTCTCCAAAAGAGCTTTTCTAAACCCGGAAAGCTCATCAAGGGTTATTCCTCTCATTTGAAACACTGTCATGAATGAGGCTATTTGAGAATTATTGTATTTATTCTCGCCAATATTCAGGAGTACCTTTTCTGCCTCATCCTCTGAAAGGCATTGGTGTGTATATAATTTGTTTAATATATCTTTCATCTTATCCTACATTATAAAATTCGTACGTTTACTTTATTTTCTCAATCAATCATTTCACAAAGGAAAGATTATTTGCCTTTGAACAGTCATCAGCCAGAATAATAGCTTTTCTTAAAGCCCCTAATTTATTGTGAACCTCCTGAAGCTCATTCTCCGGGTCAGATTTGGCAACAATTCCGCCGCCGGCCTGAAAGAAAAGAGTATTTTCCTTACTCAAAAAGCTTCTTATGGTGATAGCCTGATTTACATCGCCATCAAAACCGATATAACCTATACAGCCACCGTAAAAGCCTCTTGCCTGTGGCTCCAGCTCTCCGATTATTTGCAAAGCCCTGACTTTAGGCGCTCCTGAAAGAGTACCGGCAGGGAAAGTATCCAAGAATATCTGCATAGGATTATCCTTCGTTTTCAACTCTCCCGTAACCCTTGAAACGATATGAATTACGTGAGAATAATATTGAAGCTCCTTAAACTTCTTTACATGAACATTCTCAGCATGTCTTGAGAGATCATTTCTTGCCAAATCAACAAGCATTACATGTTCAGCATTTTCTTTTGGATCTTTCAATAGAGCTTCAGAAATCAATGCATCCTGTTTTTCATCACCGCTTCTTTTAAATGTCCCTGCAATAGGATCTATATAAGCCTCATCACCCTTAATTCTAAAGTGTGTTTCAGGCGATGAACCGAAGATTTTGTAACTTCCGAAATCAAAATAAAAAAGATACGGAGAAGGATTAATTGATCGAAGAGCACGATACACATTAAAATCATCACCCAAGAAATGCTGGCTGAACTGACGTCCAAGCACTACTTGAAAGACATCACCTCTTTTGCAGTGCGCTATTCCTTTTTCTATAATATCAATATGCTCCTTGTCTGTGAGATTAGACCTTATTTCACCTGTTGCTGAAAAGCCGAAAACATCAAAATTGTTGTTCTCTATGTTTTTTACGACATTATCTATTGTAAGCTCCTCCCCTTCAGGCAGATTCTCAACAATATACATTTCATTCTTAAACATATTCATTACGATAAGATATCTATAATAGATATATTTCATGAAAGGCACTGTTTTAAAAGCCTCCTGTGAGGGATGAAACTTTACAGGCTCAATGAATGAGACTGCATCGTAGGATGTAAATCCAAAAACCCCATTAATGCCGGTTGGGTTCTGATTTGAAATTCTGCAAATCTCATCTTCTCCCTGATTTTTTGAAGTTACATCAAACATTGAACAAAAGTCGTTAAACTTCTCACTGATAAAATTCTTATTCTCAATATCTATTTTAATATTTGAAATTGTATTATCCGGGCTTTTAATCTCTATCTCTTCATTCTTAACCTCGAAATGTGCAAGAGGACAAAATCCAATAAAGGAATAACTGCTCTCCGGGGTGCGGTATTCTGTAGATTCAAGCAATGCCGATTCGGGATATAAATCCCTTATTTTTAGATAAAGGGACACCGGTGTATGAAAATCTGATAGCAAGCGTATGCTATATGTATTGAATTTAAATGTTTGCATTTTTTTTTATCATTTAATGTAAAAAGAGAAAGATTTTCAACTTACTCTTTTTGAGTAATATTACTTTTTAAGACTCTACTCTCTTTATTACTTATTAATAATTAGTTATTAATAAAAGACTAAAACTTATCAATATACTTTAGATAAGTATCCATATCCTTGTCGCCTCTTCCCGAAAGAGTTATCACCACAACATCATTGGGGTTGAATTTCTTTTTATCCAAAACGGCAAGTGCATGAGAAGATTCCAAAGCAGGTATTATCCCCTCAACTCTTGTAAGCTGAAAAGCCGCCTTTAAAGCCTCATCATCAGTTATAGCAAAAACCTGAGAACGGCCTATGCCTGCAAGGTATGAATGAAGAGGTCCGATACCCGGATAATCAAGACCTGCAGAAACAGAATAAGGCTCTATTATCTGACCATCCTTATCCTGCATAACCATTGTTCTTGACCCGTGAATAACTCCTTTGCTTCCAACAGTCAGGGTAGCGGCTGTTTTGTCAGTATCGGCTCCCATGCCTCCAGCCTCGGCTGCAATAAATTTGGTTTCAGGACGGTTTAGATAATGGTAGAAAGTTCCTGCCGCATTGCTTCCTGCGCCGACACAGGCTATCAAATAATCCGGATAGTCCCTGCCCTCCTTTTCAAGAAGCTGTTTTTGAATCTCTTCACTTATAACAGACTGAAGTCTTGCCACCATATCGGGATATGGATGAGGACCTATAGTTGAACCGATTATATAGTAAGTATCCTTTGGATTGCAGCACCAGTCACGAATTGCCTCATTGGTTGCATCCTTTAATGTTTTGTTTCCTGAAACCACCGGAACGACTTCTGCTCCAAGCATTCTCATTTTCTCGACATTAAGATGCTGACGTGCCACATCAAGCTCTCCCATATAAACTATACACTTCATATTCATCAAAGCACAAACGGTAGCTGTGGCAACTCCATGCTGACCTGCACCTGTTTCAGCAATTATCCTTGTCTTTCCCATCTCTCTTGCAATCAATATCTGACCTATTGTATTGTTGATTTTATGAGCTCCCGTATGATTTAAATCCTCTCTTTTAAGATATACTTTAGTATTGTATTTTTCTGAAAGTCTTTCAGCAAAATAAAGAGGCGATGGACGTCCTACATAGTCTCTCAACAGCTGGTCGTATTGTTTTTTGAACTTCTCAGAATTCATAATTTTAAGATATGAGTTTCTAAGATTCTCTACATTCTTGTAAAGGATTTCAGGAATAAACGCTCCACCAAATTCACCGTAATACCCGTTTTTGTCAACTTCAATTTTCATAATTCTTAATTCTTTAAATATTTTTATTTGTTATATTTTTTTTGGAATAAAAAAAAGGCTGTCGTGAGTAACGACAGCCTTTTTCTATATATAGCTTTTACAACGATTATAGATATGACAGTTTAGCTCACGACTTTAAAAAGTTGCAAGTGCCACCACCAAAATTTATTTATCATTGAAACTCTCATTTTTATCAAAAACTATTTAATTATTAATTATTTTATTTTTCCGTTCGAGATATATTCTCTTCGGAAAATTATTTTAAGAGAATAGTGAACAAATCCAAATCCTCCGTTATGCTTGCAAATGTATATATTATTTGGAAAATGCAATACATATTGCCAATAAAATTACAGCTTAATTATTTTTTTAACAATTAACCTATTTACCTTTATAAATAACAATCAAGGCTATCAAATTATTTTTCAACAAATTAACCGGATAAAAAATGCTTCACATTTCATTGCAAAAAAATAAAATTAAATTACAGACATCATATCATTGGCAATTTTCCAAACTATCCAACAAACAATTGCCATAAAAACAATATTGTATCATATATACAATCCCTTATTTCCATTAAGTCTTAGGTGCCTGTAACCTTTTATAATTCTGTAAATAATAAAAATGCCGGGCAATACAAAAAGAATAATAAAAAGACAGCTATAAAAAACTCAAAAACAAAGACAAAAAAGATACAGTCTCCAATATCGAAAGCAAAGTTTTACACTTAAAGTATTTTTCATGAATTATAGTGAGATCCGACAATAAATAAAGATATATTGTTATAAAGTTAAATTTGTAAATAATAACTTTGAAAAGTTGAGTAAAAATTCATTTATAATCATTCCTTTTTAAAATAAATATTCTTCATGACTATAAACATATAAATAATTATTGATACAATTCTTCAAATTGCCGCTCCATTAAAAACATTAATGCTTATTGATTGATTAATTGACAACTTTCCTTATTTTAACAATCACTGTCATCGATTATTTTGGAAAAACAAACATCATTTTTTAAATATCATTTATATAAACTCGAATTTTGACCGTCGATTCGTGCAATTTTCATCAATGATTTTCGCAAATCGACGGTCAAAATTCAAAAAAGACCGGTCAAAATTCAATCTTCTTGAATCAAAACAAAAAAAAAACTGAAAAAAAATCTGAAAAGACAAATAAAATTTTTGACAAGACCGACATAATGCTAATAATCAATATATTACAAAACACAACCGATAAAACAATTTTAAAAGTGTCAAATTTTAGAAATAAGGCATAAATTGATTTATAAAAGCGGCAGAAACATATCAATAGTGATTTGAATATTTTTTGAAGAAATCACAGCTTATTTGATGAAAAATTCCAACCATTTTCGCCCGAATAAATCATAAGTTTTGTCATTCCCCCATCAATGCAAATGTTCTCTCCGGTAATAAAGCCTGCTTTATCGGAAGTTAAAAAAATCACCATGTTTGCAATATCTTCAGGGGTGCCTATCCTTTCAACCGGATGCTGGAGCTTGTCGTTTAAAGAATATTCATTTGAGGTTGTATTTATCCAACCCGGGGATATTGAATTGACTCTTACTCTCGGTGCCAGTGAAATGGCAAGAGAATGGGTCAGTGCGCTGATTCCGCCCTTTGAAGCTGAGTAACTCTCGGTTTGAGGCTGGCTCATTCTGTCTCTTGAAGATGATATATTAATGATGCAGGCATTTTTATTCCAATAATTGTCGAAAAGTTTTGCCAAATAAAACGGAGCGGTAACTCCAACTCTTAATGCATACTCAAACTCTTCATAACTACACTCGTCAATGCCCTTCATCGGAGGAAGTGCATTGTTTATCAGGATATCAATATGTTGGTGTTCGGAAATTACCTTTAAGGCAAAACTTTCTAAAGAAAGTTTGTCGGAGAGGTCTCCAACAAAACAATTATTTTCCTTTATATCAATTATACATATTTTAGCGCCAAGCTTTTCATATTCAGTGGCGATAACTTTTCCGATGCCCGATGCGCCACCTGTTATAACCACCACCTTGTCTTTAAAAAAATTTTCCATAGCGTTTTGTAGATTATTATTAGATATAAATTTGTTGCTATATTTTATTAATAAACATGCAATTACCCTCAAAAGAGGAACAAAAATTATTTAATAATATAGTTTTTATTATCTTTTTGGTGTTTTTGCCTCATCTATAAGATGACGAATAGCCATAATAGGATGAACAAACAACATTCTTGGGCCTGCAACTTTCATCACCTCTTTTATTCTTTGCTTCATTTGAGGAGAATAACAATGAATAGGACACTTTCTACAGCTCGACTTGTTGTTTCCAAAAGGACATCTGTCGAGACGTTCCTTTGCGTACTCCAAAAGCTCCGTACAGGCAGGGCACAATGCTTCATCACCTTTGCTCCACTTGCAATATATATGAATCATCTCTTCAACGGTCTCTTTCTCTCTTTGTATTTTATTTTTTTTCATAATGTGTAAATCGGCAACATTAGTTAGTAAAGTACATGTCTATAGGTCTAATGCAAATATATTCATTATAGATTGTTTTTTTCATGCCCGAATAATTCTTTAATTGAGTTAATCATTATTTAAGAAAAATTTTATCCTTTTTAAATGACAATGAAATAGAATATATTTTACATTTGTATTATTAACAATATTGTTAAACATTTTTGTTAATACAGTAAATCAATACAGAACACCGAGAAACAAAAACGTATAAAATATGAGTGAATCAAAAAACAGCACCAACACTGAGCATTTAATACTTGAGGCGGCTGAAAATGAATTTTTAAATAAAGGCTTCGATTCTGCCAAGACAACAGAAATAGCAAAATCGGCAGGAGTAACTCATGCAATGCTTCACTATTATTTCAGGACAAAAGAGAATCTGTTTAACAAAGTATTTGAAGATAGAATCGAACTCTTCAGCAGCTCATTATTTTTAAACGACAGGGATAATGATTTTGAAATCAAACTTGACAGAATACTGGAATCACAAATGGCAGGCTGCAATAATTATGAAAAGGAGCTTAGAAAAAAAACAATAAACTTTCTGTTGATAGTATCTCAAATGATGAGCCGGCATTTTGATTTTATTGTGGAAAACCCGCTGCTTCCGAGATTTGTTGTCAATGAATTAATATCGCGTCCTGAAAGAATGGATAATTTTTCAGAAAGGCTGAAAGATATAGCAGGCGATCTCAAATCATCCTTTGAAAAAGATTTGAATTTTCTAATCTCACAAGGCTCAATCAACAGTGTAAGCAGTATAAATCTTCTTCTGGATATTGTCTCTCTCAATGTATTTGTGTTTATAACTTTCCCTATTGTAAAGCTTTTCGCCCTGAATGATTCAAAATCGGCTGAAGAGTTTTTTATGGAAAGAAAAAAAGAAAATATATCAACAATTCTTCATCGGTTAACAAACGACAAGAATCTTATAGCTGAAATACTTGATGTAGTGGAAAAGAGACATCAATAGAAATCATAAAAGAAAAGATCATTTATTTATGAAAACAAAAATCGTTATTCAACAAGGATTATTAATGATACTCTCTCTGATGCTATCCTCTAATGTGTCTGCACAATATACGATAGAGGAGCTCCAAAAGAGTGCACAAGAAAATTATCCATTGATTGATAAATATTCATTACTTGAAAAAAGCGAAGAGTTTACTATATCAAATATCGACCGACAGAATCTTCCTCAAGTTACTGTTGTTGCTCAGGCAACTTATCAGTCAAAAGTTACAGGATTTCCCAATCAAATGAAGGATATTTATTCTCAGATGGGAATTGACTTGAAAGGATTAAATAAAGACCAGTACAAAGCTGTTGTTGATGTCAATCAAAATATTTGGGACGGTGGAAATATTTCTGCTTCAAAAAATATTGCCAAAGCTGAGAATGAGGTCAAAGTCAAAGAAACAAACCTGCAAATTTACGAGATAAATAAAAGAGTAAACGATATATTCTTTTCTTTGCTTCTTCTCAATGCTTCTCAAAAACAGAATGAAATCTATAGAGAACTTTTAAATGCCAATCTTGAAAAGGTTAAATCATTTGTCAAAAATGGAGTTGCCCTAACATCAGATGCACAAATGATTGAAGTGGAAATTTTAAAATCCGAACAACAATTGGTATCGATAGAGTCTAATAAGGAAGCTTTTCTTCAAATGCTCTCTCTTCTTACGGGAAAGGATATAAAATCATCGGCAATGCTTTTAGAACCGACCATTAATGAATATGGTTTTTCAGGGGATATAAAGAGTCCTGAATTGGAAATATTCGATTCTCGGATTAATCTTTTAAATAAAAGAAAAGAGGAAATTAAAGCCTCCTCTATGCCAAGGATAAGCGCATTTGTACAAGGAATGTATGGAAATCCCGGATTGAATATGTTTGAAAACATGATTAATGACAAATGGTCGTGGGATTATATTGCAGGTTTAAGACTGCAATGGAATATAAGCTCATTATATTATAAGAAAAATAGGACAAAAATATTAGATACCGACAAAGAGATAATTAATAATCAAAAGGAGACATTCTTATTCAATACCAACCTGAAGATTTCTCAGCAGCAGGCAATGATTTTAAAGGCAGAGAAAGTGCTTTCTCAGGATGAAAAGATTATAGAGCTTAGAGAATCGATAAGGAAGTCCGGTGAATCAAAACTTAAAAATGGGATTATTGACATAACAGACTTGCTCAATGATATAAGCAATGAAAATCTTGCCAAAACAGACAGGATACTGCATAAGACCGAGCTTCTAAAAAGCATATATGATCTAAAATTCACTACAAACAATTAATATTCACATTATGAAAAAAATATATTTCCTTGTTTTAATATTATTCTCAGCTTGCAGCTCGAATGATAAAAACTTTGATGCAACAGGATTTTTTGAAACGACAGAAGTTACTGTTTCTGCAGAAGCAAACGGAAGAATTACGAGTTTGAATATTTCTGAAGGCTATGAGCTGAATAAAAATCAGTCAGTCGGAGCAATCGATTCCATTCAGCTTTATTTAAATAAGCTTCAATTGGAAGCTTCAATGAAGTCTGTAACGAGCAGCAAGCCGGATATATCCAAACAGATTGCAGTATTGAATGAGCAGATTGCCAAACAAAAAACCGAGAAAAAACGTATTGAAAATCTTTTGAAAGATAACGCAGCAACAACAAAACAGCTTGATGACATAAACTCGGTAATAAAAGTTCTTGAAAATCAACTCTCAGCCACTCAATCAACTCTTAATAAAAATTTTTCAAGCCTTGATGCTCAAAGCTCGGCTTTGGATATTCAGATAGCACAGATAAATGACAGGCTCGAAAAATGCAGAATAATTTCTCCTATTAACGGTACTGTGTTAAATAAATATGCTCAGGAGGGAGAACTTGCTAATATCGGAAAACCGTTGTTTAAGCTCGGAGATACAAAAAACATGTTTCTTAGAGCCTATGTCACCTCCGGTCAGCTTGCCGGGATAAAGACAGGCGACAAGGTAAAGGTAACAGCAGATTTCGGAGGTGATAAACAAAGAGAGTATGAAGGCATAGTAACCTGGATATCTTCGAAAAGCGAGTTTACTCCTAAAACAATTCAAACCAAAAATGAAAGGGAGAATTTGGTTTATGCCGTGAAAATTGCTGTTGAAAACGACGGATATATAAAAATAGGAATGTACGGTGAGGTGATATTTAAATAACAATATTTGAATCTATTTATATGTCAATAATAGATATAGAAAATGTCAGCAAGCATTACGCCAAGACTGTGGCTGTTGACAATGTGAGTTTAAATATAGAGAAAGGTGAAATTTTTGGCATTATTGGTCCGGATGGAGCAGGTAAAACCACTCTTTTTAGAATGATGACCACACTTATCGTGCCTGACACGGGCAAGATTAATGTAAACGGTAGTGACAGCGTAAAAGATTACTTCAGAATAAGAGAGAATATCGGTTATATGCCGGGGAAATTCTCTCTTTATCCTGATCTATCGGTTGAAGAGAACATTAATTTTTTTGCTTCAATCTTTGGCACAACACTAAAGGAGAATTATCATTTGGTTGAAACAATTTATAAGCAAATTGAGCCATTTAAAAAGAGAAAAGCCTCTGCCCTGTCCGGCGGCATGAAGCAAAAACTTGCTCTTTGCTGTTCGCTTATCCATGCACCTGAAATACTATTTCTCGATGAACCGACAACCGGCGTTGACCCGACTTCAAGAAAGGAGTTTTGGAATATGCTCGATCAGCTGAAAAACATAGGTCTTACAATAGTTGCCTCAACTCCATATATGGATGAAGCCTCAAGATGCGACAGAATAGGATTGATGAGAAATGGGAAGTTTCTCGGTGTGGATAGTGTTGAAAATATCATTAAAAAGTATGATAAGCAACTCTGGGGAGCCAAGAGCAATGACATGTATAAGCTGCTCATTGATTTGAGAAAACACAAAGATATTGAGAGTTGCTTTACTTTTGGCGCAGAACATCACTTCACGACCTATAAAGGCACGACATTGGATATAGAAGAGCTTAAGAAATATCTGAGAGAGAAAAATCACAACAATATATCTGTTTATCCATTGAAAGCAAATATAGAGGATTGTTACATTAATCTTGCACATAATTAATATGGAAAATGCCATTCATGTTGAAAATCTCACAAAGAGCTTTGGCAGTTTTAAGGCTGTTGACAGTATCTCTTTTGAAGTTGAAAAGGGGGAAATATTCGGGTTTCTTGGAGCAAACGGGGCAGGGAAAACTACTGCAATGAGAATGTTGTGCGGATTAAGCATTCCTACCTCCGGAAAAGGGACTGTTGCCGGCTTTGACATCTTCAGTGAATCTGAGAAAATAAAGCAAAGCATAGGATATATGAGTCAGAAGTTCTCACTTTATGAGGACTTGACTGTAAGTGAAAACCTTACTCTTTTTGCAGGCATTTATGGAATGAAAAGAGCGGTTATAAAAGAAAAAAGCGGTATTATTCTTAAAGAGCTTGATTTGTGGAGAGAAAAAGATTCTCTTGTAAAGTCTTTGCCCACAGGATGGAAACAAAAGCTTTCGTTCTCTGCTGCAATTTTCCATAACCCAAAAATAGTTTTTCTTGATGAACCGACAGGTGGCGTTGACCCAATGGCAAGAAGACAGTTTTGGGAAATGATTTACAAAGCATCTGAAAACGGAATAACTGTTTTTGTAACCACACATTATCTTGATGAATCTGAATACTGCAACAGGGTCTCAATAATGGTTGATGGGAGAATTGAAGCTCTCGATACCCCTAAAAAGCTAAAAGAAAAATATAATGCCGATTCTATGGATACTGTTTTTCAAAAGATTGCCGTCAAAGCACAAAGAGGGGAATAGTGTGCGTGAATTATCGATATAAATATGCTTAAAGAAAAACATCTCTAAACATTTTATCAAGAGAGGTTCAAAAAAGCTTCTTTTAAAAATTATTCGGACTTAAAAGTATTAATAAAAAAATAATGGTTTAATGAAAGTTTTTGGGGCATTCATAATAAAAGAATTTAATCACATCATTCGTGATAAAAGAACAATATTGATACTGATTGTTATGCCGATTGTTCAAATTGTGCTCTTTGGCTTCGCTTTGTCCGTTGAAATAAGCAACGTAAATGTTGCAGTTATTGCTCCAACTTATAACAGCAACATAAATAGGCTTATCGAAAAAATCGATGCAAATGAATATTTCACCGTTAAAATAAGACTAAACAATTATAAAGAGGCAGACAAATTGATGAAAGAGGGTAAAATTGATGCCGTTGTTTACTTTGAAAAAGATTTTGATGAAAGCTCCATCAAAGATAACACACCCGATATAGGTATAATTGTCGATGCATCGAATCCAAATACGGCAAGTACCGAGAACATGTTGCTCAGCTCTATAATCAATGACTTTGTAAGCAGCGAAATGAATAAAGGCAACATTCATACAACGCCTATGGATATTAATGTAAGGCTTCTGTTTAATCCAAGGATGGAAAGCTCCTATAATTTTGTCCCTGGGGTTATGGGGTTAATTCTTATTATCATTTGTACAATGATGACATCAATTTCTATTGTAAGGGAAAAGGAAAGAGGCACAATGGAGGTTCTACTAACCTCACCGGTTAAACCGATATCAATAATATTGGCTAAGATGGTCCCCTATTTTACTGTATCTTTTGTAAATCTGATAACGACATTGCTATTGGCGTATTTTGTGCTACAAGTTCCTATGGAGGGATCACTTTTGTCGGTAATAAGTATTTCCGTATTATATATATTTCTTGCCTTGGCGCTTGGATTATTAATATCTACATTAGTTAAGACTCAGGTTGCAGCAATGCTTTCATCTATAATGCTATTAATGATTCCGGTTATTATGCTTTCAGGTATGGTTTTCCCAATAGAAAGCATGCCGAAATTTCTTCAATACATATCAAATATAGTACCTGCCAAGTGGTATATTATGGCAATAAAGAAATTGATGATTGAAGGATTATCTCTATCACATATTATTAAGGAAACAGTAATATTATTTGTGATGACAACAGCTTTAATATCGCTTTCACTGATAAAGTTTAATAATAGGCTGGAATAATATTTATAAAAATTGGTGATAACAAGATTAATATAGGTTATTGCTTTTTTCTGATGTCACAAAAGATAATGCAAGCCGAGTTCAATAAGCAATTGAAAGCGCCAGCTTTCTAATTGCTATTGACGAGGCGAAGCTTATCTTATCCAAAAAATGGGAATAAAAAAACAAAAGATAAATGAGTGTACTAAGTTTTTTAATAAAAAAAGAGCTTAAACAATTTATACGGAATCCATTTTTGCCGCGTCTGGCATTTGTTTTTCCATTTGTTGTAATGCTTTTAATGCCTTGGGTGGCTACCATGGATATTAATGAGGTAAAATTATCGATAGTTGACCAGGACAATTCTTTATCTTCTCAAAGACTTATAAACAAGATTGATGCCTCTGATTATTTCAATCTGAAAACAGTATATAAGGAATATGAAAAATCATTGTCTGATTTGGAAAATGGAGATAATGATATAATACTCGAAATACCTCATAATTTTGAGAAAGATATAATCAATGGTGAGAAAAGTTCTTTGCAAATATCAGCAAATACAGTTGACGGCACAAAAGGCACACTTGCAAGCAATTATCTAACAGGAATAATATATAATTTTGCCTCCGAGATAATGGCAGAGAAAGGTTTAGCTGCTGATACCGGGAATCTTATCGAGACAAATTTCATGTATAATGAGTTTCTTAATTATAAACATTTTATGATTCCTGCTCTTATTGTTGTTGTCATTATTATGATGTGCAGTTTTCTTCCATCAATAAATATTGTAAGTGAAAAGGAGATTGGAACCATTGAGCAAATTAATGTTACACCCGTTAGTAAGATTGCTTTTATTTTCTCAAAACTTATTCCTTATTGGGCAATGGGAATAATAATTCTGACAATATGTTTTGCATTAACAGCTATCGTTTACTCCTTAACACCGGCTGGTGGTTTCTTTAATGTCTATCTTATATCAATTATATTTATTATAACAATGTCCGGGTTTGGATTGGTTATTTCAAACTATTCATCCACCATGCAGCAGGCAATGTTTATAATGTATTTTTTTATGATGATATTCATGCTTATGAGCGGAATATTTACTCCTGTAAGTTCAATGCCCGATTGGGCACAATGGCTTTCTTATCTTTCTCCTCCCCGTTATTTTGCAGAATCGATGAGAAGCGTTTATCTTAAAGGAAGTTCTATTGTTGATCTGAGAAATTCTATTGGACTGCTGACTCTTTATGCTGTTTTTCTTAATGGATGGGCGGTGATTTCTTATAAAAAAAGGATGTAAATTAAGGCTGATACTTTTATTTGTATATAATTTAAATATCTTTGCGATGTTACGGGTTTGAATTAATTTTCAAGCCATGCAATAATCATTTTTTATTATGAAATAAATCACATTATCTATGAAGAAAATAATTTTTTCATTTCTTATGGCTGTTGCCGCAATCTTTCAGAGTCAGTCACAAGACATTGCTTCAACCAACATAATTAATAAGGGAGACAAATCACCAAGCTTTGAGATCATTTCCACAAATGGAAATGTAAAATCGAGTGATTTAAAAGGGAAAGTAGTGCTTATCAATTTTTTTACCACTTGGTGCGGTCCATGTCAAAAAGAACTTGCTGAGGTGGAGAAAACTCTTTGGCCTAAGTTTAAAGACAACAAGAATTTTGTGATGCTTATTATAGGAAGAGAGCATAATGAAGAGCAGCTTTCCAAGTATAATGAAACAAAAAAATTCAGTTTTCCTCTTTACCCTGATGAGAATAAAGCCGTTTACTCGCTTTTTGCAAAAAATTATATTCCACGGTCATATCTTATTGACAAAAATGGCAAAGTAGTGTTTCAATCTGTAGGTTTTAATGAGAATGAATTTTCAGAATTGATGGGCCTTATTGAGAATTTGAGCAAATAGAATTAAGATTTTCAATTTAACAGCAAGGTAAAAATTTAATTTTATCTATTCATTGTTGACAATTGATTTGGATTATCGATAAAAATCACAAAACATCTTATATACAAATAATTAGAGGAAGATTGCTGAAAGAATCTTCCTCTTTTTTTATTTTATGATTAGAAGCAAGAGAATAAAAGAAATAAGTTTTTTATAATAATAGTTGTATTATTAATAAAATTTTGTATTCCTTTGCAACGATTTTTAGGGGTGCTTAAACATTTAACCAATGTTTTGGCTGAGATTACACCCGTTGAACCTGATCCGGATAATGCCGGCGAAGGGATAAAAAGCTCCTTTTCCCAAAAGGAGAATAAACAGGCATATATATCTCCCCCCTTTTCAATTTTTATTAAATTTTTACTTATTATGAAAAGGGTATTAGTTTTTACATCCATTGCATTTGCCTCTTTCCAAGGCGCTGTCGCTGAGGTTATAGAGAATGACACACTTCGAACACTTTCTCTTGAAGAGATAGTCGTTAATGCCACCAAAGCCACAAAGGGCGTTCCAATGGCTTATTCAAACATTTCCAAAAAGGAAATCACAAAAAACAATTATGGACAGGATGTCCCTTATTTGATTTCTCAATCGCCTTCTGTTATCGTAACATCAGATGCTGGAACAGGCATAGGTTACACAAATTTCAGGGTAAGGGGAACCGATGCCAACAGAATCAATATTACTGTGAACGGTGTTCCTATGAATGATTCTGAATCGCATGGAGTCTTTTGGGTAAATATGTCAGACTTTGCTTCCTCTACTGAAAACATCCAAATTCAAAGAGGAGCCGGTACCTCAACCAACGGAGCGGCTGCCTTTGGCGCAAGTATTCATCTTCAAACACAGGCTCCCAATATGCTTCCTTATGCAGAGGTAAGCTCTACTGCAGGTCAGTTTAATACATTTAAAAATACTGTAAAAGGTGGAACGGGGCTTCTTAAGGATCATTTTATTTTCGATGCAAGATATTCAAAAACAACAAGTGACGGCTATATTGACAGAGCAAAAGCCGACATGCAGTCTTACTTCGCTTCAGGTGCCTATTATTCAGACAACCTGATGGTTAAATATCAGTCGTTTGGCAGTGCAGAAATTACTAATCAGGCTTGGTGGGGTGTACCATCTTCTATGCTCGACAAATCATCTGTCGACTACAAAAAAAGTAACAGGACCTATAATTCATGCGGAGAGTATGTGGAGGATGGAATAACTAAATATTATGACCAAACTGACAATTACTGGCAATATCATCACCATCTTAGCTCTGTTTATACAATTAATGACAACTGGAATACGAATCTTACTCTTCATTATACAAGAGGAAAAGGTTATTATGAGGATTATAAAGCTGATGCTTCATTTTACAAGTACAATCTTGCAAATTTCACAGACAGTGAAGGCAAAACTGTTAAGAATAGTGATCTTGTAAGACAAAAGTGGCTTAACAACCATTTCTATGGTGCCATCTATAATTTAAATTACAATACTGAAAGGATGTTTGCCACTTTGGGAGCAGGTATAAACAATTACAATGGATATCATACCGGCAAGGTGATTTGGGCAAAGAATTATAATAATTTAAAATCCGGTCACAGATATTATCTAAGTCATGCAAATAAAATCGATGCCAATGTTTTTGCAAGGGCGAACTATTACTTCACCAAGGGATTGAGCGGGTATGCCGACCTTCAGTTTAGAACTATAGATTATACTATCGATGGGAACAGCGACCGTTTTAATGACAACAAGGAACAAGCAAAACTAAATGTAAATGAGAAGTTCAATTTCTTTAATCCTAAAGTTGGATTAAACTATTCCTCTAATGGGCATAATGCTTTTGCCTCTTTCTCCACTGCAAATCGTGAGCCAAACAGAAATAATTATACCGATTCAAGCGAAAAGGAATATCCAACTTATGAGACTCTTTATGATTATGAATTAGGATATTCATATACCAACCCATTTTGGAATGCAGGAATCAACTTGTATTACATGGATTACAATAATCAATTGATACAAACAGGAAAAATCAGTGATATCGGTGAGCCTCTTACTTCAAATATTAAAGATTCTTATAGAACAGGTATTGAAATTATGGGAGGTGTCAGGATTTTACCGACACTATCATGGAGAGGAAATGTAACATTCAGCTCAAACAAGATTAAAAATTTCAGCGAATATGTAGAAACCTTCGTTGGCGAAGATTGGGATAAAGCTCCTATTACTGAAGTTTATATCGGCAAAACTGATATATGCTTCTCACCCAACACAATTGTAAATTCATCATTTGATTTCAATTATCATGGCTTTTATGCTTCGTTTAATTCTGTTTATGTAAGCCGTCAATATCTTGACAATACATCCAACAAAGGTCGTTCAATTGATCCTTACTTTGTTAATAACTTGATTTTGGGGTATACTTTCAAGCCTCGCTTTGTGAAAGAGATCAATTTAGGGCTAAAAATTAACAACATATTTAATGAAGAATACGAAACGTTTGGCTGGGTTTCAACAAGCATTAACGAATCACAAGGATATACCCTTGACAAGCGCTCTGTTTATGATGGTCTGTTTACTCAGGCAGGCACTAATGTTCTTGGATCTCTTACAATAAAATTCTAATATTAAAATAAAAGGGATATCTTCGTAAGGAATTTCAAAAAGAAGAAGATAAATATTGTAATAGATAAATAGAAGACAAACACCCTCTATTATAATTTCAAAAAATATCTAATATTTTTTGAAATAAAAACACAGAGAGCATAATCTTCTAAGAAAATTAAGAATAAAGTGATAGCAGAACAGTTTTGGACTTATTTAGAATATTTTGGAGTTATCTCCGGCCTGATTTATCTATGGCTGGAGATAAAACAAAACTCCATAATGTGGATTGTGGGAGGAATTAGCGCTTTGATATACATATTTGTCTTTGCTTACTCTAAAGTTTATGCAGATATGGCTTTCAATATTTATTATGCTATAATCAGTTTTTGGGGTTATTTTATGTGGAGAAAGTCTTTATCCAAAGGAAACGACAAAGAACATGAATATGCTTCAGACTCTGTTATAGAATATTCAAATGTTACTCCCTCACAAGCACTTAAAATCGGTCTGTCAACAGGTTTGATTTATCTTATAATATTTTTGGTTCTAAGCAAATATACCGACTCTCCTATTCCTTACGGAGATGCCCTTACAACAACACTAAGCATAATCGGGACTTGGATGCTTGCAAAGAAAATCATTCAACATTGGGACATTTGGATAATAGTGAACGTATTATCTATTTACCTTTATTATATAAGAGGTCTTTATCCAACAATGTTTTTGTATTTTTTATATGCATTATCCTCATTCGCAGGCTATTATATTTGGAAAAAGAAAGGAGTTGTGTATGGATAACTATGATTGTATAATTGTTGCCAATGGAGATTTTCCTGCTTTGGAGTATAATATAAAACTTATAGAAAATGCCAAATATCTGATAGTTTGTGACGGAGGAGCCGAAGAGTTAATTGATAAAGGGTTTATTCCCGACAATATCGTTGGCGATATGGATAGCACATCTTTAGAGATAAAGGAAAAATTCAAAGACATAATTGTTTATTATAAAGAGCAGGAAACAAATGACCTGACAAAATCTGTTTCTTTTGCAAAAAAATCAGGATTTAAGAATGTGGCTATTTTAGGCGCCACAGGCAAACGCGAAGATCATACCCTTGGGAATATTTCTCTTTTGGCTGATTATTGCGAATGGTTTGAAAAAATAGAAATTATTACGGATTATGGCACTTTTGTATCTATTAATAAAACAACCACATTCGAATCATTTGAAGGTCAGCAAGTATCCATTTTTTCTTTAACTCCTGATACTTACATTTCTACTGAAGGACTTAAATATCCAATAGCACAAAGACAGCTGACAAGCTGGTGGCAGGGAACTCTTAATGAAGCTTTATCAAATGAGTTTACAATTTCGTTCACAAATGGCAAGCTTATTTTGTTTCTTAAAAATAAAAATTAAGAAATATTCCATTATTGATTAATAGCACAGAGTAAGACTTCCTTTCTGATTATTACTACCGATAAGCAACAGTTTTGGTTCTTTATTTTTGTTTTTCGACTCTCTCCACAAAATTTTCAAAATTGGGACTTTTGTAATTGAAACTAAGAGATGTAAGAACAGCAGGTTTAACACATACACTTTGAGTTAAAAGTTGAGAATACTCTCCAAGAAGCAGTTTTAATACAAAAGAAGGAATATTCATTCTAATAAGAGTCTTGTTGTGCAAGGATAAGACATCCGCAAATTTCTTCTGGGTAATGATGTCGGGAGCTGTAAAGTTTACAACACCTGAGATGTTTTTATTTTCTATTATAAAAATTATACCGTTTATAAGATCTTCTATGTCTATCCATGAGATAAAATTATTTTTGTCAGCAATAGTTACACTGATGCCGTTTTGAAAAGGTAAAACCATTTTTTCATAAGCACCACCTTTGGGTGCCAATACGATGCCGAAACGTGTAATAACAACCCTTACATCAATTCGAACTCTCTTTACCTCCTCTTCCCAACTATTGCAAAGACGACCCAAAAAGGTCTTTGAGTGTGAATCATAGCTCTCATCAAAACAGCCGTCTGTCGGATAAATGCCAACAGCGGAGGTAGATATAAGAAGTTTTGTCCTTTGAGTTTTATTTATGGCATTAACTATAGAACGGGTTATATGGAGCCTGCTCTCAATAATAGTTCTTTTATAATCGTCTGTCCATTTTTTGTTTAAAGGAGCACCGGCTAAATTAATAACGATATCAGCATTTGAAATAATATTTGTTAGATGGTCGTTGTCAGTATAAAATAAATCCCTGCCAAGCTCAAATACATTGCATCCCATCTCATTTAGTCTATACAGAAGATTTTTGCCTATAAATCCTGTAGCTCCGCTAATGGCTATATTTGTCTTGCTGTCCATTACAATGAATTACTAAAATTGTTTCTTTATTATTGTGAATTACTTTATTATAAAACATTTTGTACAGGATTAAAGCAAAAAAATATCATGGAATATATTTATAAAAAAACTAAAAACACATTCCATTGGATTAGAAGAAAAAAAATATGGGGGTTTGCTTAAAAAAACAGAGGATTTGCTTTAGTTTTTTTAGCATTGAATAAGATGCTTATTGTAGTACTCTTGGAAAAACTATAAACTATAATTTTTTTATAATTTTAATCACATTATTATATAATAGCGATTAAATTTTAATGGTGGAATACGAATCTTTTTTATATAACAACTGATTGAAAAAACATGAATAATCAAGTTATAATATTTAATTTATGATTGAAATATTATAATATTATTATTTTTGCCGTAATAGATAAGTTGTTATCAGGTATTAATATAATGTTGATATAATATTGAGGTATTTTCTTAAGATATCAGCATTTAGTTAATGATTTTTGTTTGCAAAGACTTAACTTTTTTCAGAAAAAAGATATGAACATTGGATTTATAGGATTAGGATACAGGGCGGAACTTGCTGTTAGAAGATTTACATATATAAAAGATGTAACTATTAAAGCTATTTGTGATATAGATCCCGGTAAAGTAAAATCTACCAAAGACTATCTGGAGAAAAGAAAAATTAAACATTTTGATATTTATTCTGATTATAAGCATTTGTTGGAAGATGCATCTATCGATACAGTTTACATCTCAACTCCATGGCATACTCATTCAGAAATTGCAGTCAATGCCATGAAAAGCGGGAAGCACGCCGCAATTGAGGTACCGGCTGCTAAAACTTTGAATGAATGCTTTGAATTAATAAAGATGTCAAAGCAAACAAATAAGCAATGTTGTATTCTTGAGAACTGTTGTTTCGATGATTTTACTATGGCTTCATCAAATATGGTAAAGGATGGTCTTTTTGGTGAGATTTATCATTGTGAGGGCGCTTACATTCATAGATTGTGTGAGCGGTATATTGAAAACAATAGAGACTTTAAAAATAATTGGATGATTAATGAGTTTATAACTCAAACCGGGAATATTTATCCCACTCATGGTTTTGGACCTATATCAAAGTTGTTGGACCTTAATAATACAGACAGGGTGGTTTCGATTAATTCAATATCATCTTCATCGAATGTTTATTCTCAGTTTGTATGTGAACATTTTAATGAGAATGTAAATTTTTCATTGGCTGATATCAATACATCAATACTAAAGACACAAAAAGGCAAAACAATTATGCTTCAGCTTGATATGTCTACACCAAGACCCTATAGCAGAAAACATATAGTGTGCGGCACAAAAGGATTTTTTCATAAGTATCCTACAGAAGAAATTGCCTTCTTGCCAGATTATAATCATTATATATGTAAAGAAGAAAAAGCAAAACTTTTAAACGATTATAGAGATCCGTTTTATATAAAAAGTGTTGAGGCTTTTTCAAAAGTGGATGATCCGGAACTTATCAGGCGTGGGGTAATGGATTTTGCAATGGATTTGAATCTCGTGGAGGCAATTAATGAGAACAGAACCTTTATGCTTGATGTTTATGATGCTGCATTATGGTCATCTATAACAGAACTTAGTCAGCTGTCTTTGAAACAAAACGGTGCACCGATTGATGTTCCTGACTTTAAAAATTTGTTTTAGATTTTGTCTTCAATAATATAATTTGGTTGTTTGACAATCAGTAAAAAGGGTTATTAAGTCAGTAATTTATATATCATATATACTATTTAAAGTGTCTACTTTTGATAAATGATAATTTGTTTTATTAATTGTATTTCAACAATTAATAAAACATCAAATTGTTTATACCTAATAATTATTTCGTACTGATAATTACTAAAATAAAACTATAATGAAGAATTTGCTAATTGCTGTCATTACATTGCTAAGCACTATGGGGATGACGGCTCAAAACAAAACACAAATGAAAGAAACAAAAAAATTAGTTGTTTATTTCTCTTGTACCGGAACAACTAAAAAGGCAGCCCAGGAACTTGCAAAAACTATTAATGCAGATTTATTTGAGATAAAACCGGAAATACCTTATACACCTGCAGATTTGGATTGGAACAATAAAAAAAGCAGAAGTTCTGTGGAAATGAAAAATCTCGATTCAAGACCTGCAATAGCATCAAAAGTAACCAATATTAATAGTTATGATGCCGTATTTATTGGTTTTCCTATTTGGTGGGATTTAGCTCCAACTATAATAAATACATTTATTGAGAGCTATGATCTTAACAATAAAATGATTGTTCCTTTTGCAACTTCAGGTGGCAGCGGTATAGAGAACAGTCAGAAAAATCTAAAAAAATCATATCCAAAATTAAAAGTCGTTTCCGGAAAACTTCTTAATGGAAAAATAAATAATGAAACTATTAAAGGTTGGTTTGACAAAATAGATAAAGAGAGTTGATAAATATTTTATTATTTAACTGATAAATTTTCTCTTAGAAGTTATAGTTATTATCATCGGGTATATAAAAGCTTAAAATGAAAGGCATCTTAAAGATTTCTACATTTCAAGTTATTATAATCATAAATAAAAAAGTTTCAATAACAGAGCAATTCAAACTCTATTATTGAAACTTTTTTATGTTTCCATCTTTTATTTCAGTATTTGAAAAAAAGACAAAAATATATTTCTAACAATTGTCAGTGAGTTAACCAGCAATATTAGTATTTAATTTTCAGATATCTAACACCATGTGATGGAATGAAGTAATTCATGTTTGCGGTAGAAACATCTTGCTGTCTCCATAAATCACGGGCATTTTTAACTTCTCCTATTCCAAGTTGTTTAAAGTATTTGCTAAAATCGACATTTAAATGCTTATTGCCAACATTAAAAATACCGACTGCATAGGAACCATCTTTTAAAGGTCGTTTCCAAATACGAATATCACCATCGGCTACATCTTGAGTTGCAGCTACACCAAGTTCATCTTGATCAACAGCAATAACTTCACTGTTTTGAAGTAAAGAAAGAGTAAATTCATCTATATCATCAAGTGGACAACCAATCAAAAGCACTGAAGCCTGAAGAGTCCAAAGAGTCAAATGAGTGTATTGTTCATCTGCTGTAAGTCTTGAAGGGTGTAAAGATGGTCCCCAACCGACATTACCAACAACAAGCATATCCTGATCATTCCAATGTCCGGGAGCTGCATATTTTGATGTCTTAAGCTGAGATTCAAAACCTATTGAATATAATGAGTTCCATGAATCATTAATATCTCCTGTAGTACGCCAAGAATTTGCATCAACACAATGGCCCCATTTCCAAACCTCAGCCATTCCATATTGACAAAGACTGTAATGAATGTCACGAGGTTGGTCACGTAAAAACTTCTCCATTTTCAGGTAAGGACGAACATAACTTGCTACGGTGTTTTTATCAATCTCTTTATTATGAGCTCTTGAATATCCACACCAATCATATTTAAGGTAATCAATACCCCAACTATTGTAAACTTGAGCATCTTGCTGTTCATGATCTATTGAACCTAAATATCCTCCACAAGTCAAATCTCCGGGAGAAGAATATATTCCAAATTTAAGGCCTCTTTGATGCAGCCAATCTCCAAGAGCTTTCATATCAGGGAACTTATCATTTGTTGAAATCGTACCATCTTCATTTCTTTTGCTTGCTTCCCATGCATCATCAATATTGATATAGTAAAAGCCATAGTCGGCAAGTCCACTTTCAATAAGACCTTGTGCAGAAGCCATAACTTTATCTTGGGAAACACTTAGCCCCCAACAATTCCAACTGTTCCATCCCATGGCAGGAGTCAATGAAATAACATCTCCGACTTTAATAATAAATTGTTTCTCGTCTTTTCCTTTGGAATTTTCAGCAACAAGAGTCAATTTGTATTCACCTTTTTTACTTAATTTCCCATTTAATACACCGTTTTGAGAATCAAAATTCACACCCTGTGGAAGGTCTTTAACCGAAAGTTTTATTGGACGCTCACCGGTGCATGGAATACGATAAATTATCGGGGAATTTGGACGGACTCCAAAAACGCTCGGATTATTTAATTTAGGAGAGGCTGAGGCTTTAGGAGTAAGAATATATTTTGGAATAAAAACGCCATCGATTTTATCACCGTTTTTCTTTTCGACAAAGGTATAATTTAAGATTTTAAATGAATAGTCCTTATTAGGAACAACAATTGATGAAGATGAGTTATTCTTAAGACTGATTTTCTTTGAAGCAGAATATATTGGTTCACCATTATCTCCGTTGGTAAGATTAAGTGATAGTTCGCCGTTTAGATTAATGTTGAATATATTCTTTACATTAATAATTATATCCTCATCTCCATTGTCCTGCATGGTAATCTTCAATCCATCAATATTTTTTGGCACATTAATGATAACAGGAGATTTGCTCATGCCGCCATCTCCGTCAGAATTGTAAACCTTTATCGCAAGCACATTGTCTTTACCCCATTTTAGGGCAGCATCGTTAAGAGGAATATTATAAATACGTTTGGCACTCCAGTTTGAGCCGTAACCTTTCTTGGAGTCAGGGAAATTACCCATAGATCCGATCAATTTGCCATTGATATATGTAGCATCAACGTCATCAATCTGCCCCATTTCGATTTTTAGAATAGAACTTTTTCCAGATGAATTGCGCATGCTTTCCGGTAAAACAAAATGGATTCTATACCAAGCATAAGTTTTTTCTTTTCCAATTCCTTGGTTGTCCCATGATGAAACGACACTCTTTGTCTGCCATGAAGAATCGTCAAACTCCAATGATTTCCATGAAGGATCATCTCCAAATTTAAATTTAGCATTATCGAAAGATAATGTTTGAGATTGTGCAAATGTAAAGGCTGAAAAAAATCCGGCATACATAAGCACTTTAAAAGCTAATTTAAAATTCATAATTAGTTAGTATTAGTAAAATAAGAATTTATTATTTATAGATTTAATAGTTGTGTGTGTGTTGTTTCATAAAAATGTATTCATCTTAATACATAAAAGCGCACTTAATTTTATGTAAAATTAATAAATAAGCTATTCGATGTTATTTAAAAACTATGGTATTATTTATTTCCTTGTTTAATTTTTCTTTATTATTAGATAGAAGCTGTTAGTGTTTAAATTAGATTTAAACCTTTAAATAAGTTATTAAAAAGCCGGAAACAGTTATCTAAAAGCCTAATTTATAGAATTATCATTTCCCGTATATTAAAACATTCTTTATAAATGAGAGCAGTATATTTATAACAAGCATAAAAAAATTAATAGGGAATAATCGTAAAACAAACTTTTACAATTGTGCCCTATTAATAAAAAAGATCAAATAAGTATGGAAATGCGGAAAATGAGGGATTCGAACCCCCGGAACAGTTACCCGTTCACCGCATTTCGAGTGCGGCCCGATCGACCTCTCCGGCAATTTTCCTTTCGGCTACAAATGTATAGCTAAAAGGAAAAAATTGTTATCCAAAAAGCTTAATATTTTAATAAAATTAAGGCGCTTCTACTATTAGTTTGCCAATATTATCTCCTTGGAAAAGGCTGATAAATGTTTTAGGCAGCTTATCAAAACCGATTATTATAGTCTCATGACCTTTTAGAGCACCCTCTTTATACCATTGAATAAGCTGAATTTGAGCATCATGGAAAGAATCCTGATAGTCACCAACAATAAACCCCTTCATTAAGGCGCTGTTTTTTAAAAGGGCAATTTGAGGATAAGGTCCGTAAGCTTTTGCCGGGTCATTGTAAAGGGCTATTTGACCGCAGATAATTATTCTTGCATTATGATTAATATATTTCATCACATGGTCGGAAACAGCGCCTCCAACATTGTCGAAATAAATATCTACTCCCAATGGGGCTGATTTCATAAGCTCATTATCCAATTTGTCGAGGTCATGATAATCTATTACATTGTCAAAATCGAGCTGATTTTTAAGATAATTGATTTTATCCTTGTGCCCGGCAATGCCAATAACGTTGCAGCCTTTGATTTTGGCAATTTGTCCAACAACCATTCCAACGGCTCCTCCCGCTCCTGAGACAACAACTGTTTCTGCTGCTTTTGGTTTGCCAATTTTATTAAGGCCAAGATAAGCTGTTAAGCCAGTAAGACCAAAAAGACCAAGATAATAGCTCGGAGGTGCAATTTGAACGTCAATCTTTTGAATATCCTTTGCCCAAACAATTTGTATATCCTGCCATTTCATCATCCCCACAACATAATCACCCTTTACAAAATCAGGGCTTTTGCTGTCGACAACAACAGCAACAACACCTCCTGTGATAGGAGCATTGAGTTCAAAGGGGGCGATATATGATTTAGCATCACTCATTCTACCTCTCATATATGGGTCAACGGAATAAAATTTTCCTCTGACAAGAACCTGTCCATCCTCCATCTCTCCAACAGGAGTCTCTATCAAATCAAAGTTACTTTCACTTGCAAATCCATCCGGACGTGATTTTAAAATAAATACCTTGCTCATAACAATAAATTTATATCGTACAAAACAATAACAATGTCAAGAAATTATTGTTTTATAGGATATAAAATGAGATATGTTTGAGTGATACTCTATTTTTTAACATTAAATACTTACACTCATTAAAACAAAAAAATGCAAGACCGTGCGATAAAACCATCTATAATATTTCTATGAAAACACTAATAAGTAAAGAATCAGCACCAACAATCAAAATATTTAAAACCAAGAAATTATTTAATAAGAGTCTTAAAAAGTTTTTTACCTGATTTTGTAGTCATCAATTTATCAAAAAAATGCTCTGTTCTCTCTTTTTTATAATATCCTGAAAGAATATTGACTATAAGATCAGCCTCAAAAAGAGGCAAGAAGCCAAGTTCGGAAGCGTGCTTAAACTGATGATGAGTGCCCACAACATCTTCAAGCCACTTACTTTGAGAATCAGAAAGAGAAGAAATGTTTTTCAATAGTTGGTTTGCGACCTCTCGTCCTACATTTTGCTGATTTACAGGAAGCGAATTGCCATAAATTTCTTTAGAAAGAGGGCAGCCTATGTCATGAAGCAGGGCAGCCATCTCTATGTCTTCGATTTTATTTTCCGGCCAGCCCTCACCTATGCTTATCATTCTGGCATAAAACACAACCTCCATAGTATGAAGAATATCCTGGTGGGCAGAAGGATATTTTGAATAATAATCAACTACTATTTGAGACAACTCATCTTTAATTTTTTTCATTATTATGCTATTTACTTTTTTAAACATTATTGCCAAATCCGTCATTTATTTGATTTTAGCTATATATTGTCTTTTCTGAGTAGTTATGGCTATTTAATATTGTAGTCTTAATTACATCTGCTTTGAAATATCAGCACGAATATAATTTGATTTTTATGATCTTTAATAGATTTTTAAATTTTAGACAATTGTTTATTTGTGTATTTTTGGAGAAACTGTAAGTTATCAGGCTTTATGCCGGAAAAATGTTTATACAATTAATTGATTTGAGGAGATAGATGCTTAAAGATTTCAACGATTCACAACTTGGATTAATAAAGCTTAATGTACACCCAACGGCAATAAAATTCATCTTTAGGGCAACCGAAAACGGAATAAAAGTTACAGTTCCTAAATACGCATCTCTTTCAGAGGTAAAGAAATCTCTTAATTCAATGAGAGATGAACTATTAAAACTTAAAGCAAAAAAATCTCAAAGAACCACCGAAATTAAAGATGGATATACTTTTGAGGGGGTAAACTTCAAGCTGAAAATTGATGAATCCATTAATGGAAGTTATTTTCAAAGCTCCTATAGAAACGGTATTTTTACAATCCACACTCCAATAGGTATAGATTACAATACCGAGGAGACAAGACTTATGCTTGAGAAAATAAGCAGGGATTGTTTACGGTTTGAGGCTGAAAGATATTTGCCATTTAGAGCAGCTCATTTAGCAAAGGAAAAAGGTCTGGCATATAATAGCTGCGCTGTTTCTTTTGGCAAACAAAGACTTGGAAGATGCGACAGCAATAAAAATATTCTTCTTTCTTATAAATTGATGATGCTGCCTCAATATTTATCAGATTATGTTATTCTTCATGAATTTGCACATCTTTCTGAGATGAATCATGGACCTTTATTTCATAATCTCTTAAACATATATTGTAATGGAAAGCACAGACAATTGGAAAGGGAACTTAAGGAATTTAAATATCCATTTATGTAATAATATTATTATTGATATCTTCAAAATGTGCCTTTTGTTGATAAATAGTTTTCAAATACATATATTCTTTACAGGACGGATTTTTCAAGAATTTATTAAACAAAAACAGTATATAATAGTTAAGGCGGTTAACGTGGATTTAGTCCTCATTAACCGCCTTAACATTTATGTTAAGTATTAATTTTTAGATTCTATAATACTAAAAACCATCTAATTATTGCACAGTACCGAAAAGTTCGAAAGTTTCAGCGTCAGTAATCAAAACCTGATAGAATTCACCAATTTTTAAATCCTTGGATTTTTCGATAAGCACCTCAGGATCAACTTCAGGAGAATCAAATTGGGTGCGACCAACGTAATAATCTCCCTCATCTTTGTCGATAATAACTTTAAAAATCTTACCAACCTTGGATTGATTCGACTCAGCGGCAACTCTTTCCTGAATTGCCATAACTGCATCCAGTCTTTCCTGTTTTACATCCTCACCAATATCATCTTTGTAGGTCTTTGCCGCATAGGTACCCTCCTCTTCAGAATAGGCAAAAGCTCCCATTCTTTCAAACTTTGCCTCTTTGACAAATTCAAGAAGCTGATTGAAATCATCCTCAGTCTCACCAGGGTGACCAACAAGCAAAGTGGTTCTGATATGAATGCCGGGCACCTCTTCTCTCATTGCTTTAATAAGATCGAGAGTCTGTTGCTTTGTAACATTACGTCTCATCTTAGTTAGCATGTTGTCAGAGATATGTTGAAGAGCAATATCCATATATTTGCAAACATTGTCTCTTTCTCTCATAACCTTTAACACATTCATAGGGAACTTAGATGGATAGGCGTAGTGAAGTCTAATCCATTCAACACCCGGAACATCGGAAATCCGCTCAATAAGTTCAGCAAGCTTCATCTCTTTATAAAGGTCCAAGCCATAATAAGAAAGATCCTGAGCAATAATCTGAAATTCTTTTACGCCTTGAGATACAAGAAGCTTTATTTCATTAACAATCTCCTCAATCGGACGGGAATGATAATGGCCTGTAATAATCGGAATGGCACAATAAGAACAAGCCCTATTGCATCCCTCTGCTATCTTGATGTAGGCGTAATGTTTAGGAGTTGTAAGCACTCTCTCAAGAGCAAGATCTGAACGATAGTTCTTTCCAAGATCAGAAATAAGCTGTTTCCAATTGAATTTGCCATAGAATTTGTCAACCTCAGGAAGCTCACCCTCCAAGTCAGCCATATATCTCTCGGAGAGACAGCCCATAACAATAATCTTGCCGATTTTCTTATGTTTTTTAGCCTCACAAAGTTCAAGAATCATATTTATTGACTCCTCTTTTGCATCACCAATAAAACCACAAGTATTTACAACCACAATTTCACCCTTAACCTTTTCAGGATCATGAGAAACAGTATAGCCATTAGAGGCAAGTTGCTTGATAAGCTGCTCCGAATCAACAAGATTCTTGGAGCAACCAAGAGTTATAATATCTATATGATTTTTTACCATTTAAATAATATGTATTTTGAGAATCTCAATTCAGCCGAAATCATTAAAAAAGAAATATTCGTCACACACGGCAAATAAACCGATGATATCAAACGCCTGAATATAATGCCTTTTAAAAAAGCGGTTAAACTTATTAATAATAAAATGAAACGCTAAACATTTTTCGATGGCAAAATTAAACCAAAGAAAAAAGTGTTTAGCGTAATATTATTTAATTCTATCTAATAAATTAAATAGAAACTACATTTTTTACTGTTTTCCAAACAAAGAATCAACAAATTCACGATTTCTGAACACTTGAAGATCCTCCATCCCCTCTCCTAAACCAATATATTTTACAGGAGTTTTAAATTGATCGGAAATTCCAATCACAACACCGCCTTTAGCTGTACCATCGAGTTTGGTAATTGCAAGAGCATTAACCTCTGTTGCAGCAGTAAACTGCTTAGCCTGCTCAAAAGCATTCTGTCCTGTAGAGCCATCAAGCACAAGAAGCACTTCATGAGGAGCATCGGGAATAACCTTATTCATTACCTTTTTAATCTTCGACAATTCGTTCATAAGATTAACCTTGTTGTGCAAACGTCCTGCAGTGTCAATAATAACAACATCGGCATTTGAAGCAACGGCAGAACTAACAGTATCATAAGCAACAGAAGCGGGGTCTGAGCCCATCTTTTGTTTGACAATATCAACACCTACTCTTTCTGCCCAAATAACAAGCTGATCTATAGCGGCAGCTCTGAAAGTATCGGCAGCTCCAAGAACAACCTTGTTGCCTGCTTTCTTAAATTGATAGGCAAGCTTACCTATTGTAGTGGTTTTGCCGACGCCATTGACGCCAACAACCATTATAACATAAGGTTTTTTATTTTGTGGAACGACAAAATCTTCTGTATCATCGGAATTATTCTCAGCAAGAAGAGTTGTTATCTCCTCTCTAAGAATATTTTGAAGCTCATCAGTAGATACATATTTATCTTTAGCGACTCTTTTTTCAATACGTTCAATTATGCGAAGCGTAGTCTCAACGCCTACATCCGAAGTAATAAGGACCTCTTCCAAATCATCAAGGACATCATCATCAACCTTGGATTTACCGGCAACAGCACGAGCGATTTTTGAGAAAACGCTTTCCTTAGTTTTTGAGAGCCCCTTGTCTAATGTTTCTTTTTTTTCTTTTGTAAAAAAACTAAATAGTCCCATGTTTGTCAACCTTTATTAATGAGTCACAAAATTAACTATAATATCTCAAAAAAAAAACTTCCCTGCATTAATAGCAAGGAAGTTTAAAATATTTGGTTATAATAACTTCAACAAGATTATTTCGCCAAGAATTCTGCAACACGATCGTTAGGAACCATTTCTTCCTGGAAAGTATATGCACCTGTCTTTGGAGACTTAACCATTTTGATAACTTTTGTAAAGGTTCTACCTTCACCTTTCTGCAAGGATGCGACTGTTTTCTTTGCCATGGTTCAAGCTTATTTAATTTCTTTGTGTACTGTTACTCTTTTCAAGATAGGATTATATTTTTTCAATTCCAATCTTTCTGTAGTATTTTTTCTATTTTTTGTTGTAATATAACGAGATGTACCCGGCATACCACTATTCTTGTGCTCAGTGCACTCAAGAATTACTTGAATTCTGTTACCTTTAGCTTTTTTTGCCATTTTAATTTCTCCCTTTAATTAATTAAGCGTTTAAAAAGCCGGCAGCAGCAGCATCTTTCAATGCAGCGTCCAAGCCTTTTTTATTAATTGTACGTAGGCCAGCTGCTGAAACTTTTAAGCTGATCCAAACATCTTGTTCTACCCAATAGAACTTCTTTTCAAACAGGTTGATTTCGAATCTTCTCTTTGTTCTACGTTTAGAGTGAGACACGTTGTTACCAACCATTGCCTTTTTTCCTGTAATTTGACAAATCTTCGACATTGCTATCTATTTTTAGTTTTTGACTGCTTTCACAAACAGAGCGCAAAATAAATGATTTTTACTTTACCAGCCAAACTTTACATTAGAAAATCTTAAAAAAAGCATCATTTTTATCCAATTTCCAACATAAAAAACCACTGAGAAAGTCAATCATTCCATTATTATGGCATAAAAATTAATTATTGACCAAAATTTTACGATTTTACCGTCTGAAGTTCACATCGCGAAGTTACTCATTTTTATCCAATCTTTTACTATTGAATGACAGCTATTTACAAAATTTAATCTGATTAAAACACTATATTTATTTTAAAATCATAAGATAAATCTGCAATCACTGTAATTAAAAATATCAACAATTATTCAGTTCTTATAATATAAAAAGGTGGATTTACAGTAACTTCTTTTAATTACACATATATTATATACACGTTAGTCTAAAGAAAAAACTTTCAGCTACGCATTATATACAAGTTAATGAAAAGCAAAGACTTCTCACTCCAGAATCTCAAGCAAAAGCTGCAAAGCACAATTCGAAGCCTTAACAGTATTATATTCTCTTATTGTGCCAAAGTTATACAATCTTGCTATTTGCTTTTCTTTATATTGAGCACAAATCCAAACAGTGCCAACAGGTTTATCTTTTGTTCCCCCATCAGGACCGGCTATTCCTGAAGTAGCTACCGAACAGTCTGCACTACAAACCTTTATAGCTCCTTTTGCCATTTGTCTTACAACCGTTTCGCTGACAGCCCCAAAAGTTTCGATATCTTTTTTATCAACATTCAAGACAGACTCCTTAACAAGATTGGAATAAGAAACAATTCCTCCCATAAAATATTCAGAACTACCGGGTACTGATGTTATCATTTTTGCTATCGTTCCTCCTGTGCAGCTTTCAGCCGTTGCCATTGTAATTTTCAACTGTTTCAATCTTAGCCCTACTAATTTCTCCAAAGGCAAATCCACATCACTATAAATTGCTTTACCCAAAATTGATTTTAACTGAGCTGCATATTTATCTGTATTTTCAATTAAAACGTTCTTATCATGATTACGACCGGTTAACCTCAACCTAACAATACCTTGTTGTGGAAGATATGCAAGTTTAAAACATTTTGGAAGATTAGCCTCAAAATCTGACAACTTCTCAGCAAGAGCAGACTCAGAGTAATCCTTAACAAGAAGAGTTCGGTGTTCAACTGCCGAGCCATCATTAAATGTTTTTTCAAGTTTTGGAAGAATTTCGTTGCTCATAAGCCACTTCATTTCAGAAGGAACACCAGCCATAGAAACCAGCACTTTGCCATCTTTCTCAAACCAAAGACACGGAGCAGTACCTACACGGTTCATCAAAACAACAGCTTTGTCAGGCACCCAAGCCTGAGTCTTTGTAAGTTCGTTTATTTTAATTGCGCGGTTTGCAAAAATTGCCTCAACATTATCCAAAATACTTTGATTAAAGATAAGCTTACTGTCAAAATATTCGCAAAGGATATTTTTTGTAATATCATCTTTTGTGGGACCTGTTCCACCGGTTACAAGAACTATATCAGCTCTTTGAAGTGCAACATCAAATGCCTTTATAATATCATCGTGCACATCTCCAACAGTTGTGATAGCCACAACATCCCATCCAAGTTTATTTAACTCCACACCCATCCATGCTGAATTGGTATCCACTATTTGTCCGATCAGGATTTCGTCACCTATTGTTATAATCTCGATTTTCATTTATATTATTTCTTTAGCATTAATTTTTACTCATTAAAAAACATATTTGCCCGAGATAATACGGCATTACTATACAATATTATTTCGGGCAAACATTAATATCAAGAAAAAGTGTTTAGGTAATTTGCCTTGTACTCCTTCAATTTTTCATTGCCATATATTTTAAAGCATTCTTCGACTCCCATTTTTTAATAGAATTAATTCTTTGAAGCAATGTCGGATGAGAATAGTAAACAAAGACATACGCTTTTGAAGGTGTAAGATTGCTTAATGATGAAACTGAAATCTTTTTTAACCCGGCTATCAATGCATCTCCCAAGCCATGAATTGCAGCAAAACGATCAGCTTGGTATTCATGTTTTCTTGAAATGGCATTAATAGCAATCCCAAGAATCAGCTCGATCGGCGAATACAAAAGAGTAAAAGCAATTAACCCAAGCTCAAAAGTCGGAAACTTTCCTCCCATTGCTTTTGCCAAAAGCTCACTGTCAACAACCAAAGAGAAAACGTACAGCAACACAAATGTATTTGCCAAAGAGAGAATAAGCCCCACATGAGTGTGTTTATGTTTATAATGTCCTATCTCATGTGCAAGCACGGCAACAATCTCTTCTGTTGTCAACTCTTTAATTAAAGTATCATAAAGAACAACTCTTTTCTTTCTGCCAAATCCTGTAAAATAGGCATTTGCCTTTGTCGACCTTTTCGACCCGTCAATAACATAAATATTAGATATCTCAAAATCGACTTTTTTTGCAAACTCTGTAATGGCATCTTTAAGCCCACCCGGAGCAAGAGGAGTTTGTTTGTTAAAAAGAGGAACTATCCATTCAGAATAGAACATTGTAAAAAATAAAGAAACACCCGCAAGAAGCACCCATGAATATATCCAAAACAATTCATGCCATTTTTGAAAGAGAAGAAAAATTACAGCCAACAAAGAGCCTCCCAATAGAGCCCCAATGAGCCATCCTTTAAGCTTGTCGACAAAGAAAATTTTCTTTGTCATTGTATTGAAACCGAATTTTTGTTCTATTACAAAGTTATCGTAATAATCAAAGGGCAAAACCAAGAAATCATTTCCCCAAAATATTATTGCAAAAAATAAAAGAGCGGCAAGTACCGGGCTTGGTGTTACAGAATAAGCAAAAGAATCTATCAAGCCAAAGCCTCCGACAAACAACATTACCATCATCAACAGAAATTCAAAGCTCCTAACGAAAGATGTAAATCTGTTATTCTCTTTAAAATACAATTGTTGCTTTGCATACTCCTTGACATCATAAATACCGTCTAAAACTGGCGGCAGAGTTGGCGTAGCCGCCCTTCTGTTCAGCCAAGAAAGTATTGAACCAAACAGATAATCAAAAATTACAAATCCAACTATAAGAAAAAACAATAAATTCAGCATAATTATAGTTCCACTCTTGCAAATGGAGCAGCATCTTGTGAACAAAACTCTCCATCCAGATATTTATAATAACCTGTTATTGCAACCATCGCCGCATTATCTGTAGTAAAAGCAAACTTTGGAAGATGTATCTTCCAACCATATTTTTTTGAATGTTCCTCAAAGGCTGCTCTTACAGCAGAATTTGCTGAAACGCCACCCGCTACTGCAAGTTCTTTAATATTTAAATCTTTTGCAGCTTTACGAAGTTTATCCATCAGAATTTCAACAATAGTAAACTGAAGCGAAGCGCAAAGATCATTTTTATTTTCTTCTATAAAATTTGGATTATCCTTTAAATTGTCTCTAAGCATATAAAGAAATGAAGTCTTAAGTCCGCTAAAGCTATAGTTATAGCCCGGAATATGAGGCTTATTGAATTTAAAGCGCTTAGGATCTCCATCTTTTGCCAATCTGTCAACAACAGGACCACCGGGATAACCAAGTCCCATAACTTTGGCACATTTATCAAAAGCCTCTCCTGCCGCATCATCAATTGTCTGACCGATAACCTCCATTTTATCATAGGAACTTACCTTTATTATCTGCGAATTACCTCCTGAGACCAAAAGACAAAGAAATGGGAATGAAGGCTGGCTATTGTCATCCTCACTCTCTTTAATAAAATGAGCAAGCACGTGAGCCTGAAGATGATTTACATCAACCATTGGTATTCTTAAAGCTGATGAAAAACCCTTTGCAAACGATGTTCCAACAAGAAGTGAACCCATAAGACCAGGACCTCTTGTAAAAGCCACCGCATTTATTTGTGATTTATCGATTCCTGCCCGTTTAATTGCTTCAGAAACTACAGGAACTATGTTTTGTTGATGGCAGCGTGAAGCCAATTCCGGGACAACACCTCCATACGCTTCATGAACTTTTTGACTTGCTATAACATTTGACAAAATTACTCCATTGCTTATCACAGCTGCCGAAGTATCATCACAAGAGGATTCAATCCCCAGTATAATTGTTTTTTTCATATTCTTTTCTTTACATAAAACCTTATCTGTTTATTTATTAATCAAATAAAATTCAGCCTCTATTTGAATAAAAAACCTCTCTCGTTATAAAATGAGAAGCTAAACATTTCAAAGATCGATGCAAATTTAATTAATATATTAATTTCTTCTTTACTTAATAAGAATATGATAAAGATAAAAATAGAAAAAAAGAGGCGTTCAAAAGTTGAACGCCTCTTTAGCTAAATATTATTCTTTAAATTCAAATTTCATTTCCTTCATATTGAAACCGGCTTGATCGATTACAAATCTCAACTTGTGTGTTCCTTCTGTCAATTTTATTTCAACAGGAGTATCAGGCATCCATTTCCAATTACTCCAGCTTCCATTAGTAGGAAGATCAATAGAACCTGTTACATTTTCATCATCGACCTCTAAATGACAAAAGCCATTACTACCTCCGGATTCACTTAGTTGGAATAAATAAGTTCCTGCATCCTGAACTTCCACAGTATAGAGAAGCCATTCTCCATTTGCAGTCCATCCGACATTATTTCCACCCTCTATATCAACAGAGAAGCTGTTAGCATCGCCATTTTCTTTACGATAATTATCATTTCCATTACTGTTGCCTGAGTCACTTTCATGGAATGCATAACCTTCACCACCTATATCAAAATCTCTGAAAGGTAATATAAAGTCCTGAGCTGCTGTAATAATATGAGGTCCTTTAAATGGACGAGTATTAGAAACCACCACCTGAACATCTTTCTGATAACTACCTTTTCTATAATGAATTTTTGTTATTCCCTCTTTAACGCCAAGCACATCGCCCGATTGATTCACTCTGGCAACATCCTCATTATCAGACCACCAATTAAAATCTTTCAAAGCAACATCATTTGCATTCAAAGGAATCATTTTTACAGCAAGCTCATAAGTGGATTTTGGAGAAACCTCTACATAATAGGAGCTCAATTCAATACCCTGTAAAAGAACTTTCTCTATAACAGTAACCGGCACAGTAACTTTCAAGCCATCTCTTTCTGCAACAACATCACTTGTTCCAACTTTTAAAGCTTTGACAAGTCCATTTGAAACTGTGGCAACACTTTCATCGGTACTTGTCCATGAAAAATTACCGCCTTCTGTCGGATTAGCAATTAATTGTTGTTCACCTCCCACAAATAAATTCAATGATTGATGATTAACAAATATTGCATGCTGAACCTCAGTTCTTTCATAATTATCGCAGCTTGTAACCACGACAAACAATAAAAGAACCAAGATTTGAAGTTTATTTATTATATTTTTCATTTATTGTTTTTTTTATATTTAACACTTAAATCTAAATGCACCCACTATAAAAGAACTTTTATATGTCGAATTTTAATAAGACTAAAGGGCTTGTTCACTTAGTTACAATTTATTTTCAGTCATTTAAATCAATATTGCCGGTTATCAATCTTTATATAAATATATGTATTTAAAGAAAAATAAGACAATCATTTAAATGAGAAAAATTAAATTAATTCTCTATTCTTCCTCATCCTTTTCGTCAGCTTCATCAAATTGAAGTCTCAATTCCTCTCTCATCTCATAATTTGTATTATCCAAAGTATACTTATAATGAAGAAGGAAAGTCTTGTAAGTCTTGTATCCATCATTATCTACTTTATAGACGTTTGGATAATCAGGATCATCATCAATTTGAGTAATGGCAATATCCCTGTAAGGACGAATAATTACTTTATTGTCACTTTGAATCTCAAGAACCATAGCTGCCTTCTCAAAATTTTCAACCTCTGAAACGAAAGGTTCAGTTCCAACCATAAGTCTTACGCTGTTTTTTGTCAAAGGCTGCAATACTTTTGTTCCGGGCATGGAGATTTCAGAAAAGCCCTCTTGTTTACTTCTTCCGTTCAAATTATAACTTGTGCCACTGCTTGTAGCCCATTTATTTTTAATATTGATTTTATACAAAAGATAATTCTTGTCAGGATTAACTTCATAAGCATTATAAGAATCAACACGAACTGAAATAAAATAGGAAGAATCAGGAGAAAGACCTTCAGGACGTATCTTGACAGGAATCTGAGCGCTTATAGTTCCTGCAGGGATTCTACAAACAAGAGATTCAATATCATACTTGCTTTGAGGAAGAGGTTTTACATATTTAGCCACACTTTGGTCATAGTTAGACTTATTATAGGCATCGATAAAAGATACATCCTCAACTATATTAATAACAAGATCCTCTTTAGTAGGATTTGTTCCGCCAACAGAAAATGAAATATAGCCTTCAGTCTCATCTTTATTAAGACTGACTACCTTGCTCAATACATTTTCGCTGCCGCTAATAAGAGCAAAAAGATTTTTGTATTGCTCTTTTTCAAACACTTCATCTTCATTACATGAATAGCACGATATGAGAGAAGCAATTAGAAATATATATTTAAACTTCATATTTATCGGTTTTAATTTTTACTAATTAATTTTCCCATCCAGGATTCTGATCAAGAGAAGGAAGTCTTCTTATTTCGTCCAAAGGAATAGGAAGAAGAACCAATTTCTTATTTACCAAACGAGAGCCGATACGAGAAGTGTTAGGAATAACTCTGGCATAGAATCCACTCTTATCACTATCTACATTCATACCCATAATTGGTTCACTCTCTACAGTTTCATAAATACCCCATCTTCTAACATCATAATAACGATGATTTTCATGAAGAAATTCAATCATTCTCTCTCTTTGTAGAAGAGTTTGGAATGTGTTATTATCATTGATGTCAACATCTGTGATACCAGGAAGACCTGCACGGTGGCGAACCATATTAAATGCATGTTTTATCTCAGTTACGTCATGACTCAAAGTATAAGTTTTATCTCCGAGTTCAACTGTATGAGTTTGTGTAAGATTGCTCAAAGATTCTGCATACATTAACAATATATCAGCATAGCGGATAATAGGGAAAGCCTTATCCATTCTTCTTGAGTTTGTTCCTGTCCATGCATCGTTTGGATGTGCAAACTTTTTGATTACATATCCTGTTGGAGAGAAGTCTGTTGCACTGTTTGATTTACCGTTTGGAGAATCATAGTAATATGTAACTGTTTGATTGTAATGGCCTGATGAAGTAGCTGAAGACATCGGCCAGAAACATTCACTAAAACCTACACAAGCATAAAAACGAGCCTCCCTATTTGCATACATATTATATACACCTGAATTTAAGCGATAGCCGGAGAAATTCTTTTGTGTTGAAGTAAAGCCTGACTCTGAATATGGATATTCTTCACTTGAATTATCTATAGTTCTTCCATCAAACATTAAATAGTTATCAATCACCTTTTGAGGAAGAGCCATACCGCCCCATCCTCCCAATTTTGTAGGGAAAGCCATCTGAGTGTTGGCAACAAGAGTTCCGCTCTTTCTGCCCCAAACATATTCAGGATTTGAAGCAAGAACTGATTCACCTGTAAACATCTCAGAATAAGAACGGAAAGGATCAATACCGGCAGCGCCGACAGGCCAAGGTTCATAATAATCTGCATCATAAGTTACATTATTAGGAAGCTCCGGAGTTTCACCATCAGCCTCTACTGTATGAAGCCTATACATAGGAACACCTGCATTTTCCATTTCCATAACTCTCTTTGCTGCAGCAGCGGCTATCGCCCATCTCTTTTCATCATATTGAAGAGATACATAGTTTGCTCCGTCGGTTTTTCTTGTCCATGATCCAAAGCATGTCAAAGCAGCCTGACCGCCATTAAACAATGGACTTGCATGATATAAACGGATACGCGCAATTAATCCATAGGCTGCGCCCTTTGTCGGACGACCAAAATCCATAATCGCTGTTGTCAAAGGCATATTCTTAGCTGCCTCTTCCAATTCACTGCAAATATATTCAACAGTTTCATCCATAGTGGAACGAGGACGGTCATAATATTCAAGAGTTTCATTTGAAGGAACTACATCATCACCTAAAAGAATCGGAGGGCCAAAGTTCAACATCAATTTATAGTATGCATAAGCTCTGAAGAATCTTGCATATCCTAAGATTTTCGCTCTGTCTGTAGCCTTTATATCTTTAGCCTCATCAATTCTCTTCAACAAAGTGTTGCAGCAACGTATTGCTTTATACGATCTTGACCACACTTCGCCAAAAGTATAAGTGGAACTTGCCGATATTTCTCCAAGAACAAGTCTCATTCCATTATAACCATGTCTTGTTTCATACATAGTAAATGCTTCATCGGTGGCTAAAGGGCCGGGCACATCTGTATTTTGATGAATTGAACCCTCATCTCTAAAATTGTCTGTAATGGCCCAAAGGTATGCTTCAACATTTCGTTTTGAAGCAAACACTGAATCCAATTTTATCTCATCGCTAAAATAACCGTCTACGTCAAGGAAGTCGCAGGATGTTATAAATATCGATAAAACAAATAATAATATATAATTTTTATTCATCATGTTGCTATTTAATATTATTAGAAGTGAACATACAACTGCAAAGTATATGTTGTCGGGATTGGATAAACACGACCATTCTGATTAGCTTGTTCAGGGTCAAATAATTTTACTTTATCCCATACACATAGGTTATTTCCTACCAATTGAAAATCAATAGATGTTATTCCTATATTACTAAGGAATGGTTTCCTCAAATTATAATTAAGAGTTACCTCCTGTAATCTTAAATAACGGGCATCTCCCTTCCAGAAATCTGAAGTTTGAGAGTTGTTCGAATTATATCCATATTGCAAACGAGGATACATGGCATTTGGATTTTCAGCCAATGACGGGTCTATTCCATTAGCAAGTGCATATTCCATCGGTATCCATCTGTTTGAATATTCATTTGCCTGAGTTAACACATTTCCCGATTTGCCTTCATAGAAAGGTACATATCCCATTCCTTGATGGAAGTAATCAGTTTTTCCTGTTCCCTTAAACAATACACCCAAAGAAACATTCTGATATCTGATTTCTGTACCAAAACCATACATTAACAATGGATATTGGGAATATGAGATAGGCACACGGTCGTCAGAATTGATGATACCATCACCATTTACATCCCTATATTTGATATCACCCGGCATTACTGTACCAAATGTCTGAACAGGGCTTGTTTCTATATCTTTTTCATCCTTGAAAAGACCTATCGACTGATATCCTCTCACAACTCCGTAAGGATAGCCTGAAGCCTCCTGATAAGGGTATTTAGGATTTGCCTCTTCCCAGTTCTGAACATTGTTCTTGGAATATGTAAAGTTACCTCTTAAAGTTACAGACAAATCTTTTGAAAAATCATAAGTATAGCTGACATTACCATCAGCACCATAACTGTTCATTTTACCGACATTACTGTAAGGCATTGAGATTAGTCCGACATAAGATGGTACCTGTACACGACGCTGGAAAATACCGTCACGCTTATCATTAAAGAAGTCAACTACAAACGAAACTTTTTCATTAAACAATCTTGCTTCAATACCTAAATCGGCTTTTGTTGATTTCTCCCAAATAAGATTATCAGCTCCTGTATAAGATTCTACCAAGCTTTCTGTAGATGATGAACCAAATGGTGAAACTGAGCCTCTGTTTACTATTGTTAAGTAAGGGAAACGATAGTCTGATATACGGTCATTACCTACTGTACCATAGGAACCTCTGAATTTCAGGAAGTTTAGGAAAGGAAGGTTATCTCTTATAAGAGCATAATTGGTAGGAACCCATCCTAAAGCTATTGAAGGGAAGAATCCAAAGCGTCTTCCCGGTTGAAAGTTCTCTGATCCTGTGTAACCGAAGTTGAAATCCAACATATATGTATCTTTATATCCATAAGTTAAACGGCTTGATACACCTTGATAACGCAATGGAATGGAATTCATATTTGTTGTACTCTCTGATGCTGTTTTCTCATCACTCATATAATAGTAAACCAATGCTGAAAAACGATGGTCTTCATTGAATACCTTATCATAATTTAGAGTTCCCTCAAAATGATATTTTCTATATTGATTAGTACTATTACCATAGCTTGCAGCTGTCGATTGTGATCTTTGAATTGTAATAAGTTCACCCTGCTGGCTTCTGCCTACAGCCTCATAAAGGGCAGGACTAATATAACGTCTTTCATCAAAATAACTTGAGATATCATATGCTCCTTGAATTTTAACCTTCAAGCCATCCAAAAACATTGATAAATCCTGTTCCAAAGCAAGTGTTGTCTTACCGCTGTATTTTTGAGAAGAACGGCGCCCCATCATATTGATCATTACATAAGGTGAAACCTCTGCTTGAGCTCCTGTAGATGGATATTGCCCGTTTGAATAGACTGTCGGCAAACGCAACGGGTTAATCTGAGATTGTGCCTGCCAAATATAATCTGTATTTGCAACACCCGGCTCATTATGTATCGACATAAATCCGTCAGTACCAAAGTAAACTTTTGTTGATTTTGTAAGATTTATATCGACATTGGCACGGAAATTATATGTATTGTATCCGGCATTGGAACTGTAAGGGCTGTTGTTGTCAACATTGTAGGCAGCTGTTTCATTGCTTCCACCCAAGCTTAAGAAATATCTTGCAACCTCAGCACCACCCTGAGCACTTACATAATAGTTTTGCTTTAAAGAGGTGTTTCTGATAATTTCATCCTGCCAGTTAACGTCAGGGTAGATATCACGGTCTGTACCATCCTTGATGATATCAAGTTCGATATTTGAGTAAAGAGGGTCCTCACCTCTTACAGCTCTTGCCTCATTTGCAAGAAGAGCATAGTCGTAAGCTCCAAGATAATCAGGAAGACGATGTAATGTAGAAACACTCATAGAGGCACGCGCTGTAATCTTTAGTTTGTCAGCCTGACCACGTTTTGTGGTTACAAGCACAACACCATTAGCACCACGCACACCATAAACTGCTGTTGCAGAAGCATCTTTCAAAATTGAGAAGCTTTCAATATCGGCAGGGTCAAGAGCATTGATATCACCCTCAAGTCCATCGATAAGAACAAGTGCCGAAGAGTTGGCACCAAATGTTCCGATACCACGCACCCAGAAATCAGCAATATTTTTTCCCGGCTCACCACTTGACATAATAGATATTACACCGGCAACACGACCACCAAGAAGATTGGCAACAGAGGAAGCAGGCTGCTGCAAATCTTTAACCTCTACAGAGGTTACAGCAGCAATGGAAGATATTTTTCTCTGTTTTCCCAAGGCAGTTACAACAACCTCTTCAAGTTGCTCACCCGGTTCTGTCATCATTATCTCAAGATTTTTCTTTTGCTCAGTAACAAGGTACTCAACCTTCTTCATTCCCACATAAGAGAATACGAGCATATCACCACGGTCGGCTTTAATGGAGAACTTACCATCGTTGTCGGTAATTGTCCCCATTGTAGCCTTATTCTTTATTAAGACAGTAGCTCCGGCAAGAGGCCCAAGTTCATCTTTAACAACACCCTCCATAGTGTAAGTTTGCGCCGAAAGGGTACTGACAGAGAGTATGAATATTAGTATAAATGTGATATATTTCATTGATATAGATTTTTTAGTTTATAGAAAGTTTTCTGACACGATTGTTGCCGGTATCAGCAACATATACCGTACCATCTTTGCTAATTCCTAATCCTCGAGGCGTATTAAAGAGAGCCTCCTCTTTCGTACCATCTTTCCATCCCGCAGTACCCGGCATACCGAGAACCGTTTCCACCGTTCCTTCAGGACTTATTCGCCTTATACAATGGTTACCGCTGTCAGCCACATACATATTACCCTCACTGTCGCAATATATCTGCCCGGGCTGCCTGAACTGAGCCACTTCAAATTTACCGTCTCTATGGCCTCCCGCAGTTATACTGCTTGTCTCTCTTTTGTAAGTTCTTTCAGGGTCCGTTACATCGATTGAACAGATACTGTTTGCCATATTGCCTGCATTGCTCCAGAAAGACATATAAAGGATATTCGGTTTCAAAGGATTAAATGTCAAACCAAAACTATCACCCTGATCTGTCTTGTAAATCACCTCGACATCATAAGATTTAGGATTGATTTTCACAATATCTCCGAAATAATATCTTGTATAAATACATCCGTCAGACGGATTTACAACCATCGAGTGTTTCCAACCATATTGAGGCAGGACGCTTCCCTCAGGCCATCTCATCTCCCTGATACGCGGAGCCCAATATTCAAGCGGGTCACAGGTAATAAAGGAGCCTATCGTCGTTTCTGTCGGCATTGACACGATTCCTGTCTCGGGGTCAACACAAGGCACATTGACAACTGTACTGTTGACGATGGTTGAAATTTCATCATTTTCCTCGTCTATTCTTAAAAGAGCGTAATTGGGGTCAACCCTGTTAACAACAAATACATTGTCATCGTTGTCTACGCACACATACCAAGGCTGAACAATAGATTCGCTCAATGAACCGACAACCATATCGCTTCCATTACCATTTCCGGCAATTGTAGTTACTGTAATTGATGTAGTGTATTTAAAAATATCGGGATAAGTCAATGAATCTTTGCCTACAACAACAGATACATTACAAAGGTCTCCCGGAAGACGCGGAGCAAGAACATAAAGATGTTCACCGGTTGAACCTATAACTGCCGCTTCTTTTGAATTAAAATATACCTTAATCTTGGAGGCATCTGTACCGAAGTTGCTTCCTGTAAGAATTACTTTCTCCAGATATTTGCCTGAATCAGGATAAAATGTGCCCAATTCTACAGGCTTGGAGGGATCGTATGGGATATTTGTTCCTCCTTTTTTATCTGAATCATCGCAGGATACTAAATGAATGATACAATAAAGTATCATAAATAAAGAAAAATGTTTAATCATGTGATATCGGATTATTTGGTCCTTAAAATAATAATGTAATCTCCCAATGAAAAGAACCAACGTTCATTAGGAAATTAAAATCACGTTGGGTTAATAAAATGTTTTGTGTTTTCTGTTTCTTTAAATTATTTATTAGATTAATTATTAAGTTATAAATTATATTGTCATACGATTAATTTCATTTGTATATAATTTAATTTATAGATGCTAAGAATATATGCTATCTCCTATTAAGCTGCCAATCCAACTGCACTATTGAATTATCCGGAAATTTTAAGCAATGTGGTCACTGAATTAAAGAAAAAAATAATATGTATGTATCTCTTCGCTTAAAATTAACTCAAAATCAATACTTTTTTTACGCTCTGCTTATAATGTGTTTTTCTTTTCAAATCTGAATTTCAAAATCATTAATGCAAAACTAAAAATTTTATTTAATATTTATTAGCATTTTGTAAAGAATCTTTCAGAAATTGATTTTTTAACATATACACTTCAATTTATACCCATTTTTATATTTGTTAAAGCCAAAAACATTGTTTAGAAATAGGCTCCACAAATTTCACATAAGGAATATTAAAAAATCAGACAAAACATATACGGTCATAATCATTTGTCATACAACCACTTAAGAATAAATTAAAATTTCAGTCTTTGATTATTAAAATCTTTATCGATAAAAAATCATCCTTTCCAAGAAAAAATTCATTTTCATTAATATATAATTTATTTTTAACACTAAGGTACAATTGTACCATTTGTATACCTTTTATTTGGCATCTTGCCTTTAGGTGGGTTTGGCGATTTCATTGGTCTTTTAAAAATTTTCATTTGTCAAAAATTTAAAACACTGTAATGTTTTACACAACACATTAAAGTATTCATAATTAAAAACTTGAATTTATTTTCTAACTTACGTAAGTATTACAGAAAAAAGATTGATTAAAAAAAAGAAATAGAAATATAAAAAAAAAGAAACGACAGGCTAAAATTAATATTCGGTATAAGAGCCTTAAAAACACATAAATCTCATCAAGCGGAGAGGTCGATTATATGCTTTCTGCAAGCAGCGTCGGCATGAGTTGTTTTAGTATAAAAACTTTGTGACAACTTGAAATCAAAAAATGCTAAAACAGGTGTGAAAGCGGGATAAATATCTATTTTTGTATAGTTATAAAATTATGCAAAAGGTTATTAAATATATAAGGAGATTTATTGTTGGCACATTATTGCTGTTGGCATCTTTGTATGGCATTATTTACATCACTGTAAGTCTGCCATCAGTGCAGGGGAAGATGAAACAAATCACTACGGAACAATTGTCCCAACTGCTGAACACACATATATCTATAGAAAATGTGTCAATTCGTCCATTTAACAAATTGACGATTGAGGGGATATTGCTTAAAGACTTGAGCAACGACACATTATTCTATTCAAACAAGCTTACGACAAGTTTCAGCATTTTGCCTTTGCTAAAAAAAGAGATAAAATTCTCAGGCATTCAGTTGGTCGGCTTCGACATGCGCTTAAATAAGCCTGAGCCGACAAGCCCTCTAAACCTGCAGTTTGTTATAGATGCATTTGCATCAAAGGATACAATAAAAAAGGAGATGCCCTACTCCATTTCTCTGAATTCCATTATTCTAAGAAGAGGCTCCTTTAAATATGATGTCTTGTCGGCTCCAGAAAAGAAAAGCAAGTTTGATGCTTCACATATTGACATAAGTGATTTTTTAGCTTCAATGTCACTGAAATCATACTCTTCAGATACTCTTAATGTTAATTTCAAGAGATTAAGTTTTAAGGAGAAGTCCGGATTTGAGCTTAACAACCTAAATTTTGAGCTTGCCGGAAACAGGGACAGCACCCTATTGAAAAATCTAAACATATCGCTTCCTGATTCAAAGCTTAATATAGACACTCTGAAAGTAAAATATTCAAGGGTAAAAGACAGGGCAGAATTTTTCGAGAAATGTTCATTTGATCTGAGAATGGAAAGATCAGATATATATTTGAAAGATATTTCAGCCTTTGCACCTGTGTTGAAACACTTTGATTCACCAATATCTTTGGAGATGAAAGCCAACGGATCGCCTAACAACATTCAAACGCCACTGATAAGGGTGGAATATGGTGAAGACTTAAGCATAAATGCAGAGGCGGTTTTAACGGGACTTTCAAACCCTAATGAAGCCTTCCTTTACGGAAGCGTAAAAGATCTTAGATTAACGCCAAAGGGACTGATAGGAATAGCGAATAATTTCTCTTCAGATAAAAAGAATCTGCCCAAAATTATTGAGGAGCTTGGGATACTCTCTTTTAAAGGGAGCATATCCGGATTTTTCAGCAACTTGGTTGCTTTTGGAAATATAAAATCAAGGTTAGGGACAATTCAAGCCGACATTCTTCTTGGTAATGATCTGCCAAACAATCTTCTTACATATAAAGGTAATGTTAAGACCTCGGATTTTTATATTGGAGGATTAATCCCATCGAACAAGGATTTGGGAAAGATATCATTTTCTTTATTTGTTGACGGGCGTCAGCAAAAAGGGTTTCAGACAAGAGGTGTGGTAAAGGGTGATATATCAAAATTTGATTACAAGGGCTACATATATAAGAACCTGGCTGTAAATGGCAATTTTCTTGGCAAAAGTTTTGACGGAGCGATGAAGCTTGACGACCCGAATGGGAAAATAGATATAGCGGGAAAATTCGTTGCCAACAAGGATAACTCGACTTTCGATTTTGGGGCGAAGGTTAGGAATCTGAAACTCGACAAATTGAAAATCATTTCAAAATATAAGGATTCGGACCTGTCATTTGATGTAAAAGCAAATTTTGCCGGCAACAAGATCGATAATGCTCAAGGAGATGTGGTAATCGATTCGCTTTGTTTTATAAACAATGACATCAGCTATTCACCCGGAGAAATTGTCTTCTCTGCAAACAACAATGAAAAGCCTCAAATATTAAGAGTAGAGTCGAAGCCTATTGCAGCGCAGATCAAAGGGACATACAACTTCTCGACACTTGTCAGGGAGCTGAAATCAACTTTGGCTGAATCGATGCCGGTTCTTGAGAATGAAAATGCACGAGATACAAAAATAAATGATTTTGATTTTACTGTAAATATAAGAGCCACCGACTCTCTGTCTAAAGTTTTGAACCTGCCGGTTAATCTGACCCGGGAATCAAATATTTGGGGTTATTACAACAGTGATAAATCACTTCTTAAACTGGAGGGGAGTTTTCCGGAGATAAAAGTGGGAAAGATGATTTTCGAAGATGCCAATATTATTGCTGACAATCCTGATGATAAAGTAAAATTCAGATTGACGGCAAAAAAATTAAACAAAAAAAACCAGATACTTAATTTATCATTAAATGCTGATGCAGACAAGGGTGTGTTAAAAACAAAATTTGATTGGAGTAATCTGGCTCTTGCCACCTTTAGCGGGAACTTTGTTACTGAAACCTCTTTTAATAAAAGAGAGGGAAAATATCCTTTTCAAACCATCGTGGACATTCTTCCTTCAACACTTATTTTCAATGACACGATATGGAATGTAAACAAGTCGAAAGTTGTTATCGATTCTGCAAAGGTTAAAGTGAGTGATTTTGAGGTTAAGCATGATGCTCAACATTTGAGATTGAATGGAATTTTCTCCGATTCGCCCATGGATTCTCTTGAATTGAATCTCTTTGATATGAATCTTGATTATATCTTCGAGACTCTGAATATTAATTATGTAAAATTCGGAGGACGTGGAACGGGTGATTTTCTTGTAACTCATAACAATAAAGACCTGGTATTAAAGACAGACAGTCTGAAGGTGAAAGATTTTTCATATCAGGGTGTGCAGCTGGGAGATTTGAAGGTATACAGTGATTTTGACAAAGAAACAAAAGGCATAACATTAAAAGGTATTATAACTCAGCCCGATGCAAGACCTACCAATGTAAATGGAGGAATATTCGTTGGCAATGACTCTCTTTGGCTGAATTTTGATGCAAACAGAATAAAGGTCGATTTTGCTAAAGTATGGACTGAAAAGATATTAAAGGATTTGAAAGGAAGGGCAAGCGGCAATCTTACTCTATACGGAAAATTTAAAGCACTTAATATTGTCGGTGATGCATATGGCGAAAATGTAGGCTTTGGCATAGACTATCTGAATACTTATTATACCATTTCGGACAGCATAAAATTTACCACAAATGGCATTTTCTTTAACAATGTGACTCTTTATGACTTCTATCAAAACAGGGCAAATGCTACGGGAGCAATAAAATATCATAATTTTAAAGATATTGAATATGACATATCAATGTCAATACCTGATGCCTCGCAATTTTTAGTCTACAATCAAACGGAAAAAATGAACCCGATTTATTGGGGCACTATTTTTGGCGCAGGGTCAGGCAGAGTTTATGGCTCTGAGACTCAGACATGGATCGATGTTACCATGAGAACTCAGACAAACTCAAAATTCAATTTTTCTCTTAATGATGAAATGACTGCTGGAGATTATCAGTTTATCACTTTCCATAATAAGGATGAGGAAAGGATTCATTATAATGATTCAATTACCGGAATACTTTCTGTACAAAAAAGCAAGGAGGAGAAAAAAAGCAGCCATGAACTGTTTATAAATCTTCAGGTAGAGGCAACCCCTGATGGCACCATCAATTTAATCATGGACCCCTCTGCCGGCGACGCAATGAAAGGAAACGGATATGGAAATATAAGATTGGAATATAGCGATGCGGCAAGTTTTAAGATGTATGGCAATTATACCATTGAAAAGGGAAGCTATTATTTCAATCTTCAGGATGTAATCACAAGAGACTTTACAATAAAGCAGGGAAGTTCGGTAAATTTCAGGGGCGAACCGATGAACTCAGAACTCGACATCAAGGCAGTTTATCAGGTGACAGCCAATCTGACCGACCTTGATGAATCCTTTTCAACCTCAAAGGAGTTAAGCCGCCCTAATGTGCCTGTTCAATGTGTGCTAAACATAAGCGGCGACCTTCAAAGGCCGGATCTGAGTTTTGATATTAATCTGCCTACCGTCAGTCAGGACATAGACAGGCAGGTAAAAAGCATTATCAGTACTGATGAAATGATGAACCGCCAGATTTTGTATTTGATGATTCTTAATAAATTCTATACGCCTGATTATGTGAACAATGGTCAAATGAATAGATACAATGAGTTGGCTTCTGTTGCCTCTTCCACCCTTTCATCACAGCTAAACAATCTTTTGGGGCAACTTAGTGACAATTGGAACATTGGAACAAATATTAGAAGTGATAAGGGCGATTTCTCTGATGTTGAAGTTGAGCTTGCTCTTTCTTCACAGCTTCTAAACAACAGGCTTTTGTTTAATGGTAATCTTGGTTATAGGGATGACCCTAATGCAAGTAATTCGTTTATTGGAGATTTCGACCTTGAATATCTTTTAAATAAATCGGGATCCCTGCGCCTTAAGGCATATAATCATTATAACGACAGAAACTATTCTGTTAAGTCGGCTTTGACTACTCAGGGCGTGGGTGTGATGTTTAAAAAGGATTTTGAGAATTTTGCCGACCTTTACAGTGTGTTTTGGAAAAATAATCAAAAGAAAAACAAGTCAGTTGTTGTTAAATCGGATTCCACTATGATTAAGCCTGAGAATGGGGAAATTATTACTGAAAAAGATGAGAAATTCTTGGAATAGAGATATGTTGGGTTATATCCAATATTTATATTTAATTTCTCCGACTGTATTCGGAAAAAGTTTAGCCTGATTTTTTTAAACTCTCTTTGTTATGCTTGAAATGGATATTAAATGGGTTGAGAAAAGCGACTTAAGCAAAACCCTGAAAAATAAGAATCATGTATTGGAAATCACAAATCAATCGCAGACAAAGGAGAAAGTCATTTTCTCAGGTATTATCGAATACGGCTTTTGTAAGAGTAAGTATGGGACGGTGCTGATTGGAATTTTGTATGACAGAATCTGTGCTTTCAATTTTTGTGGTGAAGAGGGGATCAATGAATCAGAAAATATTTTACAATTTAATAAGGAAATGAAACCCCTTCATTTGAATATGATTCATATGAATATATTTAAATGAAGGGGCTGTTGTGTTTAAAATTCTATTGCATTGAAAAATAAACTGTAAATCTATTTTTTAAGTGAATCACGATAAGCGAGATATTCTTCATAGGAAGCATTTCGGTCAAGAGCGTAGAAAGCACTCTCAGCAATATTTATAAATCCGTAATTACTTTCAAATTCTTTAGTAAGCATAACAACAAGATCAGGAGCAAAACCCATGGCAAATGTTGTCTTTTCAGAATTAAGCTCATCAGATGCCAAGACAAGCAGATTGAGATTTCTTGAAGGCTTGGCATTCATCCAAATACAAAAGTCTTGAATGACTTTGATATATTCAGCAGGCTCACCTTCCAAAGTCTCACATTTAAAGGCATCAAGATCTAATGGTTCGAACTTAAGATCATACTTATTCTTATCCTTCCATTTGTCGTAATCAGTGAAGTCAATTTTTCTTCCGGCAGCGGCAAGAGCCTCGGAAAAGACTTGCTTCAAAAGAGGAATATCAACCATCTTTTTTATCAGCATCTCGGAAAGATCTTGATCGTATCCGTCTATATAAGTCTTTAGCTCAACTTTTTTCAGACCGTCGGAAGTCTTTTCATCAGTTTTGTTTACATCGGCTATCGCCATTAATATAACACAAGCATCCTCGGGAGCATTAGCTTCCAACCATGCTATTGTTTCGTCTATTTTTTGTATTTGTTTGTTCATAGGGGAAAATGTATTAGTATATTCTAAGGTAAGAAAATTTATGATATTAAAACAAAATTCAATCAATAAGTTTTATACTATTGCGAATTTTATGATAAAAAACTTGTTTTGATGGGTTGTTATAGAGATGTAATTTGGCAGTATCTTGATATTTATCCAGATTAGTGAGAAAACTGATGACAATTATACAAATGTGACTACTGTGAGATCGGTTACAAATATAGTGATATCGATATATTATTTTTAAAAGTAAGCTGTGACAAGTTTGTATATCCTCCAAATATTTAAGTTCCTAAATAAAAAATAGAGGAAGTTAAATGAATTAACAACCTCTATAAATCTAAACAACGATAGTCAATATTATCCCATGAAATTGTATAATAAATTTTGCCGTTCAGATAATTTTTTCAAGAAATAGATCTATTTCTTATCTTTAGTTTCAGGCTCTGCAATAACCTCGACTGTTGTATCTTGAACAACTATAGCTGCTGAATCAGGATTGATGGAATCGATTGCAACAGTTCCATAGTCAACAACAATAGTGTCAGGGGCAGCTGCAGCAGCGGGAGTTGCTTCCTCTGTTTTTGTTTCTTGTCTCTTACCTGTACAAGATAATAAAGAGATTCCTAAAAGAACCGTTACAAAAAGAGCTAACTTTTTCATAGAAATTTAATATTATAACAAACAAATTATATTCATGATTATCTCTTTACACGATTAACCGTTATTATAGATTAACCATATCCATATTTTTAACGCCTAAGCAGAAAACAATAATAACTAATCATTCTATGAGATTAACACTATTATTATACAAGAGGTTTATAATATGAAATAAAATATTTAAGATTTAAATATCAAAATCAATTATAGTTTTTTCTCTTATAAACTGTGTCAGGCAAGAAATAATCAAATAGATATTAAAACCTAATATGGGTCCTTTCCTACCCCTTCAGTAAATAATAACAATAGAGTCGTTAATTTGTTTGATATATATAAAAAAACTTCCGATTATAAAAAATAATCGGAAGTCTATGTATTTTAAAAAGAAAGCCGCACCTATGGACGTGATGAAACTCCTGTAAACAGGATTTGAGGGCCCTTTGCCTTTGTAATCCATTGCGCATAAATGCTCTTTCTTTCGAAAGTATGGCCCGCCATTAGCAAAGTAAGCATATCTCGGTAAAGATATTTTAATTGATGAGTTTCCCGATCAACACGATGCGGCTCCTTATCTTTGCCTTTCTTTATTACAAATATACGGATTTATTATTTTGGTATACAATATAAATACGTTAAAAAATGAATGAATGGAAGATTTTGCAGCTATTATTTGATTTAAATATCTTTCCCACAGCTTATTCCAAAAGGGTTTTGTCATAATAACAGCTCACCTGTATAGTAACTTTTTATATTACAAAAAGTTTAGTCATTTGAGAAAAAATATAATAATTTGGGGAAAATTTTTTTTTGTGTTATAAAATATAAAAATCTGTATCCAAATAAAAATCACCTGAATCAGGACGAAACAAAATCTGCATTCATGTAAAAGGATAGAAACAAAATGGGATAAAAAAAACAGGCTCCCTAAAAAGAGAGCCTGTTATATTTTAAATCTCGAGGAGATTATGCATTCTTAGCTTTTTCTACAATAGCTGCAAATGCTTCAGGGTGATTTGCTGCAAGGTCTGCAAGGACTTTACGATTGATTTCGATACCTGATTTATGAAGTCCACCCATTAGCTTGGAATAAGACATACCATTAAGGCGGGCACCTGCATTGATACGTTGAATCCACAAAGCGCGGAAATTACGTTTTTTAGCTTTACGGTCACGGAATGCATAAGTCAAACCTTTTTCCCATGTATTCTTGGCAACTGTCCAAACATTCTTACGAGCTCCGAAATATCCTCTTGTAAGTTTAAGGATTTTTTTGCGTCTATTACGTGACGCTACGTGATTAACCGATCTTGGCATAATTCTAAAATAATTGTGAATGATAGCGTCTTGTCAGAACAAGAACTTAAGCTTGCATTCGGTTGATAAAAAATTAAACTTGCTTATTTCTTTGTAAGAATGATTACTTAAGGCAAAGAAGGAACTTAACGTTTTGAACGTCGGCTTTGGAAATTAACGCGAAATGTCCTAAGCGGCGTTTCTGCTTGTTAGTCTTTTTAGTCAAGATGTGACGTTTGAAAGCATGTTTTCTTTTAATCTTTCCTGATCCGGTAAGAACGAATCTTTTTTTGGCACCGGAATTAGTTTTCATTTTAGGCATTGTACAATAATTAAAAATTTATATTCGATACGGCTTGATACCGTATACTTTCTTATTTATCGGCTTTCTTTTTTGGAGAAAGCATAATAATCATTCTCTTACCTTCAAGCTGAGGAAGCTGTTCAACTTTGCAAAGATCCTCAAGATCATTTGCAAAACGAAGCAATAAAACCTCGCCCTGCTCTTTAAACAGGATAGAACGACCTTTAAAGAAGACATAAGCCTTAACCTTACATCCATCCTCCAAGAAACCTTTAGCATGTTTAAGCTTGAAATCATAATCATGATCATCAGTCTGAGGTCCGAAACGAATCTCTTTAAGGACAACCTTAGAGGCTTTAGCTTTGATTTCTTTCTGCTTCTTCTTTTGTTGATAAAGGAATTTTTGATAATCAATAATTCTACAAACTGGTGGTACAGCAGTCGGAGAAATCTCCACAAGATCAAGAGCTTGTTCATCGGCAATTCTCAATGCTTCTCGTATGGGATAAACACCCACCTCAACATTATCACCTACCAAACGGACTTCATCAACACCACGAATCCTTTCATTAATTCTATGTTGAGCTTTATCCTCTCTTTTTTGCGGTCCTCTCATTCTATTGGGACCATTTGTACCAATCGGCTTTTTTTCCATTTAAATTACTGAATTGTTTATCATTTGTTCAACTTCCTGAACCAAATCAGATGCAAAAGTAGTTATTTTTTTGACACCAAGGTCACCTTCGCCCTGTTTTCTTACAGAAACTTCACGATTTTCCATTTCTTTTTCGCCAACTACGAGCAAATAAGGAATTTTTTTCAATTCATTATCTCGGATTTTGCGTCCAATCTTTTCATTTCTGTCATCTACAACAGCACGAATGTCAGATTGTTCAAGTTCTTTTGCTACTTCATGAGCATAGTCATTGAATCTCTCAGAAATTGGCAGTACAACAACTTGATCAGGAGTAAGCCATAGAGGGAATTTTCCTGCTGTATGTTCAATTAACACGGCAACAAAACGCTCCATTGAACCAAACGGTGCACGATGAATCATTACCGGACGATGTTTTTGGTTATCAGAACCGGTATATTCAAGTCCAAATCTCTCAGGGAGATTGTAATCAACCTGAATCGTACCTAACTGCCAACGACGGCCGATTGCATCCTTAACCATAAAATCAAGCTTAGGTCCATAGAAAGCAGCCTCGCCATATTCAACCTTTGCATTAAGATTTTTCTCATGACAAGCCTCAACAATTGCAGCTTCAGCCTTTTCCCAATTTTCATCACTGCCGATATATTTTTCTTTATTGTTAGGATCGCGAAGAGAAATCTGAGCCTCGAAGTTATCAAACTTCAATGCTTTAAAGATGATAGAGATAATATCCATTACCTTCAGGAACTCCTCCTTTAATTGGTCAGGGCGGCAGAATAGATGAGCATCATCCTGAGTAAAGCTTCTTACACGTGTCAATCCATGAAGCTCTCCTGATTGTTCATACCTATAAACTGTTCCAAACTCCGCATATCTTAAAGGGAGGTCCTTATAAGAACGAGGTGATGATTTATAGATTTCACAATGGTGAGGACAGTTCATTGGTTTCAATAAATATTCCTCACCCTCTTCAGGTGTATGAATAGGTTGGAATGAATCTTTTCCATATTTTGCATAGTGACCGGAAGTAACATATAATTGTTTGTTTCCGATATGCGGAGTAATAACCTGTAGATAGCCATAACGTTTTTGGATTTTACGCAGGTATTGTTCAAGACGATCACGCAAAGCCGCACCTCTCGGAAGCCACATAGGAAGACCTTGACCAACTGTTTGAGAGAACATAAACAATTCCATCTCACGTCCGATCTTTCTATGGTCACGTTTTTTTGCCTCTTCAAGAAGAGCAAGATATTCGTCAAGCTGTTTCTTTTTAGGGAAAGAAACGCCATAGATACGAGTCAATTGCTTACGTTTTTCATCACCTCTCCAGTAAGCGCCTGCCACTGAGATAAGTTTTACAGCTTTTATTGAGGATGTATTTGGAATATGAGGACCACGACACAAGTCTGTAAAGGCTCCTTGGGTATAAGTAGTTATCTTACCATCTTCCAACTCCGAGATAAGTTCACATTTGTATGTTTCTCCTCTGTCTCCAAACAATTTTAATGCATCAGCTTTACTGATATCCTCTCTTACAAGTGATTCTTTTCTGGATACAAGTTCTGCCATTTTCTTTTCTATGGCAGCAAAGTCTGATTCTTTAATTGTTGCTTCACCCGGGTCAACATCGTAATAGAAACCGTTTTCTATTGCCGGTCCTATTCCAAATTGGATTCCAGAATAGAGTTCTTGAAGAGCTTCAGCCAACAGATGGGCTGAGGTATGCCAAAAAGCATGTTTACCCTCGGCATCTTCAAATTTAAATAATTTTACTGCGGCGTCTTCGTTTATGGGGCGAGTTAAATCCCATTCATTGCCGTTTACACTTGCAGCAAGTACATCTTGCGCTAAACGAGAGCTGATACTTTCAGCTACCTGCAAAGGAGTTGTTCCTTTAGCATACTCTCTGACTGATGAGTCAGGAAATGTTACTTTAATCATACTAAACGTTTGAATTACAACTTTCAAAACTATTTTTTCTTCCTAAGTATCAGCTTTTAAGAGATTAATAAATCAATTGTTGTGCTGTATTTACGACTATTTAAGGAGTTTTGAGCCCTAATATAGACTTAGTTGGCACAAATATACAAATAGAAATTGACTAACCAAATTTGCATATATATTATAATAAGGCTTCAGAGTTGACTTATTAAGAATCATGAAATGCTAATTTTAATATTCACTCTTATAAATATTAAGTTTGGCACAAAGCTTGTAGTAACAACTGCATATAAAATTTCACTTATGTATATGAAAAATATTTCCCGATGTTTAGAGTATCAAGAGATAAAAAGTATCACCTTTATAATATATTTCTCTTATTAAGAGTTTAGATATAAGGCATATCTGACAAAACGTGATTTACAAACAAAAATTTTTTTTGATCACCAATTATTTTTTATGGATATTAATTTTTCGCCAATTTGTCTTTCAGACAAAACCCTAATAGAGAGCTACACACATAAATTCAATTCAAGAGATTGCGACCTTGCCTTTTCCAACATTATAAGTTGGAGCTTTCTTTATAAAACAGAGATAGCAGAGATTGACGGATTTCTTCTTTTCAAGTTTATAACAAAACATCTTGGTAAAGACAGAATAATGTATATGTTTCCTATTGGAGACGGAGACATCAAGGAAGTTCTTGACAAGATGGAAGAAGACGCAATAAAAAATACGGGAGAATCTTTAATGATGCTCGGCGTTCACAATGAAGACAAGCAGCTTTTGGAAGAGAAATGCCCGGACGAGTACTTTTTCTTTCCAAACCGCAATTTCTCAGACTATATATATTTAAAGCAGGATCTTATCGAGCTTAAAGGAAAGAAATTTCAAGCTCACAGAAATCATATCAACAAATTCAAATCTCTTTACAATTATACTTTCGAGCCTTTTACAAAAGAAAACATTGAAGAATGTCTTATATTTGAAAATGAATGGGTTGAAAAACAAAAAGGGATTAAAAACGACGAAGAGATAGACAATGAGCACACTGCCATCTGCAATGCCTTGAGCAATTTTCAGCAGCTCGACATTATTGGCGGTATAATCAGAGTGGATGGCAAAATTGTCGCCTTTTCTTTTGGCACGGCTGTTTGCAAAAATACATTTGTTGTTCATGTCGAAAAAGGTGACATTGATTATGATGGAGTTTACAGAGTTATAAATCAAGAATTTGCCAAACATCTTCCTGAAAATTTCATATATCTAAACAGAGAAGAAGACATGGGAATCGAAGGTCTGCGTAGAGTAAAGATTGCTTACCAACCTGTTTTCATTCTTGACAAATGGGCTGCAGTAAGAAAATTCGATTTTCTGTCTTTACCTAAATGACAAGCATGATATGGACAACAATACTACTGATGAGCTTAAAAAAATCTGGAAAGATATTTTCCAAGATTCAGACACATACATTGACAACGTATTTAACGGGATTTCCAACGACCAGGCATTCTATATAAAAGATGTCGGAAATATTGTTTCAATGGCTTTTATGACTCCTTATGATTTAAAAGTCAATGACAGGATTGTCAAATGCGGATATTTCTTCGGGGCTGCCACTCTGCCCGAGAAAAGAAACAAAGGCTATATGGAAAAGATTATTGATATGACAAAAATTGCAGCTAAAAAAAATAACATGTCTGCCATTATTCTAATTCCTGCCACTACGTCATTATTTAATTATTATAAAAGATTTGATTTCAGAATGGCTTTTGGCTATTCATTAAAGATGTTTTCAAGCTCTGTTTCCAAGAAAGAGATTTCAGACTATGAACTTATTGGGATAAAGAATGATTTGGAAACCTATGATTTCTTTTCATTGGCAGAAAGGAAAAAAGATATTTCCATTCTTCATTCAAAAGATCAATTTGATAAAATTCTTTTGGAATATACTGAAGACAACTTTCATTCTCTTGCTTTGGTCGATAAAAACAGCGGTACTATATGCGCACTTTTATTTGCAGAACCTACAGATAACGGCTCATTTATAGTTAAGGATATATTATTCTTGGATTCAAATTACAGAGACATATCCTTGGAACTGTTTCTAAAAGTTATCAATAAACAGGAAATCATTGTTAAAGAGGCTTCTAATAACATTTCATCCATTCCTTTTGCAATGATATATGATATTTCAAATGAAGACACGGCAAATATTGAAAAAGGATATATCTCTCTAATGATGGAGTAATAAGCGATTTTATTATTTTCAATTCTCACTGCGACACACTAATGAAAGTCGCTATTTTTGACATTAAATTTTTTTGCGCCAACGATGGTCCCGGCATTCGTACGACTGTATTTTTTAAGGTATACACTCTTAATTGCGAATGGTGCCACAATCCAGAATCTTCGAGCAAAGACTTCTGTGTTATGTTTTATAAAAAACTTTGCATTAGTTGCGATTCATGCCAAGACATCTGCCCAAACGTTTGTAAGCTTGCTCTTTAAAAAAAAGGAATTGTTGATTCCTATTGTCTGAGTTATTTTAAATGCACTCAAATCTTTCCTACTGAGACTCTTAATAAAATTGGACAAAAAATTTCCGCCGACAGTTTAATTAAGCAGCTCGTTAAAAATAAAATCTTTTATGAAACATCTGGTGGCGGCGTTACAACTTAAAGAGTAGAGCTACTTTTTCAGTCTGATTTCTGCGTGAAAATTTTTAAAAAAATCAAATAGCAAAATATCGATACTGAAATTTAAACCTCTTGCTATGCAACTAACTAAGGTATTGACAGGACAGCACCTTTTATCAACCTTGCCATTTGGGATATCAAAGCAGTCATTGACGATATTTAGAAGAAATTTACCGGAGTTAAATTTTCAATAATAAAGGACAACCTTTTTTATGCAATAAAAAAAGGAATGAAGATAAAACTCAGATTTATTTTCATTCACGAAAATCATGGAAACATCAAATACATGAAATAATACAATATCTTATTAAAACAGCTGCCAAAGCCTTTACAGTGGGAAATTATCCACTGTCACCTAATTGGCAATTTCCAAAAAGCGGCAATGAATAAAGAATCTATCTGCAAATTCACCCATACATACGACGGCTTGATTAAACAATTTTGAACCATTGGTTATAACAATTATAAAGCCACAATATCATCGATAGGTTTAAACCACCATCTATAAAAAAACAGCGGACTGCATCAAATAAATGCAGTCCGCCATGAAATTATTTCGGGAAGAGTTATTATAATTCTTTTACTCTAATATTACGGAATTTAACATGAGAGCCATGTCCTAAGAAACCAATATGACCTTTCTTATTAAATAATCCGGGATGATCACGATGATCCATAGTTCCATTGCCACCAGCCTCTTTAATATCACCATCAAGAATAACAGTACCATTAAGAATAACTTTTATCTTATTACCCTTAGCAATAACCTCTTCGGTATTCCATTCTCCGGTAGGTTTTAAAAATCCTCTTTTAGCAGGAATTACTCCATAAACAGAACCATGGTATTGATATTTTTGAAGAGTAGCATAAATAGGGTCTTCATTGTCAAGAATCTGTAGTTCCATTCCGACATAAGCGGCATCTCCTTCAAGAGGAGTACGAATACCAAGACCGTTGTTTGCACCCGGAGTAAGCATAAATTCAAATCTGTAGTTGAAATCAGAATATTCATTTACAGTATAAAGATTGCCGCCACCGCCGTTTTGAGGATAAAGAACAATACAGCCATCCTCAACAACATAATCCTTTGTATTGCCGGTCCAGTTAATCATGGATGTTCCATCAAACAAGACTTTAAATCCCTCTTTTTGCTCCTCTTTTGAAAGAGTGAAAGGCTCAACTCTTGGAATTTCTCTTACATAGATATCTCTGTAAGCAACTTTGCTTCCATGAGCCTGAAGTTCAATTTGATCAAGCATAGGGATAGGTTGATTTCTGTCCCAATAGTTTTCCATAATGACATTGTCAACAACCTTCACACCATTGAGAATAACGGTAACTCTCTCACCAACCATCTTAATATAGAAGCTGTTCCATTCGCCAAGTTTATTGTCGGCAACGGACAGAGGTTTGCTCAAATGCTTTTGATTATTGTAAAGACCGCCTGAACCAACTTGAGCGCCAACATTAACACGTGCAGTATCCCAGATTTGAACCTGAGGAGTACCTCTCAGATAAATACCGGCGTCAGCTTCAGGACCTTCAGGGTAAAGAAGCCAGTCAACATACATCTCAAAGTCGCCATATTGCTTGGTAGTGCAAAGATTGTCGCCTTTTCCATTAAAAATTAATAATCCATTTTCAACAGTCCATGTTTTAGCCGCAACTTCATCAGCAGTAGCCTGAGCTTTTGATAGTTGAACTTTAGTCATTTTAGCACGAGAAACAGGATTTCCAACAAGACCTTTCCAACCGGTTAGATCTTTACCATTGAAAATAGAAATAAATCCATCCTCTTTGGGCTGTTCACCAAGATGTTTTTGAATAGCTTGTTTTTGATAATCAGCATCAGGATTATTTATTACTGCAACAACTTTATTTAAAAGAGCATTAACCTCCTTACCTGTAAATTGCTTGTTATTTAGAGCAATATTCATTACAGCCTGACAGGCATCCTGTTGAACCTCTTTGTCATCAAGATATTTTCCGGCAGTCATTAATCCAAGGAATGTATTTGTGCCTTGAATTTTGTTTAGGATAACAGCTTTTTGAGCTTTGTTTTTTGCTATTTCAAGAGCTTTGCGAAGGAAAATCAACTTTTCTTCACCCGGCATTGAGGCAGCAGAAACTTTTGCAGTGTAGGCATCAAAAGCTTTGTTAAACTCTTCATCATTTTTAGAGGTCTTACAAATGTTATAAAGAGGTTCTGCAGCTTCAAAACCGTTCCATTCAGTCAAAGCGCTGAAAGCAGACTGTTTTGCTCTTGGGTCTACAGAATTCAAGGCATTTGAAATCTCATTAAGAGCTTTAGGGTCATTAGTTGATGCAAGAATTGTATAATACCTTGGCTGCAAATTTGCAGCAACACTTTTCATTTGAGCATTTACAGACTCGAATCTTTTTTCAGCAGGCAATGTTTTAACGGCAGCTATAACAGCTTTCTGAACCGGAGCAACAGAAGCTTCGGCAGTAGTGCCGAGCATTTTGTAAAGCTCAGGAAGATTCTTAGAGGTAACAACCTCAGCAAGATTTTCAGCAGCACATTTGCTCACTTCAACATCCGATGATGAGCAAAGAGTGATAAACTTGTCGGCATAAGCATCGGCTTTACGTTTTGCAACAAGTTGCAAGGCTGCTACTTTACCCTCAACAGAAGAAGTGTCAAAGTTCTTCATTAAAGGATCTGAGATATTTCCACTTGTATATAACAAAGTATTTTTAGCCATATCGACATTTTCCTTTGTTCCAAAATTTACAACAGAACATAGAGCCTCAACAGCCTCATCACCGCCAATCTTTGCAGCGCTTGCCATGGCAACGGCTGCAATCTCAGGGTTAGTGTTTTTAAATTCGGAAACAACAAGAGGAAGAGCGGAAGCTAATCGGTTAACACCTACCCACTCAATCAAATCCTTCTTAAGAGGAGCTTTTGATTTTTTAATCTTTGCTATAATCTCATTGTTAAGCTCTTCATTATTATATGCAGCGGCAAGACGAAGAGCTTTATTTCTATATTCACAATTATTGTCTTTCAAAGCAGAAAGAATTGTTTTTGAAGCATTCTCACCATCAAGCTTTACAAGAAGAGTTAAGGCTGCACAACGTGTTCCTGTTTGATTAGCCTTAGTTGCATTCTTTAAAAGTGCAGCAGAAGCCTTCTTAGCTTCTGATTTAGAAGCATCATTATCTGCAAGTCTTTTCAACAATGTGATATATGATTCGGTTATTCCATCTTTATCGAGAGTATAACCTGCTTGAGAAGCACCCTTCTCCAATAGTTTCATAGATTTTACAGAACCGCATCGTCCAAGAGCATAATAAAGGACTCTTAAATCCTGCGGTTGAAGCGATTCTCTTTGAGCAAGAATAGCATCCTCAGCTTGAGTCGCATTCAACTCACCCAATGCATTTATGATGTTTTTCTTAAAATTGTAAGGCACTTCGTTTAAAGATGAAGAAAGAGCATCAATAGCCTTTGGAGAACCGATAGATTTTAATGCACGTGCGGCATAACCTGAAAGCTTTTCATTCTTTAGATAAGATTTTAAGAAAAGCACAGATTCATCATTGCCTATAAGATTTAATTGCTTAAGGTAGAAAGCGGCAGATTCAGGAGTTTTTGCCTCAGGAATAGCTTTCATGATTGCAGACTGCATCATATTGATAAACTGAGCATTCTTCGTACCGCTTATATAAGCCGAAAGACTGTTTATAGCATAATCAAGTTTCACTTTACCATCACCCTCTGCAGTTTCCCTCATTTTTATTAAATCAAGGATACCGGCTTCACCCGTTGAAGTCAAATCCTGCATAGCCTGATTGTATATGGTAACGTTTTTTGCAGGCATCTGAGCAAGAGCATCGGCAAGCTTTGTTTTGCTGGTTCTTCCTGCATCTAATTGAGCAAAAGAAGATACAGCGAAAAGAAGCAAAGCATTTATTGTTAATAACGTTTTGTTCATTTGGAATATATTTATTAAGGTTAATAAACTAAGTAAACATCTTAAGTTTAAAGATATTGTCCATTCTAACTATTGAAATAAAAATGGTTGTTTCATTATCTCATTACAAGATCTCTTAGTTTATCCAATTGGTATATTTTTTATAGAATAAAGAAGTTAAATACTAAAATTATAACTTAAATATTCCAAGGAGCCCTCATTGGTTGATTAATCAAACGATTGGCTGCCTCATCATTAATAAACTCTTGCTTAACCGGGTCATAGTTTAGAGTTCTATTAAGTCTTAAGGCAATTACTCCAAGATTAACAATTGTTGCAGAGCGATGTCCGTTCATTTCATTAAGAGCAAATTTCTGACGGTTCTTTACACATTCGATAAAGTCATCATTTTGTGGCTCCGGCTCAGGGAAACTTGCAAGTTTCTTCTGCCAATCAGGAATGTCACAAACGAAATTTTTATAAACATTGCCTTTAGGACCGGAAATATATGGCGTATTCGGCTTGCCGTAATCACCACCCCAAAGAACAATCTGACAACCATCGGCATAAGTGTATGTAATAGAGCGCCATGTACCGACAGCATCATAATGCTGCTGAGGAGCATCTACTTCAACCTTAACAGGACTTGTATTGTCTTTACCAAGAATATACTGAACAGGGTCAATATAATGTTGTCCCATATCACCTAAGCCACCTCCGTCATAATCCCAGTAACCACGAAAAGTCTGATGAACGCGATGAGGATTATAAGGTTTAAATGGAGCCGGTCCTAACCACATGTCATAGTCAAGTTCTGATGGGACGGGAGTATTTTCAAGCTGTTCCTTTCCAACCCAGAAGAATTTCCAGTCAAAACCTGTATGTTTGCTTATTGTGACCTTAAGAGGCCAACCAAGCATTCCACTTTGAACAAGTTTTTTAAGGGGTTTAACAGGAGTACCAAGACCATAGAACTGATCAGTAAAACGGAACCAAGTATTTAAACGGAAAATTCTGCCATATTGATTGACAGCCTCAACAACACGTTTACCCTCTCCAATTGTTCTTGTCATAGGCTTCTCACACCAAATATCTTTACCGGCTTTAGCTGCCTCGACAGCCATGATTCCATGCCAATGAGGAGGAGTTGCTATATGAACGATATCGACATTTTTATCTAAAATCAAGTCGCGGAAATCATGATACTGAGCAATCTTATCAGTCACAAGATTTGCACCTTTTAAAAGGTGATCTTTGTCAACATCACAAATAGCAACTAAACGGGTACCCCCATAGTTGACATGACCACGGCCCATTCCACCAACTCCAATGATACCTTTTGTAAGCTGATCACTTGGAGCGATAAAACCCTTACCGAGTACATGACGCGGAACAATAGTAAATGCGGTTGCAGCTGCTACTGTCTTAAGGAAATCTCTTCTGTTTGTGTTCATAATAAAAAAATAGTTTATAGCTTCCTTATTGAGTTATAATATTTAAGGAAACGTTGATTGAAAACTTTCCATTGCATCATTATGAATTATGATGCTATAATTATGGCAAAAAAGATTTGCCGAAGATGGAAGATTTAAGGAATAGTAAAAAAACAAGCACTTTTCAGAATTTTCTTTATTATAAAGGAGGTAATATACAAACAATAAAATGATGGTTTTATTAATTTATTATTACGTCTTTTTATAGGAAAACTCAGAAAAGTGCCTAATATATTATTATTTAGAATAATCTACATTAACATAAGGAGCATTTTGAAGGAATTCCAAGCTCTTGCGAATGCTTTGGAAAGAAGGATAATCAAAAGCTTCCTGCTCTATGATGGCATATTTCATACCTGCTTTGGCAGCATCTTTATAGATAGGTTCGAAGTTCATTTCTCCGCTTGCACCGATCTCTTTTACATCTTTGATATGTAACAGTTCGAAGCGTCCAGGATATTTTTCAAAATATGCAGTTGGAACCACACCACCCTTAGTTGCCCAATATACATCCATTTCAAAGAATACTTTTGAAGGATCTGTGTTTTGAAGCATGAAATCATAAATCACCTGTCCATCAATTTCTTTAAACTCGCCTGAGTGATTATGATAACCAAATTTAATGCCGGCAGCATTACATTTTTCACCAACAGCATTGAAGTAATCGCAGTATCTCTTTAAACCTTCAAGTGAATCATAGCCTACATTGCTCATCCAAGGCTGTACTATATATTTTACCCCCGCAGCTTTATGGTCTGCAACAGCCTGATCCCACCAAGCCATGGTTTCTTCATAATTTTCTTCTGTTGGCACATCACGACCGATATGTGAAGACAAGAAAACAAGATTTTTTGATTGTAAATATTGAGAGAACTCGGCAGGTGTCATTCCATAAAATTTACCATCACCGTAATTGGCAGCCTCAACAAAAGAATAACCAATATTGGCAACTGAGTCAATGGAAGATTTAGCGTCTTTACCCATGTCATCTCTGATAGAATAAAGCTGAAGACCTACTTGCTTTTGTGGGGCTTTGGGTGCAGAACCTGTACAAGAGGTAAGGCAAGGAATAAAACTTGTAACAAGCAATCCTGCAAGGAATAAAGATTTAATTTTCATTTTTATATAGATTAAAGATTTTCAGAGAAATAAAAAAATTGAAAAGATTATTAGGCTTAAATTTTGAAGATAAAAAAAGCACAATATATAAAGCATACAAAGAGACTACATCCAAAAATGCAGTCTCTTTGCAACTTAAAAAAATATTTTAGTCAAGATTTTTAATCTTAATATTACGGTACCAAACATTGTCGCCATGGTCTTGTAGTCCAATATAACCTTTCTTTTCAGCTCCACCACAGTTTAAAAGCAAATCATAAGCCTCAGGCCATTTGTCTTTGCTGAATTTGCTATTGTCAAGCATTTCCTGCCATTGTGGAGTCCACAAATGATATTCTACAACAGGTTTGTCATTCTGATAATGAACCACAGTTCCTTTATAACACATAATCTTAGATTGATTCCATTCTCCAAAAGGTTTTGAATTTTGTGGTTTAGCAGGAATCATATCATAAAGAGAAGCAGACTGACGATTTCCGTCAACACCTAATTTAGCATCAGGGTGATTAACGTTATCAAGAACCTGATATTCAGGAGCAGAAATATAAATAGGTTGTCCCTCTACCTCCTGAGCCAAATAGAATACTCCGGAGTTTGAGCCTTTGTCAACTTTCCATTCCCAACTTAACTCAAAGTTGCCGTATTTTTGATCAAAAATAAGGTCCCCGCCATCTTTAGCTCCGGCTTCTCCCATACCTGATCCATTGATTTTAATACAACCATCTTCAATAGTCCAAGCCTTTGGAACATCCTGACGATTATATCCTCTCCATCCTTTGAATGTCTGGCCATCGAAAAGAAGTTGCCAGCCATCTTTTTGTTCTTGTGCAGTCAATGTATTTGGACCTGCAGGTTTTTCAGAACCACAACTTGCTAACATAATAGTAGATAGTGCTATTCCTAATAATTTAGTTAATTTCATAAGAAAAAAAATTTTATTCAGTATATATAATAATCAAAATCTGCTTTGCGGTTTTAGTAAAGTGATGAATCATATTAAAAAAACCATTAACATAATGTCGTTATAATTACTTTGAATTTAAAATATAAAGTGATAAAAATATATTCTAAAAGGGAATCCGGACTAATACTAAGCCGAACTCCCCTTTTATATCATTTATTAAGCCGGCATGTCAACCAACTTCCATCCATCACGGTAATTGTGTTTAATCAATTCCTGTGCAAATTGTTGAGCATTCAATGGTTCTGTCCAGTCTTTGTTGAATGTAGGGTGTCCATCATGTACTTTAAATCCGTCTTTGATGATAATCTTTATTTGTTCATCAGGACCGATATTTGTGAACTTCATGTTAGCACCATCCCACAACAATTCTTTGTTTAGATTCTGTAAACGTACAGCCAAAACGCCCATAACTACCATTTCATTGAATGGACCCGCTGATGAGAAGTCAGATTTTGTCATTACGCGATTTGCTGGAGTCTCTTTACAAGCACGAATCCAATCTTGTTCATGAGAAACATTTACACGACGGCAAACTTTTGGAGCATTAGGAACACGACCTGAGATTAACCAAGGGTTAGCTCCGTAACATCCGCATATAAGTGTATCTTTTGTTCCATGGAAAATTACTAATCCACCACCGCTTTGCATTAATTCCTTACCTTGAGGGAATCCGGCTGGACGATCAGGCATCATACCGCCATCATACCAGTGAACCTCAACTTCAGGCATTGCAACTTTAGGCATATTTTCACGAGCAGGGAAAATATATTTTACATGTTGAGCCTGAGGTGCACAGTCTTGAAGAAGCAAAGTAGAAGAACCCTGAACTTTTGTAGGATAGCCAAGATTCAAAGCCATAAATACAGGATGCATAATGTGACAAGCCATATCACCTAATGCGCCTGTACCATAATCCCACCAACCACGCCAATTCCAAGGGTGATAGATATTATTAAACGGTTTCATTCTTGCAGGACCTGTAAACAAATCCCAATCCAAAGTTGAAGGAATCTTATCAGCTTTTTCAGGAGTCATAAGACCTTGTGGCCAAATAGGGCGGTCTGTAGCACATTCTACTTTAGTAATTTCGCCAATTTCACCGTTCCAAATCCATTCACAAGTTAAATTAACGCCTTCACCTGAAGCTCCTTGATTACCCATTTGAGTGGCAACTTTATATTTAGCAGCCAAATTAGTTAACAGACGTGATTCATAAACTGAGTGAGTCAATGGTTTCTGGCAATAAACATGTTTGCCCATTGTAATGGCGTCTGCAGAAATCATAGCGTGAGTATGGTCAGCTGTAGCAACTAAAACAGCATCAATATCCTTACCCATTTCATCATACATCTTACGATAATCTTTATATCGTTTTGCGTCTTTCAATCTGTCAAAAACTCCTTTAGAATATTTCCAGTCTACATCACAAAGTGCGACAATATTCTCAGTTTTTTCCATATTTCCCAGGTTAGCATTACCCATTCCTCCAATACCTACGGCTGCAATATTCAATTTATCGCTTGGAGAAATGTGACCAAAGCCTTTTCCTAAGACAATGTTTGGTACAATAGAAAGACCTGCAGTTGCAAGTGCACTCTTTTTTAAGAAATCTCTTCTCGAAATGTTTCTTGTCATGGTTCTATAAGATTATATATTAAACATATAGTTCGCTCTAAGCTATGTGATTTTCAATTATTATTTTTATGAGTATATAATGTATCAATTCGTTTTTCTATACGTGAGTTTCATTCGTATTTGTTAGTATTTCTCCATATATATTCATAAAGATGCGTAAAAATACTATTAAATTATTTAATTCCAAATATTCATTGTTTATAATTTAATCTAAAATTAAAATAGATTATAGAATTAATAATTAATTTTTTTAATAAGGATACTTTCTATATATATTTATCGACTATGATTCAGCGATTTGATAAGCTGACTTCTTTGTTAATATGACATTTATTGTCTTTTCCTCTTCAAAATAAATTTATCTCATAAACAAAAAAGCTCTGTGCTTTTCAGATGATAAGAAAGAGGGTTTGAGAGAAATACTATTAAACAAATCTTTCATATCGGGACCTACCATATAATTTAATGGCTAATTTTAAACCGGAGTATATATCTGAAGAATTACTTTTATATTTTTGACAATTACATATATAAAAGTATAGCAAAATAATATTTAATTCAATACAGAGTTTCATCTGTATATAATTTATTTTTTAACACTAAGGTACAAATGCACATTTATATACCTTTTGTTTGGTATCTCATCTTTAGGTGAATTATGGCGATTTCATTTTTGATTGAAAGTAATTAGCGAGAGTAACATAATATGTATATGCTCTATTTGTATAACCTCGCATTTCCAGCAACTCAGATTTGAGAGTAATATAATATGTATATGTTTTATACTGCCGACCAATTTGAAAAATTTTTAACTATATAAATTAACATGATTAAAAGACTGGAAAAGCATCATTTAAACAGATTAATAGATATTTGGCTGAAAGCCTCCAAGGAGAGTCACTCATTTATAAATTATGAATACTGGGAAAGAAACAGTATGGCTATGAAAACAATCTATCTTCCATCAGCTAAGACCTATGTTTATGAAACAGACAAGGGGGAAATAGCCGGATTCATTTCTTTTGCAGGAAATACCATTGCAGCAATTTTTATCGATCCTGATTTTCAAAGAAGAGGTTACGGAAAAGAATTAATTGACTTTGCAAAAAATCAATATGAATCGCTCGAATTGTTCGTTTATGCCCTAAATCAAAAGGCTTTAAAGTTTTATTTAAGAGAAGAGTTTATTAAAAAAAATGAATCGGTCGACACCAACACCGGAGAGACACAATTCAAAATGGTTTTTAAAAGGAAAGAAAATAACCAATCTCAAAATTCGCTTTTTTAGGTAACATATTTAAAAATTTAGAATATAGAAAATTACTGCATCTTTCATTCTTAAAACAGAGATGATTTAAAAGTAAAGATCATTTTTATAACTATTAATAAAAAACTTTATGGGCATCTATATTATAATAGGTATATATTTTAAAATCTTGTTTAAAGATAATGCAAGCCGAACTCAATAAACATTCTAAAGCGAAGCTTTAAAGAATGTTATTGATGAGGCGCAGCTTAGCTTATTCAAAGATAATGCAAGCCGAATTCAATAAACATTCTAAAGCGAAGCTTTAAAGAATGTTATTGATGAGGCGCAGCTT
>JAUNSR010000006.1:122125-123797 GCA_030539115.1 Bacteroidales bacterium
AGCTTATTCAAAGATAAAAAAGGATTCAATAAAGTTTAAACCATAGAATATAAAACGATGTTATTGATATAAGGTATAAATAGCTAATTTTTATTTGTATGGAGGCAAAAGATAATTCGGAAAAATGCAGTTTTAATCTTAACATAGATCTTTCCAAAGCAGATATTGGCGAAGTCTATAAAGCTATTTCCGAGGATGCAACTCTTGAAAACAATGCATGGATGAATTTAGAAATAGTCAGTGACATTCTTTTTTCGGAGAAAGATTTCGATAAGGTTGAAAAGTTGATAGAGACATTAAGATCATGCGACTCAGAGATTTACAAAGGACTTATCTTTCATCTTCTTCCTGAAATGATTTGCTATCATCTTTTTAATGATAATCAGGAGATGGCTTTTAAGAAAATCGATGAGTTGGCTAAATATTGCAATGAAGATTTTCTTCTTTTCACACATTTGCTTGATGTCTTGGATGCTTATGGTTTTACCTATAGAATGAGGGAAACTGCAAAGGATGTGTTAAAAGAAAATACAGGATTGGATGAAGATGACAAAGCCATTATTGAATCTCTTATCTCTATCAATGATTATCCGACAGATAATGAAACCCTGATTAAGGCAAGAAATATTTTCTTTGAATCTTCAAGACAAATGAATATTCCTGAAATTGCCTCTCACAACATTATCGATGCATTGATAGTTTATTTTGAAAATAACTTTCAAAACGACAAAAGCCATATCATCCATTTTGAGTTGGACTCTTTCAGAGATTACATCGCAGTTCTTATTGACAACGAAAATATGGACACCTTTGAATATGGAGCCTCGATACTTTGGGGCTCGGTCTATTTTATTGACTCGCTATATAGCAAAGGGATGATTTCGGACGAAGAATACAATTATTTCCTTGACATAATTGAGCATGTTAAGGCATTTTTTATTGTAAACATTCCTTGGAACGGCTTTTGGAAGATTAAGTTTTTGTATTCATGGACTAAACCTTCAGGCATTGATGACGATGAATTTGTGAACGAAAGCGAAATTGTTGAATATAACCTCAAAACTAAAGCTTCACAAATTGTAAACAAATCAATAACAAACGTTCTTGGTCCAAAGATTAAATCTCTTTCCTATGGCAGATATCTTGAGGAAGAAGAGATAGCATTTAAAAAAAATATTGAAAAGGAAGATATTATGACTTTTGGATTTGAAAACAAAAAAGATTCCATGTTTCCATATTTGAACTATCTAAGCGGCGAAACCGATAATGAATTTAAACCGGAGCCTGCTAAATAAATAATTATCGTCTTAATTGAAAGATCGGTGTATTGGTAAAAATCTGTATTAGTGTAAAAATCTCATAATGTTACAATCAGATATTGTCAAAAACATTGGACATAATCTATTTAATGGCAATATTAATTAAATACAGCTTCCCATTATCCAAATAAAAGAAAAGCAGACTGAAACCATAAAGGTCTCAGTCTGCTTTTCTTTTCACATTATATTGAAGAGTTATATTAATACAATATTCTCTTTTATTATTAATAGTTAAAATTCATCATAAAATTCAGTCTTATTTATAGAACAATAATTTCAACAAAAAGCCTTAATTATGCGAATCAGTAGTTGAACTCTGATTCTTGTTATTAGAAAATTAGATAAATAAATGC
>JAUNSR010000035.1:0-13699 GCA_030539115.1 Bacteroidales bacterium
AATAACATTTTAACTAACTGAATCAGAAAGTGGTTTCAACTACTGATTCGCATTAGTAATAAAATTTATAGGGAAACATATTTCAGTTATTAGTATTAACAGAGTCAACTATTTGAAGTAATAAGATTAAGAATAGTCAACCTAAATCAGGATAGCACATACAATCTGATTAAACACTAACCAAAAACTATATTGCATATATATTTAAGACATTCACTGTCCCAACCATATTTCTAAATATGTTTTCATTTTGTTTTTACTCAAAGAAAGAGTTTAATTAAAGTTTATACAATCTTCAATACATATTTACTTTCGTTTTCGTACATTTATCCAATTTGGATTTAAAACATAAAATAATTAATATATTTTTGCTTTCTCAAGATGGGAAGAAAAATGTTTGACTTATAAAGAGATTTTCAATCATAAACTCACATCTTAATTTAACAAAAGTGGCAATATATAGCTATGCCATATAATTCATAATATTTTATCATGAATATTTTAAATTTTATTACCTGGACAGCAAGTCCGGAACTCTTTTCGATTGGTCCCATCCATATAAGATGGTATAGTCTGATGTTTATAATAGGATTTTGGATTGGATACAAGATTGAAGCATCTTTTTTCAAGAGAGAAAGCATTCCTGAAAAATGGCTTGATTCATTATTCATATATGTTTTTGCCGGCACGCTTATTGGAGCTCGCCTTGGACATGTTTTTTTCTATGGATGGGATTATTATTCACAACATTTAGGCGAAATCTTTAAAGTTTGGGAAGGCGGACTTGCCAGCCATGGAGGAGCAATTGGTATTATAATAGCAATCTTAATACTTGCCAAATACAAAATGAAAGTTCATCCACTTTTTGTTTTTGACCGCTTGGTTATCCCGGTTGCATTAGTAGGGGCTTTAATAAGAATGGGCAATCTTTTTAATCATGAAATTTATGGATATTCTACAGATTTGCCATGGGGATTCAGATATATAAAAAATATTCATCAGTGGATGGCTGGAGCAGAACCTATATTTACATCCCCTTCACACCCTACTCAAATTTACGAAGCCTTAATATATTTGTCAGTCTTTGCACTTTTAATGTGGATGTATTGGAAAAAGAATGCTCAATTGAGACAGGGATTAATATTTGGTGTATTTCTAATAGGAATATTTGGAACAAGAATTTTTGTTGAATTTCTAAAAAACAACCAAGAAGCATTTGAGGATAACATGTTGCTAAATATGGGTCAAATATTAAGCATACCATTCGTAATCTTGGCCATTTGGTTAATAATACGTTCATTTATCAGGCCTAAAGAGCTTCCATTCAATGAAACAATACGAAAAATAAGGAAATAAAAATTACTTCAAAAAACTCTCCTGTCAAATTATTATGACAGGAGAGTTTTTTATTTTAAATCCTTTTTCACGGCTCTTGATTTTTTAATCTTATGCAATAGGGAGAACCACACAAGAATTATTAGAGATATAAATTGAGGCAACCCATAGATAAGTCCATCTCCAATCTTTACATTAATAAGCCTGGATAAAATTATATTGTTGGCAACCATCATTAGAACAATCAAAAATAAGACTCCCCACATTTGAGAAATATAAATTGGGATAATCCATAAAATATTAAATGTAATATATGAGAATGCAGCAATAAAGCTGTTACCAAAAATATCCATTATATTTTTACTTGCATCAACAAGATTTCTTTTCCAAGTTAAACTGCCATACAGAAGAACATTTCTATTGGAAACAATGGCATCCATCTTTAAATTTTCTCCATTATAATAATCCACAATTGCCTTTGCGCTTTTACTTTCATTTTTCACCTCTTCAAAAGGCTGAAAAAGTCTGTATGCTTCACCTTCAAAAAACAGAAAATTATTGCCGGCAATATCAAAAAGAGGATCTTTATACTTGGGGAAACTCCACCTTGGGACCAGCATATAATATAGTTTTGTAAAAATCGGATAAACAATCTTCCCCGCTCTGGTATGAAGTTCATAATGTGGAAACACTGAAAGAAGGCTTAATTTTTTATTTTTCATGTAAACAATTAAAACCTCTATCGCTCCGGGAAGAATATCAATATCAGAGTCAATAAAGAGCAAATAATTACCTTTAGCCTTATTCCCCAATTGAAAATTAATCCAATTGCTGCAATGCCATCCAAGTCTGCATGTATCGATATACAACAACCTGAAACGGCTGTCAACCTTTGCATGCTCTTCAATAATACTCAACGAATGTGCCGAAGTTCTATACAATGCAATAATAATCTCAATATTTGGATAAGACAGGTTATGCATAAGCTCCATTACATATCCCAATCTATGATATTCGTTATCACATCTTATAAGGACAGATATCTTAGGATTATCCTTTAAATTTTTCCCAAACTTAAATGTAGGTGTAATAAAATAGTTTATTACAGTAAATATCAGTCTTAAAGCAAAAAGAATCACCACAACCACCGTCAGAGCTTCCATTTATAATGGGGTATTTAGAGAATACGACCTATTATAAATAACATTTCAAGACAAAATATAGTTTCACAAACCAACGATTTGGAATAAGTGTGTGGATAAAAAAATCATTAATATTTAATTATTTAATAAAGAAAGAATTATTTCCACTTTTTCTTCATCGTCAAGCATTCCATCTATCCAATTAATTGAAAATCCCCTTTTCTCCATTCCTCTAAACCAAGTCATTTGTCTCTTTGCAAATTGATGAATCGCAATTTCAAGATTAGAATACATTTGCTGATAAGTAATCTCTCCTATTAGGTATAAAGTCATATACTTATACTCTAAGCCATAATATATAAGATCATCTGGGTTTACGCCATTATTCAACAAAGACTTAACCTCATCAAGCATACCATCTTCAAATCTTGCTTTAAGTCTTTTTGAAATTCTATCTCTTCTTACTTCACGATCAATGGAGATTCCTATGATAAGAGAGTTCAAAGATGGAAAAGCGGTCTGTTCCTGATCATTAGTTTTATAATATTCCTGAATCTCTATTTCTCTTATAGCTCTTTTTATATTGTCAGTATCGGTGGTATTATGAAGTTTTTTATAACCTTTTAATATTTGTTCGAGTTCGCTAAGAGATTTTCCTTTAAGAGAATCTCTAAGTTTTGGATTTTCAGGCACTTTCTGCAAATTGTAACCCTTTAATACAGACTCAACATACATGCCGGTTCCTCCGCATAATATAGGAATCTTATTGTTGCTTTTTATTTGTTGATATGCATTCCAAAAGTCATTTTGAAATTCAAAAAGGTTATATTTATAACCTGGATCCTTAATATCGATAAGATGATATGGAATTTTTTCATCTTCCAGCTCATATTCACTCAGGTCCTTTCCAGTACCTAAATCCATACTACGATATACTTGTCTGGAGTCTGCACTAATAATCTCACTTTTAATTTTTTTAGCCAATTTAACAGCTAAAGATGTTTTTCCACAAGCCGTAGGCCCAATAACAGTAATCAAATCAAACATCATTCATTAATTTTTCAGCAGGGAAAACCACAGATTGCAAAAAAGGAAATTCCTTTTCAAAACAATCACTAAACACTCCTTTGCCAATATTATTATCAATTTCTTGTTCTGTCCATAATTTTCCTCTTGAAAACATTTTATTATTAAAATATTTCTGACTTGGAAGAGAAATAACAAATACAAATATCATTTTCTTAGAAACCACATTTTCAAAAATGTGCTTAAAAATAAATCTTGGTTTAAAACGAGATGGAATAGCAGCTTTGTCCTTAAGCAAAGACAACGTGTCATCTATATCTGAATCAAAAAGAATATTGCTCTTTAATGGAGTGTCAAATTTCCTTGAAACAGAATTATCATTATGCAACGAATGATTAAGAAACATCAAGCCTTTATAAAAAATATACAATCTTACACTTGGATGAAGAAACTTCACATTATATTCTTCACTTACCGATTTGGCGACCTTTCCGGTTACTTTTCCATTTTCCTCAATTATTGGAAGCCAAACCTCTTTTTTAAACTTGAAAGATAAAAGATAGGTTCTTATCAGACCAAAAATAATTATAAGAGATAAAAAATATGTTCTTAAATCGTTAATAAAAAACTCATGTCTGTCCGGAGAATGAATATCCTTAAAGAAAAACAAATAAACAGTAATGATAAAAGTGTAAATTAACACTCCCCACAAACTTATTTTAAGAAAATAAAAAAACTCATATATCTCAAGCTTGACATCTGTAATTACGGGAATTGATAAGTACTTATATATATATTTAATAATCTTTTTCTTGTTTTGCAATATCAAGAGATAAACCGATATCATACTTATCTCATTGAAAAATGGACCATAATTTCTAAAATAATACTCAATTGGAAGCAATGAGAGGAAAATCTCAAAAAACATCACTACCAAAGTCGAGAAAAACATCAGATTAAAAATGTGATGCTTTATCATTTTAAAATAAAAGTACCCAATAGGCAAAGACAAAACCAGGGTAACAACCAAAGCAATCTTAAAATATAATACTTTTGTCAGCAAGAAAAAGAGTATAAAAGGTAAAAGACCTATTGCAGGACTCCCTATATATAGACGTTTTGCAATCTTATCCATACAAAAAACTTTAATTTCCAAACACCTAAAGCATAATTAATAATCATCTTCAATAATATTAGTCAAAAGCCACATAAGTACTTTTTATAATATATGAATACTTCTTTAATAGAATAACTTTAAAAAAAAGTATCTGAGCAAATCAACATGTAATATATAAACAAACTTCCAACTATGTACAGCTGCGAACTGAATTTAGCTTAAACTTATATTTTAATATTTTATTTTTTGAAAAAAGAAAAACTTCTTGAATTATTAAACATACCCCTATAAACAATAAGCCGCTTCTTGAAAGATAATTTCCCGTTAAGCTTTCATATCCATATATTATTAAATGAAAAAATAAAATAAAAATATGGAGCACTAATATAGGTACAACCAATACTGAAACTTTTAAGTTATCAGCAAAATCTTTCTGAAGCACTATATTTATTCTTCTAATAAAGATATTATTAATATTTTTAATAACACTTTTTCTTATGAACAAAAGATACAAATTAATAATTAAAAGCAATAATTCCAACACTATTGGAGTTATCCAAAAAGCCTTGTTCATAGGCAAAATGTAATGTACAAACACAAAAAAAGGAATAATTAAAAGAGAACAGCATAATGAAGTTATATATCTGTTTTTTGGATACCTAAAGAAATATACAGCCAACAGAATTATAATGCTTACGACCGAATGAAAGATTGCAATTTTGTAATCCATCCCAATATCAAAAAGATTCAATATTACAAGAGGCAAATATCCCCACAATATACTAAATGGCTTAGTCTTCATGGTTTAGTAATTTTGGTATATAAACAAAAGGATGAGAAGAAAGTTCTTAGTTATCATATATATCAATGCATATTTAACATTTATTACACATTAGCGCTACAATAATCGAATAATACATATTATAAATATCCAAAAAAGAATATGCATCAATTAAATGGATTAAAATAAATAAAATAAAAATTCAATTATTAACGCTTCAACAAATGGTTTTCTGCATAATAAGAAGACCTTACAAGAGGAGCGCTTTCAACAATATTAAAGCCATTGGATATGGCAAAGTCTTTATACTCCAAGAACTCCTTCGGGGAAACATATCTTTTAACCTCAATATTTTTTTTTGAAGGTTGAAGATATTGCCCTATGGTAAGAATAGAGCATCCGGCATTTTTCAAATCTAAAATTGTATTTAATATTTCAGCTTTATTCTCACCTAAGCCAAGCATAAAGCCGGATTTGGTTATAATCTTATTGCTATTAATTCGGTTTAATACTTCAAGGCTTCTTTTATATGTTGCCTTTGAACGTATATAAGGAGTAAGGCTTTCTACAGTTTCAATATTGTGAGAAATAATATCCGGTTCAGTATTGCAAATTGAATCTATAAGTGGAAATAAGCCATTAAAATCAGGGATAAGCAGTTCCAAAGTAATGCCGGGATTAAGCCTTTTAATCTCATTAACGGTGTTAACCCAATGTTCAGCACCACCGTCAGCTAAATCATCCCTGTCTACGGATGTTACAACTACGTGAGTTAAATTCATAGATTTAATCGTATTTGCCAGATTAAGAGGTTCACTTAAATCAAGAGGCAATGGCTTTCCTGTATTTGTATTGCAGAATTTACAGTTTCTGGTGCAAATATCACCACCTATCATAAAAGAGGCTCTTCCTCTGCTCCAGCATTCTCCGTGATTTGGGCATTTACCGCTTACACATATAGTATTAATGCAATTGTTGTTAATCAAAGAAGAAGTTTTTCCATATAATAAACTATCGCCCAATTTGACTTTAAGCCATTCAGGTTTAGGTATGTGATTATTCATAAGATAAAAAGGTTTTTTTTAATTGATTAATGCAATTGACTTTAAGATTAAAATTAAATTCACGGCATTAATGTGACAAAGATTAAATTTAGAAATAAAATTCGAAAAATTTTCAATAATATCAATAAATGTTTAAACGCTTCAATAAAAAAAGTCACAAAAAAAGCCTTTCAAAAAACTTTTGAAAGGCCTTGTTGCGGAAGCCGGACTCGAACCAACGACCTTCGGGTTATGAGCCCGACGAGCTACCACTGCTCCATTCCGCGATATTGGAGCGGGAAACGGGGCTCAAACCCGCGACCCTCAGCTTGGAAGGCTGATGCTCTATCAACTGAGCTATTCCCGCGAAAAAAAATGTGGGCGAAGATGGATTCGAACCACCGAAGTCGAAAGACAGCAGATTTACAGTCTGCCCCATTTGGCCACTCTGGTATTCGCCCTTTTTTTATTTTGCCATCATTTCCTGATTGCGTTGCAAATGTACAACCTTTTTTCTTTTGTGCAAATGTTTTACATTCCTTACATGAATATTTTTTATAAAAAAAGAGTTTAAGCACTGTTATATAATGCTTTCAAAAAATGTTAAATAATTATATTCATAAAACATAAATGAACATACAATGCATTTAATATTAATATATCTTAGTTTAGAAATAGATATTACTTTAAGAACAGACAAAAAAAGCTTTCCAGTCCATAAATTAAAGATTCTGGAAAGCTTTTTTAAGATAAATAAGAACATTCTTAAATAGAAACAATATCATTAATATATTATTATTTCGTCATTAAATAATATATCTATCAAACAAACGGTAAAAACGATTTAGAATTTTACAGTAAGCTCTGCTCCAAAAGTCAAAGGAGCGCCTTTTTGTGCAAGTTTTTTACCTAAAGATTCAAAATAAAAGGATGTATATTTAGCATCAGTTAAATTTTTACCCCATAAAGAGAATTCAAAAATACCTTTAGTAGCACTAACTTTTGCGCTTAAGGTTCCATAAAAATTTTGATATTGAGAATTATCTTCTGTCCAATAAGTTCTTCCGGCACCGGCATATTGAGCATTAAAGTTCATCATATCTATCCATTTGTTTTTAAATGACAAAACATAATTAGCAGTAACAGCCATTGTATGCTTAGGAGCAAAAGGAATAAAGTTACCCTCATAATCAATCCTTTGAGTTTCTCCATCAACCATTTTCTCAATATAATTTTCTTTAAATGTAGCATGAGTATATCCATAGGTTGCAGAAAAAGCAAGATTAGAAATTGGGTAATATCTTAAAGATCCTTCCACTCCATAGCTTGAAGACTTACCTGAATTTTTAGTAATTCTTCCAAGCCCTTGTTCTGAGAAAGCAGATATTTGCTGATTTCTAACATCTATATAGAATACAGAAAAATCAACATTCAATTTATTTTCAAAGACTTCAGCCTTTGTTCCTATCTCATAGTTCCAGCTATATTCAGGTTTATATTTTATCTGGGAATTAACATCAATATCAGATACTTCAGCCATATCTCTAATATTATCAGGTATCCTGCTTCCCATTCCAAAATCATCCGCATTCTTAATAAACTCCCCTATCATTCTACTTTTCAATTGATCTCTAATGGCATCAGAAAACATTTGAAAGTTAAATCCCCCTGCTCTATATCCCTTTGAAACAGATGCATAAGCCATACATTTATTATTAGGTGTATATTTCAAATCAAAACGAGGGAGCAATTCAAGATTATCCATTACATTATTTCCGGCTATTCCTATGTTGATAGTATCTTTAAATGATGCCATTGGAACAGCCATTGTAGGCTTCTTCATTATAACACCGCTGTTAGCATAAGCTACAGTATAAGAATCATAATCAATTTTAGCTTTCTCATAATCAAGTCTTACTCCGGCAGATAATGAAAGACCATCAACAAAAAGATTATCATAGGTAAACTGAGTATAAACGGCACTTCCCCAAGTAGGCGTTTTAAATTTTCCGGCAATAACCATATTATTATTAACAAGAGAATCATAAAGTATTATTGAGGTGGAAGGCCCCGCAGGAATAGGAGGAATATTTTGTGCAATTTCCGCATTTATCATATTGTCAATTCCCTCTTTCTTAAAATCTACAGGAGCATTGGTATTTAAGGATTGATAAAAGCCAAAAGCACCTGCCAGCCACTTAAAATTATTATCATCAGTAGATTTAAAAACTATTTCATGAGAAACTGAACGTTGACTTTGTTTTTGGTTTAAGGTAAAAACAGATTTCTCAGTAAAATCCTGATCAAGTTTCATATCATCATCAAAATACTGAAAGCCGGTTGTGTTTGTTATAGAAAAATGTTTAAGTTTTGTGTCGACCAAAAGACTACTTGAAGAAATAAGTCTATTGTAAGAGCCCGGATCATTATAAAAAACATCCCCAATATTTCCATTATCATCAATTAATCCATAAGGATAGCCGCCTTGACGGCTATATTCAAGATTTGACGTTAAATTAACATTAGTATTATTCAATGGCTTCCAATACAATTGAAATCTTCCGTTTGCAGATTCTGTTGAATCAGCCTTTTCGCCATTATATTTATTTTTAAAATAGCCATCACTTTTTTGATACTGGCCACTTAAAGAATATGCAAGTTTGTCATTTATTTTACCATATCTTGAAAGATAGAATCTCATGGAATTGTAGTTTCCATAAGAGATCATAGCTTTGGTATATTGGTGATCAAAAGGGGATTTTGTATAAACATTGATAAGTCCCGCCATAGTATTTCTGCCATAAAGTGTACTTTGAGGGCCTCTTAATATCTCAAGTCTCTCAATATCCAAAAAATCAAAATCAAAAATACTTTTATCAAGATATGGTATATTATCAACATACATTCCAACCACAGAATTATTGGTTCTTGTTCCTATTCCCCTTATATAGATCGCTGTAGTTAGCTTTGAACCATAATCAGGTATAAAGAAATTAGGCGCAATAGAAGAAACATCCTTAATTGAAAGGATATTTTGACGTTCCAACCTCTCTGAATTAAAGAAAGATACTGAAGCCGGAGTTTCAAAAGCCTTGATATTGGATTTTGGATTAGATATGACTACCACTTCGTTTAATAACATGTTTTTGTAGACTACTGTATCACTATTTTCCGGTGATTCGGCAATGGACTGAAGTGAGATTAATAAAAATACGAATAGAATTAGTGAAGTAATTTTTCCCATTTTAAAATTATATGATTATTTTTTCGATAATTGTCTTTTAAAACTTTCTGTTATGCAAACTCAAGTTAATTGTATCGTCATCTAAATAATTAAACATTCGGCTCTTTTAAAGAGAATGTGTGCGTCAATAATTAAAAAAGAGCCTTATGTTTAATAATTATCAAATAACATTTTTTAAATCCTTTGAGTTTACAAATGTCCATATTATTAAAAAAGCTTACAATCACCATTAATAGTGATTTTAAAATATCATATTTAAGTTAAAAACTTAATGCTTCATTATTTTTATAAGTTAGAACATTAAACCTAAAGGGAAGTTTACAGTCTTTATTTTTAATAAAGGTCACATTTGAACAATATTTCTACAGAATAGGGATATATAACAATAAGTTTTATTATAAAAAATTCAATTCTTTTTATTGTTCACAAATGATAAAGACTATTTTTACATAGTCATTTAATATAAACTACAAAAAGGAGCTATATACGTCCTTTTATTAAATGAAATCGCCATAATTCATTAAAAAAGGATACTCAACAAGTTGATAAAAAATGGTGCATTAGTACATTGTATTAAAAATAACTTATATAAAAGATATGACCGATTATAATGAAGAAGAAATAATCCGACAATTGCAGGATCCCAATCAATGTCGGAATGCTTTCTCTAAAATAATAGGGATTTACCAAGAGCGGATATATTGGCAAATCAGAAAAATGGTTGTATCTCATGATGATGCAGATGATATAATGCAAAATACTTTTCTTAAAGCATGGAAAAACATTGACACTTTTAGAGGCGAATCAAAGATATCCACCTGGCTATATAGAATTGCGGTTAATGAAAGTATAACATTTCTTGCCAGACAACGTCAAGAAAAAGCATTAACAACAGATGAGGATCTATATCTTATAGACAATCTTGAAGCAGATGAATATTTTGACGGCAATGAAATTGAAAAGCTGTTACAGGAAGCCATTCTTCATTTGCCCGAAAAACAAAGGTTGGTATTTAATATGAGATATTTTGATGAAATAAAATATGAGGATATGTCTGAGATTTTAAACACCTCTGTAGGTGCTTTAAAAGCCTCCTATCATATTGCAGCAAAAAAAATAGAGGAATATTTAGTCTCCAATGGTTAAACCTTTGTTATTTAATTGAGTCTTATATTCGTTAGTTGAAATAAAATAAATATAGTCATTATTGAGACTATTTAAAATATGATTAAAATGGAACATTTTGATGAAACAAAAGATTTTGGGACAAGAAAAACAGGGATGAAAGTGCCTGATAACTATTTCTCTGATTTTTCAACGAAAATGGAGTTCCTTATAAATGCTGAAGAAAAAGTCGAGGCTGATTCAGCTCCAAAGATATCTATCTGGAATAAGGTAAAACCTTGGATGTATTTGGCTGCAATGTTTGTTTCTTTTGTTGTTGTCTTTAAAGTATTCTTGGTGAATGAAAATAATGTTGCAAATAATACTGCAAATGCATCTCTTACTGAAAAACAAAATATGTTTGAGCAGGCTCTTATAGCTCCTGTTAATGATTATGATGTATATGAATACTTGTTTGCTGAAAGTGAATAAATAATTTTTGATTATGAAAAAAGGAATTGTATCAATAATAATGACTCTCTTTGTTTTATTGTGCGGCAATTTGAACATTGTTGCTCAAAACAATAATACAAAGGAGAATAATAGTTTTAACCAACAAAAGAATTTCAAAAACCGCTTTGAAGAATTTTACAATATTAAAAGACAATATCTTGTAAAAGAGGTTGGAATGACAAAAGAGGAGGAAGAAAAATTTTTTCCTGTCTATGATGAGCTTCAAAAGAAGAAATTTGACGAACAAATGAACCTTCGCAAAACAATCAAGGAGCTTGACAAAAATAAAGAGACTGCCTCTTCTCAATCATACATGGCTGTTGCAGAGGCAATGAACGGAATAAAGCTAAAAGAGGCTCAATTAGAGACTGAATATTTCAAAAAATTCAAATCAATTCTTTCGCCTGAAAAGCTTTACAAGCTTCAACATGCTGAAATGAGATTCAACATGGAGATGCTCAAGAAAAACAACAGAGAGAAACCGAACTCATCTCATGATAAAAACAATAGGGATCTAAAAGGTTTAGAAAATAAATAAATTGCAAAATGCGATAAGTTTAGACCCTATTCTCACCTTTTTTAGAATTTTAAACCTCATACTTAGTTTTTTTATTTTAAAAAGAGATTAAATAATAATTATTTATTCAATTTTACTAATTATATTTGCACGCAATAAATTCTAAAAGCACCCAATATGTCATTTATTGCAGATAAAGTAGTAATGGATGGATTAACTTTCGACGATGTTTTGTTAATCCCTGCTTATTCAGAAGTCCTTCCCCGTAACATCGATCTTACCACAAAGTTTTCAAGAAACATTACGCTTAATATTCCAATAGTTTCTGCGGCAATGGATACCGTTACAGAAGCTAAGATGGCTATTGCTATTGCCAGAGAGGGCGGTATTGGCGTAATTCATAAGAATATGACTATTGCCGAACAGGCTAAACAAGTTCATATTGTTAAAAGAGCTGAGAATGGTATGATTTACGACCCTGTTATAATTAAACGCGGGTCAACTGTTAAAGACGCTCTTGCCTTAATGGCAGAATATAAAATCGGAGGCATTCCTGTTGTTGACGACGAACGCCATCTTGTTGGTATTGTTACCAATAGAGATCTTCGTTTCCAAAAAGACATGAATCGTCTTATCGATGAGGTGATGACAAAAGAAAACCTTATCACTACAAATCAGTCAACCGATTTGGAAGCTGCCGCTGAAATTCTTCAAGAATATAAAATTGAAAAACTTCCTGTAGTTGACAAAGACAACAAATTGATCGGTCTTGTTACCTATAAAGATATTACCAAAGCCAAAAACAAACCTTTTGCCTGCAAAGACAGCAAAGGTCGTTTACGTGTTGCTGCAGGCGTTGGCGTGACAGCCGATGTTATGACTCGCGTCGATGCTTTAGTTGAAGCCGGGGTTGATGCTATTGTTATTGACACGGCTCATGGTCATTCTAAAGGCGTGGTTGAAGTTCTTAAGACTGTAAAAAATAAATATCCAAATTTAGATGTAGTTGTCGGCAACATTGCGACAGGTGATGCCGCCAAATATCTTGCTGATGCCGGTGCTGATGGTGTTAAAGTCGGTATCGGTCCCGGCTCTATTTGTACAACTCGTGTTGTAGCCGGTATCGGAATGCCACAACTTTCAGCTGTTTACGATGTTGCCAAAGCTTTAAAAGGTACAGATATTCCTCTTATCGCTGATGGCGGTATTCGTTATTCAGGCGATATCGTTAAAGCTATTGCAGCCGGAGGATACAGCGTTATGCTTGGCGGTCTTTTAGCCGGTGTTGAAGAATCTCCCGGAGAAACCATCATCTATAACGGACGTAAGTTTAAATCTTACCGTGGCATGGGATCTTTGGAAGCTATGGAAAAGGGTTCTAAAGATAGATATTTCCAAGATGGAGAAGTTGATGTTAAGAAACTTGTTCCTGAGGGTATTGCTGCTCGTGTTCCTTTTAAAGGCAGCCTATTTGAAGTCATTTATCAAATGATTGGTGGTTTGAGAGCCGGAATGGGTTATTGCGGTTCTGAAAATATCGAAATACTTCATGATAAAGCTAAGTTTACAAGAATTACAAATGCCGGTGTAGCTGAGAGTCACCCTCATGATGTAACTATTACTCGTGAAGCTCCTAACTACAGTCGTGGAGAAAACTAATAAAAAAATACATCTATTGTATGGATGTATTATAATCCTTAAAAGAGGGCTTGACAACTATTTGTCAAGCCCTCTTTTACATTTATGACAGTCATTATTTTTTATATAATCCTTAACACCGGAATTTTTATTATCCTGATTATCGGCTAATTAGACGTTGTAGAAAAATTCAATCTGTAATTTTCTATTTACGATTATTACTATATTTCGCCACTTTC
>JAUNSR010000035.1:13709-30602 GCA_030539115.1 Bacteroidales bacterium
CGAAAAATGAATTTTGAACGTCGATTTTTCAATTTTCATCAGTCTTTTTAAGTTTACATTCCCGGCATTGATCAGATAGAATCTAAAAACATATAATTCTCGAATTACAATTACAAAATCGACGGTTAAAAATTTAATATCGATAATACTTATTGATGAATTGACTTTATAATACATTAAATCTATTTTTTGTTAAATAATTTATATTTTCCATTGGAATATTATAACTAAAGAAAATACAATTATATTTGCATATATTTTCCACAGGAAATTATATCAAAAAGAATATAAGATAAAAAATAATAATATTTTATGAAACATGTAATAATCGGAGGTGTTGCAGGAGGCGCAACAGCAGCGGCAAGAATAAGAAGAATAGATGAAAACTGCGAAATAGTTTTAATTGATAAAGGGCATTATATTTCATATGCAAATTGTGGTCTCCCCTATTATATTGGAGATGTAATCAATGACAAGAACAAGCTATTTGTACAAACAGCAGAAAAGTTTTCCAAAAGATTTAATATAGATGTCAGAGTGGATAATGAAGTCATATCCATTGATTCTGAAAATAAAAATATAATTGTAAAAAAACAAGATGGAAGTTGCTATGTCGAAACATATGATAAACTTCTATTATCTCCCGGCTCATATCCTGTGAAACCTCCACTTAAAGGGATAGATTTACCCGGAATATTTACATTAAGGAATGTTGAAGACACCGATAGAATAAAAAGTTATATTAAGAACAATGAAATAAAACGGGCAGTAGTTGTAGGAGGCGGATTTATCGGTCTTGAGATGGCAGAAAATTTGCACTCGGCAGGAGCAAAAGTTTCAGTTATTGAGATGGCAAATCAAGTTATGGCATCTGTTGACTACTCTATTGCATCGCATGTTCACTCTCATTTAATCGAAAAGGGTGTAAATCTATATCTTGACAGTAAAGTTGAAAGTTTTGAAAAAGATGAAAAGGGCATAGAGATTAAACTGGCATCGAGCAAAAGCATTTTTGCCGATATTATTATTCTTTCTATCGGAGTTAGACCTGCAGTTTCATTAGCTAAGGATGCAGGTATAGAGATCGGAGAAACCGGAGGAATCCGGGTAAGCAACTATCTTGAAACATCTAAAAAGGATATTTACGCAGTTGGCGATGCCATTGAATTTCCTAACCCTATCACCGGTAGACCTTGGCTGAATTACTTGGCTAATCCCGCTAACAGACAGGCAAGAATAGTTGCCGACAATATGGTTTTTGAAAACATTGCAATGTATGAAGGTGCCATAGGAACATCTGTTGCAAAAGTTTTTGATTTGACTGTTGCTTCGACCGGACTTGCTGCAAAGAAATTAAAACAATTGGACATTCCTTATTTAAGTTCAACAATTCATTCCAATTCTCACGCAGGCTATTATCCCGATGCACTTCCCATTACAATAAAAACCACTTTTGATCCAAAAGACGGTCGTCTTTACGGAGTTCAAAGCGTAGGCTATTCCGGTGTTGACAAACGAATAGACGAAGCTTCAATAATAATAAAAAATGGAGGCACTGTTTATGACCTAATAAGACTTGAACATACATACGCTCCACCATTCTCTTCAGCAAAAGACCCATTGGCTATTGCAGGATATGTAAGTTCAAATATTCTGGCAAAGAAAATGCCAATATTTACTTGGCGTGAGGTTGATGGTTTAATAAAAAACAGTGCCTTTATTTTAGATGTAAGAACGAAAGCTGAATTTGAATTAGGGTCGATAAAAGGATCCTATAATATCCCATTAGATGATTTAAGAGACAGAATGATTGAAATTCCGTATGGAGAAACAATATATGTATATTGTGCTGTTGGGCTTCGTGGCTATTTGGCAATGAATATTTTAAACGGCAAAGGATTTGCTGATGTAAAGAATCTTTCAGGAGGTTTTAAAACTTATTCTTTGGCAACACAAGAAATAGTAAATAAAAACTGCCAAGTTGATATAATTAAAAACAATGATGATAAATTATCATCCGACAACAAAGAATATGATTTGATAGAGAATAATGCAGTAAAAGTGAATCCTATTAAAGAATGCTCTTCTTCACCAGTCAAAACCATTTCTGTGGATGCATGCGGACTTCAATGTCCGGGACCGATTTTAAAATTAAAAGAATCTATTGAAACTATCAATGAAGGCGAGGTAATAGAAATACTGTCAACAGATGCTGCCTTTGCAAGAGATGCCGGTGCATGGTGTGCAATGACAGGGAATATTTTTTTGGGCAGTCAGACAGAGAAAGGGAAATACAGAGTAAAAATTAAGAAGGGTAAGAAAATCGTCGACTGCTTAAAGGAAAATGTTGCGTCCGACTCAAAAGGCAAAACATTTATAATGTTCAGCGATGATTTGGATAAGGCTCTTGCCACGTTTATTCTTGCCAATGGAGCCGCAGTAACAGGTGAAAAAGTGACAATCTTTTTCACATTCTGGGGTTTAAATGTTATAAAGAAAACTGCAAAACCGAAAGTTGAAAAAGATATATTTGCAAAAATGTTTTCTTTTATGCTTCCTTCCGATTCATTTGGCCTAAAACTTTCTAAATTCAACATGTTTGGTATGGGAAGCAATATGATGAGATATATAATGAACAAAAAGGGCATTGAATCCCTTGAATCATTAAGAGCATCTGCAATTGCAAACAATGTAGAGTTTATTGCATGCCAAATGTCAATGGATGTAATGGGAATTTCTAAAGAAGAGCTCTTGGACGAAGTAACAATTGGCGGAGTAGCCACCTATATGGAAAAGGCTGATAAGGCTAATGTAAATCTTTTTATTTAAATTATTAGTAATTATTCTTTATGGAAAATCTTTGTAAACTAAGAGATCTTCAAAGAGCTATTGCACGTTTTGAAATATCATTTGAAAAGGAATACGGCATTTGTTTTAATGAAGGTATGCTTCTGTGCTCATTGGCAAAAAATGAAAAACTATCTTCCGGGGAACTTAGTGAAATACTTGGATTAACATGTTCCAATACCTCTAAAGTTATTGCTTCGGTAGAAAAAAAATATCTTATACACAGAGTAATGGGGTTGGAAGATAAGCGACAAATGTATTTTTCACTAACTGACAAAGGACTCTCTTTGCTTGGCAATATAAAATGTGAATATGAAGACATGCCAGAATTGCTGAAAAGAGTTTTATAAAAAAACAGCCATAACTCACCCAAAGTTGAGATACCAAACAAAAAGTTGATAAATGGCGCATTTGCACCTTGGTGTTAAAGAACAGATTATATACAAATGAAATTTGCTTATTATACTTATTTGCAGTATGGAAATTATCAATATTTCGGTAAAAATTTACCGAAACATTGATAATTTTTTCTCTACAAAAAACAAGGGAAATAATAATGAATCAAATTTAATACATGTTTTTTATCATGTGCATTAACACATTCAACAATTTAAACATCAACAGAAAGAGTTCAATCAGATAATAATATCTTTTGAAGCTCCTCTTTTTTTATAGGTTTGGCAATAAAAGCATTGCATCCGGCTTCTAAAGCCATTTTCTTGTCTGAATCAAACGCATTTGCAGTAAGAGCTATAATAGGAGTAATCATATCAAAAGTTCTAATTTCCTTTGTTGCTTCCAATCCATTCATTATCGGCATTTTCATATCCATTAATATTGCATTATATCTATTATTCTTTGCCAAATCGACTGCTTCTTTACCATTTATAGCTCTTGAAAGTTTGTAATCCTTTAATATTGCTTTAACAAGCATGAAATTGCTATCATTATCTTCAGCGACCAAAATAGAAAAGCCATCAAGTTTTTTAAGATTTAAATTGGAATTTTCCTTTACAATATTTATTTTACCATCCAAATTATCTTTTGTTTCATTAATCATCTCAACTTTACAAGGCAGCCATGCCCAAAAACAAGAGCCTTTATCTTTTTCACTTTCAAATCCAATTAATCCATTCTGTCTTTCAACAATAGCTTTACATATAGCAAGCCCAAGACCTGTTCCTTGAGCAAAATCATCAAGTTTTTCAAATCTCTGAAAAATTCTATTGTGTTTTTCTTTAGAAATACCAATTCCTGTATCTTGTACACTTACTTTTATTCCTCCATCGAGATGCTCATATTTCAATAATATATATCCTTTGGCAGTATATTTGATTGCATTAGTTGCAAAGTTGGTTAAAATCTGCACAAACCGATTTCTATCCAAATGCACAACACATTTAGAATAAGGATTACTTTTTAAGAATTCAATATTTGGGTTGTCACAACGATTTTTCAGGCTCATATATGTCTCATCAAAAGCTTTTGAGATATCAAATTGTTCATTTTTTAATTCGATCAGGCCTGATTCGATTTTAGACAGGTCAAGTATGTCTCCAATTAGTCTGAGCAATAATTCATTATTCTTATTAATAATGTTTATATAATCTTCCTTCTCTTTTTCGTCTTCTGTAGAAGTAAGCAGTTCTGAAAATCCGACAATAGCATTAAGAGGGGTTCTAATTTCATGACTCATATTTGCCAAAAAGGCGCTTTTTAACTTATCTGCTCTCTCTGCTTTAATTTTTTCCTGTTCGAGACGTTCCTGAATTAATATAAGATCTGTAATATCCCTCACTAAGCCTGAACAACCAATAAAATTATCATTTTCATCATAATGAATAATCCCGCTGATTATTATATGTTTTATAGATAACCTGTCATTAATATCAAGTGTTATTTTTCTATTATGAGAAAATGTTTTATTCTTGTTGGACAACATATTTTCAAAATCTTTTTTGAATTTGCCTCTCTCCTCAAGTGGAATATGCTCTATATATTCCTCAAAAGTCATTGTAGAAGGAACGCAGCTAAAAGCGCTGTTTAATTTTAACAAGCTGCTTTTAACATCAAAATCCCAAATAATAATTTTACTCGACTCGATAATATACCTGAGTTTATCGACATAATCCTTAATTTTAAGGTTCAATTTAATAATCTCGGTATTGTCTTTTCTAAAGCCTACATATCTTAAAACTTTTCCGTTATTGTCAATTTCAAAAGGTATTCCGGAGATATTGCAACAATGAATTTCTCCATCAGGATATAAGAATTTCACATCAATAGAATAAGATTTATTGATTTGATTCATCATTATATATTCAAGTGATAAAATTTTGTCCACGTCTTCGGGAAGAGCGACCTTTTTGTAATTATCGAAAGATATTACTTTATTTTCATCATACTCGGCCAAAGGATCATTTATGGTTAAAAATTGATTCTTTCTTACATCATAATCCAAAAATGCGATATTTGCAGATTGAATTGCATATTTTGTCTTACTAATATTCTTCTTTAAGTCAGCTTCATATTTTTGTTTTTCAGTAATATCAGACATCATAATGATAGTTTTGTTAATTTCTCCATCATCACCTTTTATATATCTAATCTTGATATCAAAATATAGATTCGTATTTATAGGAGAATAAAAGAGATCAGCATCAACAGCAAGAGAAGGATTATATTTTATAACAGTATCTATAAATTCACCCTTTTTTATCTGTTCTTTATAATAAGGTTCTATATTAGGATCGTCAAACAATAGTATTTTTTTATTGTTAAGTTGACCTTTATTTTTAATATCCAAAAGATTGTATGCTGCATCATTTACATAATTCAGCATGTAATTTTCATCATAGGTCAGGATAGCGACAGGTAAATGTTTCAACAATATTTCTTTTTCATTATTTGCATTATACAATTGCTTTGAAAAAGAATGCAACTGAGTTATATCATTTTTTATTCCAACATATTTAGTTACTTTCCCATTATTATCAAAACTAAATGGCATTACATGAATACTTACCATAGCCGTATTATCATCTGAAAAATATCGTTGTTTCGCTTCAAATGAAATATTTTTGTTTATTCCGTTAATCAACACGTTTTCAAACTCGACCAACATATTATCTTTCTCGGAAAAGAAGAATGAACAATATTTTTTTAAAGGAATTAATTTATTTTCATCATGTTGATTTATAGGATCATTATACAATTTAATGAATTGGGTTGAAACATCAAACTCAAAAAAAGAAGCATTTACTCCTTTCAATGTGTATTTTAATTTATTTAATGAATCTTCTAATTTTTTTTGTTGATTAATTTCTTCAGTAATGTTCTCGCTGGTTCCTATAAGTGTTACAACCTTATTGTCAACTTTTTCAGTAATGTAATAACATCTATAATATAATATTCTGTCATTTTCACCATAACATCTGTATATGACAGATGTTTTAACTAATTCTCCATTAAGAAGTTTTTCAAATACAGCGTGGCACATTTCAACATCATCATTATGTATTTTTTGAAAATAATCCTTAATAGGAATTGATTTAATTGTTCCCTCCACTCCTTTAATTACATTAAAAGATTCTGTGTCAAAATTATATGTCCAAACATAAATATTGGCTGCTTCAAGTGCTAAATCAAAACAAGCAGAAAGTCGTTTTATTTTTTTCTGTGCAGTATATTCCTCATCAATATCTTTTGAAGAACCTATAATTTTTGTAACCTTTCCCTTAACAATAAAAGCTGTCATAATCATTTTGAAATAATGACAGGTTCCATCATCCAAGACATATCTGGCAATACAGCTGGCACTCTCTTTTTCATTTTTTGCTATTGAGTTAAACATAGAAAAAACTTTCTCTCTATCCTCACTGTAAATAAAAGCGGAATAATCATTAAGACCTGCAGAAAAAGGCAAATTGGTTTCATTCTCGCCAAAGGAAATTGTTTTTGTTTTAAAATCATATGTCCAAGTAATTAGTTTTTCTGCAGAAATTGCCATTTGAATCAATTTACCGGATTCTTTTAATTTTTTGTCCATTACATATTTCTCAGAAACATCCAAAGAAGTACATATAATTGAATCCAATTCTCCATTATCGCTATACAATAGATTAATTTTGGTCTCAACATAAATTATTTCATTCTTCTCAGATACTGCAAAATATTTATCCCTTGAATCTCTTCTTAAATCATACTTTATTACTTTTTTGTAATTAGATTGTAATTTATTATCATCAAAAAATTCAGCCAATAATGGATTGTCATATATTGAAACTTGATTTTTCAATAAGACATTTTTATCACTTATTCCAAATATTCTGCAATCTGCTTCATTCAAATCTATCAGAATCCCGTCTTTATTATAATACTCCAATCCGGCTACAGTATTCTTAAAAAGGGTTTGATATTTTTTGTTTTGAAGATTTATCTCATTGGTAATCTTTTTAATCTTTTTGTTGAGATATAATCCTATTCCATAGAAAGTAAGCAATACTAATACCACTACTGCTATCCCAGTATATAATATTATTTTCCTTTTTAAAATTTTTTTTGAAGGGAACCATTTATCATAAATATCATTAAACGTACCATCCTTTTTCATTTCCACCAATGCACGATTAATCTGCAACAGCAGTCCTCTGTCTTGATTAACAGCTATACAATATTCCATTGTAGGGATTCCGACATCAATAATACTTAGATTATCCAAATTATTCTCTTCAATAATATATTTCGCAACATCTTCGGATGCTATTGCTATATCTGCCATTCCGGAAGAGAGCTTTTTAATGCCCTCTTCCATATTTTCTATTTTAATTACATTCTTATCACAAGAGAGTTCTTTAAGTATTTCACTAATTATTTCTCCGTCTGAAATGAAAATTTTCTTATTGTTCAAGTCTTCTAAAATATTATATTTAAAAGCATCTTCATTCCTGCAAATCACCTGATAACAAAGCACACTATGTGTGTTACTAAACAAAATATTTTCCGACCTTTCATTCGAATATATTAAACCGGACAGGATATTGGCGTCTCTCTTATAAAAAGAATCAAGGACTTTACCCCAATCATCCGATTCTATAATGTATGGACGGTTTATTCGCATCATAACATTATTAATTAGGTCTATATTAAAGCCTTCCGGTTCATTTTTTTCATTTAAATATTCATAAGGAGGGAAAGCTTTATCAGCTTTTATTATTAGTGGAGCTTCAACAGAGATGCTGTTTCCTTTGCTGATAAATGTGGATAAAAAAACAATAAACAATATACTAATTAGAGTGTTTCTCATTTTCCTTCATTTTTAATATTGCAGGAATAAATTACAGGGAATTAAACGAATTTATTGTCGATTGAATAATACACTATTAAAGTGTGATGATTTTATATCACAGCCATTTAGCTGCTAATCAACTATTATGTAAATGTATTGTTTTTTATTTTTTTAACCAAATTAAAAATACACAAATAGATAGCGCCTACAATAAAGGCTGAAAGCAATAAACTTTCAGCCTTTTATATAAATAGTATTTGTAAATAATCTCTTATAAATTTTGTTCTAAGAAGTTATATAGTCTTGTATATAAATGATGAGTTGTTTTTCCTCCGTATATTGAATGATTTCTATTTGTATAAATGTGCATATCAAATTGAATATCATTTTGAACTAAAGCTTCCGTAAACTCAAGAGTATTTTGAGGATGAACATTATCATCAGCAGAACCGCAAATAATTAAAAGTTTGCCTTTTAGATTTTTAGCTCTCTCTACAGCTGAAGTAATTTTATATCCTTCAAAGTTTTCTTTTGGAGTTCTCATATATCTTTCTGTATAAACCGAATCATAATACTTCCAATCAGTAACCGGAGCAACTGCCATACCTACTTTAAATACATCGCCTCCTGTTAAAGACATCAAGGTATTATAACCGCCGAAACTCCACCCCCATATTGCAATTCTTTTAGAATCTATGTATGGTAAACTTCCCAAATATTTTGCTCCTTCTATTTGATCTTCCGATTCCAATAAACCTATTTGACAATAAGTCAATCTTTCAAATTCCGCTCCTCTGGCTCCAGTTCCTCTTCCATCTACACAAGCTACAATATAACCTTTTGATGTAAGGAATTGATTCCAATTAATTTCCCATCTGTTAAGTACAGATTGAGAACCTGGACCTGAATACTGTGTCATTAAAACAGGATATTTCTTTTTAGAATCAAAATTGGAAGGTTTCATAATATAGCCATTCAATTCCGTACCATTGGAAGTTGTAAACTTGAAAAACTCCTTAGTAGGGAAATCATATTTTTCAATTGTCGCCTTAAGTGCTTTATTTTCCTCTAATGTTCTTATAGTTTTTCCTTTTATATCTTTCAATGTAACGAGCAGCGGTGAATTTATACTACTGAAATAGTTTTGAAAATATTTAAAGTTATTGCTGAAATGCGCGCTGTTTGTTCCCTTGTCACTTGTCAATTTAGTTTGAACGCCTTTTGAATCGACTTTATATATTTCTCTTTCCAATGGAGATTCAACGGCAGCTTGGAAATAAAAACTTTTTGTTAATGGTTCATATCCATAATAATCAGTCAAATCCCAGTTTCCTTTAGTGACTTGTCTTAACTGATTTCCTGTAAGAGAATATTGATATAAATGACGAAATCCTGATTTTTCACTTACAAAGGTAAAAAAGTCGGGATAAAACTCAATGCAATCCATATTGTCCGGATTTACATAGGCTTTATTTTCATCCTGAAGAATGATTTTTGAAACTCCGGAAGCAGGATTGGCAAAATGAAGAGAGATTTTGCTTTGATGACGGTTAAATGTCATTACTGCAAGTTTTGATTGATCTTTTGTAAATTTTATTCTTGGAATATAGTCCTCCTCTTCTACCAAAAGATTCATTTTTTTTGTAACCTTGGTATCCATATTAAAAGTATGAACACTTACTTTTGAATTTGCTTCTCCTGAAACAGGATATTTATATGAATAATAACCGGGATAAAGTTCGTTTTCTTTTATAACAGGGAATTTACCCTCAAACATTTGCATTGAATATTCTTTAACATTGCTTTCATCAAATTTTATGTAAGCCAATGTTAAGTTATCAGGAGACCAAACCATAGCACTGTTCATTGAAAACTCCTCTTCATAAACCCAATCAGGAACACCATTAATAATGTTGTTATATTTTCCATCGGTTGTTACAGCCGACTCAGTTCCATAGTCCAATTTCTTAAGAAATATATTATTATCCCTTACAAAAGCCACATTTCTTCCATTGGGAGAAAAAACAGCAGCCATTTGTTTGCCTTCTGATAAAGGTTTTACAAGATTTCTTTTTATTTCAAATGTGTAATATTTTGCTTTAAATGTTCGTCTGTATATATACTCTGTTTCATTATAAAGCATGATTTTTTTCTCATCCTCACTAAGTATATAATTATCGAATTGTTTAAATGGACATTCCTTTGCATTTTCAACATTGAAAAGAGTATCAACAGGCAACCCTGTTTTATAGGAATACTTGACAATCATTGTTCTTGATTTATCGGTAGAGGTATAAAACTCACCATCAAGCATAGAACGAAATTGCGGAACACTCGACTGAGAGAACTCTCCGTATACAATATTCTCTAATGTTATATTCTTCTTCGATTGTGAATTTGCAGCTCCTATGAAAGCTAAAAGAGCCGTTATTAAAAAAAATTTCTTCATTTGTATATATTTTATTTTTTTACACTAAAGTACAAATGCCATGTAGAACTTTCCATAAAGCAATAATTACATGGATTATTAATGTCCACTTTAAATCTTTTCACTTAAAAAATGGAATAAAAAAGACTTAATACAAGTTTCACGCAAAAATATAAATAACTCAACAATATAAAGCAATTATACAGTTCAATAATTTATCATCATCATACTTAATATTTTTTTAAATTAATCATCTCAGAATTTATCTTCTTAGAAAATCGCAAACAATAATATCATGTTTTTGATGTAAAATGTTGTTAGTCGGTATTATATTAAATAAGAAAGGGTGGCTTCACACAAATGAAACCACCCTTGTCTTTATATGAAAATATCAATATTATTCAAGCACTTCTGATTCTTCAACATCATTGCTGACACTTTTCATTAGATAAAATGGCAATGAAGATTGTCTTTTTACTGAAGGTATTGTCTGAATATCAACAATCTGTTTTGAATTTAATTTTTGTAAGGAAGCATTGCTTGCTCCATTTAATCCTACAATACGTTTCATTGTATATGGACCAAAGAAGAAGTCAGTATATACAAATTCGGCTGCTGCAGCTACATAATAATTTGTAGTGCCGAGAACATCATAGAATTCGAGACATGTAACTTGGAAAGGTACCCCACCGCTAAGTGTACCAACTCGACCTGTAGCTGTTGCATTACCGTCAGTTTCCATTAAGGCAACCATATTTGCAACATTTGTTGAACCAAGAATACCTCTTGCCAAAGTATTTAGATTTTGATAACGATTTCTATATTTTAATATATATCCATCGCCATAATCATAAATAGACTGATCACCGGCAAAACGCATAGCTTTTGTTGAAGAATAGTATGTTGCATTTACATTAAAATCATTTCTTATTGACGCATAACTCCATCCGGTAACCTTATAGCTTGAGTTTATAACATTTGGTTTAACAGTTACAACAAATGTATATTTAGTATTTGTTGTCTCAGAACCGGCAGTTGTGATTTCCCATTGACCAAGCCAAGCCTTATAGTCATCAGTAGCAGTGGAAGGAATTAAATCAGGATTCATACTAAATTCTACGGCAGTCATTGAAGTTGTAGGAGCAATGAAGCCATCTACAATTGCACAGCCAAAACTTACAGCAACATATTTATCGTAATAACTTAAATATTTGTAAGTATCGTTCTTTTCTCCTTTATACAAAAGGGTGTTAGCTACAGTTTCTGCATCAATTGTTGCAGAAATATAATTATTTAACTCACCTACAAGTTTTGAAATAAGTTTCTTTTCACGTAAAGATTTATAACTGTCCAATGTCATTACTCCCATATAATAATATTCCTCATCATTGGAAGGTTTTCCGGAAACTACAACACTATTATATGTCATTTCATCACTCGGTACCGACAATTCAATTTTCAAATCAGACTTAACAGGAGCAGGAGTCATTATTTTAAAATCAGCGCCATCGGCAGCATCAAAATGATACTCATCCTTGAAAGTGAAATTTTGAGCAGTTACACCATCTATTGTTATTGGTTTATAAAAACTAATACCATCTTTATTATAGATAAATGGAACAGAAATTGTTTCACCATCGACATCAATTTGGAAAGTCCTGTAACTCGACTTAATAGAATATGTTTTTCCATTTACGACACAATTGTATGTATTAAATGCCATATCTTCCGAAGCATCCAAATATGCCTGCATCTCTGTTTTCCAATCTGAAGTTTCTAAAGGTGTTAAAACATAAGTATTTCCTGATTTAGTACCTCTAAGAACAACTTTCTCTTCAGAAGCCTCCATTACAGTAAATAGATAATCTCCCTCCATTCCTTTATAACTCGAGCCCAATCCATCAGGATTTTTTGGATGACAGAAATAATTTATCAACTCATTTTTTGTATCTAAATTTAATGTCGGACCTAAATCTTCACCCATTGAGTAAAGGCTTGTACAGGTTTTATCAGGACCGGCAACATCAGTCATGATAGTAACATTCCCCTCTTTAAACTTAAAGAAAACATTATATCCTCCAAAAATTTGAGATGGATTAGGGTAATAAGCAACTCTCCATCCGTTTTCTGCGCTCTCAAGCATTTGCTTTGACTTTGTCAAATTTGCCGTTATTCGCTCACTTGCTGATTCATCAAAATAATCTTCCTGATTATGGTAACAACCTACCATAATAAGAGAAGTCAAAGTCAGAGATATTAATAATTTTTTCATACTTTATTCATATTAATCATCCAAAGAATATAGATCCATTGACTTTACCTCTTCTGTACGGCGAAGCACTGCAGAACGTAAATCATTTAGATTAATATTCCAATTGGCCAACATGTAGTTAAACACAATTTCAAATTTTTCCTCAATGATAGCACGGCCTGTTTCACCGGCTGTTTCCAACATGGCATTCCATTTTTCCGGAGTACGTGTCACATAAATTGATTCCAACTCAACAAAATCCTCTCCATGTCCAGAAGCGGCATAACGACTGATAAAGCCGGCTTTAAGAGCTGAAGACTCTGTTGTATAAGTATCCCAACATGACTCATCAACATATAAATTACCTGAAATCTTACCAAAATCCGTAGAATAAGGTTTTGTTTGATTAAGGATATGACCAAATTCATGATGAATAGTCTTGAAATAACTCGATTCAGCTGTAATTGCCGAAGGATTTAATGCATCTACATTAAAAAGAGTTATTTTCTTTCCTCCGTCTGCTGTTCCTAAAATCATTGAACCATTATTCTTATAGGCAGGAGAACCTGAAAGGAATATAATTTTAGGAAAATAAGAACGGATAAATGTGGTTCCGTCTGTAACTTCATCATAAGCCTGCAAGCAAAGATGACGTACAAGTTTACTCATCGCTATCGATTGTTTATAATCGGCAGGAGTCAAATAATAGCTCATGCTTGATTCAATATCTTCAAAGCGATATTTAAATGCAATGTTATACGGTTTTGTATAATTTGTTGTTATCCATCGGTCAAAATCATTTTCCTCTGTTATTGAATCAACAAATATACTTGTATCACTTAATTCATCCTCTTTACATGAAGTAAGGATAGAGAAACCTAACATAATATAAAGTAAGGTTGATAGTTTTAGTTTCATCTGCATAAATTTTAATTTTAAAACTAAAGTACAAATGTGCCATTGCATACCTTTAAGAGGTAGCTCATCTTTAAATGAGCATGGCATAGATATATTATTTGTAAGATATAAACGTAAAAAATATTATTTATCTCGGGTTTGACTCCAATCCTGCCGCTATAACATCAGCCGGAAGTTGAAGTGCTCTTCTTTTATCTACGCTTCCATCCTCATCTGATATCTTATCAGGAAGAGCAGTAATTGTTATTCCGTCTTCATCAACAGTTTGACGATAGATTGTAATACCGAAACGACGAGTATCAAACCAACGCATTCCCAAATGAATAAATTCTCTTCTACGCATATACAACAAACAATGAATCATATTCTCCTGAGTTCCCTTTTCTATTGTATAATAAGGGTGAAGCTCATTCTTCGGAGTCAGAGTGTTTGTTCCCGTAATTTTACCAATGGTAGGAACAGAATATTCAAAAGAATTAGCCCAGTTATTAACTGTTTCTTCGGTAAGAGTATTATAACCTGATGAAATCTGATTCTTACCGAAAATATTCATGTCATTTAATGCTTTATCAAGAGCTGTTGCATCGCTTTTCATTTTCATCACATAAGCTTCTGCTCTATTCAGTATAGCCTCTTCAGCAGTGAAACAAGGGAATAAAGCTCTTGAATATCCGCTACCGCTTACAGGATTTGTATACTCAAATATAAATGGAATACGAGGCAATAAACTCTTACCACTGGCATATTCCCAAGGCGTCATTTTATAAACTGCACTGTTTCCATAAGGAGTCCTTACTTTTAAGGTTTGATAAGTTGCCTGTAATACTCCATGAGTAAAACGAGCACTTGTCGTATATCCTCCAAACCATTTACCCATCTGTGAATAACCTGTTTGTATTAAGAAATTAGCCTTCGACACAACATTGCAAAAAGCCAAAGACACAGTACCTATAGGATTTCTTGGAAGTGATGCCAATTCATCATTGTCTTTCATAATATTTTGAGGATTTTCACCCAAAGCCAATGTTGAATATTTTATGACATTGTCCCAATCCTGAGTAAACAGGAAGAAACGTGATGCAAAACAACATGCAGCCTTATAATTAAAATGATATTTAGGCACAGAATATGATGTATCATCGATCAAAGGAATACCCTCTTCTATGTCCTCTTTCATTTTTTCATAATCGGTCAATAAAGAACCTCTATCGTACTTTGGATTTAAATCCGTTTCTGGGTGATCCATATAAGGAACGCCTAAACGATCAGCTGCATTTGGATCATAAGGAAGACAAAACATATTGGCAAGTACAAAGTGAGCATAAGCACGGCATAATAGAGCCTCACCACGGCTTGCTTTCAATTGTTTTGTAGTTGGTCCTCCCATATCTTCGATAGCATCCAATGCCTGATTGGCTGCTGCTATCGCTCCATAACAGGCGTCCCAAAGTGATTTTGGAGATTCATTGTGGCTTGCAATATCTTCCGACCAAGTATAGACATCCTCGGCAAATATGTCGTAATTCTTAGTTACGCCAAAATCTGCGACATTATCAGAAGACAATTCTGCCAAAAGCTGATACCCTTTTTCAGGATATGCTGAGACCAAAAGCGATGCTATCTTGGATTCAGAATCCAAAGTTGCACGGTCGTCAGGGTTCTGGTCCAAGAAATCATTACATGAACATAGCATGCATAATGATAAAAGATAATATGATAATCTTTTCATAAATAATCATTTTAAAAATTAGATACCCAAACGAAGTGTTAAAGTAAACTGACGAGGAACCGGAATAGCCACACCTCCTGTATTAACAAACTCAGGGTCTTGTCCATTAAGTTTTTTATCGGCATAAATCAGGAACAAGTTTGTTGCCTGAAGTTTAAGCGACAAATTGGAAAGCTTAGTTTTTGAAATCAAAGAATTAGGAAAATCATAGTTCAGAGATATTTCCTTCATGCGAATAAAATCACCTTTTGCAACACGTGCTGTGGAATAATTATAAGCATTGTATGCATACGAAAGAGATGATTGAAGATTTTTCTGTCTTCTTGAAAGAATAGCAGGTATATCTGTTATATTTTCATCTCCCGGAACCATCCAACGATTTTTAAATTCTTTTGGCATTGCATCCATATCAGAGTAAACAGCATTGAAGTATGGATCCAAACGGACTACATTTCCAAATGAATAAGTTACAAACAGATTTAATTTTAAGTTTTTATATTGGAATATATTTCCAAAACTTCCTAAATCAGTCGGGTCAATGGAACCTGAATAAACCAGATGATCAAAATTTACACGTTCCTGGAAATTAATGTCATAAGTTACCTTATTGCCATCTTCATTTATAACCTGAGGAATACCGACTTCATTTAATCCGACAAAATTAAGAGAGAATAAAGAACGAACCGGATATCCCTCCAATGTAAATCCGCTTCCTGAAATAAGGTCGATAACACGCTTCGAAGTCTCAAGCTTCGTTACACGATTGTGAATGTGCGAATAAATGAAATCTGTTGTCCAAGAGAAATCTTTTGTTTTAATATTTCTTGTTGACAAACTAATTTCAGTACCTCTTGAAGACATCTCGGCAACATTACCCTGCTTTATAATACTGCCTCCGATTCCTTGTGTCGTAACATCTCCGATCAAATCGAAGTTGTTACGTTTATACCAGTCTACTCCAAGATTGATACGATTATCAAAGAATCCCATATCAGCACCTATATTAAACTCATGTTTCTTTTCATAAGTCAACTGAGCATTTTCCAAATCATAAATCTGCAAGCCCGATTCAGTAACTGAACCATTTGGTCTCCAAGGATTATATGCCTGAATTACTGCAAGCGAATTGGTAACGGAAGACGGACCACGGTCTGCAGTCAAAGAATAAGACATTTTTAAAGATAAGTGAGACATAATATCTTGAGCAGGTTGGAAAAATTTCTCTTCATGAACATTCCATGCTCCGGATATATTCCATGTAGGAAGCCAACGTGCCTGACGGCTTTTACCCATTTTGTTTGTGCCCTCATAACGAAAAGTACCATTAAATGTATATATTCCTTTATAAGAATAGGTTCCATTAAAGAAAGATGCTATATTTGTCTTATACTGAAAAAAGTTGACTCCCAAAAAAACAAAACAATGGGAAGTTA